>NZ_BOPH01000099.1 GCF_016863655.1 Virgisporangium ochraceum
CGTGCAAGATCGACGCACGTCTCGACAACGGCGCGACCACTGCTGGTCGCTGCTAGTCGTCCAGGCCTCTCGCCGTCAGGGCCTCGCCCAGGGCGTCGGCGGCGCGCAACGTGCGGACGACCACCGGCACCGCGAGCGCCAGCGGGTTGCGGCCCGCGCCGCGGGCGACCTGGGCCTCGCGCACCGACGTCACGATCGCGGCCAGCATCGGCACGCACCGGATCGTCAGCGCGAGCAGCAACGCGATGCGCGCCGGGTCGACGCCGACCCGCCGCACCGGGCCCAGCACCCGCATCAACGCGTCGAGCATGTCGGTGACGCGCGTCGTCAGCGTCACCAGGCCGGCCAGCGCCACCGAGACCAGCAGCCCACCGGTCACCTCGAAAGCTCTTTCCCAGCCGAGCGTGAGCACCTGGAACACGCCGGTCACCAGCAGCAGCATCCACAGTGGACGCACGGTCGACAGCGCCACCCGCCACGGCACCCGCGCCAGCGCGTACAGGCCGACCGTCGGCGCGAGCATCGCGAGCGGATACCGCACCGTGAGCGCCAGGAGCACGGTCAGCAGGAGCAGCTTCACGCCGGGGGCGCAGCGGTGCACCGGCGAGGACCCGGGGAGGTAGGTCACTCCATCAGCCGCCGGTAGAACGCGACCGCGGCCGCCGGGACGTCGTCGCACACCAGCCGGCCCTCGTCGAAGACGAGCACGCGGTCGTAGCCGTCGAGCAGGTCGAGGTGGTGGGTCACGAGCACGGTCCGCTGCGGCAGGTCGTGCAGCACCCGGCCGACCAGGCGGGCGTTGCGCAGGTCGAGCAGCGTCGTCGGCTCGTCGCACACGATCGTCTCCGGATCGAGGGCCAGCACCGACGCCAGGGCCAGCAGCTGCTTCTGCCCACCGGAGAGCAGGTGCGCCGGATGGTCCGCGTGCGCGTCCAACCCGAAGCGCGACAACAGCGACGCCACGCGCGGCGCCACCGACGCGCGCGGCAGGCGGCGCAGGCTGAACGCCACGTCCTCGGCGACGGTCGGCATGACGATCTGGTTGTCGGGGTCGGTGAACATGAACCCGACGCGGCGCCGCACCGCCGCGCCGTCGCGCCGGGTGTCGAGGCCGTCGACCCGCACCCGCCCCGACGACGGTCGCACCAGCCCGTTCAGCAGCCGCGCGAACGTCGACTTGCCCGACCCGTTCGCGCCCACGACGCCGACCCGCCGCTCGTCGAAGGACACGGTCACGTCGCGCAGCACCACCCGGTCGCCGAACCGGTGGGTGACGCCGTCGACCTCGATCACACCCGCGCCACGAGCGTCGCCACCCCGAGCCCACCACCGATCGCGCACGCGGCCAGCCCCAGGTCGGGTCCGTTCATCCGGACCATCCGGGTGAACAGCCGCACCATCAGCACCGCCCCCGAGGCACCCCACGGGTGGCCGAGCGCGATCGCGCCGCCGCCGGCGCACACCACGGACTCGTCGATGCCGAGCAGGTCGAGGCAGGCCAGCACCTGCCCGGCGAACGCCTCGGTGATCTCGACCGCCGGAAGGTCCCCGGGTTTGAGCCCGTGGCGGTCGAGAAGGGTCCGCACGGCCGGAACCAGCGCGATGCCGGGGCGGGCGGGGTCGCCGCCGCTGACCTGCCAGTCGAGGATCCGCAGCCCGTGCCCGCCCGCCTGGACGGCCACGACGGCCGCGCCGTCGCTGACGCCGCACGAGTTGCCCGCGGTGACGGTCCCGCCCGCGACGAACGCCGGCCGCAGCCGCTTCAGGCGCGCGGCCGTCAGGCCGGCGCGGGGGCGTTCGTCGTGCTGGAGGCCGCCCACCGGCACCAGCTCAGTGCGCAGTTCACGGGACCGGGTGACCGCGTGAGCGTGGCTCCGCTCCGCGTACGCGTCCTGGCGCTCCCGGCTGACGCCGTGCTCGGCGGCCACGAGGTCGGCGGCCTCGCCCATCCCGGGATCGGGAAACCCCGGTGGGGCGAAGGGGGCGCGGGAGTACCGGACGGGCGGGTCGCCGGGCCAGTGGCGCACAGGTGCCGTCGACGCGCTCTCGACGCCGCCCGCCAGGTACAGGCCACCCACCCCGGCCCGCACCAGTCCGGCGGCGAGGTTGATGGCCTCGAGCCCACTGCCGCACTGCCGGTCCACGGTCAGGCCGGGTACGTCGGTGCCCAGTCCCGCGGCGAGCGCCGCCACCCGGGCGACGTTGCCTCCCGGTCCCATGCAGTTGCCCAGGATCACGTCGTCGACGGGGGAGGCGGCTCCGGCGTCGTCGAGCACCGCCCGCAGCACGGGCGCCGCCAGGTCGGCGACGGTGAGGTCGCGCAGCGCCCTGCCGGCGGTGCCGATGGGCGTCCGCCGGGCCGCGACGATCACCGGCGTGGGCGCGCCGGCGGGGCCTGTGGAGGCGGGCTGCCGGCCGGGCGTGGCCGGGTCCGGGCGGCTCATCGGAGGCGCCTCGCGGCCAGGGTGCCGGTGCGTACCGCCTCGGCCACGGCGGTGCGCGCGACCTTCCCCGCACCGGTGCGGGGAAGGCTCGGCATCACGTACCAGTGGCGCGGGCGTTGCGGGGCGGCCAGGCGCTCGCGGGTCGCGGCGCGCAGGGAGGCCAGCAGTGACGGGTGCGGGGAGGTCGGCGGAGCGGCGACCGGCTCGATGACGGCCGTCACCACGGCGCCCAGGCGGTCGTGGGGGGTGCCGACCACCACGGCGTCGCGGACGGAGGGGAGGTCGAGGAGGACGTGCTCGACGTCCTGGGGGAGGACGGGGGTGCCGCCGCACATGATGGTGCCGTCGCCGCGGCCCAGCACCCGGAGGGTGCCGTCGTGGAGGGTGCCCAGGTCGCCGACGGTGGCGAAGCCGGCCCCGTCCCAGCGGAGGGGGCCGTCGACGTCGGCGGCGTAGCCGAGGGACAGGTACGGGCCGCGGACCCAGATCTCGCCGGAACGCACCTCGACCTCGACGTCGGGAAGGGGCTCCAGCCGGCCGTCCGGGGTGCCCCAGGCGACGAACGACAGCTCGGTGGCGCCGTAGTAGTCGGCGATGCGCACGCCCCGGCTGCGCGCACGGTCGCGCACCGGGGTGGGCAGGGCGGCGCCGCCGCAGACGGCGACGGGAGGTGGGGTCGGCAGGTCGAGGAGGTCGGCGAGCATCGTCGGGACGCAGTGGACGGCGTCGAGGCCGTCCATCGCCGCCGGGTCCCAGCGGCCCGGAGCGACCACGTGGGCACCGGCCCACAGGGCGTGCAGCGTGCCGAACAGGAACAGCGACGACGCCAGCGGGCCCGGGATGCCGACCGTCCGGCCGGCGCGGATACCGGTGCGCTCGCTCACCAGGGGGTAGCTGGAGGTCCACGACGCCGAGGTGCGGGCGATCGGCCTCGGCGTGCCCGCGCTTCCGGAGGTGAACCCCACCCAGAACGGGGTCGCAGATGTGGACGGCGACGGTGCTGTGCCCGTCACCCCGCTCGTGGAGAGCGCGCGGCGGCGTTGGGCGGGCGACCAGGCGGCATCGACCACGACGGCGGTCGCCCCGGCGCGGTCGGCGGCCAGGACCGCGACGATCGTGTCGAGCGGATCCGGCTCGCAGACGGCGAAGCGCACGCCGGGGGCGAGGCCGCGCGCCGCGGCGGCCACGCGGTCGGCGAGCTCCCGGTGGGTGACCGTGCCGGACGGGCCGGTGACGGCGGGTGTCATTCGGTGCGGCTCATTCTGTGCGGCTCATTCTGTCCGGCTCATTCTGTGCGGCTTCCCACCAGGGCCGGGTAGGCCCGGTGCACCTGGCGGGCGACGACCGCGGCGATCACGGCCTTGATCAGGTCGCCGGGGAGGAACTGGAACGACGCCTGCACCACGGCGAGGAGTCCGCTGCCGACGCGGGCCGCCTGCACCGGGATGCCGATGGCGTAGACGACGAGGATGCCGCCGACGATGTTGATCAGGATGCCGAGCCACAGACGGTAGTTCGGCAGCATGCGCTCGGTCAGGAGGCCGATGACGAACGCGCCGAGCGGGAACGCGATGAGGTAGCCCGCGCTCGGGCCGGCGAACACGCCGAGGCCACCGCGCCCGCCGGCGAGCAGCGGCAGCCCGGCCGCCACGAGGGCCAGGAACACCGCGCAGGCGGCCGCGCCGCGCCACGCGCCCAGCAGGGCACCGGCCAGCATGACACCCAGGGTCTGCGCGGTGATCGGCACCGCGTTGCCGAACGGCGTCAGGGTTCCGGGCAGTCCGAGGGCCGCGATGAGCGCGGCGAACACCGCGATGCGGGCGAGGTCGGCGGCCTTCGACGGCACGGTGTTCCCCTTTCGTCGCAGGGACCGTAGCCCGTCCGGAGCCGGTTGCGCGGTCCGGCCGACCCCTAAAGTGGCGCAGACCATGGTGGACCGCGGTTGCGACCCTGACCCGGTGACCACCGACGCCCTACCCGTCGACCCCGACCTGGCCGCCCTGCTGCGCGCCATGGACCCCGACCCGCGGGCGGTACACACGCTGCTGGCCCCCCGCATCGGCCCGGCGACCGTCGACGAGCTGGCCGCCGCCGACTACGGTCACGACCTCCCCGCCCACCGGGCCGCGCTGACCGCGCTGCTGGCCGACCCCGACCCGCCCACGCACCTGGAGTGGGCGCCGCACGAGGTGCTCGTGCTGACCCTCGGCCACGGCCTCGGCGACGTCGTGGACCTGTGGTCCGGGTCGGTGCTGCTCGGCGCCGCCACACCCTACGAGGAGCCGCTCCTGCGGCTGCCCGCGTTCCTGCGCGCCGCCCTGTCGCTGGGCGGGGCCGAGCCGGGCGGGGCGGAGTTGGCCGCGGCCCGCCGGTTCCTGGCCTGGTGCCGGCTGACCGTACCCGGCGACTGGCGGCTCACCCCGCGGGACCTGCCGTACGTGACGTTCGGGGTGCTGCTCCTCAGCGTCGCCGGAGCGCCGGTGCCGTCCGCGGACGTGCTGCGCGCGTTGGCGGCAGGCCTGGTGGAGGAGCTGGACCGGTCGGTGTACGAGGGGGAGTGGATCGGCCGGGCGGAGCCACCGCTGATCGGGCGCGGTCCACGCAAGCCGGGACGGGCGTGGCGGGACCTGGCCGCGCGGGTGCTCGTGGACGGGCCGCTCGCCGGAACGGCGGTCGGTGAACGGTTGGCGGTTCTCGGACGCACGGTCACCCGGGAGCGGGCGCTTCCGGTCGAGGACCTGTACGGCGTGTTCCTCCCCTGAGCCGCGGGCCGGCCGCCCGCACCGGCGGCGTTTTCCGTGCACAGGCGGCGCACAGGGACGGGACAGGGTCGGCTCAGGGCGGGTCGCGACGCTGAGCGGCATGACGGAGAACCGGTACCCGGAAGCCGACCCGAACCGTGACCGGAGCCGGCCGCTGTGGCCCGAGCGTCCGGCCGTCCCGCCGATGGCCGCGGGACCGCCGATGGGCGCGGGGAGGCCGTGGGCGCGGCGGCTCGCCACAGTCGCGGCGGCGGTGGTGCTGTCGTTGGGCGGGGGTGCGGTGCTCGGGGCGGCCGCCGTCCGGTGGGAGACCGACACGGTGGCCGTCGCCGGCGTGGCGCCCGACGGGTCGGTTCCGGAGGCGGCCTCCGCCGGGTCCCGGTTCGACGCGGCCACGGTCGTGGTCCGGGTCCGGGGGGACTGACGATAGGTCGCGTCGTCCGGCAGAGGGCGTCGACATCCGAGGCGCCATCGCCGCCACGGTCGCACATCTGACAGGACCGGTGCTCGGCGCCGCGCTCGTCCGCGTCGACGAGCGCCTCGAACGGGAGCTGACCGGGCCCGGCGCCACCCGCCCCTGTACGCGGAGTTCCTCGCCGAAGCGGCGCGTCCACCAGCACCGGGAGACCGGAGACTGCGCTGGACCGCCTCGCGGAGCTCGCCCCGCGACGTGGGGGCGGCGGAGCGGGAGGCGGTTGCCGTGATCGATTACCGGTGACGCTGCGGTACCTTCAGTGTCGGTTCGGTACCGATCGTGTGCGGGGTGCTCAATGGACGACAGGATCACGCGGGGCCCCGCCATGACCGATGTGGCCCGGCTGGCGGGTGTTTCGCACCAGACGGTCTCGCGCGTGCTCAACGACCACCCGAACGTGCGGGAGCAGACCCGGCTGCGGGTGCGTGCCGCGATCGCCGAGCTCGGGTACCGGCCCAACCGCACGGCGAAGGCCCTGGTCACCGGCCGGTCGACGCTGATCGGCGTGGTCACGCTCAACTCGACGCTGTACGGCCCGGCGTCGCTGCTCAGCGCGGTGGAACGCGCGGCGGCCGACGCCGGGTTCGCGGTCAGCGTCGGGAGCGTGACCGACCTCGACCGGCAGTCGATCTCCGACGCGGTGGAGCGGCACCTCGACCACCGCGTCGCCGGCATCGTGGTGATCGCGCCGGTCGCGTCGGCCACCGAGGCGCTGGCCGAGCTGCCGTCGACGATCCCCCTGGTGACCATCGACGGCGACCCGGAGCGCTCGGCCGCCCTGGTGACCGTCGACCAGGTGGCCGGCGCCCGTGACGCCACCCGCCACCTCCTCGACGCGGGCCACCGGACCGTGTGGCACGTGTCGGGGCCGGTGGACTGGTTCGACAGCGCCGGCCGGGTGCGGGGCTGGCAGGAGGCGCTGCGCGACGCCGGCGCCGAGGTGCCGCCGGTGATCTCCGGCGCCGACTGGACCGCCGCGGCCGGTTACCGGGCCGGGCAGATGCTCGCCCGCATGCCCGACGTCACCGCGGTGTTCGCCGCGAACGACCACCAGGCCCTCGGGATCCTGCGGGCGCTGAGCGAGCACGGCCGGTCGGTGCCGGGCGACGTGAGCATCGTCGGCTTCGACGACGTGCCGGAGGCGGCGTACTTCATCCCGCCGCTGACGACGATCCGCCCCGACTTCGGCGCGGTGGCGTTCGCGTCGCTGTCGTTGCTGCTGCGGCAGATCGACGCGGGACCGGCGCCGGAACGGCACACGATCGCACCGACCCTGGTGCCGCGGGCCAGCGTCGCCGCGCCGCGCGCCTGATCAGCGGCCCGCGGTGGCGTGGCGGCGGGCCGGGTCGCTGATGCGGTCCATCAGGCGCACGGCCGCCCGGCGGGTCAGGAAACGTCCGGCGGCGGCGCCCAGCCGGTTGCCGCGGCCGTCGATGACGCTCGGACCGGGGTCGCGCCGGTCGAGGTGGGCCAGCGCGGTCGCCACCACGTCCTCGGGCCGGCGCATGCGGGCGCCGGCGGTGGCGTCGTCGGTGCCGACGACCGCGTTGAACTCGGTGCTCGTCGCGCCCGGCGAAACCGCGAACACGGTGACGCCGGTGCCGCGCGTCTCCGCCCACAGCGCCTCCGTGAAGCTCAGCACGAACGCCTTCGCCGCGCCGTAGACCGCCATCCGCGGCGTCGGCACGTACGCGGCCATGCTCGCGACGTTGATGACGAACCCGCCGCCGGCCGCCACGAGTGAGGGCAGGAACGCGGCGGTGAGCTGCACCGGCGCGCCCACGTCGACCGCGACCTCGCGGGCCAGGTGCGCCGGGTCCCCGTCGACGAACGGGCCGAAGGACGCGAAGCCGGCGTTGTTGACCAGCCCGGTCACGCGCAGGCCGCGCGTGGCCATCGCGTCGCGCAGGTCGCCGCCGACGCCCGGCACCGACAGATCGGAGGGAACGGCGTGAGCGGCGACGCCGTGCCGGGCGCGCAGGTCGGCGGCGAGCGCCTCGAGCCGGTCGGCCCGGCGTGCGACGAGGGCGACGTCGGTGCCCCGGGCGGCGAACGCGGTCGCGAAGGCGCGGCCGATGCCGGAGCTCGCTCCGGTGATGAGAACGGTCATGTCGACACCGTACGCCAACCTGGCACCAAGTGCCAGGTTGGCATCTCGGGTACGATCGGGTGGTGACCGCCTGGGACCGTCAGCGGGCCGCGCTCCGGGCGGAGATCACCGCCACGGCGTGCGCGCTCTTCGTCGAGCAGGGCTTCGACGCGACGACGGTCGACCAGATCGTCGAGACCGTCGGCATCTCCCGGCGCTCGTTCTTCCGCTACTTCGGCAGCAAGGAGGACGTGCTCCTGGGCGACCTGGCCGCGCGGGGAGACGCCGTCGCGCGGGCGCTGGCCGCCCGTCCCGCCGACGAGGACCCGTGGACCGCGCTGCGCAACGCCATGCTCGACGCGGCACCGGAGACGTTCGCCGACCCGGTGGCCGACCTCGCGATCGCCCGGATGATGCACGGCTCGCCCACGCTGCGGGCGAGGCTTTTCGAGAAGCGGCAGCACTGGCGCGACGCCCTCGTGCCGCTGGTGGCCGACCGCGTCGGCGGTCCCGACGCGGTCTTCACCGCCTCGGCGGTCGTGTCGGCGGTGCTGTCCTGTGTGGACACCGCGTCGGACGCGTGGGTCGCCTCGGACGGGAAGGCCGACATGGCCGACCTCTACGACCGGGCCGTGGTCGCGATCCGCTCCTGAAGGAGCTGCAGGGCGCGCCGCACCGGCGGGGTGTCGAGCACGGCGGTCTGCACCAGCGCGTGGATCGACCGCTCGGGCGTCGGGTTGGCGACCGGCACCGCCACCGCGCCGGGTGGCAGGTTCGCCGCGCCGATCCGGGGCAGCACGGTGATGCCGATGCCCGCGTCGACGAACGCGACGGCCGTCGGGTAGTCGTGCGCCTCGACGTGGAACGGCGGGCTGAAACCGGCCGCCTGGCAGGCCTCGACGAGGTTCTGCCGGCACCAGCCGCGGGCGAAGTCGTTGTCGACCCAGCGGTCGCCGGCCAGCCGGGCCAGGTCGACGGCGGGCTCGCCGGCGAGCGGGTGCGACCGTGGCAGCACGGCCACGTACGGCTCGTCGAGCAGGTGCACCGCCCGCACGCCCGGCGCCGGCCGGAAGTCGCGCGGGGCGACCGCGATCTGCACGTCGACGCGCTCGTCGGGAAGCGCGACGTCGTCGCGCAGCGACAGGTCGAGCCGGATGCCGGGGAAGTCGCGCAGCAGGGCCCGCACCACCGCGGGCATCCAGGCCGCGCCGACCGACGCGAAGTAGGCCACCGACAGCGTGCCGGCCCGACCCTCGCGCAGGTCGGCGACGAACGACTCGACGCCCGACAGCCGGTCGAGCACGCTGTCGATCTCGGTGGCGAGGGCCAGCCCCGCCGAGGTGGGCTCGACGCCGCGGCCGTTGCGGGTCATGAGCACCAGGCCGGTCTCGCGCTGCAGCGCGGACACGTGCTGGCTCACCGCCGACGCGGTGTAGCCGAGGTTGGTGGCGGCGGCGTGCACCGACCCGCTCGCGACGACGGCGCGGAAGACGCGCAGCCGGTGGACGTCCAGCATCGCTTTAGCGTACCTGAATGGTCGTGAAGGAACGTTTGCTTGTGCTTAATCGAGGGGCACCTCAGGATCGGAAGCGTGACCCGCCTCCTTCCGGCCCTGGCCGCCGGCGTGACCATGCTGTTCTGGGCCTCGGCCTTCATCGCGATCCGGGCCGTCGGCGAGGACTACTCGCCCGTGGCGATGGCCCTCGGCCGCCTCCTGGTCGGCGCGGTCGCGCTGGTCGCGGTCGTCGCGTTCCGTCCCCGGCGCGCCCTGCCGCGGGGACGGCCGTTGGCGCTGGTGCTGGCGTCCGGCGCGCTGTGGTTCGGGCTGTACGCCGTGCTGCTGAACGCGGCCGAGCGCTACGTCGACGCGGGCACCGCGGCGCTGATCATCTGCGTCGGTCCGATCCTCATCGCGGTGTTCGCCGGCGTCTGGCTGCGCGAGGGCTTCCCCCGCGGCCTGGTGACCGGCCTCGTCGTCGCGTTCGGCGGGGTGGCCACGATCGCGGTCGCCACGTCGACCGGGCGGCACGACGCGGTCGGGGTGCTGCTCGCGCTCGGCGCCGCGGTGCTGTACGCGGTCGGAGTTCTGTTGCAGAAGAAGGCGCTGTCCGACGTGGACCCGTTCACCGCGACCTGGCTCGGCTGCGTCGCCGGGCTCGTGGTGTGCCTGCCGTTCGCGCCGGCACTGGTCGCCGAGGTCGCGCACGCACCGGTCGGCGCGACGCTCGGGATCGTCTACAAGGGGATGTTCCCCACGGCGGTGGCGTTCGCGACGTGGGCGTACGCGTTGCAGCACACCAGCGCGGGAAGGCTGAGCTCGTCGTCGTACCTGGTGCCCGCGCTCACGGTCCTCATGTCGTGGACGCTCCTCGGTGAGGTGCCGACGGCGCTCGCGCTGCTCGGTGGCGCGCTGTGCCTGGTCGGGGTCGCGCTGACCCGGCTGCCCACGCGCCGGCCGGCCCCGGTGCCGGCCCCGGTCGCGGGCCCGGTGGCGGGGCCGGTGGCGGAGCCGGCCGGCGCGGACGGGCCTGTACCGGGTCGCTGACGCCGGACCCGTTCCTCCAACCGGGGGTGGAGGACGGCGCCGGCGGGCCGGGTCTATGGTGCGGCGATGCGCCCAGCACGGTGGCTCCGGCACGTGGCCGCGGCGCATCCGACGGCGACCGACGTCGTCATGGCGGTCGCGATCGCGGTCGTCAGCGTGCTGCAGGGGTTCGACGTCGTGCCCGGTCCGTTGCGCCCGTTCGACGGCGTGGCCGTCGTGCTCACCCTGCTCGCGACGCTGCCGGTCGCGCTGCGCCGGCGGGCACCGACGACCGTGCTGCTCGCCTGCATGGGGTTCTGGTGCCTGCTTCCCGTGGCGGGCTACCCGCCGGCGCACGGCACCTACGGGATCCTGGTCGGGCTGTACACGGTCGCGTCGACGCGTCCGTGGCGGCACGTGCTGGCGTGCGCCGCGCTGTGCTGCGCCGGCTGGGTCGCCGGCGGTGTCCTGGGTGGACAGACGCCGGTGGTCACGCTGCTCGCGCAGGGCGCGGTGGTTCCGGCGGTGGTCTGGTGGTTCGGTGACGTCGCCCGCCGGCTCGCCGTGGCCAACCGGCGGCTCGCCGCGGCGGGAACGGAGCTCGCGCGCCGGGCCGTGGCCGAGGAGCGGGTCCGCCTGGCGCGGGAGCTGCACGACGTCGTCGCGCACCACCTGTCGGTCATCGCGGTGCAGGCGGGGCTGTCGCGGTACGTGCTGCGCTCCGACCCGGGCACCGCCGACGCCGCCCTCGGCACCGTGCTCGACACCGGACGCGAGGCGCTGCGCGAGCTGCGCCGGGTGCTGGAACTGCTGCGCGTCGAGGGGCCGGCCGGGGACTTCGCGCCGGCGCCGGGGCTGGCCGGGCTGTCGGAGCTGGCCGACCGGATGCGGGCCGCCGGCGTGGCGGTGGACGTCGTCGTCACGGGTACGCCGCGTCCGCTGGCGCCCGGGCTGGAGCTGTGCGCGTACCGGGTCGTGCAGGAGAGCCTGACCAACGTGCTGAAACACGCCCGCGCCGCGTCGGTGGCGGTGACGGTCGACCACGCCGACGGGGAGCTGCGGGTCACGGTCGTCGACGACGGCGCGGGTGGCGCGCGGGTCACGGCTAGGGCCGGCAACGGGTTGAGGGGGATGCGTGAGCGGGCGATGCTGTACGGGGGCAGCCTGCGCGCGGGCCCCAGAGCCTCGGGGGACGGATTCGAAGTGCAGCTGGTGCTACCGGTGCCGCCATGACCACCGTGCTGGTCGTCGACGACCAGGAGCTGATCCGGGCCGGGCTGGCCGCGCTCATCCGGGCGGTGCCCGGGCTCGACGTCGTCGGTGAGGCCGCCGACGGTCACGCGGCCGTGGCGTTGGCCGCCGAGCACCGTCCCGACGTGATCCTCATGGACATCCGGATGCCCGGGCTCGACGGCGTCGCCGCCACCGGGCGGATCCTGGCCGCGCCCGGCGCACCGTCGCGGGTGCTGGTCCTCACGACGTTCGACCTCGACGAGTACGTGTACGCGGCGCTGCGCGCCGGTGCCAGCGGGTTCCTGCTGAAGGAGACCTCGCCCGAGCGGCTCATCGCGGCCATCCGTACCGTCGCCGGCGGCGACATGCTGTTCGCGCCGTCGGTCATGCGCCGGCTCGTCGAGGCGTACGTGCCGCGCCCGGCGCCGTCGCCCGGTCCGCAGCTGGCCCCGCTGACCGCGCGGGAGACCGACGTGCTGCGGCTCGTGGCCGCCGGACGGTCCAATGTGGACATCGCCGGGGAGCTGTTCGTCACCGAGGCGACCGTGAAGAGCCACCTGAACCGGTTGATGGCCAAGCTGAACCTGGCCAGCCGGGCGCAGGCGGTGGTGGTGGCGTACGAGACGGGGCTGGTGGTACCCGGGCGGCACGCCTAGCACCGGTGCCTAGCCGGTCGCCGTGAGCACCTTGTGCAGCAACGTGTTCAGGTGGCGCGACTCCTCCGGCGACAGGCCCAGGTAGGTGGGCGCGTTCATCGCGCCGACCACCTGGAACGCGCGGTCGAGCAGGTCGGAGCCGGCGTCGGTGAGGTGCACGCGCATGCGTTGGCCGCGCTTCGGCGGCGTGTACTCGACCAGCCCGTCGGCGGCCATCCGGCGCAGGATCTCGCCCATGCTCTGCGGGGTCACCAGCACGTGGCGGGCGAGCTCGGCCGACGACAGGCCGGGGCTGTGCCGCGCCTGCGCGAGAACACCGAAGATGTGCGGCTTGAGCCCGACGGCGGCCAGTTCGCGGGTGAAGGCGCGGCCCACCGCGTGGCCGGTGCGCACGATCGTCCAGCCGACCACGTCGTCGGGCTCGGGGAACGGCCACTCCGCATCCGTCGCGTCGCCGGCTGTCGTATCCATGGTGGGTAGCGTATGGTCGGGCCGTCAGTATAAGTTTTCTTATAGTCATCTGGAGGCCCGTGATGGCCGGCTGGACCGACCGTGTCCTGCGCCACCGCTGGCTGGTGATCGTCGGATGGGCGGTGGTCGCCGTCGTCGGCGGCGCGTTCGCGCCCACCACGATCGACCGGCTCAGCTACGACTTCGGCCTGCCCGGCCAGCCCGCCTACGAGACGAACCAGGACATCCGGGCGCAGTTCGGCAACGGCGGCGGCCAGGCCGACCCGCTCGTGGTCACCGTGACCGTGCCGGCCGGAACCACCCTGGACGACCCGGCGGCGCGGGGCGAGCTCGGTGCCGCGTTCGGCCGGCTCGCGCAGCCGGGATGGCGGGTGGTGTCGGCGCTCGACACCGGCTACGAGGCCCCGTTCGTGTCGTCGGACCGGCGCACCGCCGTCGCGCTGGTCTACCCGAACGTCACGCCGGGACCGGTCACGTACGCCGAGGCCGAGCCGCGCCTGGCCGCCACCGTGGCCGACGCGCGGGTGGCCGGGGCGCCGCTGCTCGTCACCGGCGTGGTGCCCCTGAACGAGAGCGGCGGCGGCTCCGACCGGCCGATCATCGTGGAGATCCTGCTGGGCGCCGGCGGCGCGCTGGTCATCCTGGCGCTGGCGTTCGGGTCGGTGCTGGCCCTCGTGCCGCTGGCCCTGGCCGCCGTCGCGATCACCACGACGTTCCTGCTCGTGCTCGGCCTCACCGCCGGGCTCGACGTGTCGTTCATCGTGCAGTACCTCGTCGGCCTGATCGGGCTCGGCGTCGCGATCGACTACGCGCTGCTGGTCATCACGCGGTGGCGCGAGGAGCGGGCCGGTGGCGCCGACAACGACACGGCCGTGCGCACCGCGATGGCGACCGCCGGCCGCGCCGTGGTCTTCAGCGGCGTGACCGTCGCGGTCTCGTTGCTCGTGCTGGTGGTGCTGCCGCTGCCGTTCCTGCGCAGCGTCGGCATCGGCGGCATGCTGATCCCGCTGGTGAGCGTGCTCGTGGCGCTCACGCTGCTGCCGGCGGTGCTCGCGGTGGCCGGCGGCCGGCTGGAGTGGCCGCGCCGGCGCCCGCCGGGCACCGACAGCCGGTTCTGGCACCGGACCGCCTCGTTCGTGGTGCGGCACCGCATCGTCGCCGCCGTGCTCGCCACCGCCGCCCTGACCGTCATGGCGTTGCCGGTGCTCGGAATCCGGCTCGGCTCGCCGGAGCTCGCGGCGCTCGCGGGCGGCGACAGTCCCGCGGCCCGCGGGTACGCGTCCCTTGTGGACAGCGGCGTCACGCCGGGCGTCCTGCGTCCCGCCGAGGTTCTCACCGGCGACGCCGCGGCCGTGCGCACGGCCGTCACCGGCATCGAGGGCGTGGCCGCGACGGCCGCGCCCGACACCGCGGCCTGGACCGGGTCGTCCGGCGGTCGGGTGGTGCTGGTGATCCTGTCCGTCGACCCGGCCACACCCGCCGGGGCCGACGCGGTGGCGTCGGTCCGCGCGGCGGTCGCCGGCGTCGGCCGGGTCGGCGGGACCGCGGCCGAGGACGCCGACTCCGTCGACGCCATCTACGGCAACGCGTGGTGGCTGCTGGCCCTCATCGTCGTGGTGACGTTCCTCCTGCTCGCCCGGGCGCTGCGGTCGGTGTGGCTGCCCATCAAGGCGCTGCTGCTCAACGTGCTGTCGATCGGTGCCGCCTACGGGCTCGCGGTGCTGATCTGGCAGGACGGGTACGGCAGCAGGGCGATCTTCGACACCGAGACCGCCGGCACGATCACGGTGTGGGTGCCGATCGCGGCGTTCTCGTTCCTGTTCGGCCTGTCGATGGACTACGAGGTGTTCATCCTGGCCCGCATCCGCGAGGGCCACGACCTGGGCATGTCGACCGACGACGCCACCGTGTACGGGCTGAGCCACACCGGCCGGCTGGTGACCTCGGCCGCGCTGATCCTGTTCTGCGCGTTCGTGGCGCTGTCGACGGTGCCCGTCGTCGACGTGAAGATCTTCGCGACGACGCTGGGCCTGGGCATCGCGATCGACGCGACGATCGTGCGGGGCGTGCTGACCCCGGCCCTGGTGGCCTGGTTCGGGCGGGTCAACTGGTGGTACCCCGTCCGGCGCCGGCGCGCCCCGGTGTCTACTTGACCGGTGCTGCCGATCGAAGCGGTCCTGCCCGACCTGACCGCCGCGCTGTCCGCGCGCGGGGCGGCGGTGCTCGTGTCGCCGCCCGGAACCGGCAAGACGACGCTGGTGCCGCTGGCGCTCGCCGGCGACGGGCGGGTGCCGCCCGCTCCCGCCGCGCGCGGTGGCGGGCGGGTGGTGGTCGCCGAGCCGCGGCGGGTCGCGGCCCGCGCGGCCGCCGCGCGGATGGCGTGGCTCCTCGGCGAGAAGGTCGGGCAGCGCGTCGGGTACACCGTGCGGGGCGAGCGGCGGGTCTCGGCGGCCACCGAGGTCGAGGTCGTCACCACCGGGGTGCTCGTGCGGCGGCTGCTGCGCGACGCCGACCTGCCCGGGGTCGCCACCGTCGTCGTCGACGAGTGCCACGAGCGGCATCTCGACACCGACCTCGCGGTGGCGTTCTGCGCCGAGGCGCGGTCGGTGCTGCGGCCCGACCTGGCGTTGCTGGCGATGTCGGCCACCGCCGACGCCGCACGGGTCTCCGCGCAGCTCGGCGGCGCACCGGTGATCGGCGCGGACGCGCCGTTGTTCCCGGTGGACGTGCTGTTCCGGCCGCCGGCCGCGCGGGTCGACCCGCCGCGCGGGCTGTGGGTCGACCCGCGCCTGCTCGACCACGTCGCGGCCGTGACCCGGGAGGCGTTCGCCGACACCGACGGCGACGTGCTCGTGTTCCTGCCCGGGGCCGGCGAGCTCGAGGCGGTCGCGCGGCGCCTGACCGGCCTCGACGTCGCGCGGCTGCACGGTCGCCTGGGCGCCCGCGACCAGGACGCCGTGCTGCGCCCCGCGGACCGGCGACGGGTCGTGCTGTCGACGGCGGTCGGCGAGAGCAGCCTCACCGTGCCCGGCGTGCGGACGGTCGTCGACGCGGGGCTCGCCCGGGTGCCGCGCCTCGACCTGGCCCGTGGCCTCGGCGCGCTGGTGACCGTGCGGGTGTCGCGGTCGGTCGCACACCAGCGGGCCGGGCGCGCCGGCCGGGAGGCGCCGGGACGGGTGTACCGCTGCTGGAGCGCGGCCGACCACGACCGGCTGCCGGCCCAGCCGGAGCCCGAGATCGCCACCGCCGACCTCACCGGCTTCGCGCTCGCGCTGGCCGAGTGGGGCGACCCGACCGGCGACGGGCTGCCGCTGCTCGACCCGCCACCGGACGCGGCGATGGCGGTCGCCCGCCGGACCCTGCGTGACCTCGACGCCGTCGACGACGCGGGCCGCGTCACCGACCGCGGACGCCGGATCGCCGCCGCCGGCGTGCACCCCCGGCTCGGGCGCGCCCTGCTCGACGGCGCCGACCTGGTCGGTGCCCGGCGGGCGGCCGAGGTCGTCGCGATCCTCGCCGCGGACGCCCCCGCGGGCGGCGACGACCTGGCCGCCGTGTGGCGCCGCCTCCGCGAGGGCCGCGACCCGGCGTCCGCACGCTGGCGCGAGGAGACCCGGCGCCTCACCGACGGCGGCGGCGCCGGACCGACGGCGGTCGCGGACGATCTCGCCGCCGGCATCGTCGCCGGGCTGGCGTTCCCGGAACGGTTGGCGCGCCGGCGGTCCGGCGGTTATCTGATGGCGGGCGGCACCGCCGCCGACC
This sequence comes from Virgisporangium ochraceum, assembly GCF_016863655.1. Taxonomy (GTDB): domain Bacteria; phylum Actinomycetota; class Actinomycetes; order Mycobacteriales; family Micromonosporaceae; genus Virgisporangium; species Virgisporangium ochraceum. The sequence continues at coordinate 16,417 of NZ_BOPH01000099.1, forward strand.
TCGCACCCGGCTCACCGCTCGCCGGCGCGGCCTGGCTCGCGATCGCCACCGCCGTGCGGCAGGCCGGCGCGCCGTCGGCGACCGTGCGCCTCGCGGCCGCGATCGACGAGGGCACGGCCCGCGAGATCGGCGCCACCCTCCTGTCGACCGCCGACGAGGTGGAATGGTCCGACGACGACGTGCTCGCGCGGCGCGTCGAGCGGCTCGGCGCGGTCGTGCTGCGCGAGCGCCCGCTCGCCGACCCGCCACCCGATGCCGTCGCGGCCGCGCTGCGCGAGGGCCTGCGCCGCGTCGGGCTGGGGCTGTTGTCCTGGACCGGGGACGCGCGGCGCCTGCGTGACCGGCTGGCCTTCTGCCACGCCGCGCTCGGCGACGACTGGCCCGACGTCGGCGACGACGCCCTGCTGTCCACAGTGGACACCTGGCTCGGGCCGGAGCTTCTGCGGGCCCGGCGCCGTGCCGACCTCGCCCGCGCCGACCTGGCGGTGGCGCTGCGCCGGCTGCTCGACCACCGGCAGGCGGCCCGGCTCGACGACCTCGCGCCGGAACGGCTGGAGGTGCCGACCGGCAGCCGCGTGCGGCTGGACTACAGCGACGGCACGCCGGTGCTCGCGGTGAAGCTGCAGGAGCTGTTCGGCTGGACGGCGTCGCCGCGGGTCGGCGGCGGACGGGTGCCGGTCGTGGTGCACCTGCTGTCGCCGGCGGGCCGGCCGCTCGCGGTCACCGCGGACCTGGAGTCGTTCTGGCGCAACGGGTACCCGGCCGTGCGGGGAGAGATGCGCGGACGCTACCCGCGCCACCCCTGGCCGGCGGACCCGCTCGCGGCGGCACCGACGCGAAGGCTCAACCCACGGCGGACCTGATGTCCACCGACACCTCGTCGCCGAGGCGGTAGCCCCGCTGGAGGTCGAGCTCGTCGCCGCTCCAGAACCGGCCCGGGTCGTACCAGTTGACCCGCTTGCCCGTGGGTAGCAGGCCCATGGCCTCGTACGTGAGCGCCACGACCTCGGCGCAGTATGCGACCTCCAGCGTGGCCTCGTCGGCACTCTGCCCGCGCCGCCATGGCAGGTGGACGCGCGGGACCCGGCCGCGGGCCCACCGCCACGCCAGCTTGGACGTCGACGGGAACGGCGTGCCGTCGAGCCGCGCGATGGTGCGCAGCACGGCGTCCTCCATCTCGCGGGTCGCCGGCTGCTGCAGCTCCCGCAGCCACGCCCGCTGCCCGTACCGCTCGCCCCACACCCGTACCGCGTCGCGCAGGTCGTGCAGCTGCACGCCGCGGTGGTTGGTGCCGGTCCACCGGTCGGGCAGCGACTTGCCCAGCTCGGCGTGCCACATCAGCGGCGGCAGGTCGTCGAGCACCACCGACATGCCGACGTGGTTCACCGGGCTGTTCGTGGCGAACTGGATCGCCCGGTCGGCGCCGGAGCGGCCACGGAACAACCAGATGTCGCCGGTGCGGGATCGTTCCACCGCCTCGTCCAGGGTGATCGGCATAGGATCACTCTATGCGTGGACGCTGGTGGAAGGTTCTGGGAGTCGCCGGGTTCGTCGGCGTGGCGGCGACCGGGGTGGTGGTGGCGCGGGCCGAACGCAAGCGCCGGGCGTACACGCCGGAGGAGGTCCGCACCCGCCTCCGCGACCGGCTGGCCGCCGCGGAGACGGGTGACCAGAAGGCCTAGACCTTGCCGGCGGCGAACGTCGCGGCGTCGGCCGCGAACTGGCCGTAGGCGAGGTGACCGTCACCGCCGCCGTTCCGGCTGCCCTGGCACACCAGGTCGCCACCGTTGCAGTAGTTCTGGATCCGGTCGTTGAACGCGGCCAGCTCACCCGCGCGCCGCGGGTTGAGACCGCGTGAGGGCTGGCCGAAGCTGCCCTCGTTGTACGGCTCGACGCTGTTGAACCGCGGGTCGCCGAACATCACGACGGCGCGCACCTTCGCGCCGTTCGCGGACGAGAACCCGGCGAGCGCGTCACCGACGACGATCGCGCCCTGCGAGTAGCCCAGCAGTACCAGGCAGTCGTCGGCCGCGGTCACCAGCCGGTTGAGCTCGGCGACACCCTGGCGGGGGCTGTTGACGAACTCGGCCGCGGCCGGGTAGTCGAGCCCGACGATCGTCACGGGTACGTCGACGCGGCTGTCGATCTGGCGCGACACCTGGCCGAGCAGGAAGCCGGTGCCGGCGGGCTCACCGGTCCCGCGGGCCGCGATCACGGTGACCGCGTCGCAGTCACCGTCGGGCGCGGCGCCGCCGTCCCCGTCGTCCCCGTCGTCCTCGGGCGGTGCGGCCGGTTGGGTCGCGCCGCCGCCCGGTTGCCCGACCTGACCGCCCCGGTCGTTCCCGAGACGGTCGAGCCAGAAGCGGAGTAACGACGACCGCCGCTCCGACCCCTGGGTGGTCGTGGCACCGGCGACGGGCGCGAACGCCAGCCCGCCGACGAGCAGGGTCGCCGCGACCGCCGCGACCGCGCGGGTCCGGCCTCTTCTGCCTGGTCTCATGTCTACCGCCCTTGATCAGCGCCCGCCCTGATCGAACCGTGACACGCCGTCCGGGCCGTCCGGCCACCTCCTCAGCCAGACTTAAGGCTTTGTTGCACCGCTGGTGCAGATAGACGCGTCGAGCGGGCCTGCCACACTCCATCCGTGGCACGGAGACGAGTCATCGCCTACTTCCTCGACGACGCGGGACGGAGCGCGGCCCTCGACCGGCTCGCCGACCCGGTCACCACCGACAGCTACGCGATCGGCGACCTCGACGACGACGCCGTTGCCGACCTGGTGGCCGCGGGCGTCGTCGTCGACGACCACCCGCCCGCCACCGGCGACGACGACAACCGCCGCTGGCTCGGCACCGGGTCGGCGCCCGGCGGCCGCGGCGACGACCTGCCCGACCTCGCGCCCGGCGCCACCACCCAGTGGCGGGTGACGCTGGTCGACGGACCGCTGCTCGAGGAGCGGCGCGTCGCGATCGAGGGCACGGGCGCCCGGCTGGAGGAGCGGTTGTCCGGCGCGGCGTACCTGGCGACCGCGACCCGGGAACAGGCCGACGCGGTGATCGGGCTCGACTTCGTCGCCGATGTCGTGCGGCACGGCACGGAGGTCACCGGGCCGCAGGTGCTCACGGAGGCGCCGTTGCGACCCCGCGGACCGTTCGGCGCCGCGCCCGAGGAGACCCCCCGGGCCTGGGACCTGTGGCTGACCGGCGCCGACGCCCGCGACCGCGTGCTCGACTGGCTCGAGGCGCGCGGGCTCGACGTGGTCGGGTCCGGCGGCCGCCGGGTCCGGGTGCGGCTGGAGACCGACGTCGCCGCCGCGGCCGTGGCGGCGCACCCCGACGTGCTGACGATGGTGGAGCACGTCCCGCCGAAGCTGTTCAACGACGTGGCCCGCGACCTGCTCGGGGTGCCCGCGGTGGCCGACGGCGGCACCGTGGCGCTGACCGGCCGGGGGCAGGTGGTCGCGGTCGCCGACACCGGGCTCGACGTCGACCACCCCGACTTCGCCGGCCGGATCGTCGAGGCGGTCGGCCTCGGCCGGCCCGGTGACCCGTCCGACCCGCACGGGCACGGAACGCACGTCGCCGGCTCCGTGCTCGGCGACGGCTCGGCGTCGGAGGACCGCCGGTACCGGGGCGTGGCACCGGAGGCGACGCTGTACTTCCAGTCGCTGCTCGACCGCCGCGGTGGCCTCGGCGGGCTGCCGGTGTCGCTCACCGACCTGTTCGAACCGGCGTACCGGGCCGGCGCCCGGGTGCACAACAACAGCTGGGGCGCCGACACGGAGTCGATGTACACGGTCGAGTCGACCGACGTCGACGCGTACGTCGCCGAGCGGCGCGACCTGCTCGTGGTGATCGCCGCCGGCAACGAGGGCGCCGCCGCCGACGCGCTGCACGCCGCGCCCGGCTTCGTCGACTGGCTGTCGATCGGCTCGCCGGCCTCGTGCAAGAACGCGTTGACCGTGGGGGCCGCCCGCAGCAGCCGCACCGACGGCGGCCTGTCGCGGCGCAGCTACGGCGAGATCTGGCACGACGACTTCCCCGAGGAGCCGATCGCGAAGGCGCTCGTGTCGGGTGACCCGCAGTGCGTCGCCGCGTTCAGCAGCCGCGGGCCCACCGACGACCGGCGCATCAAGCCCGATGTGGTCGCTCCGGGCACCGACATCGTCTCGGCCCGCAGCGCGGACGCGCCGGCGAACAACTTCTGGGGCGTCGTCCAGGGCACCGACCGGTACGCCTACATGGGCGGGACGAGCATGGCGACCCCGCTCGTCGCCGGCTGTGCGGTGCTGGTCCGCCAGTACTTCACCGACGTGCGCGACCACGCGCGGCCGAGCGCCGCGCTGCTCAAGGCCGCGCTCATCAACGGGACCCGGTGGCTCACCGGCGACGACGCGGTGGCCGACTGGCCCAAGCGCCCCAACTACCACCAGGGCTTCGGCGCGGTGAGCCTCGCCGACAGCCTGCCGAACCCCGGCGCGCCCGACCTGCGGCTGGAGTTCCTCGACACCTGGGAGCAGCCGAACCTGCAGTTCCAGCGGACCGGCGACGTGTTCCGGTTCACGGTGACCGTCTCCGCCGGCCTGCCGTTGCGGATCTGCCTCGCGTACACCGACCTGCCCGGGCGCAGCCTGCAGAACGACGTGAGCCTGCTGGTGGCCGGCCCCGCCGGCGAGCGCTTCGTCGGCAACGCCGACGTGCCGAATGCGCTCACCCGCTCCGACGCCGACAACAACGTCGAGGTGGTGCGGATCGAGGAGCCCGCCGCCGGTACGTACACGGTGCAGGTGTTCGCCCGGAACCTGCTGCGGCCACCGCAGGACTTCGCGCTGGTGGTGACCGGTAGGTTGGCGTCCGGGCTGAAGCGCGTCACCGGTTGAACCACCCGGGCGCGTGAGCCGTACAACCAGACGGCGACGGTAGCCCCACCGACGCCGTCACGGAAGGACCACCCGCGTTGTCGCTCATCACGCGTCGCCGCCGGCCGAAGGTGTCGCTCGTCACGGACGACACGTCCGCCGTTGCCGCGTCCGACCTCAGGCACGACCGGCGGATCCTGCGCGGAGTGGTCACCGTTCTCGCCGCGGCGCTGGTGCTCACCGCGCTGCTGCTGCCGAACCAGATCGGCCTGGTGCAGGCCAAGGCGTTCCTGCGGATCCCGGCCGAGGCCGTCATCGCGATCGCGGTCGCGCTGGTGTGGCCGGCGCGGTTCCCGCGCCTGCGGCAGGCGACGGCCGGGTTCTTCGGCGCGCTCCTGGGGTTCCTGCTCATCGTCAAGCTGCTCGACATGGGCTTCTACATGTCGCTGGCCCGGCCCTTCGACCTGGTGCTCGACTGGATCCTGCTCGACGACGCCATGTCGTTCCTCGGTGACTCCATCGGCGAGACGGGCGTGCGGGTCCTCGCGGTGGCCCTGGTGGTCCTCGCGGTCGCCGTGATCGTGCTGATGGCGCTGTCGGTGATGCGGCTCAGCTCCCTGGTCACCCGGCACCGCGCCGGCGCCAGCCGGTCGATCGCCGTGCTCGGCCTCACCTGGGCCCTGGCCGCGACGCTCGGCTGGCAGGCCACGCCGGCGCTGCCGGTCGCCGCCCGGAGCGAGGCGACGCTGGCCATGGACCGCGTGAAGGCGGTCAGGGCCGGCTGGGCCGACCAGCAGGTGTTCGCCGCCGAGGCCTCGGTCGACGCGTTCGCGAACACCCCCGGCGACCAGCTGCTCACCGCACTGCGGGGCAAGGACGTCATGGTGACGTTCATCGAGAGCTACGGCCGCGACGCGGTCGAGGACCCGGAGTTCGCCACCCAGGTCGGCCAGGTCCTCGACGACGGCAACCGGCGCCTGCAGTCCAAGGGGTTCGCGGCGCGGAGCGCGTTCCTCACCTCCTCGACCGTCGGCGGCGGCAGCTGGCTGGCCCACTCGACGCTGCTGTCGGGGCTGTGGATCGACAACCACTCGCGGTACACGAACCTGGTCGCCAGCAACCGGCTGACGCTGACCAGCGCGTTCCGCAAGGCCGGCTGGCGGACCGTCGGCGTGATGCCGGCGATCACCCGGGCCTGGCCGGAAGGCAACTTCTTCGGCCTCGACAAGGTCTACGACTGCAACAACGTCGGCTACAAGGGCCCGAAGTTCAGCTACGCGCCGATGCCCGACCAGTACTCGATGTGGAACTTCCACCGCAACGAGCGGGCCGCCGCACACGCCCCGGTGATGGCCGAGGTCGAGCTGATCTCCAGCCACTCGCCGTGGACGCCGGTGCCGACGCTGCTCGACTGGGACGAGATCGGCGACGGCTCGGTCTACCACTCGCAGGTGGCCGGCGCGCCCGACCCCGACGACGTGTGGACCAACGCCACCCGCGGCCGGGCCGAGTACCGCCGCAGCATCGAGTACTCGCTGAACTCGATCATCCGCTACGTCGAGGACTTCGGCGACGAGAACCTGGTGATGGTCTTCCTCGGCGACCACCAGCCCGCCCCGCTGGTCACCGGCGACGACGCGAGCCGCGACGTGCCGATCACGATCGTCGCGAAGGACCCGGCCGTGATGGACCGCATCGGCGGCTGGAAGTGGCAGGACGGGCTGAAGCCCACGGCCGACGCCGCGCCGGTCTGGAAGATGAGCGAGTTCCGGGACCGGTTCCTGGGCGCGTTCGGTCCCAACGACGGCGCGACCACCGCGACCCACCGCACGAACTAGAGCCCAGAGAGCT
>NZ_BOPH01000100.1 GCF_016863655.1 Virgisporangium ochraceum
AGCCCGGCGAGCGCCGCCTCGAGGAACGCGTCGCGGCGCTCGACCAGCAGTGCCCGGGTGAGGTCCGTGCGGCCCTGGCCGTGGAGCGCGTCGACGAACCAGCCCATGTCGGACGGGGTGCTCAGGGCGGCGACGGTGTCCCAGTAGGCGACATCGTCGGCGGGGTCGTCGGCGGGTCGGCCGGCCGCCTCGCGGTAGCCGTCGAGGACGTGGTCGGCGGCACCGGGGCCGTAGCACAGGGCGGCGTCGCAGCGCAGGGACCCCAGGTCGACGCCGGCCGGGCCGGCACCGGCGCAGTCCCAGTCGACGAGACCGGTGAGCGTGTGCCCGTCCCACAGGGCGTTGCCCTGCCACAGGTCGCCGTGCACCAGACCGGTCGTCGGACCCGGCACCGGCATCGCGGCGACGCGCTGCTCGGCCTCGGCCAGCAGCGGCCGCACCGGCTCCGCGCGGCGCAGCGCCGCGAAGTCGACGCCGGAGATCGGCCGGGTGCGCCGGGGGAGTGCGGGTACGGCGCCGTCGACCTCGATCGACTGCAGCGCGACCACCGCCGCGCCGAGCGCGCGGAGCCGGGCCACCGGGGCCGTGTCGGGGATGCGGCTCTTCCCGGGCAGGCGTTCGATGATCATCGCGGGCCGGTCGCTGACGGCCAGCAGCCGGGGCGTCGGCACCGCGTCGTGGTCCGACGTCACCTCGAGCGCCGCGGCCTCCGTGGCGAACAGCGCGTGGTCGTCGGCGGACCCGGACCGAACGACGACGCCCTCCCCGGACGCGAACGTCACCAGCCACGGCGACCCGCCGTCCCGCAGGCCGCGGACCTCGACCACCTCGGCGCCGGGTGCGGCCTCCCGCACCGTCCACTGCAGCAACGCGTCGTCCATCGGCGCACCCCACCTGTCCGGCCGCCACGAGCGTCGGATCGACGACACCCAGCCCACCGGCCCGCCGCGCCGAACACAGAACGACACACCTGAGAAAGGACACACGATGATCAAGCGGTGGATAGTGGGCGGGATGATCGCGGCCCTCGGGGTCGGCGGCGGCGCGGCCGGGTACGCGCTCCTCGGTCCCGACGAACCGGCCCTGTTCCTGGCCAGCGACTACGACGAGACCCCGCGGCTGCGCGCCATCGGGCTCACGGCCGACCAGCGGCTGGTCGGGTTCCGGGTGGAGAAGCCGTCCGACACGAGGAACATCGGGAAGGTCGACGGCCTCACCGGCGACACGCGGCTGGTCGGCATCGACTACCGGGTGCAGGACGGCAAGCTGTACGGCGTCGGCGAGGCCGGCGGGGTCTACCAGCTCGGCAACAACGCGAAGGCCACCAAGGTGAGCCAGCTGACGGTCCCGTTGCAGGGCAGGGCGTTCGGCGTCGACTTCAACCCCGCGGCCGACCGGCTGCGGATCGTGAGCGACACCGGGCAGAACCTGCGCCACGACGTCAACCCGAAGGGCGTCACGGTCGCCGACACCGCGCTGAGCTACCCGCCGGCGATGACCGCGCCGACCGGCGTCGTCGCGGCGGCGTACACGAACAACGACCGGAGCGCCGACACCGGGACCGCGCTGTACGACCTCGACGTGACGATGGATCAGGTGGCGATCCAGTCGCCGGCGAACTCCGGCCAGCTGGTGCCGACCGGCAAGCTCGGCGTCGACGCCGCCTCGGCCGGCTTCGACATCTACTCGATGCTGCGCGGCGACCGGACCGTGGAGGTCTACGGCTTCGCCGCGGTCACGCCCGCCACCGGGTCCACGGCGATGTACCGGGTGTCGCTGGTCACAGGTCAGGCCAGCAAGGTCGGCGAGTTCGGCGTGACCGTCACCGACCTGGCCCTCCCGCTCAACCAGTAGCCGCCCCGACGCGCGGACCCCGGCCAACGCTGATAGACACGGTGGGGTGAAGATCTGGCCGGGGTCGCCCTATCCGCTCGGTGCCACCTACGACGGTGGTGGCACCAACTTCGCGCTGTTCTCGGAGGTCGCCGAGCGGGTGGAGCTGTGCCTGTTCGACGCCGACGGGCGGGAGACGCGCGTCGATCTCCCCGAGCGCGAGGCGCTGGTGTGGCACGGCTACCTGCCCCGGGTGATCCCGGGCCAGCGCTACGGGTACCGGGTGCACGGGCCGTACGACCCGGCGGCGGGGTTGCGGTGCAACCCGAACAAGCTCCTCCTCGACCCGTACGCCAAGGCCATCGACGGCCGGATCGAGTGGAACGAAACGCTGTTCGGCTACCGGTTCGGCGACCCGGACTCGGTCAACGACGGCGACTCCGCGCCGTACACGATGCGCTCGGTGGTCATCAACCCGTTCTTCGACTGGACCAACGACACGCCGCTGCGGATCCCGTTCCACCAGACCGTCATCTACGAGGCGCACGTCAAGGGGATGACGATCAACCACCCGAAGATCCCCGAGGACGTGCGGGGCACGTACTCGGGCCTGGCGCACCCGGTGATGATCGACCATTTGCAGCGGCTCGGGATCACCGCGGTGGAGCTGATGCCGGTGCACCAGTTCGTGCACGACGGCGGGCTGGTCGACCGCGGCCTGTCGAACTACTGGGGCTACAACACCATCGGGTTCTTCGCCCCGCACAACGAGTACGCCTCGTTCAAGGGCGAGGGCGGGCAGGTGCAGGAGTTCAAGGCG
>NZ_BOPH01000101.1 GCF_016863655.1 Virgisporangium ochraceum
TTGCGCGTTCCAGGCCGGCAGCTTCCAACCGCAGCTGGCCTACAGCCTCGCCAACGGCGTCGCACCCCCGCAGGACGTCCCGACCGACCCGTCGAGCTCCTCGTCGTCACCGAACACCCAGCCGGGGGCGTGCGCGGCGACCTACCGGATCGACAGCCAGTGGAACACCGGCTTCGGCGCGACCGTGACCGTCCGTGCCGGTAGCACGGCCATCAACGGCTGGACCGTGCGGTGGACGTTCGCCAACGGCCAGACGATCACCCAGATGTGGAACGGCACCGACAGCCCGAGCGGCGCCTCCCACGCCGTGCGCAACGTGTCGCACAACGGCTCGTTGGGCGCCGGCGCCACCACCACGTTCGGCTTCAACGGCAACTGGAGCGGCACCAACTCCGTCCCCACGCTCACCTGTACGAGCCCGTAGGACACACTGAACGACAAGAGCGGGCGGGTGCCGGAAGGCACCCGCCCGCTCGCTCGTGTCGGAACCGAGGTCAGCGCCTCAGGGTGAGCAGGCCCGGCCGGTAGGGCAGGCGACCGTAGTCACCACCGGAGCTGGGGGAGCGGCCCTGGTACAGCAGTTGGAGGTTGCAGGCGTCGACGGTCATGGTCTGGTCGGCGTTGGTGCGGATCAGCTCTCCGTGGCTGATGTCGTTGGTCCAGGTGGCGCCGCTGTTGGCCTTGCCGGCGAACGGGTTGCTCTCCGACGCGGCCTGCGGGGTCCACGAACCGTTGAGGCTGCTGGAGGTGAACGAGCGGAAGTACCGCCCGTTGGCCCCGATCGCCTCGACGAGCATCAGGTACTGGTTCTGGCCCGCGATCTTGTAGACCTGGACCGCCTCGAAGAGGTTGTTCGTCGAGTCGGTCATGATGACCGTGGAGGTGGAGCCGAAGCTGCCGGGGAAGTTGCCGATGGGCATGCTGGCCCGGTAGATGCGGCCGTTGTCGCCGGCGAAGAACAGGTACATGTTCTGGCTGTCACCGATGACGGCCTGGTCGATCGGGCCGGTCTGGGAGTTGGAGATGCTGCCGGAGAACAGGGTCTGTGGCGCCGACCACGAGTTGACGTTGGTCGGGTCGGTCGACGTGCGGTAGGAGAACGCCGGGCCGCCCCACTGGTAGGCCAGCACCCAGATGTTGCGGGGGGCGAAGTAGAACAACGACGGTGCCACCGCGGCGAACGGCATCGCGTTCTGGCTGGCCGATGCCATCTCCGACCAGTTGGTGAACAGGCCGAAGTTCATCGAGCCCCACGTGGACCCGTTGTCGTGGTTCGTCGCGTAGACGAGCTGCCGGCCGTTGTAGGGGGCGTGGGTGAAGTCCTTGAGGGAGACCCATCCCGACCTCGGGTTCGCCAGAACCCCGGTGGAGTTCCAGCGGTACGTCGACGGAAGGGAGCACCCGGTTCCCGGGTCGGGGTTGGGGTTGCCGCTGCCCACCTGGACGAGCTGCCACTGCTGGTTGGCGCCGTTCCAGTCGGCGTACTGCACGATGTTGCCGCCGTCGGCGGTGGACGCGCCCTGTACCTCGAGAACCTTGTTGCTGTTGCGGTTGATGAACCGTACGTAGCCGCCGTCGGAGTCGGCGAGCCGGAACTGCTGGTTGGTGCCGTTGAGGTCCGACCACTGGACGATCGACCCGCCGTCGGCGGTGGAGAAGTTGTAGACGTCGAGGACCTTGCCGGAGTGGCGGGACTTGATGCGGTAGTAGCCGCCGCCGGAGTCGACGAACTGCCACTGCTGCTGGTTGCCGTTGTTGCGGGCCCATTGCGTGATGCGGGCGCCGTCGTTGGTGGCCAGGTTGTACACGTCCAACGCCTTGCCGCTGTTGCGGTTGACCAGGACGTACCAGGCGTTGGTGTCGACCGTGGCCGCCGCGGCCGGTGGGGCCTCGACCACGGCGACGACGCCGGTTGCCACGACGGCCGCCACGAACGGGGCGAGCCTTCGGAGGATCTTCATTGCTTTCCTTTCTATCCGACCCGGACGAGTTGCCATGGAGGGTTGGCGCCGTTCCAGTCCGGGTACTGGACGACGTTGGCACCGTCCGATGTGGACGTTCCCTGCACCTCGACCGGCCCCGGCGGGTCGGACGAGCCGCCGTTGAGCGCGTCGAGGGTCGCGGTGTATGCGGCCTTCCTGTTGCCGGACGCGTCGAACAGCAACGCGTTCTGGCCGGTGCGCCAGGAGTCGCTGTCACGGATGCCCGCGACGGTGATGCCGGTGCACCGTGACACGGCCAGGCACGCCCGGGTGACGTGGGCGTAGGCGTTGGCCTGGTCCGGGCCGACGATGTCGAGCGCGGTGATCTCCACGTCGACGCCGAGGTCGGCGAACCGCTGCAGGTTCGCCTGGTAGTCGCCCGGCGCGGAGTTGGTCAGGTGGGACTGGAACCCGACGCAGTCGATGGGGACGCCGCGGTTCCTGAAGTCGGCGACCATGTCGTAGACGGCGGTGCTCTTGGCGTTGACGCCATCGGTGTAGTAGTCGTTGTAGCACAGCTTCGCGGTCGGGTCGGCGGCCCGCGCGGCGCGGAAAGCGTCCTCGATCCAGTCGTTGCCGGTGCGCTGCAGGTTCGAGTCGCGCCGCGACCCGCGTCCGTCGTCGGCGAACGCCTCGTTCACGACGTCCCAGGCGAAGACCTTGCCGCGGTAGTAGGAGGTCACCTGCGTCACGTGGTTGTTCATCGCGGTGCGCAGTTGGCCGCCGGACAGGCTCCGCGTCCAGCCGGGCTGTTGCTGGTGCGAGAGCAGGACGTTCCCGCGGACCTTCTGGCCGCGGGCCAGGGCGCGGTCGACGATCTGGTCGGCGCGGGAGTATGAGAATCCGCCCCGGGTCGGTTCGGTGGCTTCCCACTTCATCTCGTTCTCGGCGGTGACCGAGGTGAACTCGCGGTCGAGGATGCCGGTGTAGCCACTGTCGCCGAGCCTGCCGGCGGCGACGGCGGCGCCGAAGTAGCGTCCCGTCTCCGCGGCGGAGGCGCCGAGCGTCGACGCGGCTGAGGCGGGTGCCGGCGCCACGACCGTGGCGCCGGCACCGGCCAACGCGGCTATCAGCAGTGGCACGGACGCCCGGAGCAGCGACCGTCTCCGGCCCGGTGGTGGCGACTGGGGCATGGGCTGGCCTTCCTGGGGGGAGTGGGACAGAGCCGCCCGCGCGACGGAGGTCGCGGTGCGGCGGTGAGATCCGGCCGCGCGGTCGGCGTCCGCGCGGCCGGATCGGCCGGTGCGCGGGCTCGCGCCGCGCACCGGGGTCCGGGTCTGCCGCCGCGCGTCCCACCCGCGCGGCGGCGAGGGTCAGGGCGTCGACTGGGTGAAGGACCGCACGGTGACCGCACCGCCCAGGGACTGGGTGGCGTAGTTGAACATCGCGTACCGGTAGCCCATGAAGAACTGCCAGGTGTTGTCCAGCGTCAACGCGTTGCCCAGCGACGTGAAGTTCACCCCGTCGGTGCTGTACGAGAACCGGGCCTGGCGCCCGGATCCGGGGCGGATGTCGGCGGTGGCGCGCAGCCAGATCCGGCCGCCGGAGATGTTCGCGCCGGCGATCTCGGTTCCGGTTCCGGTGGTGGCCCAGCTGCTGTTCATCGTGAGGCCGTTGGTCATCACCACGCGGGTGGCGCCGTTGTCGCGTTTGACGCCGACCCAGGCCGAGGTCTGGCGCAGCATCGCCAGGCCGGCGCGGTCACCGTTCTGCATCGTCGAGTAGTCGAGCTCGATCGTGGCCGTCGAGGTCGGTCCCTGGATGCGGTGGGTCAGGGTGTTGCGGGCCGCGTACAGGTCGTTGGTGACCGTCGCGGTCTGCAGCCGCAGGCCGTTGCCCGCCGACCAGCGTGAGTTGTCGGGGTTGTGGTTCCACTCCCACTGCGGTCCGAGCGCGGTGGTGGTGAACGTGTCGGTGCCGATCATCGGCTTGACGGTCTTGCCGTTGCTCGGGATGTTCGGCTTCGGGTACGTCTGGCCCCACCCGCCGTTCACGGTCTGGATGGTCGGCCAGCCGTCACCGGTCCACGAGATCGGCGCGAGGGCCGGCACGCGGCCGCCGGGGTAGGCGTCGACGAAGGACATGTAGTACCAGTCGCCGTTCTGCGTCTGCACCAGGCCGCCCTGGTGCGGCACGCCGCCGCCGGAGATCGGGCCCGGCATGTTCAGCAGCACCTGGCGCATCTCGTACGGCCCGAACGGGCTGCTCGACCGGAGCACGTACTGGCCGTTGGCGGGCCGCGTCAGCCAGATGTAGTAGTAGCCGTTGCGCTTGTAGAAGCGGGCACCCTCGAGCGTCCCGACGCTGGACGGGGTCTGGAACACCTGCTGCGCGCGGACCTGGCCGAGCCCGTCGGCGGTCAGCTGGGCGACGCTGATCGTGCCGTTGCCGTAGGCGACGTACATGGTGTCGTTGGTGTCGACGAGCAGCCCGGCGTCGTAGTAGCAGTTGTTGATCTGCGACCGCTTCGACCACGTGCCGTCCACCGCGGAGGCGGTGTAGACGTAGGTGCGGTTGAACTCGATGCAGCCCATCCAGTAGTAGGTGCTGTTGCTCGGGCGGTAGTTCAGGGTCGACGCCCAGATGCCCTTCACGTAGGCGCGTCCGCCGTTGAGGTCGTAGGCGCTGGAGCCGAAGTCCAGGCTCGGCACCGAGTGACCGGCGTACTCCCAGTTCACCAGGTCGTAGGAGCGCAGGATCGGCGCGCCGGGGGAGTAGTGCATCGTGGAGGCGGAGTAGTAGTACGCGTCACCGACGCGGATGATGTCGCCGTCGGCGAAGTCCTGCCACACCACCGGGTTGTTGTAGGTGCCCGGGTTGGGGTTGGGGTTGGTGCCACCCACCGGGACGAGCTGCCACTGCTGGTTGGTGCCGTTCCAGTCGCTGTACTGGACGATGTTGCCGCCGTCGGCGGTGGACGCGCCCTGTACCTCGACGGCCTTGTTGCTGTTGCGGTTGATGAACCGCACGTAGCCGCCGTCGGAGTCGGCAAGCCGGAACTGCTGGTTGGTGCCGTTGCCGTCGGCCCATTGGACGATGGAGCCGCCGTCGGCGGTGGAGAAGTTGTAGACGTCGAGGACCTTGCCCGAGTGGCGGGACTTGATGCGGTAGTAGCCGCCGCCGGAGTCGACGAACTGCCACTGCTGGTTGTTGCCGTTGTTGCGGGTCCACTGGGTGATGCGTCCGCCGTCGTTGGTGGCCGAATTGTAGAGGTCGAGGGCCTTGCCGCTGTTGCGGTTGACCAGCACGTACCAGGCGTTGGTGTCGACGGTGGCCGCCGACGCCGGCCCGGCACCGACGGTCACGACAGTGCCGGCGAGCATGAGCAGCGCGACGGCGAGGATGCGGAGTTTCATCTCGTCCTCCTAGCGGGTGAGTCGCCAGCGGGTGTCGGCGGCGCCGCTGTCGGGTTTCTGGACGGCCTGCGCGCCCCACGCGGTGGAACCGTTGAGGATGCCCAGGAGCTTGCCGCTGTTGGCGTTGCGGATGCGGTGGGTGCCGTCGCCGTTGTCGACAAGGGTCCAGCGGTGGTCGGCGGTGCCGTTGTCTGCCCACTGCAGGACGCGGGCGTTGTCGGCGGTGGACATGTTCTCCACGCCGAGGACCTTGCCGCTGTTGGCGTTGCGGAACCGCACGGCGGAGCCGTCGGTGACGATCTCCCAGTTGTGGTCGGCGGTGCCGGTGTCGCCCCACTGCACCGCAAGCCCGCCGTCGGCGGTGGACATGTTCTGCACGCCGAGCACGAGGCCGGTGCCCGCGTTGACGAGCCGCACCGTGCCGCCGGATCCGCCCGTGCCGGTGTTCCAGTAGACGGTGTAGTTGTGGCCGTGCGCGTCGTAGAACGGGCCGAGGGGGACGGTGGCGCCGTTGGCGGTGGCCGTGAACGCGAGGCTGCTCGTGCTCGTCCGGGTGACCGAGCCGGTGGTGAGGCTGGGTGGACCCGACAGGGTCGCGTTGCCGTAGTTGCCGCTGAGGACGACCGGTCCGTAGGTGAGCGCCGCCACGGCGGCGTTGTCGTTGGTGGGCCGGGTGACGACCTGCATCGGCAGCCGGACGGTCACGGTGTCGCCGTTGGACCAGGCGCGGGTGAGGGTGGCGTAGGTGCCCGGTGTCGTCGCGATGCTCTGCGCCGTGCCGTTGACGGCGACCGTCGCACCGGAGGTCCAGGCCGGGATGCGTACGCGCAGCGTGAACGTGCCGCTGCCGCCGACCGTCAGGGTGGTGGTGTCGGAGACGGGGTACGTCGTGCTCTGCGTCAGCGTGATGCCGCGCTGCGACCACGTGAGCACCGACGGGACGAACAGGTTGACGGTGACGACGTCGCCGTTGTGGAAGTAGACGGAGTCCATGAGCGCCGTGTTGACCTCGATACCGGTGCCCTGGCAGCACCAGAAGGAGGAGTAGTCGGTGCTCCAGGTGCCGCCGCCCCACGCGGGTCCCACCCCCCGCCGCCCGCCGGGACGCAGTGGGGTGAAGTACGTGATGTGCCCGTGGCCGTCGGCGGGGTTCTGCGCGCCGACGAGGTGGTTCAGCAACGCCCGTTCGTAGAAGTCGACGTACGCGACGCGGTTGGGGTCGAGCAGCCACAGCTCCCGGGTCAGCTTGAGCATGTTGTAGGTGTTGCAGTGCTCGCACGTGTCGTTGGTCAGGTAGCCCGCGATCGCGTTCGGCGGACGGAAGTGCTCGGCCTGGCTGTTGCCGCCGATCACGTAGCTGTGCGCGTTGACGGTGATGTTCCAGGCGTTGGTGGCGATGTCGCGGTACCGGGTGGTGCCGGTCGCCTTGTACTCGCGCGCCGCGCCGATCCACTTGGGTACCTGGGTGTTGGCGTGCAGGCCGTTGAGCTGGTCCTGGCCCGCGGCCAACGGGTTGAAGACGGCCGCGTGGTCGAACCGTTGCGCGACGGTGAGCCACCGTCCGTCGCCGGTCTGCTGGTAGATGTCGGCCAGGACGGCGTTCATCCCGCCGAACTCGGTGCCGAGCATCGACTGCATCTGGCTCGAGCTGAGCCGGGCGGTGCGGGTGTCGACCCACCCGGCCAGCGCCAGCAGCACCGTGCGGGCCTGCGTGTTGCCGGTGTACCGCCAGACGTCGAGCAGCCCGGCGAGCGTCTTGTGCACGCAGTAGTAGGGCACGTTGCCGTTGGACAGCGTCCGCGCCTCCAGGGCGGTGAAGTCCGACTCCGGGAAGCCGGACAGGTAGCCGGCGGTGAAACCGGCCGCACCGTTGTTGGCCTGACACTTCGCGAGCTCGGCCACCATGTAGGTGGCCTTGTCGCGGCACGTCGTGTCGCCGAGCACCGCGTAGGCCTGCGCCCACGCGGTGAGGAAGTGCCCCTGCATGTGGGTCCGGAACGGGAACGACGGGGCGTCCCAGCCGCCGTTGGACGCGGCGCCGTTGGTCGACAGCCGGTGGTTGGCGCGGAAGTTGTACAGGAGCCGGTCGACGTCGACGAAGCGGAGGTAGCTCAGCGTCCGCGTCTGGTTGTCGTAGAGGCGGCCGGCGGTGAGCCGCACCTGGCCCGGGTCGAACGGGTACGCCGACACGCCGATGTCGGCGCGGGCGGGTGGCACGACCGCCGCCGCGGCGGGGTGGCCTCCGAGGAGGGCCGACCCGCCGGCGGACGCGGCGGCGGTGACACCGGCGGCCTGGAGCAGCCGGCGGCGGCTGAGTGACGAGGATGACATGGTGGGATCCCTTACTGCATCGAGGCGTCGTCGACGAACAGGGAGTCGGTTCCGGCCGCCGTCTCGACGTAGACGGTGGCGCCGGTCAACGTCCCGGACCAGGAGACCGACGCGGTGCCGGTCAGCTGCGTCCATCCGCTCGTGCTGAGCGTGGCCGCCGGGGTCAGCTGCACGTAGCTGGTGGTGCCGTTGGCGGTCAGGGCGAGGGTCACCTTGGCGCTCGGTGTGCCGCTCTGCGCCCGCACCCACACGCTCGTCGTGTACGACCGGCCGTTGGACAGCTGCGCGGTGACGTTCTGGCTCGGGCCGTTCCACGACGCGGTGCGTCCGGTGATCCCGATCGAGCGGCTGCCGCCGTGGACGGTGCCGGTCTGCGACGTCAGGGTTCCGCTGCCGAACACGCCCCAGCCGGTGGTGCCGCCCTCGGCGTCGCCGTTGGTGAGGAGGTTCCCGCCACCGCCGGTGGAACCGGCGAACTGCCACCAGTTGACGTTGAACAGCGTGCCGCTGCCGCCGGCGAAGCGCAGGTACAGGTCGTGGGTGCCGGTGGCGCCGCTGACCGGGCAGGTGACGGTGGTCCAGGTCTGCCAGCCGCCGGTGGCGGGCACGGTGCACGTTCCGACGACGGTGCCGTTCACGCCGTCCAACCGCAGTTCGATGCGGCCGCCGGCGGCGGCCGACGCGACCCGCGCGGTGAACGAGGTGGCGCCGGCGCCGAACGCGGCGCCCTTGACCTTGATGTGGTCGCCGTTCTCGATCCAGCCGACGTTCAGGCCGCCCTCGGTGGAGACCTCGGTCTCGATGCCGGAGGACCAGGCGATCGTCTCGGCCTCCTGCCGAACGTACGGGTTGAGCGTGCCGACCTGCGGCGCCCCGGTGGTGGTCATGTTGATCGTCGGGATCGTGCCGTTGGCGTTGTAGGTGAACCGTTCCACGGCGACCGAGCGGGTGTACCCGCCGCCGCCGGGCAGCGCGCCGTTGTGGTAGAAGAAGTACGAGCCGCCGTTGAAGTCGATGACGCCTGCGTGGTTGGTGAAGCTGCCGCCCTGGCGGGGCATCACGGTGCCGCGGTAGGTCCACGGTCCGGTCGGCCCGGGCGCGGTCGAGTAGCCGATGAACTCCGAGCAGCACTCGGCGGCGAACACGTTGTAGTAGGTCCCGTTGCGCTTGTAGACCCAGGGCCCCTCCTCGTAGAGGGTGGGGCGGCTAGCGTTCCCGCTGCGGGCGCCGAATCCGGCCGTGGTCAACGGGATCTGGGTGGGCCCGCCGGAGAACGAGGTCATGTCGGCGTTCAGCCGCACGTACCAGAGGTTCGGGTTGCCCCAGTAGAGGTAGGCCTGCCCGTCGTCGTCGATGAACACGTTCGGGTCGATCTCGCCGTTCTCGACGAGCGGGCGGCCGATCGCGTCGCGGAACGGCCCGGTCGGGCTGTCGGACACGCCGACGCCGATCGCCATCCGTCCGGTCGAGCGGTTCTTGACGGGGACGTAGTAGTAGAACCGGCCGTTGCGGTACGCGACGTGGCCGGCCCACGCGTCGGCGCTGGCCCAGCTGAACGTGGCGAGGTTCATCGGGGAGCCGTGGTCGGTCCAGTTCACCATGTCGGCGGAGGAGTACACGCGCCACTCGCGCATGGTGAAGTAGGTGGAGCCGTCCTCGTCGTGCCCGGTGTAGAGGTAGACGCGTCCATTGTGGACGATCGGCGCGGGATCGGCGGTGTAGATGGTCTGCACGATCGGGTTGTCGGCTCGTGCGGCGACCGGCGACAGGGCGATCGCGCACAGAACGCTCACCGCGATGGCGATGATTCGTCTGGTGGTCACGGGGTCTCCTCGGCTGTGCCCGGGTGGGTGCGTGCGGCCTCGGCGGCGCGCGAGGGGCGGCCGGTGTCGCCGCGGCCGCCATCCGCGACGACGCCGGCCACAACCAGCAACAGCGGCACGGCGGTCGCCGCCGGGCCGGGTGAGGGTCCACCCGATCCGGTTTCCACCATGACAACCTCCGTGCTGTGTGCTGGCGGATCGTGTTCCGTGTACGGCGGAGCCACGTCCACTGCGGGACGTTGGCTATGTGAGCGTTAACAGACGAGCGTGGCGCGACGGTGGGGGACCGCGCGTCGGCCGGCTCGGTGGTGGGTGGCGGGAAGCCGGCTCCTCATGGACTGTTATCGATGATGGTCGAGCGCGTCAAGAGATGGCGACAATGTTTCGCGAAAGTGGCGTTGTTCAGTTCGGCGCTCCGGCGAAGTCTTCCATCGCGGGACTTGAATGTGTCAAGCCTGTTACGTACGATGGGCCACGAAATGTTATCGCTAACATTCGCGGAGGTGGCGATGCAACGCGCCAGTGCGACCCGAAGGACGGTGACGGCCGTCGCCGTGATGGTGCTCCTCGCCTGTTGCCTCGTAGGCCTGCGGGCCACTGCCGCCCACGCGCTGAACAACGGCGTGGCCCGCACCCCGCCGATGGGCTGGAACTCGTGGAACACCTTCGGCTGCAACATCAACGAGGCGCTGATCCGGCAGCAGGCCGACGCGCTGGTGAGCAGCGGCCTGCGCGACCTCGGCTACCGGTACGTCGTCGTCGACGACTGCTGGTTCAACCCGAACCGCGACTCCGCCGGCAACCTGCAGGGTGACCCCGGCCGGTTCCCCAGCGGCATGAAGGCCCTCGGCGACTACCTGCACGCCCGTGACCTGAAGTTCGGCATCTACCAGGTGCCGGTCGACAAGACCTGCGCGCAGTACTTCGGTTCCTACCCCGGCGCGACCGGCAGCCAGGGCCACGAGGCGCAGGACGCGCGGCAGTTCGCCGCCTGGGGCGTCGACTTCCTCAAGTACGACTGGTGCTCGCCCAACGGGTCCATCGACCAGCAGGTCGCCACGTTCGCGAAGATGCGCGACGCGCTGGCCGCGACGGGTCGCCCGATCGTCTACAGCATCAACCCCAACAGCATCCACGCCAAGACCGGCCCGCTGCGCAACTGGGGCGACGTCGCGAACATGTGGCGCACCACCGAGGACATCACCAACACCTGGAACTCCGGGCAGACCAACGGCTACCCGATGGGCGTCCAGAACATCGTCAACGTCAACGTCCCGCTGGCCTCCTACGCCGGTCCCGGGCAGTTCAACGACCCCGACATGATGGAGGTCGGCAACGGCGGGATGACCGACACGGAGATGCGCTCGCACTTCGCCCTGTGGGCCGTGATGGCGTCGCCGCTGATCGCGGGCAACGACATCCGCTCGATGTCGGCGCAGACGCTGGCGATCCTCAGCAACCGCAACCTCGTGACCATCAACCAGGACTCGCTGGCCCTGCAAGCGGTCCAGGTCTCCAACGACGGCACCCGGCGGGTCCTGGCCAAGCGCCTGGCCAACGGCGACGTCGCGGTCGCGCTGTTCAACCAGGGATCGTCCACCACCACGGTGTCGACCACCGCGGCAGCGGTCGGCAAGTCGGGCAGCTCGTTCTCGCTCCTCGACGCCTGGACGAACTCCACCAGCACCACCACCGGCGCGATCTCGGCGAGCGTCCCGGCGCACGGCACCGTCGTCTACCGGCTCTCCGGCGGCGGCACCACCGACCCCCAGCCGACCTCGTTCGCCCTGGCCAGCGCCGCCTCCGGCCGGTGCCTGGACATCCCGAACAGCGCCACCGCCAACGGCACCCAGCCGATCATCTGGGACTGCTCCGGCGCGGCCAACCAGCGCTTCACCCTCAACGGCCAGACCCTGCAGGTCCTCGGGAAGTGCCTGGACGCCCCGCTGAACGCCGCCGCCGGTGCGAAGGCCCAGCTGTGGGACTGCAACGGTGGCACCAACCAGCAGTGGACGCAGAACGCCAACGGCACCATCAGCAACAACCAGTCGGGCCTGTGCCTGGACGTCAACAACGCGGCCACGGCCAACGGCACCACCGTCATCCTGTGGACGTGCACCGCCGCGGCCAACCAACGCTGGACCCGGCGGTAGTCCTCCAGCCGCCGCGGCGCCCACTGGTGCCGCGGCGGCACCGACGGCGCGGACCTGCGTCCGACGGCTGCGCCGCCGTACACTCCGTTCGTGATCGAGGGGAGCGGACGGCGACCGCGCGGGGGAGCGCGCCGCGGAGACGTCCCGATCACCACCATCGCCGAGCTCGCCGGCGTCTCGCCTCCGACCGTGTCGAAGGTCCTCAACGGCCGGCACGGCGTCGGCCTCGAGACCCGGCGCCGGGTGGAGGCACTGCTGCGAGACCACGGATACCGCCGCCCGTTGCCGACCACGTCGACGCCGTGCGTCGAGGTCGTCTTCGACCGGATGCTCGGCTCGATCGCCGTCGACATCCTGCAGGGTGTCGGCGAGGTCGCGGGCGAACAGGACTGCACCGTCGGGTTCACCGACGTGCGCCGGCACCTCGACGCCGGCGAGCCGTGGCTCGACGCGCTGCTGCGCCGGCGGCCCACGGCGGTCATCACGGTGTGCTCCCTCGCCACCGTGGAGCACAGCGAGCGGCTGGCCGCCAGCGGCATCGGCCTGGTGGCGATCGACCCGATCGGGGAGCTGGCCACGACACCGGTGGTCGGGTCGAACAACTGGAGCGGGGCGCTCACCGCCGTGCGCCATCTGCTGGACCTCGGCCACCGGCGCATCGGCGTGCTGACCGGACCGGTCCGCGACCTGTCGGCCCGCGCCCGGCTCGACGGCGCCCGCGCCGCGCTCGACCACGCGGGCATCGCCGCCACCGACGAGCTCGAACGGCAGGGCGTGTTCACCGTCGACGACGGGCTGCGGCTCGGGGCGGAGCTGCTGGCCCTGCCCGAGCGGCCGACGGCGATCGCGTGCGGCGACGACCTGCAGGCCCTCGGTGTCTACGAGGCCGCGCGGCGGGCGGGCCTGCGCATCCCGGAGGACCTCAGCGTCGTCGGGTTCGACGACGTCGACCAGGCCGCGTGGACGGCGCCACCGCTGACCACGGTGCGGCAGGAGTTCGCGTTGATGGGCGCGACGGCGGCCCGGCTGGCGCTCGAGCTCGCCGCCGGCCAGCTGCCGGCCCGGCAGCGGCACGAGCTCGACACCGTCCTCGTCGTGCGGGGGAGCACCGCAGCGCCACCGGACCGGTCCGGCGGCACGGACCGAGCGGGCGGGTGCGCCGACTGATCGGGCGGCACGGCGGGCGGCGCGGCTAAGCTCTGGCGGTGCCCGTGTTCCTTGCCGTCGACCTCGGTGCGGAGAGTGGCCGGGTGCTGCGCGGCTCGCTCCGTGACGGCCGGCTCACGGTGCGGGAGGTCCGCCGGTTCGTCAACCGTCCGGTCGCGTTGCCGCAGGGGCTGCACTGGGACGTTCTGGCGCTGTTCGCCGACCTGTCGGCGGGGCTCGACGCGGCGGTGTCGGAGTCGGGGTCCCCGGCCGACGGTGTCGGCATCGACGCCTGGGGCAACGACTTCGCCCTCCTCGACCGGGACGGGCGGCTCATCGGGAACCCCTGGCACTACCGGGATCCACGCACGCGCGCCAGCACGGCGCTCGTCGCCGCCCGGGCCGGCGCGGGCGCCATCTACCGGACCACCGGCACCCCGCCGTTGCCGATCAACACGGCGAGCCAGCTCGTCGCGATGGAAGGCTCGCCGCAGCTGGAGATGGCGCGACGCCTGGTGATGCTGCCGGACCTGTTCGGCTACTGGTTGACCGGGCGGCTCGCCACCGAGCAGACCATCGCGAGCACGAGCCAGCTGCTCGACGTCGCGACCCGTACCTGGGCGGTCGACGTCATCGACAAGCTCGGCATCCCGCCCCGGCTCTTCGACTTCGAGGTGGTGCCCGCGGGCGTCCGCGTGGGTGGGCTGCGCGCCCATCCCGGCGTTCCACTGTGGACGGTGGCCGGCCACGACACCGCGTCGGCCGTGGCCGCGGTTCCGGCCGCGGCGCCGACGTTCGGCTACATCTCGTCCGGTACGTGGTCGCTCGTCGGGTTGGAGCTGACCGCACCGGTGCTCACCGACGCGGCGATGGCGGCCGGGTTCTCCAACGAGGCCGGCGTCGACGGCACGATCCGGTTCCTGCGCAACGGGACCGGCCTGTGGCTGCTCCAGCGGTGCCGGGCGGCGTGGGACTCGCCGCCGTACGCCGACCTGGTCGCCGCGGCGGCCGACGCACCCGCCTTCCGCGGGCTGGTCGACCCCGACGATCCGCGGTTCGTCTCGCCGGCGGACATGCCGGCGCGGATCGCGGCGAGCTGCCGCGAGACCGGTCAGCCCGTGCCGGACGACCGGGCCGCGGTCGTGCGCTGCATCCTGGAGAGCCTGGCCTGCAAGCACCGGTGGACACTCGAACGCGCCGAGGAGCTGTCGGGCCTGCGGGTCGACGTCGTGCACATCGTCGGTGGGGGCGCCGCGAACCCGTTGCTGTGCCAGCTCACCGCGGACCTGACCGGCCGGCCGGTGCTCGCCGGTCCGGTCGAGGCGACGGCGGTGGGCAACCTGCTCACGCAGGCCCGGGCGACGGGTGCGCTGACCTCGTTGACCGAGCTGCGCGACGTGGTGGCACGATCTCTCCCGCCGCGCCGGTTCGAGCCGCACGGATCCGACGCGGTGGAGACCGCGTACACGCGTTTCTGCGCGCTGCTGGACAGCGGTGACAGGATCTGACATATTTTGCCAAGGCGCGGACCGGGGAGGTGTCGTCAGTGCTGATCGCTGAGCGTCGGCGGCGGCTGCTCGAGCACGTACGCGACCGCGGCTACGTCTCGTTCCGCGAGCTCGCCGACGCGCTGCACATCTCCGAGTCGACGGTGCGCCGGGACCTGCGTTCGATGGTCTCCGACGGGCTGCTCACCGCGACCCGCGGCGGCGTGGGTCCCGCCTGGCCGGCGGCGGCGCCGCCCGGCGGTCCGACCGCGGTCCACGACCGTGCCGGCGCGGCCACGGACCCGCGCGGCGACGACGGTTCCGACCCGCAGCGCGCCGGGCGGGAGGCGATCGCCGCCGCGGCGGCGGCCCTGGTGGCGCCGGGCAGCGCGATCCTGCTCGGCCCCGGCCGGACGACCACCGCGCTGGCCCGCAACCTCGCCGCGATCAGCCACCTCACCGTCGTCACCAACTCGGTCACCGTCACGGACGCGCTGGTCCCGGCGCCGCAGATCGACGTGCTGCTGATCGGTGGCGCGCTGCGCCGCTCGATCGGCGCGGTCGTCGGGCCGATCACCGAGCAGGCGCTGCAGGGGTTGCGTGGCGCCCAGGTGTTCCTGTCCGGCGAGGGCGTCACCGCCGAACGCGGACTCACCACGCCGAACGTCTTCGCGGCCGCGACCGACCAGGCGATGATGGCCGCCGGCAGCCAGGTGGTGGTGCTGGCCGACCACACCAAGCTCGGCCGCGACACCATGTGCCAGACCGTTCCCAGCGACCGGATGGACATCCTCGTCACCGACGAGCGGGCCGACGGGGCCGTGGTGCGCCGGCTGCGGGCCGAGGGCATCGACGTCCGGATCGCCTGACCGCGGATCACCGGCCGGGGATCGCCGGCCCGACGATCCCCGGTTGCGGCGCCGCGCGGCCCGGGACGGCGGAAGTTCGTCGAATGTCCTGTCACCGGCGTCGACGCACTTGACAGAACTTGGCATCTTGCGACTACTATCCGACCACGTTCAGTCAAACTCTTTCATCTTGTGGCGTCGACGGCCCCTTCCCGCGGGCTGCGGCGCCCGCTCCGCCGTACCTATGGAAAGGGAGGCATCCGATGCCTCGGTCCAGACACCTCTTCCGCGGCACCGCCGTCGGCACCGTCCTCACCATGCTCGTACTCGGTGCCGGTGCCTGCACCAAGGGCGCCGACGACAACGAACAGACCGGCGCCCAGGGCGACTCGGCCCAGCAGGTCCAGGCGACCTCCGGGGCGAGCGGATGTACGCCGGACAAGTACAACGGCGGCGTTCCCAAGCTCGACCTGAAGAACATCACCGTCGGCTTCGCCCAGTCGGAGAAGGAAGCCAACCCCTTCCGGATCACCGAGACCCAGTCCATCAAGGACGAGGCGGCCAAGCGCGGCATCAAGCTGATCACGACCAACGCCCAGTCGGACCTCAACAAGGAGATCGCCGACATCCAGGGCATGATCGCGCAGGGCGCCAAGGCGCTGATCATCTCGCCACTGAACTCCGAGGGCCTCGACCCGGCGCTGAAGGCGGCGCAGGACGCGAAGGTGCCGGTCATGACGATCGACCGGTTGCTGACCACGAAGACCGCCTGCAAGGACTACCTGGGCTGGATCGGCTCGGACTTCGTCAAGCAGGGTGAGCGGGCCGCCGACGCGATGATCAAGGCGACCGGCGACCAGGGTGACGTGGCGATCCTGCTCGGCGCGTCCGGGGTCAACGTCACGGTCGACCGGACGAAGGGCTTCAAGGACCAGCTCGCCGCGAAGGGCTCCAAGCTGAAGATCGTCGCCGAGCAGACCGGCGACTTCACGCGGGAGAAGGGCCAGAAGGTCACCGAGCAGCTGATCTCGGCCAACCCGAACATCACCGCGATCTACGCCGAGAACGACGAGATGGCGCTGGGCGCCGTGGCGGCGCTCAAGGGAGCGAACAAGAAGCCCGGCGACGTCAAGATCATCACGATCGACGGTACCAAGGGCGCGGTGCAGGGCATCATCGACGGCTGGATCGCCGGGGTCATCGAGTCGAACCCGCGCTTCGGTCCCCTCGCCTTCCAGGCGCTCGAGGACTTCTACAGCGGCAAGGGCGTCGCGGAGAAGACCATCATCTCCGACAAGGAGTACACGAAGGAGAACGCGCAGGCCGAACTGGTCAACGCGTACTGACGACAGACCGTCCGCCGGACCGCGGCCTGTCCACGGTCCGGCGGGCTCGACGCGGAGCGTGAGCCGCATGACGACCCCCACCATCGACGTCCGGTCGGTGAGCAAACAGTTCGCCGGCGTGCGCGCCCTCGACGGAGTCTCGGTGCGGCTGAACGCCGGCGAGGTGCACGCGCTCGTCGGCGAGAACGGCGCCGGCAAGTCCACCCTGATCAAGCTCGTCACCGGGGTGTACCGGCCGGACGAGGGCGAGGTGCACTACCTCGGCGAACCGGTCGCGTTCGCCCGGCCCCGGGACGCGCAGGCCGCCGGGATCAGCACCATCTACCAGGAGGTGAACCTGGTGCCGCTGCAGAGCGTCGCCAGCAACCTGTTCCTGGGCCGGGAGCCGAGGAACCGGCTGGGCCTGGTCGACCGCCGGCGGATGTACCGGGACGCGCGGGACACGCTCGTCCGGTACGGCATCACCGTCGACGTCCGGCGCCGGCTCGGCGAGCTCGGGCTCGGCGTCCAGCAGATGGTCGCGGTGGCCCGGGCGCTGTCGACCGACGCCCGCGTGGTCATCATGGACGAGCCGACCTCGTCGCTGGAGCCGCGCGAGGTCGACCTGCTCGCCGGGCTGGTCGAGGTGCTGCGCCGCCAGCAGGTCGCGGTCCTGTACGTCACGCACAAGCTCGACGAGGTCTTCCGCTTCTGCGAGCGGGTCACCGTGCTGCGTGACGGCCGGCTGGTGCACACCGGCCCGGTCGCCGACACCACGCGGCTGCGGCTGGTGGCGACCATGCTCGGTCGCGACATCGACGAGGTACGCGAGCACGGCGCCACCACGTTCACCGACGAGCACCGCGACACCACCGGCGCGCCCGTGCTGCAGGCGGCCGGGCTCACCCGTCGGCCACTGCTCGACGACGTCACCGTCGAGGTGAGACCGGGCGAGGTCGTCGGCCTGGCGGGGCTTCTCGGATCGGGGCGCACGGAGACGGCGAAGGCGGTCTTCGGTGTCGACCCGGTCGACAGCGGGTCGGTCAGCGTCGGCGGACGCGCGCGGCGGCGGTGGTCACCGGCGTCGGCGATCCGTGACGGCCTCGGCATGATCCCCGAGGACCGCAAGGCGGAGGGCATCATCGCCGACCTGTCCGTGCGCGACAACATCGTGCTGGCGGCCCTGCCGCGGCTGACCACCGGTGGGTTCCTGTCCGAGCGGCGGCAGGCCGAGCTCGTCGACACGTTCGTCACGCGACTGCGGATCAAGGTGGCGAGCACCGACCAGAAGGTGCGCGAGCTGTCCGGCGGCAACCAGCAGAAGGTGCTGCTGGCCCGGATGCTGTGCCTGCACCCGAAGGTGCTCATCCTCGACGAGCCGACCCGTGGCATCGACGTCGGCGCCAAGTCGGAGATCCAGTCGCTCATCGACGAACTGGCCGAACAGGGCCTCGGGGTCCTGCTGATCTCCTCCGAGCTCGAGGAGGTCGTGGAGGGCGCCGACCGCGTGCTGGTCCTCCGCGACGGCGCGGTCGTCGGCACGTTGCGCGGAGACGACATCAGCGAGGACCGCATCATGCGCACCATCGCCACCGCGTCGCGGGCGGAGTCGTCGGAGGCTGAGTCGTCAGAGGCGGGGGACGACGATGACTGACAGCCTCGCGGCGCGCCGGAAGGGCGTCGACGTACCGGACCTCGTCCAGCGGACCGGGGTCTACGTGGCGACCGCGCTGCTGCTGGTCTTCAACCTGGTCTTCACACCGAACTTCGCCACGGTGACCAACCTGCGCCTGCAACTGGTGCAGGTCGCGCCGGTGGCCATCGTCGCCATCGGGATGGCGCTGGTCATCGCCACCGAGGGCATCGACCTGTCGGTCGGTTCGACGATGGCGATCAGCGCCGCGCTGCTGCCGCTGTACATCGGCTACGGCGTGTGGGCGGCGATCGCGGTCGCGCTGCTGGCCGGCGTCGTCGTCGGTCTGGTCAACGGGTCGCTCGTGGCCTTCGCCGGCATGCAGCCGATCATCGCGACGCTCGGCCTGCTCGTGGCCGGCCGCGGGCTGGCGCTGGTCTTCACCAACGGCCGGCTGACGGAACTGTTCGACCCGACCCTGGACTCGCTCGGCAACGCCGCGGTGCTCGGCGTCCCGATCAGCGTCCTGATCGTGGTGGTGGTCACGGCCGCCGCGGGGCTCGCGGTCCGCCGGGCCGCGTTCGGACGGCGCGTGCTCGCGGTCGGCGGAAACCGGGCGGCCGCCACGCTCGCCGGGCTCCCGGTGAAACGGACGCTGGTGACGGTCTACGTGGTGAGCGGGCTGCTCGCCGCCGGCGCCGGCGTCCTGAGCACCGCGCGGCAGGGCGCGAGCGACCCGTCGTTCGTCGGGCTGCTCATCGAACTGAGCGCCATCACGGCGGTCGTCGTCGGCGGCACACCGCTGTCCGGTGGCCGCGTCCGCATTCTCGGCACACTGATGGGAGCGCTGCTGATGCAGCTCATCACGGCAACGGTGATTCAACAGAACCTGCCGGACTCGGCGGCCCGCATGATCCAGGCGGGCATCATCGTCGCGGCGGTGTACGCGCAGCGCGGCCGGAGCCGGGCTTGAGGCCCCGCGTCCACCGGACCGGGTCCGGAGAGCACCCGTGAGCGCGGCCGAGACGGCGGTCGCGACCCCGCCCCGGCGGCTGGCCCTGTCGACGCACGGCCGGCGGTGGCCGGCCGAGCGCGCCGGTGCGCCGATCGTCCTCGCGCTGGTGCTGGTCGGTGGTTCGGTGGCATTCGGCGACAGCTTCGCCAGCGCGCAGAACCTCGGCAACATCGCGCTCGACGGCTCCTACCTGCTGCTGATCGCCATCGGGATGACGTTTGTCATCCTCAGCGGCGGCATCGACCTGTCGGTCGGCTCGCTGCTGGCATTGTCGGGCGTGCTCACCGCCTACGGCGCCCGCTGGGGCAGCGTCGCGGCCATCGCGTTGCCACTGCTGGTGTGCGCGGTCTTCGGTCTGGTCAACGGGACGCTGATCGCGCGGGCGCGGATCGCGCCGTTCATCGTCACGCTGGCCGCGCTGCTCTTCGCCCGGGGACTGGCGTTCGCCGTCGCCGACGAGGGGAACACGGTCTTCATCATCCCGGCGGACCTCACGCTGACGCGGCTGGGCCAGGCCCGCTGGCTCGGCCTGCACGCGCCGGTCTGGATCGCGCTGCTGGCGTTCGCGGTCGGTGTGGTCGTGCTCAACCGGACCCGGTTCGGGCAGTCGGTGTTCGCCGTCGGCGACAACCAGGAGGCGGCCGAGCTGATGGGCGCACCGGTCGCGCGGGTGCGGCTGCTGGTCTACGTGATCAGCGCGGTCCTGACCGGGATCGCCGGCGTCCTCGTGGCGGCGCAGACGCAGTCGGGGCTGCCGACGATCGGCGAGGGGCGTGAGCTGGAGGCGATCGCCGCGGTGGTGAT
Organism: Virgisporangium ochraceum; assembly: GCF_016863655.1. Classification (GTDB taxonomy): domain Bacteria; phylum Actinomycetota; class Actinomycetes; order Mycobacteriales; family Micromonosporaceae; genus Virgisporangium; species Virgisporangium ochraceum. Next base: position 19,904 of record NZ_BOPH01000101.1, read on the forward strand.
CGGTGGGACGCTGCTGTCCGGCGGCGCCGGCTCGCTCAGCGGGACCCTCGTGGGGGTGCTGCTGCTGAAGGTGATCCAGAACCTGATCAACCAGGTCGGCACGCTCACCTCCTACTACCAGCAGGTCGTCAGCGGGACGTTCCTGATCGTGGTGGTGCTGGTGCAGTCGCGGCTGGCCCGGCGGAGGCCCCGGTGAACCGGGCCGCGGCGTACGCTCCCGGCGTGGTCCGGCGCGACCGCGTCACGGGCCCACCGGTGCGGGTCGCCGTCGTCGGAACGGGCGAATGGTGGGGACGCCAGCACGCGGAGCTGTTCGCCGGACGCACCGACGCGTCGCTGGTCGCGGTCGTCGGACGGGACCCGGCCCGCACCACCGCGCGGGCGCTGGAGTTCGGGACGCGCGCGTACGTCGACGTCGAGGAGATGCTCGACCGCGAACGACCCGACCTGGTGACGGTCTGCCTGCCGAACGAGGCCCATTTCGCGCCGACGCTGCAGCTGATCCGGTGCGGGGTGCCGCTGCTGGTGGAGAAGCCGTTGGTGTTCTCGGTGGAGGAGGCCGACGTCCTGGTCGCGGAAGCGGCGGCGCGCCGGTTGTTCGTCGGCATCAACTTCAACCACCGGTACGCCCGGCCGGTGCGGCTGGCGGCCGACGCCATCGCCCGCGGCGACCTGGGCCGGCTCGCGTTCGCCACGTGGCGTTTCGGCGGCGAGGCGGGCTCCGGCCGGCATCCGCACGCCAACCTCATCGAGACCCAGTGTCACGGCTTCGACATGCTGGAGCACCTGTGCGGACCGGTCACGTCGGTGATGGCGCAGCTGGCCGATCCCAGCGGGAACGGCTGGTCGACCCTGGCGGTCGCGCTGCACTTCGACAACGGCGCGGTCGGCAGTCTCATCGGCAGCTACGACTCGTCGTACGCCTACCCCGACACCCACGTCGTGGAGCTCAACGGCACCGCCGGGCGGGTGCAGATCCACGACACCGTGCGTCGGTTCAGCCTGCAGCGCGCGGGTGACGAGACCGCGCACGTCTGGCAGGCGGGATACTTCAACGACACCGACCGCAGTTTCCACGCTACGTTCGACCGGCACGTCGACGACGTGTTCGCGGCGCTGCGCGAGGGGCGGCAGCCTCCGGTGCCGATGGCCGCCGGACGGCGTGCCGTCGTCCTCGCCGAGGCGGTCGTCCGGTCCTTCGAGACGGGCACGCGGGTGTCCACTGTGGAGTAGCGCATGTACGCACGAGAAGACTTCGGCAGCACACCGGAGGGCGGGGTCGACCGGTTCACGCTCACCAACGGCAGCGGCACGCGGGTGCAGATCCTGACCTACGGCGGGATCATCCAGACGATCGAGGTCCCCGACCGGCGTGGCCGGATGGCCAACGTCGCGCTGGGTTTCGGCACGCTCGCCGACTACGTCGAGCGCAGCCCGTACTTCGGGTGCGTCGCGGGCCGGTACGCCAACCGCATCGCGCTGGGCCGGTTCACCCTCGACGGCGCCACCTACCACCTTCCCACCAACGACGGCCCGAACAGCCTGCACGGTGGCGCCGTGGGCTTCGACAAGCGCATCTGGGCGGCCACCCCGTTCGAGCGGGACGGCACGGTTGGCCTGGCGATGCGCCACACCAGCCCGCACCTCGACCAGGGCTACCCGGGCACGCTGACCGCGACGGTCACGTACACGCTCTCGCCAGACAACGCCCTGCGGATCGACTACGGGGCCACGACCGACCGGCCGACGGTCGTCAACCTCACCAACCACACCTACTTCAACCTCGCCGGTGAGGGCCGGGGCAGCATCGAGGGGCACGTGCTGCGCATCGACGCCGGCAGGTACACGCCGGTCGACGCGACGCTGATCCCGACCGGTGCGATCGACCCTGTCGCCGGAACGCCGATGGACTTCACCCGGCCGACCCCGGTCGGCGAGCGGATCGGCGCGGACTTTCCGCAGCTGGCGATCGGCCGTGGCTACGACCACAACTGGGTCCTCGACCGCGGTGCGGGCGCCGGTCTGGTGCCGGCGGCCACGGTGGTCGAACCGGAGAGCGGGCGCGTGCTGACCGTCCTGACCGAGGAGCCCGGGATCCAGTTCTACTCCGGCAACCTCCTGGACGGGACGCTGACGGGAACGGGCGGCGGCGTCTACCGGCGGCATGACGGGCTCGCTCTGGAGACCCAGCACTTCCCCGACTCCCCGAACCATCCGACCTTTCCCACCACGGTGCTGCGTCCGGGGCAGGTCTACCGGACCGCCACCGTCTACCGGTTCGGTACGAGCCGATAATCCAGGTCATGCTCGGACTGCTCGGTGACGTGCTCGGCTGGCTGGTCGTCGCGGGGATCGCGGCGGCCAGCGGCTGGGCCGCGCGTCAGGTCATCCGCGCGGTGGGTCGGGCACCGGGACGCAACGCGCTGATCCACGTGCACGAGGCGGGCGCGGTGGCGATCGCGGTCCGCGGGGTGATCGACGGCCCGCCCGTCGTGCGTGGGCCGCTGACCGGCGTGCCGTGCGCGCTGGCGACGGCGTCGGTCACCGCTGCCGGCGAGCTGCTTCCGGTGTGGCACCGGACGATCGCCGGGGACCTCCGGGTCCGGTACGACCACGAGATCCGCACCCGGCCGAAGCAGGTCACCGACCGGTCCGGGACGCTGACCGTGCGCGCCGACCGGATCGTCGTCGACGTGCCGGTGGGCCGCGTCACCGGGTTCCCGACCGACAGTGGCGTCCTGGACCGGCTGTCCGCGCTCGGGCTGCCCCCGGCCGTGCGCGGGCGGATCGACGCCGATCCCGGCCGCTTCGCGGTCGCCGAGCACGTCCTGTCGCCGGGCGAGGTCGTCCACCTGACGACCGGGCCGGCACCGAGCCTGCCCCCGGACCCGCCGTTCCACCTCTCGCCCGGCGCCCGCGGGTTCGTCGCGGCAGGTCTCGGAATCTTCACCTGGTTCCTGGTGGCGGTGGTGCTGTTCGGGCTGGCGTGCGCGGGGTCCATCGCGTTCGCGTTGATCACCGGGCAATAGGGGCAAGCGGCGATCCACTGTGGAGCGACGCGGACCCTCCCGGCCCGGTGGGTGCCGGGCCGGGAGGGGCGTCGGTCCTACTTGAACTGGCTGACGTTGTCCTTGGTGACCATCTCCGTGCCGGTGTCGACGGTCGCCGCGACCTGCTCGCCACGGGCGGCGGCGACGGCGGTCTCGATACCGAGGGAGCCCATCTTGGCCGGGAACTGCGCGACGGACGCGGCCTGCTCGCCGCTGGCGATCGCGGTCAGCTCGTCGGGGGAGGCGTCGAACCCGACCACGGTGATGGCACCCGGCTTCTTGTTGGCGGCCTTGACGGCCTGCAGGGCGCCGGTGATGGGCGGTCCGCAGGCGCCGTAGATGGCGGTGACGTTCGGGTTGGCGGTCAGGATGTCCTGCGCCGCGTTCAGGCCCTTGGTCTGGTCGCAGTCGGTGGCGGGCTCGGCGACGATCGTGGCCACGGTGCCCAGCCCCTGCTTGAGACCCTTGACGCGGTCGTCGAGCGAGGGGTTGCCCAGCCGGCCCTGGAGGATGGCGAGGGTGGCGCCGGGCGACAGCTTCTTCGCCAGCCACTCGCCGGCGAGCTTGCCCCCGGCGAGGTTGTCGGTCGCCACCACCGACGACTTGCCCTTCCAGCCCGGGATGTCGTTGTCGACGAGCACGACCTTGATGCCCGCCTTCACCGCCTTGTCGAGTGCGCCCTGGACGTTGGGGCTCGTGGGCGTCACGGCGATCGCCTTCACGTCCTGGGTGATCATGTTCTCGATGATGGCGATGACGCCCTCGTCGTCGGTGCCGCTCTTGCCCTGGCCGAAGACCACCTCGACGTCCTTGTGGTCGGCGTCGTACTTCTTGACCGCGTCGACCATGGTGTCGTAGAAGTCCACCGGGAACTTGGTGATGAACCCGACCTTGATCGAGTCGGAGCCGGCGGCCGGGTCGTCGGAGCCGCAGCCGGCCGACGCGAGGGTGACGGCGAGCATGAGGGCAGGCACAAGCAGGGATCGGATGCGTTTCATGTCTGTCGGTCCCTTCGGGATGACATGGGATGGGGAGGTGCCGCGGGCACTCGACGCGTGCCCGCGGGGTGGGGTGGTGGCGTCAGGCGCCGACGATCAGCGAGACGATCCGCTGACGGGTTTCCGGGTTGGGCACTTCCTCGCCGACCTTCCGTCCCCGCCTCATGACGGCGGCCCGGTCGGCGATCTCGATCACGTGGTCCATGGCGTGTGAGATGACGATGACCGCCCTGCCCTCGTCCCGGAGCCGGACGATCAGGTCGAGGACGCGCCGGGACTCGCGGAGTCCGAGCGCTGCGGTCGGCTCGTCGAGGATGACGATGCGGGAGTCGAACGCGGCCGCGCGGGCGACGGCGATCGCCTGGCGCTGGCCGCCGGACAGCAGGCCGACGGTCGACTGGCCGGCGTGCACCTGGACCTGCAGCCGGCTGAGGACGTCGGCGGTGGCCTCAGCCATCGCGCGCCGGCGCAGCACCCGTAGTCCGCGGGGAAGCCACCGTGGCCCGGCCGCCTCCCGCCCGGCGTAGAAGTTGGCCGCCGGGTCGAGGTTGTCGAACAGCGCCAGGTCCTGGTAGACGGTCTCGATGCCGTGCGCGCGGGCCGCCGCCGGTGAGTGGAGGTCGACCGGCGTTCCGTCGATCTCGATGCGTCCGGAGTCGAGCCGGTGCACCCCGCTGATGCACTTGATGAGCGTCGACTTTCCGGCGCCGTTGTCGCCCAGCAGGGCGAGCACCTCGCCGTGGTGGACCTCGAGGTCGACGCCGTCGAGCGCGACGACGAGCCCGAACCTCTTGACCGCGTCGACCACGCGGAGCGCCGGTACCCGGTCGGTGGCGGTCATGACTGCACCGCCCGCATCACCCGGAACCGCCGCTCCAGCGCGCCGCGGACGACGTCGAGCTCCACGGCGACCAGGATGACCACGCCGATGACGATCGGCTGAATGAAGGCGTCGACGTTCATGAGGTTCATGGCGTTGCGGATGACCCCGATCATGAAGGCTCCGACGAGCGCGTTGCCCACCGTGCCCCGTCCGCCGAGGAAGCTGGCCCCGCCGATCACGACCGCGGCGATCGCGTCGAGCTCGGCGAGCTCCCCGAACGTCGGTGACCCGGCGTTGAGCCGGCCCGAGGTGACGATCGCCGCGATGCCGGCGAACAGGCCGCTGAGCGCGTACACCGAGATGAGCACGCCGTTGACGGGGATCGCCGACCGGCGCGCGCCCTCGGGGTTGCCGCCGACGGCGTAGATCCAGCGCCCCCACACCACGCGCGTGGTCAGGAACAGCACCGCGAGGGCGAGCGCGGCGACGAGGAACGCCGAGTACGGCAGCCACCCGATCGAGCCCCCGCCGATCTGCTGGACGATGTCGGGCATTCCCCGGTGCGGCTGGCCGCCGGCGAGCCACAGCGCGAGGCCGTGCGCCACGCTCAACGTGGCCAGCGTGACGATGAACGGATGCGGCAGGCGGCCCCACACGAGCCCGGTGCCGTTGACCAGACCGACGGCCAGCCCGGTGCCGAGCATCGCGAGCACGACCAGCGGTGTCGACGCGACGGCCTCGAACGTGAGCGCGCCGACCACCGCCGCGAGGGCGATCGTCGAACCGACGGACAGGTCGATGCCCCGCGTGACGATGACGAGCAGTTGCGCGATCGCCAGGATCGCGATGACCGCGGTCTGCGCGAGCACGTTGCCGAGGTTGCGGGTGGTGAGGAAGACCGGCGACAGCGTGCCCGCCACCGCGATGACCGCGACGAGCATCAGCACCGGACCGGTGCGGATCAATGCGAGCGCGACGCTCGGCCAGGTGGGGCGCCGCGACGGCGGATCCGTCTTCGCGGCGGTGTCGGGTGGGGTGGTGCTCACGGCCATGCGTCCTCCTCGTCGCGGACCGCGCACGGCGACGGTGGGCACGGACGGACGGTGTGCCTCAACCCGCCGGATTGATAAGATGTTTTATACGCGGCGGGCGACGGGCCGTCTAGCCTCCAAAAGGCTCGGGCGACTGTTTTCCGAGTTCATAGCGCGGCAATGCGGGTCAAACGGTCAGTGAGTCTGGGGCGAGCACCTCCCGAGGGCGGCGGATTCATCAGATGTTCGAGCTGTCGATCGACTGTTCGCTGAGGACGGCGCGCAGCCACGACTCGGACGTGTTCACGTGGACCAGGGCGCTCGCCTGGGCCAGGAGCTGGTCGCGGGAGCGCAGGGCGCGATAGATGGCCCGGTGCTCGTCGAGGGTGACGTGGGCGGAGTTGGCCTCGATGAGCCCGCGCCACACCCGTGCCCGCACGGTGCGGTCGGACAGGCCGTCGAGCAGCGAGGTGAGCGTCTCGTTGCCCGTGGCGGCGATGACGGTGCGGTGGAAGGCGATGTCGTACTGGATGAGCAGCTCGGGATCGGCCGCGGCGGCGCGCATGTCCTCCAGGATCTGGCCGAGCTCGTCGAGGGCGGCGTCGGACATGCGGGTCGCGGCCAGCCCGGTGGCGGCCGGTTCCAGGAGCCGCCGGACCTCCACGACCTCCAGCAGCGTGTCGTCGCGCAGCAGCTCCACGGCGAAGCGGAGCCCTTCCAGCAGCAGGTGCGGGGCCAGGCTGGTCACGTACGTTCCGTCGCCGCGCCGCACGTCGAGCACCCGGGCCATCTCCAGCGCCTTCACCGCCTCCCGGACGCCGCTGCGCGACAGCCCGATCTGTGCGGCGAGCTGCTGTTCCGGGGGAAGCCGGGTACCGGGCGGCAGCTCGCCCGACCGGATCATGTTCCGGATCTTCGTGATCGCCTCGTCGGTCAGTGCCACGTGGTTCTCCCTCGGTGAGATCTGCCGAGACATCTTATCTTCGTGCGGTCCGGGTGGGTCTTCGGTGAAAGCGTTCCAGCACCGCTCGGCCGCACCGCATCGTTTATTCGCGGTCCTGAACAGCGGTTAACCCGTTTCCGGGGCGGTGGCGGCGCGGTTGGTTCTGGACAGCGACGTGGCGGTGGCCTATAAAGACATCAGACGTATCCCGAATCTACGCGGTGATCGACGTCGAGACCGGCCGGATCCCGCCGGGCATTCCACGGTTGCTGACCACCCTGTGTCCGACGCCGGACCCTACCCCCGCAGGAGTCGACGGTGACTGAGCTGATCTCGTCCATCGAGACCCATGACATCCGTTTCCCCACGTCGCGGGAGCGCGACGGGTCCGACGCCATGAACCCGTTCCCCGACTACTCGGCCGCCTACATCGTCCTGCGGACCTCCGACGGAGCCGAAGGGTACGGGCTGGTCTTCACCGTCGGCCGCGGCACGGAGGTGCAGGTCGCCGCCGTCGAAGCGTTGAGCGACCTGGTCGTCGGTCACGCCGTCGCCGACGTTCTGGCCGACCCGGGCGCCGTCGCCCGACGGCTGACCGGTGACAGCCAGATCCGGTGGCTGGGCCCGTACAAGGGCGTCGTCCACATGGCGGCCGGCGGCATCGTCAACGCGATCTGGGACCTCGCCGCGAGGCGCGCGGGCAAGCCCCTGTGGAAGCTGCTCGCCGACCTCTCACCGCGGCAGCTGGTCGCGCAGGTCGACTTCCGCTACCTCCGCGACGCGCTGACCGAGGACCAGGCCCTGGACATCCTCGAGGCCGCCGAGGCGGGACGGGCCGACCGGGAACGGTCGCTGCTGGAGGACGGGTACCCGGCCTACACCACGACCCCGGGCTGGCTCGGATACGACGAGGACAAGCTCGTGCGGCTGTGCCGGCAGGCCGTCGCGGACGGGTTCTCCCTCATCAAGCTGAAGGTCGGAGCGGACCTCGCCGAGGACCAGCGGCGGCTGCGGCTGGCCCGGGAGGCGGTCGGCCCGGACATCCGCATCGCCGTGGACGCCAACCAGATCTGGGGTGTCGACGAGGCCGTCCGGTGGATGGAGCAGCTCCGGCAGTTCGACCCCTACTGGATCGAGGAGCCCACGTCGCCCGACGACGTCCTCGGTCACGCCGCGGTCCGGCGGGCGCTCGCGCCGATCCGGGTGGCGACGGGCGAGCACGTCCAGAACGCGGTGGTGTTCAAGCAGCTGCTGATGGCCGAGGCGGTCGACGTGGTGCAGATCGACGCCTGCCGGGTCGGCGGCGTCAACGAGAACCTCGCGATCCTGTTGCTGGCGGCCAGGTTCGGGGTGCCGGTGTGTCCGCACGCGGGCGGTGTCGGGCTGTGCGAGCTCGTCCAGCACCTGGCGATGTTCGACTACGTCGGGGTCAGCGCGACGGTGCGCGACCGGTCGATCGAGTACGTCGACCACCTGCACGAGCACTTCGTGGATCCGGTGCGCATCCGCGACGGCCGCTACGTGACCCCCACCGCCCCCGGGATGAGCGCGCAGATGCACGCCGGCTCCCTCGACGCCTTCCGCTTCCCCGACGGTCCACAGTGGACATCGACGTCGCCGTTCGTACCCGCCGCATAGGCTGACACAGCTGAGGAGTTCCGACATGGTGCACGACGGCCGAGGTGCCTTCTACATCGGCGACCGGAACTTCGTCGTCAGGCGGGCCGAACCGGTGCCGCCGGCGGCGGGGGAGGTGCGGATCGAGGTCGCCTACACCGGGATCTGCGGTACCGACCTCCACATCATGCACGGGGCGATGGACGCTCGCGTGGCGCGGCCGGCGGTGCTCGGCCACGAGATGGCGGGCCTGGTGGCCGAGCTCGGCGACGGCGTGACCGGATGGTCGGTCGGCGACCGGGTGACCGTGATGCCGCTCGCGTGGTGCGGCGGATGCCCGGCCTGCCGCGCGGGACACACCCACATCTGCCACCGGCTGAACTTCATCGGCATCGACTCGCCGGGCGCCATGCAGTCGTCCTGGACCGTTCCGGCGGCGCGCCTGGTACGGCTTCCCGAGCACCTGTCGCTGCGTGACGGGGCGCTCGTGGAACCCACCGCCGTCGCGGTGCACGACGTGCGCCGGTCGCGCCTGCGTGCCGGCGAACGCGCCGTCGTGGTCGGCGCGGGACCCGTCGGACTGCTGATCGCCTGCGTCGCCCGGCAGGCGGGCGCCGAGGTCGTGGTCGTGGAGCTCGAACGGCACCGGCGCGCGGTCGCCGAGGAGCTGGGGCTGCGCGCCGTGGACCCGACCGCGACCGACGTCGCCGCGATGGTCCAGGAGTGGACCGACGGCGCCGGAGCCGAGGTCACCTTCGAGGTGTCCGGATCGGCCGGGGGCGTGCGGACGGCCGTCGAGACGCTCGGGGTGCGCGGCCGGCTGGTCGCCGTCGCGATCCACCCGAGCCCCCGCGAGGTCGACCTGCACCGGGTCTTCTGGCGCGAGCTGGAGATCATCGGCGTCCGGGTGTACCAGCACACCGACTTCGAGGAGGCGGTCCGGCTGCTGGCCGACGGCGCGGTCCCCGCCGCACGCCTCGTCTCGGAGGTGGTGCCGCTGGACGACGTCATGGCGGCGTTCGCCGCGCTCGAGAGCGGAACCGCCATCAAGGTTCTCGTCGACTGCGGGACCGGTGCGTGATGGATCTGTTCGACCTCACGGGACGGCTGGCCGTGGTCACCGGGTGCCGGCGGGGGATCGGCCTGGCGATGGCCGGGGCGCTCGCCGCGGCCGGTGCCGACATCATCGGCGTCAGCGCGTCGCTGGAGTCCGACGGCGGCGCCGCGGCGGAACGGGTCACCGCGCTCGGCCGGTCGTTCACCCCGTTCCGCGTGGACCTGTCGGACCGGTCGGCGACCGCCGCGCTCGTGGCGACCCTCGCCGCCGGTGGACGGCCCGTCGACATCCTCGTCAACAACGCGGGAACCATCCGCCGGGCACCGGCGGTCGACCACGGCGACGCGGACTGGGACGAGGTGCTCGAGGTCGACCTGTCCGCGCCGTTCGTGCTGGCGCGCGGGATCGGCCGGGGCATGGTCGAGCGGGGACGCGGGAAGGTCATCTTCACGGCGTCGATGCTGAGCTTCCAGGGTGGCATCAACGTCGTCGGCTACGCGGCGGCCAAGTCGGCCATCGCGGGCCTGACGCGCGCGCTGGCCAACGAGTGGGCCGGCCACGGCGTCAACGTCAACGCGATCGCGCCCGGGTACATCGCGACCGACAACACCAGGGCGCTGCGCGAGCAGCCCGAGCGCAACCGCGCGATCCTCGAACGCATCCCCGCCGGCCGGTGGGGGAGCCCGGATGACCTGGCCGGCGCCACGGTCTTCCTCGCCTCCGACGCGGCGGCCTACGTCAACGGCACGGTGCTGGCCGTCGACGGCGGTTGGCTGTCGAGGTGACCGCGTGACCCGGTCATCGCGCGCACCGCGTCCTCGACCTCGATGATGTGCGCCGCGGCCCGGAGGCGGGCGCGTTCGCTGTCCCCGTCGACGATCGCCTGGTAGATCAGCTCGTGTTCGGTGACGGTGCGCAGGTTCGCGGCGGGGTCGAGGCGGCCCCGCCACAGCCGGGCCCGCACCGTGTTGCCGGACATGTTCTCCACCAGCGCGGCCAGCACGGGGTTCCCGCAGCGCGACGTGATGAGGGCGTGGAAGGCCCGGTCGTTGGCCATCAGCCGGTCGGCGTCGATGGGGTCGGCGCGCACCAGGTCGTGCGCCTCCGCCAGGAGGTCGCGCAGGCCGGCGAGATCGGCCCCGGTCAGCCGGCGTACGGCGAGCGCGGTCGCCTCCGGCTCCAGCAACCGGCGGACATGCAGGAACTGCAGCTCGCCGTCCTCGCGGTGCAGGTCGGCGACGAAGGCCATGCCGTCGAGGAGAAGGCCCGGCTGCAGGCTCGTGACGTAGGTGCCGTCGCCCTGCCGCGTCTGCAGCACCTTGAGGGAGCTGAGCGCGCGGACCGCCTCGCGCAACGTGTTCCGTGACACGCCCAGGAGGGCGGCGAGGTCCTTCTCGACCGGCAGCTTGTCGCCGGGCCGCAGCTCTCCCTCGATGAGCATCCGCTTGATGTTCTCGATGGTCGTCTCGATGGCACCCACGCCGCTCCTACCGCCGGGTCGCGACCTGACGCCAGTGGGCGCCGTCGGGATAGCGGTACGTGGCCAGCGCCTCGGGGTGCATCCGGGCGCTGTAGCCGGGGTCGGTCGGCAGCCGGTACCACGCCCGGTCGACGACCGCGGGGCTGCTGAAGTGCTCGTGGAGGACGTCGACGTGCTCGACGAGCCGCCCGACCATGCTGCCGCTCACGCAGATGAAGTCGATCATGGCGATGTGCTGGACCAGTTCGCTCAGCCCGACGTCGCCGCCGGGGAAGCACACGGGAACGCCGAACTTCGCGGCGAGCAGCAGTACCGGCACGATCTCGTTGACGCTCACCAGCCGACCGGGGTCGATCCGGCAGTAGTCGACGGCGCGGGCCTCCACCATGCGCCTGACCGTGCCGTGGCTGTGGCAGCCGCCGCCCGTCGCCACACCGACCGCCGACAGGGCCGCCCGGATGGAGGCGTGCCCGGCGACGTCGTCCGGGTCCGTCGGCTCCTCTATCCACAGTGGACCGAACTCGGCCAGCTCGGTGCCGTGCCGGATGGCTTCGGGCACGTCCCACCGGTGCCGGGCGTCGACGAGCAGCGTGGCGTCGGGGCCCAGCGCCGCGCGGGCGGCGGCCAGTCTCCGCCTGGCGCTACCGACCGAGCCGCCGACCTCGACCTTGACGGCGTGCCAGCCGTCGGCGACCGCGGTCTCGTAGGACGCCCGCAGGTGCGTGTCGGTGTGGCCCGGCGGGCGCGGGAGGCTGGTGTACGCCGGATACCCGACGCGGGCCAGGTGCCGCACCCGCTGCGCGCGGGTGGGCGCGAGCCGCTCGAGCATCTCCAGCGCCTCCTGCCGGGGCAGCGCGTCGGACAGCTGCCCGAAGTCGCACGCCGCCACCAGGTCGGCCGGTTCCATCTCCGCGACCAGGCGCCACACCGGCTTCCCCGCGTGCCGGGCCACCAGGTCCCAGACCGCCGTCAGCACCGCCGTGGTGGCCGACCGGGACACCCCCGCGTCCGCGTCGGGTCCGCCGGCCCCGACGAGCCCGCGGTACGTCGGGCCCAGCGACGCGGCCACGTCGTCCACGTCGCGGCCCACCAGCGGCGCGGCGACCCGGCGCGCCGCCGCGACGCACCGCGGGTTGTCGCCGCCGGCCGTGGACGCGAGGCCGTGGCCGGCCAGGTCGGTGTCGGTCCAGACCGCCACGTACACGACGGAGTGCCCCGCGTCCGGATGCGTCGGTGGGGGTCCACTTCGGACGGTGGGAAGACGGACGTCGACGACGTCGACCGCGGTGATCGTGGGCATGGCGCGAACTCCGGTAGGTGCGCAGATTGATCCCATGAATAGGTCGACCGAACGCTATGAGGCGACGACCGAGACAGTCAAGCTGGCGCGGGATCCGTGATGAAACAGGGGCTTGCGGTGGCTGCCGGGCATCGGAACCGTTGCCGTTCCCGGCTGGACGGATGTAGACATGGGATGAATGTGGGCGTAGTTTCCGGGCGCGGCCGTCATCCCCGCCCGGCGCCGGTCGGCACGCCGCGGTCCGTGCGCGCCAGCAGCTGCCGTCCCGCCCCGTCGGGCCGTACCGACGGTCCGTCGCCCACCTCGTCGTGCGGCCGCGGGAACGTCGGGGCGATCGCGGCCTCGTCGACCCGGACGCCCAGCCCGGGCGTGTCCGACAGGACGAACGCGCCGTCACCGATCGACACGTCGACGGAGACACCGACCGGCGGTCGCAGGTCCTGGAGCTCGCTGACGAGGTGGTTCGGCGCCGACGTGGCGGCGTGCAGCAGGGCGACCGGTGTGTTGCCGATCGGACTCACCGGCAGGTCGTGGGCGTGTGCGAACGCGGCGACCCGGAGGAAGTGGGTGACGCCCCACACCGCGGCGATCTGGACCACGTCGACGGCGCCGGCGGCGACCAGCGGGCGGAACTGCTCCAGTCCGGTGAGGTTCTCACCCGTCGCGACAGAGGCGTGAACCGCCCGGCTGACCACCGCGAGGCCCTCGGCGTCCCAGCGCCGCACCGGCTCCTCGATCCAGGTGAGGTCCAGGTGCCGCTCGATCTCCCGGACGTGCCGTACCGCCTGCTTTCGGTTCCACGACTCGTTGACGTCGAGCATCAGGCTCGGCCGCGAGCCGTGCGCCGCGTCGGTCAGGACGTCGCGCACCAGGGTCAGCCGGTCGCGGTCGCGCTCGATGTCCAGGCCGCCCTTGAGCTTGGCCGCGCGCAGGCCGTACCCGGCGAACGTCTGGTAGAGAGAGGCGAGGTCGCTGTCGCTCAGCCCGATGTCGAGACCGGAGGCGTAGGCGGGGACGGTGCGGTCGCGTCCGCCGAGCAGGCGCCACAACGGCTCGCCGGCCGCCTGTGCCTTGATGTCCCACAGGGCGGTGTCGAAGGCGCCGATGGTGCCGAAGACGGCGCCGGCGTGCCCGGCCTTGAAGGTGCGCCGCAGCATGCGGTCGTAGAGCGCGGTCACGCCGCGCGGGTCCTCGCCGTCGAGGGCGGCGAACACCGAGTCCGCCTGCACGTGCGGGCCCAGGCCGACACCGGTGATGCCCTCGTCGGTGTCGACCAGGACGATCGGCACCGACACGGTCCCGTCGGCGTAGACGCCGTTGGCGTCGCCGATCGGCCGACCCCACTCCTGGACCGTGGTCATGGTCCGGTACCCGGTGATCCGCATGTCAGTCCTTCGGTGCGATGGGCAGGGCACTACTTGACCGCTCCGCCCGTGGCGCCGGCGGCGATGTACCGCTGGGCGACGACGAGCAGGACGACGGCGGGAATGGACGCGAGCACCGCGGTGGCCATCACGGCGCTCCAGTTGGACACGTGCGCGCCCAGGTAGGTGTAGATCCCGAGCGTGACCGGCACGACGGTGCCCTTGGTCGTCAGCGTCAGGGCGAAGATGAAGTCGCTCCAGGCGAACAGGAACGCGAACAGCCCGACGGTGATCAGCGAGTTGCGGCTGATCGGCACCACCACCGACAGGAACGAGCGGATCGGGCCCGCGCCGTCGACGCGGGCCGCCTCGACGATCGAGGGCGGCACACCGAGCATGAACGAGCGCAGGATGAGGATGCCGAACGGGATGGCGTTGGCGGCGTTCGCGACGACCAGGCCCGGAACGGAGTTCAGCAGACCGAGCCGCTCGTAGAGGGTGTACAGGGCGTTGGCGATCACGATGCCGGGGATCATCTGGGAGAGCAGCACGGCCAGCAGCGCCCAGCTGATCCACCGGAACCGGAACTGCGCCAGCGCGTAGCCGCACGGCGCGGCGACGGCCACCGTGAGCACCACGGTGCCGGAGGCGACCAGCAGGCTGGTCACCAGGTTGTGGCCCTGGTCCTGCAGCGCCGCCCGGTAGCCGTCGAGGGTCGGCTGCGCCGGGAACCAGGTGGTGGACAACGTGTTGCCGTTGGGCTGCAGCGAGATGTTCACCATCCAGTAGACGGGGAACAGCATGACGGCGAGGAGAACCAGGGCGACGGCGGTGCGGACGCCTCCGCGGACACGGTGCGCGGTCACGGATCTGTTCATCAGTCGTGGATCCGGCGTCGGGTGGCGCGCAGGTACACGACGGCGAACGCCAGCGAGATCGCGATGAGAATGTTGCTCAACGCGGCGCCCTCGCCGAACGCGAACTCGACGAACGAACGCTCGTAGGACTGGGTGGCGATGGTCTCGGTGGCGTTGGCGGGGCCACCTCCGGTCAGGCCGAGGATGATGTCGATCACCTTCAGGGTGTAGATGACGCCGAGCATCAGGACGATGGCCACGACCTCGCGCAGGTTGGGCCAGGTGATGTGCCGGAACGCCTTCCAGCCGGTCGCGCCGTCGAGGGCACCTGCCTCGTACAGCTCCGTCGGGATGTCCTGCAGGCCGCTGTAGAGCAGGGTGAGGTTGAACGGCACGCCGAGCCAGATGTTCACCAGGATCACCGTGACGAGAGCGACCTCCGGTGAGGTCAGCCAGGGGACCGGCGAGTCGATGACGCCGACGCGCTGGAGCAGGACGTTCAGGATCCCGCTGTCCTGGTCCAGGATCGCCCGCCACGCGGCGCTGCCCACGATCAACGGGATGAGCCACGGGAGCAGGAACAGCGCGCGGACCAACCGGTTGAGCGGAAAGGCGCGGTGGAAGAAGACCGCCAGCGCGAGGCCGATCACGAACTGGCCCACGATCGAGCCGGCCGTGAAGACGACCGTGTTGACGACGGCCCGGGAGAACACCGCGTCGTCGACGACAGCGGCGAAGTTGCGCAGGCCCACCCATGGCGCCTCGCCGGTGAAGAACGTCCGGAGGCTGTAGTCCTGGAAGCTCATGACCAGGTTCTTGGCCACCGGGTAGCCGAACAGGACGGCGATGGCCAGGGCGGCCGGCACCACGAACAGGATCTCGGCGACCCGCTCCCCGCGCCGGCCCCGGGTCGGGGCCGGCGCGGAGGTCGCCGGGGTGGCGTTGCGTCGGGTCATCTCGGTCACGGGACGGGCTAGCCGCCGGCCTTGGCCATCGCGTCGGCCGGAGCCGCCTGGCCGGTGAGGACCAGCTGCATCCCGGAGAAGATCACCTTCGCGGTGTCCGGCCACTTCTCGCCGAGCTTTCCGGTGCGCGCGCGGGCCTTCGCCACCGCGTCGGTGAAGCCGGCCATCGCCGGTACCTCGCTCTTGAACCTGTCGGCGAGCGCGAGCCGGGTGGGCACCAGGCCGCCGTCCTTCGCCCGGGCGAGCTGGTTCTCGTCGGTGTTCATGCACTTGACGAGCTCGGCCGCCTTGCCCATCCGCGCCTTGTCGCCGGTGAGCGGAACGGTCCAGGCCTCGCCGCCGAGCGGCGCGGTCGACGTCTGTCCGGGTGTGTTGACGGGGAACGGGACGACGCCGAAGTTGACCTTCGCCTTCTCCAGGGTCGGTATCTGCCACGGCCCGTTGAGCATCATGGCGGCCTTGCCGGCGATGAACTGGTCGTTGACGTCCGCCTGGGTCCAGGTGACGACGCTCTTGGACGTCACGCCGCTGTCGACGAGGTCCTTCCACAGCTGCAGCGCCCCGGCGACCTGCGGGCTCTTGAGGTTGGTCTCGTCGCCGCCGTTGGTCCACATCGGGGGAAGGAACTGCCAGGCACCCTCGAAGTCGGCGGTGGCGTTGAACGCGAAGCCGTACCGGTCGCCGGCGGTCAGGGTCTTCGCCGCGGTCTTCAGCTCCGCCCAGGTGGTGGGCGGGGTGACGCCGGCCTTCGCGAGGATGTCCTTGTTGTAGAAGATCGCGATCGTGTTTGCGGCCGGCTGCAGGCCGTACAGCTTGCCCTTGTACGTGGCGGCCGACACCGGACCGGCCGCGTAGCCGTCGGCCTTGATGCCGTAGTCCTCGAGCGGTGTGAGCGCGCCGGTCGCGGCGATCTGCTGGATGTCGGGGTTGTCGAGCATCAGCACGTCCGGCAGCGTCTTCGACGAGGCCTGCTGCAGCACCTTCTGGATCAGGGTCGGGCCGGGTACGGCGGTCCGTTCGACCTTGCCCACCCCGATCGCCGTGCCGCACTTGTCGAGCAGCGCGCGTACCTGGGAGGTCGTCGGTTCGTCGGTGTAGTAGTCCAGCACGGTGAGGCTGTCGACGGCGCCGTCGGAGGAGGATCCGTCGTCGTCGCCGCAGGCGGTGAGGGTGAGAGCTGCCAGGGTGGCCGCGGCCGCGACAGCCGCCATTCGTCTTCTCATCGGTACAGCTCCTTAGCTGACTCGATAGCACATCGGTATAGCGCTTAACCGCCTGGTCGAAGGGTGGCTTCAGAAATGGGGCGGCGGATGGTTAAGCGCTATACCTGACTCGCGGTAGAGTCTGGGAGCCAGCCGGAGGGTTGTCAACACGTCCGTTCGGACAGGAAGTCGGGGTCGCGCGAATGGCAGTCACGATGCGTGAGGTGGCGGAGGCCGCGGGGGTGTCGATCGCCACCGTCTCGTTCGTGGTCAACAACACCAAACCGGTGACCCCCGAGACCCGGCAACGGATCGAACGGGCGATGGCCGAGCTCGGCTTCCGCCCCAACGTCGTCGCACGCGCCCTGGCCAGTCGCCGGACCCGCATTCTCGCGCTCGCGACCCCGTTCTCGCGCCTGTGGCTGGGGGCCGCGACCCGGGAGTTCATCCTCGGCGCCGCCACCGCGGCCAAGGAGTCAGGGCACCACCTGGTGATCTGGCCGGTGGGCAACGACGGCGACGAGCTGGTCACGCTCGTCGGGCAGAAGCTCGTCGACGGGGTGCTGCTCATGTCCGTGGCGCTGGACGATCCGCGGGTCGAGGCGCTGCGCGGGTTGGACACCCCGTTCACGCTGATCGGCCGCACCCGCGACGTCAGCGGGCTGCACTACGTCGACATCGACATCGCCGCCTCGATGCGGGTGGCCATGGACCACCTCGCCGACCTGGGGCACCGGCACATCGCGTTCGTCAACGGCAACCGCGAGGAGGAGGGGGTCGCCGGCTTCGGTCCGTACGTGCGCTCCGAGGCGGCCTACCGGGAGCTGGCCGACGAGCGCGGCATCGCCCCGGTGGTGCTGTACTGCCGGTCGACCGTCGTCTCCGGCCGCGAGGCCGCCCGCGAGCTGCTGGCCGTGGCACCGGAGACCACGGCGGTCATCGTCCAGGACGAGGCGGGCGCCGCCGGTCTCGTCGCGGAGCTCAAGCGGCTCGACCGGCCGGTGCCCGGCCGCATGTCGGTGCTGTCGATGCTGAGCTCGGCCGACTTCGCCGAGATGTGGGACCCGCCGCTGACCACCATCAGCACGCCGGGCCTGGAACTGGGGCGGCTCGCCGTCGAGGCGCTGCTGCTGCGGCTGGACGACCGGCCGCCGGTGGCCGCCGCGCTGCGCACCGGTGCGCTCGTGCCCGGCGGAACCACCGGCCCGGCTCCCGCCGACGCACCGGTACCGGGGCGTTCGGCCACGCGCCGGAGGACATGACCCGCGACGGCCGACGGTCAGGGCCGGCCGTCGTCGACGGGGGCGTCGATGGAGTCGACCGCCCGCTCGGCGACCCGCCGGGCCCGGGGCTGCAGGCGGCCGTGGGTGCGGTGGAAGACCTCCTGCGCCGCGACCGCCGGCCAGTCGGGCGGCAGGTTGTGCAGGGGGATCCGCGGGTCGTCGCGCAGCAGCAGCAGCCAGTCGCTGAGCAGCAGGAGATGGCGGGTGAGGTCGTCGGTGGCGTCGGGCAACGGCCGCCGGGTGTCCCACCGGCGCAGGAAGTCGTGGTAGCGGGCGGCGATCGTGGGCAGGTCGTAGGCGTCGCGCACCATCCGGTCGGCGTCGACCGGCTCCACCGGCTCGGCCCGGAAGGCCAGCACGTGGTCGCGCAGCTGGGGGTCGGAGAGCAGCGGGGTGACGTCGACGGCGCCCGGCGCGATCCACAGCCCGCTACGCAGCATCCCGAACCCGGCCCAGCGCAGCCGCGAGCGCAGCAGGTGCCGTTCGTCGCGCCGTGACTCCGGCAGCGAGAACCCCAGCAGCGTCCAGTGGCCGCTGGTGTCCCGGTTGACCGCGCCCCAGCGCCACATGCGCTCCTCTCCCTCGCGCAGCACGGCGGCGGCGCGCGGGGTCAGGCCGAGGTAGACCCGGCGCCCGCGGCGGTGCCGGACCAGCAGGCCGCGGCCGACCATCCGGGCCAGCGTCGAGCGGGTCGCGTGCTCGGAGACGCCCAGGTTGCCCATCACGGTCACGAAGGTGCCCGAGAAGATCGCGAGGTCCCGGTCGAGCGCGGTGCTGCCGAGCAGCGTGAGCAGGAGCGTCTGCGGACGAACCTCCAGCGGCGTGCCCGCGGTCGTCCGATCGATCGTCGTCGTCACCCGCACAGGATAGGCAGTGCGCAAGACGATGTTGGGCATTCAATTGACGGTCGTCACTGTCATGCCTACCGTTGGACACTGATACCTATCGATGGAGGTAGCTATGAGAAGAACCAGGGCGGTGGCCGCGGCCATCGCCGGCGCCCTGCTCCTCGTCACCGGCGTGACCGTCCTGTCGCCACCGGCGGCCGCCGCGTCGTTGGTGGAGGTGACCGGCTTCGGCACCAACCCCGGCGGCATGCGCATGCACGTCTACGCCCCCGACACCCGCCCGGCCAACCCCGCGATCGTGGTGGCCATGCACGGGTGCGGCGGATCCGGTCCGGGCTTCTACTCGGGCAGCGAGTTCGCCTCGCTCGCCGACCGGTACGGCTTCGTCGTCATCTACCCGACCGCGACCCAGCAGGCCGGCTTCGGCAACTGCTTCGACGTGTGGTCCGACGCGTCCAAGCGCCGCAACGGCGGTAGCGACCCGGTGTCCATCATGTCGATGGTCACCTACGTCCAGCGGCAGTACGGCGGCGACCCGCAGCGGGTGTTCGCCACCGGCAGCTCGTCCGGCGGCATGATGACCCAGGCGCTGCTCGCCCTGTACCCGGACGTGTTCAAGGCCGGAGCGGCGTTCATGGGCGTCCCGTTCAACTGCTTCGCCGGCGCGGCCGACTTCCCGCCCTCGTCGAGCCGGTGCACCGGCGGCAGCATGAACCGGACCCCGCAGGAGTGGGGCGACGCGGTGCGCCAGGCGTACCCGGGCTACACCGGTGCCCGTCCGCGGGTGCAGCTGTGGCACGGGACCAACGACACGCTCGTCCCGTACTCGCTCCTGCAGGAGGCGATCGAGCAGTGGACGAACGTGTTCGGCCTCAGCCAGACACCGACGTCGACCGACACCCCGCAGGCCAACTGGAACCGGCGCCGCTACGCCGACGCGTCCGGAACCGTGCGGGTGGAGGCGTACAGCATCCAGGGCGCGGGCCACAGCCTGCCGAGCGGTGGCATGGCGCTGGCGGCCGTGCAGTTCTTCGGGATCGACAGGTCGACCCCGGGATCGCCGTCGTCCTCGTCGTCCTCGCCGTCGGCGTCGTCCTCGTCGAGCGCGCCGGGCACCGCCACGTGCCGGGTCGCCTACCGGCCGGACAGCTGGGGCAACGGTTTCACGGCGGCGGTCACCGTCACCAACGCCGGAAGCACCGCGATCAACGGCTGGACGCTGCAGTGGGCGTGGCCGGGGAACCAGCAGGTGACCAACTCCTGGAACGCCACCGTCACCCAGAGCGGCAACCAGGTCAGTGCCCGCAACGCCACCTGGAACGCCACGATCAACCCGGGGCAGAACGCGTCCTTCGGGTTCCAGGCCACCTACAGCGGAAGCAACACCGCGCCGACGCAGTTCGTGCTCAACGGCGCACCCTGTAGCTGATGTACGCGTACGGCCCGCGGCACACCGCCGCGGGCCGTACGTCGGGGGGTTTCCGTCAGGCGCGGGACCAGCGCTGGTTGGCGCCGCCGTGACAGGTCCACACGATCGCCGCGGTGCCGTTGGCGGTGCCGGCGCCGTTGACGTCCAGGCACAGCCCGGTCTGCGCGTTGGTGACCGCGCCGCCGGCGTTGAGGCTCCACTGCTGGTTGGCCCCACCGGTGCAGTCCCAGATCCGTACGCGCGTGCCGGCGGCGGCGTTGGCGGGCGCCTCGAGGCACTTGCCCATCACCTGCAGCGCGGCGCCGTTCTGGGTGAACTGCTGGTTGGGGTTGGTGTGGCAGTCCCAGATCTGGGCCTGGGTGCCGTTGGCGGTGGCGGAGTTGGGGATGTCGAGGCAGCGGCCGGAGGACTCGCTGCGCAGCCGGTTGCCGGTCGGTCCCGGATCCGGGGTGCCGCTGCCGAACTGCGCGATGAACCGCCACGCCTCGCCCTTGGTCCACGTCCGGGTGCCGTCCTCACAGCCGGAGCATCCGTCGACCGGACCGGGCCCGTGTCCACCGTCGAACGCGGCCCACTGCACCGGGTAGCCGGCCCGGCAGGAGTAGGTGGTCGTGATGTGCCGGCCGCTGCCCTGCGTCGGCTCGGGGGCGTTCTGCGCGGCGCAGCCGTTGTTACCCAGGAACCTGTCGCGCAGCGACCGTCCCTGCGAAATGTTGAGGACGTTGTCGGAGATTCCGTGGATCCCGAAGTACCCGATCGGCTGGGTGCCGCCGCTGCAGCCGCTCAGCTGTGCGCCGGCGTAGACCACGACGGCGCGGAAGACGGTGGCGCGGGCGCACGCGATCGCGTAGCTCATGCCGCCGCCGTAGCTGAACCCCATGGCGAACCGCTGGGTCGTGTCGACGCACAGCGCGTTGTCGATCAGCCGGTTCATGTCGTCGACGAACGTGAGGTCCTCACCACCGGAGTTGGCCCAGCCGTTGCCAAGGCCCTGCGGCGCCACGAGGATGGCGGAGTTGTTCGACTGCTCCTGCATCCCGTAGTAGGACCAGGAGCTGCCGCTGGTTCCACCGGAGGCGACGTCGTTCATGGTGCCGCCGCGCCAGTGGAAGCCGAAGATCAGGCGGTACTGGGTGCTGTTGTTGTAATTGGCGGGCACCCGCAGGATGAAGCTGCGTGACTTGCCGCCGCTCTGGATCGTGTGGGTGCCGCTGGCGAGCCCCGGCGCCCGGCCGCAGCCCGCCGTCGCGGCCAGGGTGCCGGCATCAGCGGCGGCGGGGGAGGCCGAGGCCGCCCCGGCGCCCGCGAGGCCGGCAGCGGCCAGCACAGTCGTGGCGGTGACGGCGAGGCCCGCCCACCACCGGTGATGATGTCTCATGTGCGTGCTCCAATCGGTTCGGGGGTCAGCGGTAGCCGGCGGCGACAATGTTGGCGTGCACGGCGTTGTCGGTGGCGTCGGACGGGTACCCGGCGACCATGGCGCCCTCGTAGAAGGTGCCGGCGCTGAGGTTGGCGCCACCACCGGGCTTGCAGCAGTCACCGCCGCTGCCGAGGATGATCGCGCCCTGCTTGCGCATGGGGCTGTAGCCCGACGGGAGCGAGCCGTCCCACATCGTGATCAGAGAGCCCGACTGGGCGTTGCTGCCCTTGATCGCGAAGCGCGTGGTGCCGTTGTTCTTCAGCATCGCCGTGACGAACTTGTGCGGCAGCGCCCGCTGGTTGGGGTTCCACGACTGGCTTCCGCCGGGGTAGAGGCCCCACTCCAGGTCGGCCTGGACCCAGGGGCCGCTGCCGGAGCATCCGCCGAACCAGCACTGGGTGCTGAAGTTGATGGCGTCCATCGCGCCCGCGGCGTCGGCCGCGCGGGTGGTCTCGCTGTTGCCGTAGTCGAAGCAGCAGCCGCTGTTGACGTGGGTGCCGCTGGTCACCATGTACATGCCCTCGGGCGCGCTGCCGGTCGGCACGCCGGTCAGGTGGCCGTCGCGCCAGTAGCTGTTGCCGGGGTTGATGTACAGGGAGTACGCCTTGCTGCCCCCGACCGTCAGCGACTCCGAGGTCGCCGACGCCGGCCGGCTCTGGGTCGATCCGGGTACCACGGTGGACCCCTGGTACCACAGGTCGTTCCCGCGACCGGACTGGTCGTAGACCACGGTGACGACGCACGACGTGCCGGCGCAGAACGAGTCCTGGGTCGCCGCGTTGGCGGTTCCGCCCGCGGTCAGCACGGCGATGTCGCGGGTCGTGTTGTCCGACGCGCGCCGGACCTGGTACAGACGGCCGGCGTAGGCGCCGTACAGGGCCCGGACGGTGCTGTGGGCGGCGATGCACGGCGTGCCGCCGGACGCGTAGATGTCGCACGGGGCGGTGCCGGAAGGCGTCGGCGGCGGATCGGTCGAGGGCGAGTCCCACTGCTGGTTGCCCTGGCCGTTGCACGACCACAGGATGATCCTGGTTCCGTTCGCCGTCCCGGCGCCGTTGGCGTCCAGGCACAGGCCGGACTGTACGCCGGTGATCGTGCCGTTGGAGTTGACCGTCCACTGCTGGTTGGTCTGGCCGTTGCAGTCCCAGACGATGACGGCGGTTCCGTTGGTCGTGCCCCGCCCGTTGGCGTCGAGGCACTTGTTGCCGTACACCATGAGCTGCCGGCTCGTGGTGTAGGTCCACGTCTGCCCGGTGGCGCTGTTGCAGTCGTACAGCTGGGTCTGTGTGCCGTTGGCGGAGCCGGGTGCGTCGAGGCAGCGGCCCGAGGCGACGCCCTTGATGGTGGCGCTCTGTCCGGGCTGGATCGGCGCGGCCGCCGCGACGCCGGAGACGAGGGTGAGCAGGACGGCGGCGCCGAGAACGGTCAGCCGCCTCAGGGGGAGGTGTGGAAGGGCCATGGGGGTCCTTACGTGTCGTGGGGGAGGGGGTGCCCGGCGAGGCCGCGCCGGGCACCCCGGGGGAGGCGCCGGCTAGGCGAGGGTGAACCGCCACTGCTGGTTCGTGCCGTTGTGGCAGCCCCACTGCAGCAGTCGCGCCCCGTCGGTCGTCGCGCCGCCGTTGACATCGACGCACTGTCCACTGACGACACTCTTCACGGTGTAGACGCCCGACGTGGCGGTCGGTACGACCTGGAACTTCTGCTGGTTGCCGTTGTTGCAGGTGAGCTGCTGCAGGAACGCGCCCTGAGCGGTGGACCCGTTGATGAGGTCGAGGCACTTGCCACTGTGGACGGCCCGCAGGGAGACCGCTCCGTTACCGGCGTCGACGGCCTGCCACTTCTGGTTGTTGCCGGTGGTGGCCGTCCACTGCACTACCTGGGCCGCGTCGGCGGTGGAGGCGCCGCTGACGTCCATGCGCTTGTTGCTGTGCATCGCCGTCACGGTCCAGGTCCGCCCGGCGACGCCTCCGTCGGAGACCGGTTGACCGACCCCGTTGCCGCCGAAGGTGAACGAGTCGAGGTCGAACCAGTTGTTCGAGCTGCCCTTGAACACCATGTACAGCGCGTGGCTCCCGGACAGGGCCGCCGTGCTCACCGGCGACGTGGACTGGTACGTGTCCCAGCCACCGGTGGCGGGCACCGGCGTGGTGGCCAGCAGCGTTCCGGTCGGTGAGTCGGCGCGCAGCTCGATCGTCCCGCCGCCGCCCGGCGACGACAGCCGGTAGCTGACGGAGGTGATGCCCGACAGGCTCATCGGGCTGAACGACACCCAGTCGTTGTTGGAGATGTCGCCGACGCGGTTGCCGCTCTCCGCGGCGGCCTGTGCGACGATGCGCACCCCGGACTGGCCGGTGTAGTACTCGGCCTGCTTGTGCTTCGGCTGCAGGACCACCTTGGCGTAGCCGGTGAGCGGTGCCGCCCCGCCCGCGCCGCCGCTGTCGGTGTACCGGGCGTTGAGGACGTAGTAGAGGTTGGCGCCGTCGGGGTGGCCGCCGAGGAGGTCGGTGGGGATGGTGCCCGAGCAGCCCGGGTAGTCCGTCGTCTCGTGCTCGTGCTCCGCGTGACCGAGGGCCGGGTTCACCAGAACCCTGCTGCAGTCGACGGTTCCGCCGTCCGGATCGGTGACCGTGACGGTGTAGGACACCCGGTCGCCGAAGTTCAGCATGCCCCCGTTGGGCGGCACGGTGATGGTGACGACCGGTGCGCTGTTGCCGACGGTGATCGGCACGTTGACGAAGGCCGTCTTGCCGCCGCTGTCGGTGACCCGTAGCTGTGCGGTGTAGTTGCCGTTGACGGTGTAGGTCTTCGACGGGTTGGCCGCCGTCGACGTGGTGCCGTCGCCGAACGTCCACAGGTAGCTGAGGGTGTCGCCCGGGTCGGGGTCGGTGGTACCGGCGCTGCTGAACTGGACTGTCAGCGGCGCCGACCCGCTGGTGGGTGTGCCGGTCGCCCGCGCGATCGGCGACCGTCCACCCTGGATGTAGTCGATGCGGTAGAGGCCGGAGTCGTTGTTTCCACCGCCGAAGCTGGAGCCCCACTCGAGCAGGTACAGGGAGCCGTCGGGGCCGAACTCCATGTCCATCGGCTTGTTGAAGTTGCCGCCGGGCAGGAACGGGTTGGTGCGGGTGACGGCCGTGTTCGAGTCGAAGTGGATTTCCTTGACGTACTTGCGTTCCCACTCGTAGAAGAAGTGGACGCCGTCGTAGTACGGCGGGAACTTCGTCTGCGACGGGTTGGCGGCGTTGTAGCGGTAGACGGGTCCGCCCATCGGCGCCGAGCCGCCGGTGCCGAGCTCCGGGAACGTCGGCGAGGCGCCGTAGCCGTACCACATGTTCGGCGCGACGACCGGCTTGAGGTTCGTCAGGCCGGTGTTGTTCGGGGAGTTGTTGACCGGCGCTGAGCAGTTGAACTTGGCGCCCACGACGCCGGTGTCGGGGTTGTACGGCGCGTACGGCTGGTTGTCGCCGTGGCAGAACGGCCAACCGTAGTTGCCCGCGGACTTGATGACGTTCAGCTCGACGAGTCCTTCGGGGCCGCGGTTGGTCGTGGCGCCGCCGCGGTCGGGTCCGTAGTCGGCCAGGTACACCCAGCCGGTGGCCGGGTCGATCGAGAAGCGGAACGGGTTGCGGAAGCCCATGGCGAACACCTCGGGCCGGGTCTGCGCGGTGCCCTGCGGGTACAGGTTCCCCGACGGGATGGTGTATCCGCCACCGGCCGAGGGCCGGATGCGCAGCAGCTTGCCGCGCAGGTCGTTGGTGTTGCCCGCGGTGCGCGCGGCGTCGAGGTTCGCCTTGCCCGACCGCCAGTCCAGCGGGGCGTAGCCCTGCCAGTTCGGGTCGAGGTTGGGCGGGGTGTCGTCGCCGGTGCCGATGTAGAGGTTGCCGTCCGGGCCGAACTTCATGTAGCCGCCGGTGTGGCCGGGTTCGGGGAACGTACGGTCCCGGTACGCCGGGATGTCGATGATCGTCACGGCGCTGGTCGCGATCAGCGAGTCACCGCTCAGCGTGTAGCGGGAGACCCGGTTGACGTCGGTCGTGCTGCTCGCCGGCGAGTGGTACAGGTACACGTAGCCGTTGCTGGCGAAGTTGGGGTCGAGTGCCAGCCCGGTGAGACCGTCCTCGCCGCCGGTGTAGACGCTGAGCGTCCCGGCGGTGACGGTCGAGTTCGTCGACGGCTTGAAGATCTTCACCTGCCCGCCGCGCTGGACGTAGAGCACGCGTCCGTCCGGTGCGACGGCGAGAGCCATCGGGTCGGAGGTGTTGTCGTCGAGGGTGCGCTTCTCGAAGTTGCTCCACACGGTGCCGCCGCAGTCGCCGGGCACGTTGCCGGCCGCCCACTTGACGCCGCCGAGGACGTGGTTGCGGAAGTTGGCCTCGCTGTAGGAGGCGATGGCGTGACCCATGCCGGTGGCCCACACCCGCCCTCCGGCGGTGTTGCGGCACCAGGAGATCGGGTGGTCGGGACCCATCGCGCGCGACCCCGGGTTGTAGGTGCGCTCGTCGGCGGTGACGAGGACATGCGCGTCACCCCGGATGTTGCGGTCGAAGTTGTACCACTCCTCGCTGCGGCTCCAGCGGGCCGGCAGACCGGCCGTCGACGGGTGGCTCGTGTCGGCCACGATCGCGGTGCCGGGCAGCACGCCGGGGGAGTGCTCCGGCATGTGCGCGCCGGCGTTGACGGTCTGGTCCCACCACGGGTACTCGCCCTCGATGCCCATGTCGGTGGCGTTGTGGATCGCGACGATGCCCTTGCCGCTGGCCAGGAAGCCCTCCACCGCCTGGCGCTGCGCCGCCGAGGTCCACACCATGCCCGAGGTCTGGAACATGATGAGCACGTCGAAGGTGGCGAGGTTGGCCGGGGTGAAGACGCTGGCGTCCTCGGTGTGCACGAGCTCGAAGTTGTTGGCGGCCGCCTGGTCCTGGAACATGCTGACCCCGGCCGGGATCGAGTCGTGGCGGTAGCCGGTCGTCTTGGTGAACAACAGGGCGCGGAAGGCCGGTGCGGCCGACGCCGGCGCGACGAGCGCCAGCGACAGCAGCAGGCCCGCGATCGCGCCAATGATCAGAGTCTTGCGACGCATGCCGTCTCCTCGTTCGGCGGGTAACGGTCCGCGACCACCGGCACGAGTCGGCGCCCGCGCCTGGCGCGGGAAAGCCGTTCGTGTGCCGTCAGATCGTCATGCCGTCCGCCGTGACGGGCAGTCAGGTCTCTCCGGGCAGCTCTCCGAGAAGGGCCGAAGCGTCACATCAGATGCGACTCGTCCGTGGTCTGCGGGGCAAGCATGCCGAAACATATCGGAAGAAGTCAATGCGACTCTCGTGGGAGGGGTCCCATAACACTTATCGCACAACGAGTTGAGCATTGCCGGCGGTCAGAGCGGCGTTTAGTCTCGATGCCGCGTACGCAGCTATTCGGCGACAGCTGCGGGCGGAAGCCCGTGCGATCAACCGATCCGTCGAATATATGCCACGTAGGAGCCCTTCCGTGTCCAGTCAGCTCCCGTCGCCGCTGCTCGCTGTCCGGGGTGTCGGCAAGTCCTTCCTCGGCGTCCGTGTGCTCGCCGGTGTCGACCTCGACGTGCGGCCGGGCGAGGTGCACGCCGTCGTCGGGGAGAACGGCGCCGGCAAGTCCACGCTCATGAAGGTGGTCTCCGGCGTGTACCAGCCCGACGAGGGCACCGTGGAGCTCGACGGGCGGCCGCGGGCCTTCCACGGTCCCCGCGACGCGCAACGGGCCGGCATCGGCATCGTGCACCAGGACTTCACGCTGCTCCCCGAGCGCACCGTCGCCGAGAACGTGTACCTCGGCCACGAGCCGCTGCGGCGCGGGTTCGTCGACCGCGGGGCCATGCTCCGGGGCGCGGCGGACCTCCTCGCCTCGGTCGGGGCGGGGTCGCTGCCGCCCGACGCGCGCGTCGGAGGGCTGGGGGTCGCGCAGCAACAGGTCGTGGAGATCGTCAAGGCGCTCGCTCTCCGCGCGCGGCTGCTGATCCTGGACGAGCCGACCGCCGCCCTCGCCGGCCACGAGGTGGAGCAGC
The DNA here is from genome assembly GCF_016863655.1 of Virgisporangium ochraceum. Taxonomy (GTDB): domain Bacteria; phylum Actinomycetota; class Actinomycetes; order Mycobacteriales; family Micromonosporaceae; genus Virgisporangium; species Virgisporangium ochraceum. The sequence continues at coordinate 47,608 of NZ_BOPH01000101.1, forward strand.
TGTACGCGCTGGTGCGCCGGCTGCAGGAGCGGCGGATCGGGGTCCTGTACATCTCCCACCGCCTCACGGAGGTCTTCGACCTCTCCGACCGGATCACCGTCCTCAAGGACGGTCGCCGGGTGACCACAGTGGACACCGCGGCGACCAGCGCCGACGAGCTGGTGCGGCACATGGTCGGCCGGGAGGTGGCCCACTACTTCCCCGCGCGGGCGACGCCGGAGGAGATGGGGCCGGTGCGGCTCACCGTCCGCGACGGCGGCAACCGGAAGCTGCGCGGGCTCGGGCTGCGCGTGCGGGCCGGTGAGGTGCTCGGAATCGGCGGCCTGCAGGGCTCCGGGCGCTCGTCGCTGGCGCGCGCGGTGTTCGGCGTCGTCCCGTTCACCACCGGCGAGGTCACCGTCGACGGCACCGCGCTGCGGGTCCGGTCACCGCGCGACGCGATCCGGGCGGGCATCGCCTACGTCACCGAGGACCGCAAGGGAGAGGGCATCGTCGCGCGGCAGTCGGTCCTCGACAACGCGCTGCTGGCCGGGCGGGCCGTCGCGGGCGTCCGCGCCGGATGGGCCACCCGCGCCACCCGGGTCACGCGGGTCCGCGACCTGCTCGCCGCCGTCGAGGTGCGCGCGGCCGCGGACTCCCAGGAGATCCGCTTCCTGTCCGGCGGCAACCAGCAGAAGGTCGTCCTGGCCCGGTGGCTCGCGCTCGGTCCGCGGATCCTGCTCTTCGACGAGCCGACCCGCGGGATCGACGTGGGCGCCAAGGCGGCCATCCACGACCTCGTCCGGCGCCTCGCCCGCGACGGTGCGGCGGTCATGATGATCTCCTCCGAGCTGCCGGAGCTGCTCGGCATGAGCGACCGGATCCTGGTCATGCGCGAGGGGCGGGTCGCCGGCGAGCTGCCGGCCGGCGCGAGCGAGGAGGACGTCGTCGCGATGGCGGTCGGCGCCGGGCGGGACCGGGCCGCGTGAACGGCACACTGTCCCTGCCGCGCCGGCCGGCCCTGCCGGCCGGGCTGCCGGGTGTCTTCCCCGCGCTGGCGCTCACCCTGGCGACCGGCTGGCTCGTGGTCGCAGTCTCCGGCGGCCAGCTGTTCAGCGTGCCGACGACGGTCAGCCTGCTGCACGTCGCCACCGGTCTCGGGCTGGTCGCCGTCGGTCAGACCCTGGTGATCATCGGCGGGTCGCTGGACCTGTCCGTGGCGTACGTGGTGAGCCTCAGCACCCTCGTCGCCGCCGAGACGATGAACGGCAGCGACGGCGCGATGCTCGCCGGTGTGGGGCTGGCCCTGGCGGTCAGCGCCGCGATCGGGCTGTTCAACGGGCTTCTGGTCACCCGGATGCGGATGAACGCGTTCATCGCGACCGTGGGTGTCGGGCTTCTGCTCAAGGGCTACCTCGACAACGGCTACGACGGCCCCGCCGGGAAGACCGCACCGGCGCTGGTGCAGACCCTCGGGTACCAGCGCGTCGGGCCGGTTCCGCTGGCCTTCCTGCTGCTTCTCGCGGCGGCCGTCGCGGCCGGGATCGCCCTGACGCGTACCCGTTTCGGCCACCACCTGGTCGCGGTCGGCGGTGACCCGGAGGTCGCCCGGCTCTCCGGGGTGCGCACCGGACGGGTTCTCGTCACCGCACACGTGCTGTGCTCGGTCTGCGCCGGGCTCGCCGGGATCTACCTCGCCAGCCGGCTCGGTTCGGGCGCTCCGCGGGTGGGCACCGAAGGGCTGTTCGACCTCGAGTCGATCGCCGCCGTGGTGCTCGGCGGCACCGCTCTCGCCGGCGGGCGCGGCGGCGTCGCCGGCACGGTCGGCGGGGTGCTGCTGCTCGCCAGCATCGACTCCATCTTCAACCAGCTCGACGTCGACACGTTCTTCAAACAGGTGGTCCGCGGGGTGGTCATCATCGGTGCCGTCGCCGTCTACGCCCGGCGGGCATCGCGACGGACGGGGTGGTAGCCGTGCGGAGCACCGTCGTGGCGCGGCTTCCGCGCGTACGCGCCGGCGGCATCCTGCCGATCGTCGCCGTTCTCGCCGTCCTGCTCGTGCTGATGGCCGTCCGTCAGCCCGACTTCCTCGCCCCACCGTCGCTGATGTCGTTCCTGGGCCGGTCGACGCCGATCGTCCTGCTGGCCGCCGGCCAGTACTTCGTGCTCGTCTCCGGCGAGTTCGACCTGTCCGTCGGCTCCCTGGTGACCGCGCTGGTGGTGGTCGCCGCGCGGCTGATCGACAGCCAGCCCGCACGCACCTGGCCGGTGGTCGCGCTGCTGCTCGCCGGGGGCGTCGCCGTCGGTCTCGTCAACGGCCTGGTGACGACGCGGCTGCGGGTCCCGTCGTTCATCACCACGCTCGGCATGTTCCTGATCCTCGTCGGCGCCGTGTACCTGTGGTCGGACGGGTCGCCGAAGGGCGGCCTGTCCGAGGAGTTCCGCCGGTTCGGCCGGCGGGCGTTCGAGGACGTGCCCGTGCTGGGCCGCGTCCCGTACGCGCTGCTGGTGCTGTCGGCGGCCGGGGCGCTCGCCGTCGTGGTGGCCCGGTCCGACTTCGGCCGGACCCTGGCGGCGGTCGGCGGCAACCCGCGGACCGCGCGGCTGAGCGGCGTGCGGGTGTGGCGGGCGAAGACCCTCGCGTTCGTCCTCAGTGGACTGTCGGCGGCACTCGCGGCGATCCTCCTCGGCGGGTACAGCGGCGTGTCGTTCCAGGCCGGCGCCGGCCTCGAGTTCGCCGCGATCACCGCGGCGGTCCTCGGCGGCGTCGCGCTGGGCGGCGGCCGCGGGTCGGTGGTCGGCGCGATGCTCGGCGCGCTGACCCTCGAGACGCTCTTCGCGCTCATGAACTTCTACGGCGTCTCCGGCGCCTTCAGATCCACCGTCCAGGGCGCGATCATCCTGCTCGCCGTGGCGGTCTCGTCCGCGCGTTCCTCATCGACGTAAAGGGAGAACCCATGAGACGTTCCATGACGGCCGTGGCGGCGGCAGCCCTACTGCTGCTCGCCGGCTGCGCCACCGACGACCCGACCACCGCCGGCCCGGGCACCGCGTCGCAGTCGGCCGGGTCGGGCACCGGCAGCCAGTCGAAGTTCTTCGTCCAGGCCGACTACGACCGGGAACTGGCCCTCCTGGACGCGACGCCGACCGGGCCCGCCGACAAGCCGTGGGAGCAGGCGCTCAACCCGGCGATGGTCGACACCGCGAAGTTCAGGAAGCCCGGACCGTACAAGCTCTGCTTCTCCAACGCGGGGCTGAACAACCCCTGGCGGCAGGTCGGTTTCAAGACCATGCAGGCCGAGGTCGAGACGCACGGCGGCGCGATCAGGGAGTTCGTCCACGTCGACGCCGAGGGCAAGGACCAGAAGCAGATCGCGGACATCAACGACCTGCTGGGCAAGGGCTGCGACGCGCTGATCGTCTCGCCGAACACGACCGCCACGCTCACGCCCGCCGTCACCGCCGCCTGCCAGAAGGGGCTTCCGGTCATCGTGTTCGACCGCGGGGTCGACACGACGTGCCCGGTGACGTTCATCAACCCGATCGGCGGCTACGGCTTCGGCCACGTCGCCGCCGGGTTCGTGACGGAGAAGATGAGGCGGGGCGGCAAGGTGCTGGCGCTGCGCATCCTGCCCGGCGTCGACGTCCTGGAGACCCGGTGGTCGGCGGCGAAGGTCGCCTTCGACAGGGCGGGCGTGAACGTGGTCGGTGTCGAGTTCACCGACGGCGATCCGGCGAAGACCAAGAAGATCGTCGACGACTACATCCAGCGGTACGGCACCATCGACGGCGTCTGGATGGACGCCGGGGCGGTCGCGGTGGCGGCGGTCGAGGCGTTCGTGGACGCGGGCAAGCCGGTGCCGCCGATGAACGGCGAGGACCAGCTCGACTTCCTGAAGGTATGGAAGGAGAAGAAGCTCACCGCGATCGCGCCGACGTACCCCACCTACCAGTGGCGCACCCCGGTGATCGCCGCGTTGAGGGTGCTCGGCGGCGAACCGGTGCCGAGCCCGTGGAAGCTGCCGCAGCCGACCATCACGGCGGACACCCTCGACGGGTACGTCGACCCGACGATGCCGCCGCTGCACTACGCGATGTGCGGCTGTACCAAACTGCCCGGTTACCCGCAGCGCTGGAAGTAGAGCGTGCGCACCATCGGCGTCAACCCGTGGGTGTGGGCCTCTCCGGTCGACGACGGGGCCCTGGCCGAGCTCGTCCCGCGCATCGCCGCGTTCGGGTTCGACGCCGTCGAGCTGCCCATCGAGCGGACCGGCGACTGGGATCCGGCCCGCACCCGCGACCTGCTGGCGGCGCACGGGTTGGCCGCGGTCGGCGTCTGCGCGGTCACCCCGCCGGGACGCGACCTCGTGTGCGCCCCGCCGGACGTGGTCGAGGCGACCGCGGCCTACCTGATGTCCTGTGTGGACAGTGCGGCGGCCGTCGGCGCCGGCTGCGTCGGTGGTCCGGTGTACGCCGCGGTGGGACGGACCTGGCGCATGACGGCGGGGGAGCGGGCGGCGTGCTACGCGGAGTTCCGCCGCGCCCTGCGGCCGGTGGCCGACCACGCGGCCGAGCGGGGCGTCAGCATCGGGGTGGAGGCGCTGAACCGGTACGAGACGAGCGTTGTCAACACCGTCGAGCAGACGCTGGATCTCATCGACGGGCTGCCCGCGAACGTGGGTCTGATGCTCGACACGTACCACCTGAACATCGAGGAGGCCGATCCCTACGCGGCCGTGGCCGCGGCCGGTGAGCGCATCACGCACGTCCAGGTGAGCGGGACCGACCGCGGCGCTCCGGGCGCCGACCACTTCGACTGGCCCCGATTCCTCGCGGCCCTGGACGCGACCGGGTACGCCGGCGCCGTGTGCATCGAGTCGTTCACGGCGGACAACGAGACCATCGCCACCGCCGCGTCGATCTGGCGCCCGCTGGCCCCGTCGCAGGACGCCCTCGCACGGGACGGCCTGACGTTCCTACGGCACGTCATGCGCTAAATCGACGGGGGTCACTTGACGAAGAGAACGTTAACATTCTAAGGTTTGCACACGCTTTTCGTAATACGTCATATGAATCTGCCTCCCGCTCGTCGCCAGTCGTGGCCGCCACCGCGACCGGTCGATCACGCCCGACGGTCGGATGGATCGCCGACCATCCGATCGTCGGTACCGGGACTCCGTCGCCGGGTCCCGTGATCACCCACCCCCACCCTGGTAGGAGGATTCCGTGTTCGTATCGTCCTCCGCGGTACGACGGCGGCTGCTGGCCGCGACCGCCACCGCGGCGGTCGCCACCGCTACCGTCCTGACCCCGGCCGTCCCCGCCTCGGCGGCGGTCACCACCCTGTACGTCGCGCCCTCGGGCACGGGCACCGCGTGCACGAGCGCGCAGCCGTGTTCGTTGACGCAGGCGCAGTCGAGCGTCCGGTCGCTGAACGACGCGATGTCCGACGACATCGTCGTCGAACTCGCCGACGGCACGTACCGGCTGTCCGCACCGATGCGGCTGACCGCCGACGACTCCGGATCCAACGGCCGCACGGTGATCTGGCGCGCCGCGGCGTCGGCCCGCCCGGTCATCAGCGGATCCCGGGCGGTCACCGGATGGTCGGTGGCCGACCAGGGCCGCAACATCTGGCGTGCCAGCGTCACCCCCGGGTTCGACTCCCGTCAGCTCTACGTCGACGGTGCCGTCGCCACCCGGGCCCGTACCCAGGTGAACCGCGCCGACTTCACCGCCTCCAGCACCGGGATGCGGTTCACCAACAGCGCACTGTCGTACCTGAACACCGTGGCCAACCAGAACCGGGTCGAACTGGAGGCGGTCAACTCCTTCACCGACCGGTACTCGCCGGTGCAGAGCATCAGCGGGAACTTCCTGACCATGCAGCAGCCGGCGTGGAACAACAACAACTTCGGCTACGACACCTTCACCAGCCCGCACCGGGCCGGTCCGATGTACCTGACCAACGCCTACGAGTTCCTCGACGCGCCGGGCGAGTGGTACCTGAACCCGGTGACCGGGGTCCTGTACTACATCCCGCGGTCCGGCCAGAACATGTCGACCGTCTCCGTGGAGCTGCCGGCGCTGCAGTCCCTGGTGAGCATCGGGGGCACCTACAGCGCGCCGGCCCACCACATCACGTTCAGCGGCATCACGTTCAGCGGCACGAGCTGGCTGGGACCGAGCAGCAGCCAGGGCTTCGTCGACCAGCAGACCGGCGCCTACATCTCCGGCACCTGGAGCTGGCCGGCGTTCACGGCGTGCCACAACGGATGCCCGCAGTTCGAGGCGACCCGGCCGAACTGGTCACAGATGCCGGCCGCGGTGCAGATCTCGGCCGCCAACACCGTGACCCTCAGCGACTCGCGCTTCGTCAACCTCGGGCAGACGGCCATCGGCATCGGCAACGACGCCAACGGCCACACGAGCGGTGTGGGCCTGGGCGCCAGCGGCATCACCGTGACCCGCTCGGAGATCGCGCAGAGCTCGGCGGGCGGCATCGTGGTCGGCGGCGTGCGCGCCGACGCGCACCACCCGGGCGACCAGCGGATGGTCAACCGGGACATCACGATCAGCAACAACCGCATCCACGACCTCGGGCTGGAGTACCGGGGCATCGTCTCGGTGCTGGCGACCTACGTCACCAACGCCACCATCTCGTACAACGAGGTCTACAACCTGCCCTACACCGGCATGTCGATCGGGTACGGCTGGGGCTCCAACGACGCCGGGGGCAGCAACCACTACGCCGACCGCGGCCTCTACAACTACCAGCCGCGGTACTCGACGGCGACCACCGCGTCGAACAACCGGCTCGTCGGCAACTACGTGCACGACGTCATGCAGCAGATGAACGACGGCGGGTGCATCTACACGCTGTCGGCCAACCCCGGCGCGGTCATCAGCGACAACTACTGCCTCCGTACCAACGGCTACTTCGGGATCTACTTCGACGAGGGCTCGCGCTACTACACCGCGACCCGCAACGTCTTCTCGTCCATCGGCACCTGGGCCACCGCCAACTACTGGTTCGCCGAGAACATGGGCAACTTCACGGTCACCGGCAACTGGACGACGAACGGCAGCACGAACGTCACCAACGGCGACCGCGGCAACGTCGTCAACAACAACGTCACCGTGACCAACGGCGCCTGGCCCGCGGGTGCCCAGTCGGTGATGGCGGGGGCCGGACCGCAGGGCGGAACCCCGCAGCCGTCGGGCAACCGGGTGGTGGGGGTGGCGTCCGGACGCTGCCTCGAGGTCCCCAACTCGGCCACCACCAACGGCACGCAGACCCAACTGTGGGACTGCTCCGGCGGCGCCAACCAGAACTGGACCTACACCTCGGGCAGGCAGCTGATGGTGTACGGCACCAAGTGTCTGGACGCGAACGGGCAGGGCACCACCAACGGCACCACCGCGATCATCTGGGACTGCAACGGCCAGCCGAACCAGCAGTGGAACGTCAACGCCAACGGCACCATCACCGGCGTGCAGTCGGGGCTGTGCCTGGACGTGAGCGGCGCGGGCACGGCCAACGGGTCGAAGGTGCACCTGTGGGCCTGCCACGGCGGCACGAACCAGCAGTGGACCCGTCGGTGAGCGACGGGTCAGCGCCGCAGCCGGGTCGGTTCGTCCGGTCCGCTGCGGCGCACCACCCACGCCTCGGTGATGTGGGTGAACATCGCCGCCGCCGCGCCGTCGGGGTCGCCAGCGGCGATCCGCTCGTAGATACGCCGGTGGCCGCGGTTCGAGGCCACGCAGAGCGCGCGCTCCGTGCGTCCCATGTAACGGGCGGTGTGCGCGACCTGGCTCTCCAGAGCGCGCACGACGGCGCGGGCGACGCGGTTGCCCGAGGCCTGCATGACGGTGTCGTGGAAGAGGCGGTCGCGCTCGTGGTAGGCGGCAGGGTCGTCGACGAGCTCGTCCATGCGGTCGACCAGCGCCCGCAGCTGCCCGACGACGTCGGCGTCGGCCAGCCGCGCGGCGACGTTGGCCATGTCGGACTCGAGCACGCGCCGGGTGACGACGACGTCGTCGAGGATGTCGAGGCTCTCCTCGACGGCGATGGTGGCGCCGAGCACGAGCTCGTCGAGCATGTTCCACATCGCCGGCGGGGTGACCATCGTGCCGCTGCCCTGGCGGACCTGCACGAGTCCCTTCTCCTGCAGGATCTTCACCGCCTCGCGGACGACGGTGCGGCTGACCGAGAACGTCGAGCACAGCACCGGCTCGGTGGGCAGCGCCGTGCCGGACGGATGGACGCCGCGGACGATCCGCTCGACGAGCTCCGCCGTGACCGCCGCCGCCAGGTTTCCCGGTCGCCGGGTCCAGGACGGGGACGCGTCGGCGCCCGGCTGCGCTACTGCCGTCATTTCACCCTCCGGGGACTGCGGGCGACCACGAGCGCCTACAGCCTACAGGGGGCCGTCCGCGGCATCATACGTCATACCATTGAAGGTGATCGATCCCCCTCCGGAGGGTGGACATGAAGCAGCGAGCACCACGGCGGGCAGGACGGTCTGCGGTCCTGATGCTGGGCGTGGCCCTGGGTGTCGCCCTGACGGGCTGCGGAAGTGCCGCCGGACCCGACGCGTCACCGAAGTCGGGCGGCCGGCTCGTCGTGTGGGACTGGAAGTCCGGCGAGTCCACCGCGGCGTCGTACATCAGCAGGGCGAAGGCCGACTTCGCCAGGAAGCACCCCGATGTGACGGTCGAGTTCGTCGCGCAGCCGTTCGAGCAGTACTACACGCTGCTCGGCGCCGCGGTACAGGCCGGCAAGGGGCCCGACGTCATGCTCTTCAACGGCGGCGGACAGATCCGCGACCGGGCCGACTCGCTGGTGCCGCTCGACGGGTACGTCGGCGCCGACCGCCAGCGCCTGGCCGGCTGGGCGGCGTTCACGAAGGACGCCAGGACCTACGCCGCCCCCGTGACCCTGCAGGGACATCCCGTCTACTACAACAAGGCGCTCTACCGGAAGGCGGGCCTCGACCCGGAGCGCCCCGCCGGCACCTGGGCCGAGTTCCTGTCCAACTGCGAGACCATCGCCAGCCGGACCGGCGCCAGATGCTTCGCGCAGGGCAACAAGGAGGGCATCGGCATCCAGTTCTTCCTCTCCGGATTCGGGTCGGGCATCCTGTCGCCGCAGGAGTACGACGACTGGGTCGCCGGGAAGCGCAACTGGGCCTCACCGAACGTCAGGAAGGTCTTCGCACTCTGGAAGGAGATCGGCGACCGCGGCCTGAACAACGACGGCGCGAACTCGACGGCGATGTTCAACGACGCGTTCGCCGTCTTCAACTCCGGCAAGGCCGCACACGTCATCGGCCTGATGTCGGACGTCGGGCACTGGAAGGACTTCGCCGAGTTCATCGGCGCGGGCGACGTCGGCGTCACGAAGGCACCGGTGGTGACGGCCGGAGCGGCGCCGAGCCTGCCCTACGACGGCGGCATCGGCTACGCGGTCGCGAAGTCGGCGAAGGACCCGAAGGTCGCGGCGGAGCTGGTGCGGTCGCTCACCTCGACCGACGCGTTGAAGGCCTTCTACGGCGACGCCGGCGCGATCGCCGCGGACACCACGGTCGACGTGTCCGGCGCCGGGCCGGCCGTCGCCACCATCGTGTCGGAGACGAAGGGCGGCAAACCGGCGCTGCACGTGGCCCTGTCCTCGAAGACGATCGACCTGATGGGCCGGCTGTCGCAGCAGTTGCTGAGCGGTTCGGTCACGGTGGACCAGGCGGTCGACCAGTTGGCGAAGTCGGACCAGGCGGGCTGACCCTGTGGCGATCCAGGGCCGGTCGCCGGTCGCCGGTCCCGCCGGCGGGGGGCCGGCGGCGATGTCGGCGGACGCCGTGCCGGCGGACGCCGTGGCGGACCGACGCGGCGACGTTCGGCGCGCCGGCCCCCCGCGGGCGCCGGGCCGGTTCGCGGCCGGTCGGCGCGCCGAACGGTTGGCGCCCTACGTCCTGGTGGCGCCCGCCGTCCTCGTGATCGTGGCCCTGCGGTTGTGGCCGTTGCTGCTCGGGGTGAACTTCTCCTTCACCGGGGACGGAGACCGCAACGGCACCGCGGTCGGCTTCGACAACTACGCCGAACTGTTCGGCGACCCGCTGTTCCGTACGGCGCTGCGCAACGTGGGCCTGCTCGTCCTGCTGCTGCCCGTCGCGGTGGCGATCCCGGGCGCGCTGGCGACGTTCATCTACCTCCGGGTTCCCGGACACCGCCTGTTCCGCGGCGTCTACTTCTTCCCGGCCGTCCTCTCGCCGGTGATCATCGGCGCGATCTTCAACCTGCTGCTGGCATTCGACGGCCCGCTGAACAAGCTCCTCGGCGGGGTCGGCCTCGGACCGGTCGACTGGCTCGGCGACCCGCGGGTGGCGATCTTCGCGGTCGTCGGCGTGCACGTGTGGGCCACGTTCGGGATGGCGCTCGTGGTGTTCCTGGCCGGCTTCGCCACCCTCGACAGCGCGCTGCTCGACGCGGCCCGGGTCGACGGCGCCTCGCTGGCGCAGACCGTGCGGCACGTCATCGTCCCGGGCCTCACCCGGACCATCCAGTTCGTGTTCGTCACCACGATGATCGGGATGCTGACGTCGATGTTCGGGCTGCTGTACGTCATGACCGGCGGCGGCCCGGAAGGGTCGACCTACCTCCCCGAGTACTACATCTGGATCCAGCAGGGCCAGATGAACCGGCCGGCCCTCGCGTCGGCGGCCTCGACGGTGCTGTTCCTCCTCATGCTCGTGGTCGGTCTGCTCCAGATCGCCGTGCTGCGCCGGGCCGGGAAGGAGGACTGATGCGCCGCTGGAGCGGGTGGCTGATGGCGGTGCCGATGGCGGCGCTCGCCGTGGCGACGGTCTACCCCCTGCTGTTCACCGTCAACGTCGCGATGAAGACCCGCCGCGAGTACGTCCTCGACCGGTTCTCCCTCGCCGCCGATCCCCGGTGGGACAACATCGCGACCGCGTGGACGGGCGTCGGCATGGCCCGGTACTTCCTGAACTCGGCGGTCGTCGTCGGGTGCTCGGTGGCGCTGCTGCTGCTCATCGGCTCCATGGCCGGGTTCGCGTTGAGCCAGTTGCGCTTCCGGGGCTCCACGACGCTGTTCCTGGTATGCCTGGCGGCGCTGTTCGTGCCGTTCCAGGTCATCATGGTGCCGCTGGCGCGGATCCTGGCCGACGCCGGACTGGTCGACACCTACCCGGGGCTCGTGCTGGCCTACGTCGCGCAGTTCCTGCCGTTCACCGTGTTCCTGATGACCAGCTACTACCGGGGCGTACCGACCGAGATCGTCGACGCAGCGCGGATCGACGGGAACACCCCGTACGGCGTCTACCGGCGGATCATGGTGCCGATCGGCGCCCCCGCGCTGCTGTCGGTGGGCATCCTCGACGCGTTGTTCTGCTGGAACGACGTGCTCATCGCCCTGCTGCTGATGCCGTCGGCCGGGCACCGGACGGTCATGGTCGGCGTGACGTCGCTCCGGGGCCAGTACTCGGCCGACATTCCCACGTTCGCGGCCGGCGTCCTCATCGCGGCGGTGCCGGTCCTGGTCACCTACCTGTTCCTGCAGCGGCAGATCACCGACGGCGTCACCGCCGGTTCGACGAAGGGCTGACATGCGGATCACCGGATACCGGACGTTGACGACGGTGCAGGACTGGGGACGGCCGGTCGGCGACGCCAACGGCGTCTACGCCGACGGCGTCGTGCCGGTGCCCGTCGTGGTCGTCGAGACCGACGAGGGCATCACCGGCATCGGCCTCGGGCCGCACGTGGAGGCCGACACGGTCTTCGCCGCCCTGGACGGTCAGGACCCGCGCGCGGTCGTCTCCCTCTACGACCGCATGCTGCGCCAGACCTTCAAGGCCGGCCACGCCGGCGTGGTCTTCGGCACGATCGGCGCGTTCGACACCGCGCTGTGGGACATCAAGGCACAGGCGGCGGGCGAGCCGCTGTGGCGGCTGCTGGGCGGCAACGACCGCGTCGTCGAGGCGTACGCCTCGGGGCTGGACATCGACCTGACCGACGAGGAACTGGTGGCCACCTACGAGGTCTACGGTGCGCGCGGGCTGCGGGCGGCGAAGCTGAAGGGCGGGCTCGACATCGAGCGCGACCTCCACCGCCTGACCCTCGTGCGCGACGTGCTGACCGACGCGGCGCACGGCGCGCGGCCGGGGCTGATGCTGGACGCGAACGAGGCGTGGAGCCGCAAGCAGGCGGTGCGGCACGTCCGGGAGATCGAACGGGTGCTCGATCTCACCTGGATCGAGGAGCCGGTCCGGCGCTGGGACGCCGACGGCCTGGCGGTGGTCAGCCGGGGCGTGCGGGCATCGGTCGCGAGCGGGGAGAACCTGACCGGGCTGGAGCAGTTCCGTCCACTCATCGCGGCCGGCGGGCTCGACGTCGTCCAGACCGCCGCCGTCTGGGGGATCACCCACTTCCTGCGGGTGGCGGCGCTGGCACACGCCCACGACCTCCCGGTCAGCCCGATCGGCAACACGCCGGTCGCCCTGCTGCACGCGGCGACGTCGGTGCCCAACCACATCGCGAGCGAGCTGCAGAACCTGCGTCCGCCGACCGGGCTCGTCCTCGACGTGCACGTCGAGGACGGCACGTTCGTGCTCGGGGACTCGCCGGGGCTGGGCGTGCGGATCGACGCGGCGGCGATGGACGCGGCGGCGGTCGGCGCGCACCGGCCCGTACCCGGGACGGACGGGCCGCACGTGCGGCCCGAGCAGGCCGGCCGGAGGTTGCTCGCGGTGTCCAACGGTGGCGGCGCACCGGTGCCGCGCAACGCCGTCGACGTCGGACCGGCTCTCGCTGCCGTCGAGACGCCGCCGGCGGTGCGGGGGTGACGCGTGACGCCGCTCGCTGGTACCCACGAGCTCGGCCTGCTCGCCGCCGCCCAGTCCGGCGACCGGCGCGCGCTGACGGAGCTCGTCACCACGTACCTGCCGGTGGTGTACACCACCGTGCGCAGGGGACTGGGTGGCCTGCCGGACGTCGACGACGTCGTGCAGGAGACGATGCTGCGGGTCCTGCGGGAGCTGCGGTCGTTGCGTACGCCCGAGAGCTTCCGGCCCTGGCTGATGGCGATCGTCATGCGCCAGGTCAGCACGTTCCGCCGCCGGTGGCGGGCGGAGACCGACCGGACCGTCGCCCTCGACGAGGCACTCGACGTGTCCGTGGCGGCCGCCGAGGACGTGGCCCTGCTCCGCCTGGAACTGTCGGTCCAGCGGCGGTACCTGGCACGCGCCGGTCGGTGGCTCGACCCGGACGACCTCGTGCCGCTGTCGTTGTGGTGGCTCGAGGGTGCCGGCCGGCTGACCCGCGGCGAACTGGCGTCGGCGTTGGGAAAGAGCGTGGCGCACGCGGGGGTGTGCGTGCAGCGCACACGCGACCGGCTGATCCTCAGCCGGTCCGTCGTGGCCGCGCTGGACGCGTCGCCCCGGTGCGGTGGTCTGGTGGCGACGCTGGAGGGCTGGGACGGCGTGCCCGGCCCGCTGTGGCGCAAACGGATCCTGCGGCACGTGCGTGTGTGCTGCGCCTGCGAGCGGGCGTCGGCGCGGTTGCCGCCGCCGGAGCTGCTGGTCGAATGTCTCGCGTTGCTCCCGGAAAACTGTTATCCGGACGCGTTTCCGGAGTCCGGCGGTGGGTGCGGTCCGCACGCCGAGAATGACATGCAACATCGATAAATGTTTATTGATTGTGACGAAACAATCTGGCAATCTGCGTTACATCGAAGGCTAGCGCTTCCACCCGCGGGCCTCCATCGGGCCGGACCTACCGGCCCGGTTTCCAGAGAGGTGCACCATGAGCTTTTCCAGCGGGTCGAGACGCTACCTCCGCCGGGTGTCCCGGCCACTCCTGGCCGTCGGGCTGCTCGCGGCCGGCATGACCGCGGCCGTGGCGAGCCCGGCCGCCGCCGGCACCACGCTCGGCCAGGCGGCGGCGGAGAAGGGCCGCTACTACGGTGCCGCGGTCGGCACGTACAAGTTCAACGACACCACCTACATGAACCTCGTCAACCGCGAGTTCAACAGCCTCGTGGCCGAGAACGAGATGAAGTGGGACGCGACCGAGCCGCAGCAGGGCCGGTTCACCTACACCAACGGCGACCGGATCGTCAGCCACGCCCTGTCGCGCGGGATGACGGTGCGCGGCCACACGTTGCTGTGGCACGCACAGCAGCCCGACTGGGCGAAGAACATGTCCGGGTCGGCGCTGCGCAACGCGGCGATCAACCACGTCACCCAGGTCGCCACCCACTTCCGGGGGCAGATCTACGCGTGGGACGTGGTGAACGAGGCGTTCGCCGACGGTGGCAGCGGCGGCCGGCGCGACTCCAACCTGCAGCGCACCGGCAACGACTGGATCGAGGCGGCGTTCCGTGCCGCCCGTGCCGCCGACCCGAACGCCAAGCTCTGCTACAACGACTACAACACTGACGGGATCAACGCGAAGTCGACCGGCATCTACAACATGGTCCGCGACTTCAAGTCCCGCGGTGTGCCGATCGACTGCGTCGGCTTCCAGTCGCACCTCGGCAGCTCCGTGCCGGGTGATTACCAGGCCAACCTGCAGCGCTTCGCCGACCTCGGCGTCGACGTACAGATCACCGAGCTCGACATCCTGCAGGCCAACGCGAACGCCTACGCCGCCGTGACCCGGGCCTGCCTCGCGGTGTCGCGGTGCACCGGCATCACCGTGTGGGGCGTGCGTGACTGCGACTCCTGGCGCGGTGGCGACAACGCGCTGCTGTTCGACTGCTCGGGCAACAAGAAGGCCGCGTACAACGCCGTGCTGGACACGCTCAACGGTGGCATCACCCCGACCCCGACCGGCAACCGGCTGCGCAGCGAGGCCTCCGGACGCTGCCTCGACATCCCGAACTCGACGACGACGAACGGCACCCAGGTACAGATCTACGACTGCCACACCAACGCGAACCAGCAGTTCACCGTGAACGGCTCGGCGCTGCAGGTACTGGGCAAGTGCCTGCAGGCGCCCGCCAACGCCGCTGCCGGCACCCGCGTCCAGATCTGGGACTGCAACGGCGGCGCCAACCAGCAGTGGACCCTCAACTCCAACGGCACCGTGAGCAACGCACAGACCGGGCTGTGCCTGGACGTCAACGGCGCCGGCACCGCCAACGGCACCGCCGTCATCGTCTGGTCCTGCCACGGCAACGCCAACCAGCGGTGGGCGCGGGTCTGAGACCGGACCACCACCGGCGCCGCCGCGACGGCGTCGTAGCAGTCACCCCACCTGGAACGTGCCCCTGACCGGCACGTTCCAGGGCTGCCCCGGGGCCGCGGTGCCCCGCGCACGAATCCCCCAGCCGACGACAAGAGGTGTGACAGTCCATGAGAAACCGTGTGATGGCGGCGATAGCGGCCGCCGTCCTGTCGACCGCCGGGTTGGCGGTCCCGATCGTCGGACCGGCGTCGCCGGCCGCCGCGCACCCCGTCAACGCGTCCGACTTCAACCAGGTCGAACTCGCCCGCGGGGTGTCCGAAATGGGGGAGCCGATGTCGATGGCGGTCCTCCCGGACCGCTCGGTCCTGCACACCGCCCGCAACGGCGTCCTCCGCCGGACCACCGCGGCCGGCGTCACCAGCGTCATCGGCACCCTGCAGGTCTACACTCACGACGAGGAGGGTCTGCAGGGCGTCGGGGTGGACCCGGGCTTCGCCACCAACCGGTACATCTACCTCTACTACTCGCCGCCGTTGTCGACCCCCGGCGGTGACGCGCCGGCCACCGGCACCGACTTCTCGGCGTGGAACGGCGTGAACCGGTTGTCGCGCTTCACGCTCAACTCCGACTTCACCCTCAACACGGGCAGCCAGGTGACCGTGCTGGAGGTGGCCACGAACCGCGGCATGTGCTGCCACGTCGGCGGCGACATCGACTTCGACGCGGCCGGCAACCTCTATCTGTCCACAGGGGACGACTCGAACCCGTTCGACTCGGGCGGTTACACGCCGATCGACGAGCGCACCAACCGCAACCCCGTCTACGACGCGCAGCGCACCGCCGGCAACACCAACGACCTGCGCGGCAAGGTGCTGCGCATCAAGGTGAACGCGAACGGCACGTACTCGATCCCGTCGGGCAACCTGTTCCCGGTGGGCACCGCCGGTACCCGTCCCGAGATCTACGCGATGGGCCTGCGCAACCCGTTCCGGCTCAGCGTCGACAAGCCGACCGGCATCGTCTACGTCTCCGACTACGGCCCGGACGCCGGAACGTCCTCGTCCACCCGCGGACCCGCGGGCCAGGTCGAGTACAACCGCATCACGTCCGCCGGCAACTACGGCTGGCCCTACTGCACCGGCTCGAACACGACGAACGAGACCTACGTGGACTACACGTTCCCGTCCGGGCCGTCGGGGAGCCGGTTCAACTGCGCCGCGCCGGTCAACAACTCCCCGCGCAACACGGGGCTGACCAACCTGCCCGCCGCGCGCGCGGCGTGGATCAAGTACGACAACTGTTCGCTGGCCGCCTTCGGCTGCGGCTCGGAGTCGCCGATGGGCGGCGCCGTGTACCGCTACGACGCGGCGAACCCGTCGACGGTCAAGTTCCCGTCCGCCCTCGACGGGCACTACTTCGCGATGGAGTTCGGCCGGCGCTGGATCAAGACCATCGACGTCAACTCCGACGGCTCGGCCGGGCAGATCAGCGAATTCCCGTGGCGCGGCACGCAGATCATGGACAGCGCGTTCGGTCCCGACGGTGCGTTGTACGTGCTGGACTACGGCACCGGATGGGGGAGCGGCGACGCCAGCTCGGCCCTGTACCGCATCGAGTACAACCAGGCCGGAAACAACCAGGCGCCGATCGCCCGCGCGTCCGCCAACCGCACGTCCGGTGCGGGACCGCTCGCCGTCGACTTCTCCTCGGCCGGCTCCTCCGACCCCGAGGGCGGTGCCCTGACCTACGCGTGGAACTTCGGTGACGGCGGCACGTCCACGTCGGCCAACCCGAGCCACACCTTCACCGGCACCGGCCAGTACACCGTTTCGCTCACCGTGAGAGATCCCGCCGGGCTCACCGCGACCGCGTCGATGGTCGTCACGGTCGGAAACACCGCACCGACGGTCGTGCTGAGCGCGCCGGCCGACGGGAAGTTGTTCAACTTCGGCGACACCATTCCGTACACCATCACCGCGTCGGACCCCGAGGACGGCACCATCGACTGTTCCAAGGTGAAGCTGAGCTACCTCCTGGGCCACGACGAACACGCGCACGCGATCACCTCGAGCACCGGATGTTCGGGGACGTTGACGATCCCGGTGGACGGCGAGCACGACGACGCGGCGAACCTGTACGCGGTGTTCGACGCGGAGTACACCGACCGGGGCGCCAACGGCCAGCCCGCGCTGACCACGCACACCCAGCAGGTTCTGCAGCCGCGGCACCGGCAGGCCGAGCACCGTAGCACCCAGTCGGGCACCGCGCTCTACAGCAAGACGACCGCCGAGGGCGGCCAGACCGTCGGCGACATCCAGAACGGCGACTGGATCGCGTTCCAGCGGTACTCGCTCGCGGGCGAGACCGCGTTCACGGCCCGGGTGTCCTCCGGCGGTTCGGGCGGGACCATCTCGGTGCGCGCGGGATCGGCCACCGGCACGGTGCTCGGCTCCGTCACGGTGCCGGTCACCGGTAGCTACGAGACCTTCACCAACGTCTCGACGACGCTGTCCGGAGCACCGGCCGGCACGACCACGCTCTACCTGACCTTCTCCGGCGGCTCCGGGACCCTGTTCGACATGGACGCGTTCACGTTCGGCACGGCACCGAGCACCGGCGGCACCGGTCGGATCGTCGGCGCGAGCGGTTCGTGCGTCGACGTCAACGGGGCCAGCTCCGCCGACGGCGCGAAGATCCAGCTGTGGACGTGCAACAGCGGCACCAACCAGCAGTGGACCCGCAGCGGCAACACGTGGCGGTCACTGGGCAAGTGCATGGGCGTCACCGGCACCGCCGACGGCAGCCTCGTGCAGTTGCAGACCTGCAACGGATCCGCCGGCCAGAACTGGACGACGGGAGCCAACGGATCCGTGGTCAACGCCCAGTCGGCCAAGTGTCTCGACGCCAACGGCGGCAGCTCGGCCAACGGAACCCAGCTGATCGTCTGGACCTGCCACGGCGGCACCAACCAGCGCTGGACCCTGCCATGAGAGACCACGCCCTGAGAGGAACCCCGGCCATGCGACAACTCACACGCAGAGCCCTCGGCGTCGCGGCAGCGGCGTTGCTGATCCTGGCGGGCTCCGGTGGCACACCGGCGAACGCCGCCGACGCGCCGTACGACGTCCTGGTGTTCTCCAAGACCGCCGGCTTCCGGCACGACGCGATCGCGGTCGGTACCCAGATGATCCGGGACCTGGGCGCGGCCAACAGTTTCACGGTGACCGCGACCGAGGACGCGAACCAGTTCAACGCGACGAACCTCGCCCAGTTCGAAGCAGTCGTGTTCCTCAACACCACCGGCGACGTCCTCAACTCGACCCAGCAGACCGCCTTCGAGAACTACATCCGGGCCGGCGGCGGCTACGTCGGCGTCCACTCGGCCTCCGACACGGAGTACGACTGGCCGTTCTACGGTGAGCTGGTCGGCGCGTACTTCTCCTCGCACCCGGCGATCCAGGCGGCCACCGTGCGCACGGAGAACCGCGCCCACGCGGCGACCGCCGGGCTGGGCCCGACCCAGACGCGGACCGACGAGTGGTACAACTTCCGCACCAACCCCCGGTCGAGCGCGCGGATCCTGCAGACACTGGACGAGTCGAGCTACAGCGGCGGCTCGATGGGCGGGGACCACCCGCACACCTGGTGCAAGACCTACCAGGGCGGACGGTCCTTCTACACCGGCGCCGGGCACACCCAGGCCAGCTACACCGAGGCGGGCTTCCGGGCCCTGGTCCTGGGCGGCATCCGGTACGCGGCCAACCGCACGAAGGCCGACTGCCGGCCGGAGACCGGCTACACCACCCTCTACAACGGCTCCACCACCGGCTGGTCGCAGGCCGGACCGGGCAGCTTCACCAACAGCAACGGCACGTTGACGTCCACCGGTGGCCCCGGCCTCCTGTGGTACAGCACCAAGGAGTTCCGCTCCTATTCGCTGAAGCTCGACTGGATGATGCCCGGCGACGACAACTCCGGTGTGTTCGTCGGGTTCCCGGCCAGTAGTGACCCGAACTCGGCCCACAGCAACGGTTACGAGGTGCAGATCGACGCGACCGACTCCGCGGGCTGGACCACGGGTTCGGTGTACGGGGCGAGGCCGGCCGATACCGCGGCCCGCGACGCGGCGCTGAACCCGCCGGGTGAGTGGAACACCTTCGAACTGCTGGTCGAGGGGGAGAGGCTGCAGGTCTTCCTGAACGGGGTCAGAATCAACGACTTCACCAACACCGATCCGGCGCGGTCGTTGACCTCCGGATACATCGGCATCCAGAACGACGGTGCCGGCAACGACGTGTCGTACCGCAACATCCGGATCAAGGAGTCGGGCGGGACGACGAACCCGCGGGTCGGCCGGATCACGTCGGCCACCGGCAAGTGTGTCGACGTGGCCGGCAACAGCTCCGCCGACGGCACGAAGATCCAGCTCTGGACCTGCCACACCAACGCCAACCAGCAGTGGACGGTCAACGGCAGCACCCTGCGCTCGCTCAACAAGTGCATGGGCGTCGCCGGCGGCAGCACCGCGAACGGCGCGCTGGTGCAGCTGTCGACCTGCAACGGCTCCGGTGGACAGAACTGGACCGCGAACTCCAACGGCTCCCTGGTGAACCCGCAGTCCGGGAAGTGCCTCGACGCCAACGGCGGCAGCTCCGCCGACGGGACCCAGCTCATCATCTGGACCTGCCACGGCGGCGCGAACCAGCGCTGGACCCTTCCGTAGGCGTCGCAGGGAGACATCACATGACCGACATGACACGCCGGAGACTGCTCGCCGCCGGGGCCGGGGCCGCTCTCCTCCCGACGGGCTGGACCGCGGTCGCCCGGGCCGGCTCGGTACCCCCCGCGGACGTGCTGGCCGCCGGGGACCTGGCGCTGTGGTACGACGAGCCCGCGGGAACGGACTGGCTGCGGGCCCTGCCGATCGGCAACGGACGGCTCGGTGCCATGGTGTTCGGCAACATCGACACCGAGCGGCTGCAACTGAACGAGGACACGGTCTGGGCCGGGGGTCCCTACGACTCGGCCAACACCCGCGGGGCGGCCAACCTCGCGGAGATCCGGCGACGGGTCTTCGCCGACCAGTGGACCTCGGCACAGGACCTCATCAACCAGACGATGATGGGCAGTCCCGGCGGGCAGCTGGCGTACCAGCCCGTCGGCAACCTGCGGCTGGCGATCGGCAGCGCCAGCGGGGCGTCGCAGTACAACCGGACGCTCGACCTGACGACCGCCACGGCCACCACCACCTACGTGCAGAACGGGGTGCGCTACCAACGGGAGGTGTTCGCGAGCGCACCCGACCAGGTGGTGGTGGTCCGGTTGACGGCCGACCGGGCCAACGCGGTCAGCTTCACCGCCACGTTCGACAGTCCACAACGGACGACGGTGTCCAGCCCGGACTCCGCGACGATCGCCCTCGACGGCATCTCCGGTTCCATGGAGGGCATCACCGGCTCGGTCCGCTTCCTCGCCCTGGCGGGCGCCAGCGTCACCGGGGGAACGGTCAGCAGCTCCGGCGGCACGCTGCGGGTGTCCGGTGCCACGAGCGTCACGGTGCTGGTGTCCATCGGCTCCAGCTACGTCAACTACCGCACGGTCAACGGCGACTACCAGGGGAAGGCGCGCCAGTACCTCGCGGCGGCCCGGACCGTGGGCCTCGACCAGCTCCGGGCCCGGCACGTGGCCGACTACCAGGGGCTGTTCAACCGCGTGACGATCGACCTGGGCCGCACGTCGGCGGCCGACCAGACCACCGACGTGCGGATCGCCCAGCACGCGAGCGTCAGCGACCCGCAGTTCTCGGCCCTGCTGTTCCAGTTCGGCCGGTACCTGCTGATCTCGTCGTCACGGCCGGGCTCCCAGCCGGCCAACCTGCAGGGCATCTGGAACGACCAGATGGCGCCGTCCTGGGACTCGAAGTACACCATCAACGCGAACCTGCCGATGAACTACTGGCCGGCCGACACGACGAACCTCTCCGAGTGCTTCCTGCCGGTGTTCGACATGGTCAGGGACCTCGCGGTGACCGGTGCCCGCACCGCACAGGTGCAGTACGGCGCCGGTGGCTGGGTGACCCACCACAACACCGACGCGTGGCGCGGTTCGTCGGTGGTCGACGGCGCCTTCTGGGGCATGTGGCAGACCGGCGGTGCCTGGCTCGCCACGATGATCTGGGACCACTACCTGTTCACCGGCGACGTCGAGTTCCTGCGCACCAACTACCCGGCGATGAAGGGCGCCGCACAGTTCTTCCTCGACTCGCTGGTCACCCACCCGACGCTCGGGTACCTGGTCACCAACCCCTCCAACTCGCCGGAGCTGGCCCACCACGCCAACGCCAGCGTGTGCGCGGGGCCGACGATGGACAACCAGATCCTGCGGGACCTGTTCAACGGCGTCGCGCGGGCCGGCGAGGTCCTCGGCGTCGACGCCACGTTCCGCACCCAGGTTCTGGCGGCACGCGACCGGCTGGCGCCGACGCGGGTCGGCTCACGCGGCAACATCCAGGAGTGGCTCGCCGACTGGGTGGAGACCGAGCGCACCCACCGGCACGTCTCGCACCTGTACGGCCTGCATCCCAGCAACCAGATCACCCGGCGCGCAACGCCCCAGCTGTACCAGGCCGCGCGTCAGACGCTGGAACTGCGTGGCGACGACGGCACCGGGTGGTCGCTCGCGTGGAAGATCAACTACTGGGCACGCCTGGAGGACGGCGCACGCGCGCACAAGCTGCTCCGCGACCTGGTGCGGACCGACCGGCTGGCGCCGAACATGTTCGACCTGCACCCGCCGTTCCAGATCGACGGCAACTTCGGCGCCACGTCCGGCATCGCGGAGATGCTGCTGCACAGCCACTCCGGTGAGCTGCAGGTGCTTCCCGCACTTCCCGCGGCGTGGCCCGCGGGAAGCGTGTCGGGTCTGCGGGGCCGGGGCGGACACACCGTCGGAATCACGTGGACGGGCGGCCGGGCCACGGAGGTCACCGTGCGCCCCGACCGCGACGGCACCGTCGTGCTGCGCGCCGGCCTGCTCGCCGGCGAGTACACGGCGGTCGACGTCACCGACGGCTCCACCCCCGCGGCCACCCGGGTCGACACCGACGCCGTCCGGTTCACGGTCCGGGCCGGTCACACGTACCGGGTCCAGGGCAGCGGGATCCCGCAGCCCAGCGGGTACGTGAAGCTGGTCAACCGCCACAGCGGCCGGGTGCTCGGTGTCCAGAACGCGTCGCTGGCCGACGCCGCCGTGATCGTCCAGCAGACCGACACCGGTGCCGCCAGCCAGAGCTGGCAGGTGGTCGACGTCGGCGGCGGCTACGTGAAGCTGGTCAACCGCAACAGCGGCAAGGTCGTCGACGTCAACGGCGCGTCCACCGCCGACGGCGCGGCGGCGATCCAGTACCGCGACCACGGTGGCGCCAACCAGCAGTGGCAACTGGTCACCGGCGACGGCTACACGCGGCTGAGGAACCGCAACAGCGGCAAGGTGCTCGACGTGTACCAGCTGTCCACCGCCGACGGCGCGGCCATCGTGCAGTGGACCGACAACGGCGGCGCGAACCAGCAGTGGACCATGCCCGGTACCGGTTGAGGTGGGTGGTGAGCCTGGTGCCCGACCCGGTCGGGCACCAGGTGCCCACGGCCGCCACGCCGAATGACGAAGTTTTCGCCGCACCGCGTCGATGGGTCGTCAGGAGCGCGGCGTGAGCGGGGTGGGAGATGGCCGGCGGCGACGGCACGCATGCGGCCGACCGGGAGTGGTCCGGCGCGGACGAGACCCTGGTGCGCGAGAGCCCGCGCAGCCGGGTCACGCGGGTGCGGTTGCGGTCGGGCGGGCTGGTGATCCGCAAGCGACCGGTGGGTCCGGACGCCGCGCGGCGACTGCGGCACGAGACGGCGATCCTCACCCGCCTCGCCGGCCTCGACGGCGTACCCCGCCTGTACGAGGGCGACGGGCCGGCCGACTCGGTGGTCATGGTCGACACCGGCGGGGTGGCGCTGGCCGACCTGCTGCCGATGGACCCCGGACGGGTGCTGCCTCTGGCGCTGGACCTGGCCCGGGTCGTCGCCGGCGTGCACGGGCGCGGGGTCATGCACAAGGACATCAACCCGGCGAACGTCATCCTCTCCGGCGCACCGGCGCGGCCGGCGCTGGTGGACTTCGGTCTGGCCGTCACCTTCGCCGAGGACCGCCCGGAGTTCACCCACCAGAACGAGATGGTCGGGACGCTGCCGTACCTGGCGCCGGAGCAGACCGGCCGCACCGGCCGCCCGGTCGACCAGCGCGCTGACCTGTACGCGCTGGGCGCCACCCTGTACGAACTGGCCACCGGCCGGCCGCCGTTCGGCACCGGTGACCCGCTGCGCCTCATCCACGACCACCTCGCCCGGGTGCCGGCGCCGCCGCAGCTGTCGAACGCGGCCGTCCCGCCCGGGTTGTCCGAGGTGATCCTGCGGCTGCTGGAGAAGGAACCCGACCAGCGGTACCAGAGTGCCGACGGGCTGGCCTACGACCTGTCCCGCGTCATCGAGCTCGGCCGGCCGCTGGACCTGCTGGGAGAGCGGGACTTCCCGTCGCGGCTCGTCCCGCCGTCGCGGTTGGTGGGACGCGACCGCGAGGTCACGGCGCTGCGCGAGGCGTTCGCCGCCGCGTGCGGGGGATCGGCCGGCGTGGTCCTGGTCAGCGGCGCCCCCGGAACCGGCAAGACGGCCCTGACCGACGAACTGCGCGCGGTCGCCGCGGCCGCCGGCGGCTGGTTCGTCACGGGCAAGTTCGACCAGTACCGCCAGGACCAGGACAGCGACGCGGTCCGGCAGGCCTTCCGCGCCCTCGGCCGGCTCCTCCTCGCCGAGCCGGCCGCCGAGCTGGACCGGCTGCGGCCGCACATCCTCCAGGCCCTCGGCGCGAACGCCGGCCTGATCACCGCCGTCCTGCCGGAGTTCGCCCTCCTGCTCGGCGACCAGCCCGAGTTCGTCGAGACCGAACCGACGAGGACCGCGCAACGGCTGGCACAGGCCGCCCTCGACCTGCTGCGGGCCATCGGTTCGCCGCAGCGGCCGGTGGCCCTCGTCATCGACGACCTCCAGTGGGCCGCCGCGACGCCGATCGGGCTGTTCGACGTCGTGCAGAGCGACCCCGACCTGCGGGGCGTGCTCCTGGTCGGCACCTACCGGGAGGCCGAGGTCGACAGCACCCATCCGCTCGGCGCGCTGCTGACCCGCTGGACCGAGCTGGGGATCGCCGCGACCCGGATCCGGCTGGCGAACCTGCCCCCGGACGACCTGACCACCCTGCTGGCCGACATGCTGCGGCTCCCCCCGACCGGCGCCGCGGCGCTGGCCGGCGTCGTCGGGCCGCGCACCGGCGGCAACCCGTTCGACACCGTCGAACTGGTCAACGCCCTGCGCCGCGACGGCGGGCTCGTCCTCGGCCCCGACGGCTGGCTCTGGGACGCCGCCGCGGTGCGCCGGTACCTCGGTGACGGCGACGTGGTCGACCTCGTCGCCGCCCGGATCGACGAGCTGCCGGGACCGACGCAGCGGGTCCTCGGAATCATGGGCTGCCTCGGCGGCGAGGTGCGGCTGGACCTCCTCCGGGCCGCGACCGGGCTGGACAGCCGGTCCCTGGCCGACCAGCTGCGCTTCGCCTACGAGGACGGGCTGGTGGTCCGGGAGGCCGGCGCCGGCGCCGCGGTGCGGTTCCGGCACGACCGCGTCCAGCAGGTGGCACACGCCCGGCTGTCCGGTGCCGGGCGGGACATCCACCTCGGGCTCGCCCGTCGCCTCGCGGCGGCCGGGCACACCATCGCGGCCGCCGAGCAGTACCTGCCCGCGCTCGACATCGTCGGTGACCCGGACGAACGCCGGCAGGTCGTCGGGCTGTTCCGCGCCGCCGCCGCGAACGCCCGGCTCATGACCAACCACGCGGTCGTGGAGCGGTTCCTCACCGCGGCGATCTCGGTGCTGGACGCCGAGGGCACCGACGACCCGGACGGCCGGCTCGACCTGGAGCTCGACCGGCACGTCGCCCGGTACAGCCTCGGCCGGCTCGACGACGCCGATGTCAGCTACCGGCTCATCACCGACCTGCGGCCCGGACCGCTGCCGCTGGCCCGGGCGGCCGAGACCCAGGTCAGCAGCCTCACCAACCGGGGCCTGTGCGCGGAGGCGGTGGCACTGGGCCGCGACGTGCTGCACCGGCTGGGACACGGGGTGCCGGCCGACGACGAGCTCGGCGCGTCGATCGGCACGCTCCTGGCCGGCCTGGACGCCTGGATCGCCACCGACCCGGACGCGGTGGACGGGGCCCGGCCGGAGATCACCGACGAGCGCACCCTGGCGGTCGTCGGGCTGATCAACCGCATGCTCCCGCCGGCCTACTTCAGCCGGCCCGTGGTCATGGCCTGGCTGGTCCTGGAGTCGGGACGGCTGTGGGCGACGCACGGCCCGGCCGCCGCCCTGGTCGGTCCGCTGAGCCACGCGGCGTTCGTGACCTGCGCGCTGCGGGCCGACTACCGCACGGGCCGGCAGGTGGTCCGGCACGTCCTCGCCGTCAGCGCGGCGCGCGGGTACGAACCGGGCCGCTTCCAGGCGCAGTTCCTCTACGCCCTCGGCACGGTCGCCTGGTTCGAGTCGCCCGCGGAGTGCATCCGGCAGGCCCACGAGGCCCGCGACGGTCTGGTCCGCGGGGGCGACCTGCAGAACGCCTGCTACACCTACTTCGCGTCGCTGCCCCACTCGGTGGACTGCGCGCCGACGCTGGACGACTGCGCGGCGGAGGTCGAGTCCGCCCTGCGGTTCGCGGCCCTGACCGGCAACGCCCACGCCGCCGGCGTCTTCGGAGCCTTCCAGACGCTGGTGACGGCGTTGCGCGGCGCACCGGTCGAGCGGGTCGAGCCGCCCTACCGGGAGGACGACCTGACCGCGGTGGCGAACGACTCCGCCGCCCGGGCGCTGGTCGCGGCGATCTTCTCCCGACCGGCCGACGTCGTCCGCTACGCCGCGCGCGGGTTCGCCGTCTGGGAGTCGGTCCAGAACACGTACCCGACGCTCAACCTGCACCTGTGGCGGGCGCTGGCCGCCGCGCACGAGGTCCGGGCGGCCGGTCCCGACGACCACCGGCCGGCCCTGGAGACGCTGGACCGGTGCCGGGAGTGGCTCGCCGCGCGCGCAGCCGACAACCCGGACAGCTACCGACACCTCGTGCACCTGGTGGACGCGGAACGGGCCTGGGCGCTCGACGACTTCCGTGCGGCCGCCCGGGCCTTCGACGCGGCGCGCCGCGAGGTCCAGGACCGGGACCGGCCGTGGCACCGGCCGTACATCGCGGAGCGGGCGGCCCGGTTCCACCTCGACAACGGGCTCGACCACGGCGGTCGGGTGCTGCTCGCCGAGGCGCGGCACGGCTACGGCGTGTGGGGCGCGGCCGCCAAGGTCGACGCCCTCGACGCGGAGTTCCCCTTCCTTGCGGCGGGGTCCGGGCCCGGAGAACGGCCCGTGCCCGTGCCGGTCGGCTCGCCCGCCGACGCCGCGCACCGGCGGACCAGAATGTCCACCGACACGATCGACCTTCTCGGCATCCTCGACGCCGCCCGCGTTCTCAGCTCGGAGACCACCGTCGACCGGCTCCGGACCCGCGTCGTCGACGTGCTGAGCGTGCTCACCGGTGCCACGGCGGTCGGAATGGTGCTCCGCGACGACGACGGACAGGGGTGGCACCTGCCGGCCCCGGACGACGGCGACGGCACCGGACGGCCACACGTCGCGATCGCCGACGCCGGGTCGCTGGTGCCGCTGTCGGCGGTGCGCGTCGTGGAGCGCACCCGGGAGCCGCTCGTCGTCGACGACGCGACCGGGGACCACCGCTTCTCCCGCGACCCCTACTTCCGCGGCGTCGACCGGTGCTCGCTGCTCGTGGTCCCGATCGTGGCCCGCGGCGTGCCGCTGGCCATCGTGGTGCTGGAGAACCGGCTCAGCCGGCGGGCGTTCACCGCCGACCGCATCGACGCCGTCATGCTGGTCGCCGGACAGCTCGCCGTGTCGCTGGACAACGCGCTCGTGTACGCCTCCCTGGAGCGCAAGGTCAAGGAGCGGACCGCGGACCTGGCGCTGGCGAACGAGCGGCTGCGGGCGGCCAGCCTGACCGATCCGCTCACCGGCCTGGCGAACCGTCGGCGTCTCCTGGAGGTCCTGCACACGGAGTGGGCACGGGCGCAGCGGTCCCGGACACCGGTCGCCGTGGCCATCGTCGACATCGACCACTTCAAGCTCTACAACGACCACTACGGCCACCTGGCCGGCGACCGGTGCATCCGACGCGTCGCCGAGGTTCTGGTGCAGGGCGTGCGTAGCGGCACCGACCTCGCGGCCCGCTACGGGGGCGAGGAGTTCGTGCTCGTGCTGCCCGGTGCCGACGTCGCGAACGCCCACCGGGTCGCCGAGCGGATCCGGGCGGCGGTCGAGGCGCTGGCCGAGCCGCACGAGCCCAGCCCGTCGGGCCTGGTGACGGTCAGCATCGGCGTCTGCGCCGCGACCGTCGACGAGGGCAGCTCCCCCGACAAGGTGCTGGCCGCGGCGGACGCGCGGCTCTACACCGCCAAACGCGGCGGCCGCAACCAGGTGGCGGGTCACGCCCTCCTGAGCCGGTGACCAAGTCGTAAGCGCTTACGTGCCAACGGAAGGCGCGTCGGTGACCAGAATGGCGGCATGGAACACAGGTGTCTGGGTGCGAGCGGGCTGCTCGTCAGCGAGTTGTGTCTCGGCTCGATGACGTTCGGCGGCGAGGCCGACGAGACGGCGTCGCGGCAACTCCTCGACCACTACGTCGACGCGGGCGGCAACTTCATCGATACCGCCGACGTCTACGGGGGCGGAGTGTCCGAGGAGATCATCGGCCGGTGGCTGGCCGGCCGTGACCGCGACGCGCTCGTCATCGCCACGAAGTTCTTCTGGCCCACCGGCGGCGGCCCGAACGACCACGGCGCGGGCCGCAAACACATCGTCGCGGCGCTGCACGCGAGCCTGCGCCGGCTCGGAACCGACCACGTCGACCTGTACCAGGTGCACGCGTTCGACGAGACCACCCCGCTGGAGGAGACGCTGTCGACCCTCGACGGACTGGTGCGCGCCGGCACCGTGCGGCACCTGGGGGTCAGCAACTACGCCAGCTGGCAGCTGCAGAAGTCGGTGGACGTCGCGCGGCACCGCGGCTGGGAGCCGTTCGTGGCGTCGCAGCCGCTGTACAACCTCATCGACCGGGACATCGAACACGAGCTGATGCCCGTGTGCCGCAACGAGGGCGTGGGCGTCATTCCCTGGGCGCCGCTGCGCGGCGGGTGGCTGACCGGCAAGTACCGCCGCGGCATGGCCTCGGCACCGCCGGACACCCGGTGGGAGGCGGACAAACAGCCGTGGCTCGGCGACTGGGCGAGCAGCGTCGACGAACGCACCTGGACGGTGACCGACGCGCTGTTCGCTGTCGCCGAGGAGGTACGGCGCAGCCCGGCACAGGTGGCGCTGCGGTGGCTGATGCAGCGCCCGGGGGTCACCGCGCCCATCGTCGGTGCCCGGACCGTCGCCCAGCTGGACGACAACCTGGGCGCGTCGGGATGGTCGCTGTCCGACAAGCACATGCAGACCCTCACCGAGGCCGGCACCCAGCCGCCGCCGTACCCCCACGGGTACCTGGCCAACTCGCCGCGACGGCGTCAGTAGCGCCGCCCGGTCGCGACACCGGCCGAGCTGTCGCGCACCTGGAGCGTGGCGGGGAACACGCGCCGCCAGCCCGGGGCGAGGTCCCGGTCCAGGAGAGCCCGGGTGGCGGCGGCCGCCATCGCCTCGACCGGCTGGTGCACCGACGACATCGGCGGCACGGTGCAGACGGCGATCACACTGTCGTCGAAGCCCACCACCGCCACGTCCCGGGGCACCCGCCGGCCGAGGTCGGCCAGCGCCTGCATCGCCCCGGTCGCCATCAGGTCACAGGCGACGAAGAGCGCGTCGACGTCGGGGTTCCGTTCCAGCAGCCGCACCGTCAGCTCGTAGCCCGCCTCGCGACGGAGCTTGCCGACGGCCGAGATGTCGGCGAGACCGAGGTCGCGGACGGCGCTCAGGTAGCCCGCCCGCCGGGCGTCGGCGCACGGGTTGCCCTCCTGCCCGTGCAGCGCGGCGATGCGACGGCGGCCGGTGTCGCGCAGGTGCACCACCGCCGCGTACGCCCCGTCGGCGTTCTCCATGTCGACGAACGGAACGCCCGGGGCGGACGGACCCATCGACACCACCCGGTCACACCGCGCGTAGAACTCCGCCGCGAGCGCCGGCGACACGTTGATGAGTACGACACCGGCGCTCACCGAGTCGGCGATCTGCGCCAGCCGGTCGGCCGCGTCGGGCTTCTCGACCACGTGCACCCGCAGCTGGGCCTCACCGCCGGCCAGTTCCCGCAGGATCCCGGCGGTCACCCGCCCGTAGTAGGGGCTGTTGCCGAACGTCGCGGCGTCGTCGACCACGACTAGCTCGACCACGCTTCCATGGCCGAACGCCAGCGCCCTGGCCGCCGGATCGGGACGGTACCGGAGCCTGTCGATGACCTGCCGGACGTGCGCGCGGGTCTCGGGCGACACGCCGGGTGCGTCGTTGATGACCCGGGACACCGCCGCGGTGGAGACGTGCGCCGCGGCGGCGACATCGGCCAGGGTCGGCCGCTTCCCGGACATCTACGCGTTCCCGGACATCGACGAACGGGCCCGGATCAGTTCACCGACAGATGGACGTGGTTCGTGTGGTCGCAGCTCGGGTTGCCACACTGGCCGCCGTAGGTCTTCCAGCTCCCCGTCGCGGTCTGCCAGATGCGTCTGAACCAGATGACGTACAGCACGTTCAGTGACCGGGCGTTGGCGATGTAGAAGTTCGCGAGCCGGTCGCCGTAGTCCTTGTCGCCGCCGGAGGCGGTGCCGCCGAAACCACCCGAGCTGGCGGCCCAGTCGCAGGCGCGGCCTCTCGGGTGCTCACCACCGTCCTCGGCGCTGCGGTAGCACTTCACGTAACGGGTGAAGCCGGCCGCCTTCGTCTGGTTGTAGGCGTAGAGCAGCACGTTGGTGACGCAGCCACCTGTTCCGGACGGGTCCTTGTTGCTGCACGAGCCGGACTTCCCGCCCGGACCCGGTGGAACCTTCGGACCGGATCCCGATGCCGCCTGGCCCGGACCGCCACCCACCGCGGCCTCGGCCTCTTTCTTCTTCTTCTCCATCAGCACGAGCTGCTGTTCCTGCACGGCGATCTCGGCGTCGAGCGACTTCTTCTGCTCCGCCAGCTCGCGGTTCAGGTCGTTGTACGCGCGGATCTGCTTCGCGTTGTGCAGCGCCAGACCGTTGGCCGCGGTGGCCCGGTCGATGAACTGGGTCGTCGTCGCGCTGGACAGCAACTGCGCGGTGGTCGCCAGGCCGTTGTTACGGTAGGCGACCACGAGCAGGCCGCGTGTGGTGACGGACAGTGCGTCCACCCGCTGCTGGGTCTCGGCGATTTTGGCGGTGAGCTCGTTCTGCCGGACGCGGGACGCCTCCAGCGCGTTGCGCGCGTCGACGAAACCACGGTTGGCGGCCTCCAGGGCCGCCCTCAGCGAGTCCGGGGTAGCGCCGTTCTCGTCGGGTTCGGCCGCGGCGGGAGCCGCGACGAACACCGCCAACAGCGCGGGGAGAGCGGCGACCAGCCACCATCGCCGACTGCGTTTGTCGGTCAACAACATCCGGTGCAACTGTTCCTTCCGTCGGCCGCCGACCAGGTTAGCTGACGGGTTCGGGACGGAAGGGTGTCCCTACCACTCGCGCGGATTCACCCCGGTGGTTCCTGGGTCCCCGGCTCGCCCGCAGGCGATTGGGCGGCAGCTACCACCGGCACCGGAGGGCGCCGCCGAGCGGTAGCCGGGAGCCAGATTAACGAAGGTCGAGCCGCTAGTGCACCCCGGGCATCCCACTGCTACCGCGAGAAAACACAACGACACGAACCGTTACCGAACGCCTCACCGGCTGGCGTTCGGTCGTTACCGATGGTGACGATCGGGGATGCGGGCCGCGCGTCTCACCGCATACGGTCGGGAAGCGCGTGGCGAGCCCGATGCCGAACCGTAGGGTGGGTCGATGCGGGATCCGTACGAGTGGCTGGAAGACGTCGACGGCGAGCGGGCGCTGGCCTGGGTCGGTGCCCGCAACGCCGAGACACCGGCTCCGCCACCCGACCTCGTCGCCGGTGTACGCGCGATCCTCGACGACCGGCGGCGCGTCCCCCGGCCGACCTGGCACGGCGGGCACCTGTACAACCTGTGGCAGGACGCCGACCACCCGCGCGGGCTGTGGCGACGCACCACAGTGGACGGTTACGCGCTCGACGACCCGCCCTGGGAGGTCCTGCTCGACCTCGACGCGCTCGGCGCGGCCGAGGGGGAGAGCTGGGTCTGGGGCGGCGCCACCCACCGGCGGCCCGCCTACGACCGCTGCCTGGTGGAGCTGTCGCGGGGCGGCTCCGACGCGGCCGTGGTCCGCGAGTTCGACCTGGCCGCGCGGGCGTTCGTCGACGACGGGTCCGGAGCGGCCTTCACGCTGGCCGAGGCGAAGAGCGACGTGTCGTGGATCGACGCCGACACGGTCTACGTCAGCACGGAGCTCGACGGGGGCGGGCTGACCGCGTCGGGCTACCCGCGCACGGTGCGCCGGTGGCGCCGGGGCACGCCGCTGGCCGACGCCGAGCAGGTCTACGAGTGCGGGATCGGCGACGTGTCCGTGCGCGCCTGGCACGACCCGACACCGGGCTACGAACGCGGGTTCGTCGGTCACTACCGCGACTTCTACACCCGGCCGACGTTCCTCGTCGACGCCGACGGCAGCCTGCGCAAGCTTGACCTGCCCGAGGACGCCGACTGGAGCGCGCGTCGCGAGTGGCTGCTGGTCAAGCCGCGCGAGGCGTGGACGGTCGGCGGCGTCACCCACCCGGCGGGCGCGTTGCTGGTCACCCGCTTCGACGACTTCATGGCCGGCGACCGGTCGTTCACCACCCTCTACACGCCCGACGAGCGCAGCGCCCTGGTGCTGTGGCGCTGGACCCGCGACCACCTGCTGCTGGTCACGCTCGAGGACGTGCGGTCCCGCCTGACCCTGCTGGTGCCGGGCGAGTGGGCGCCCCGCCCGGCGTCGGCCGGCCCCGCCGGTCCACTCGACACGGTCTTCGTGACCGCGACCGAGCCCGACCTCGGCGACACGGCCCTGCTGTCGTCGATCGGCTTCCTGCGCCCGGAGACGCTGTCGATCGGCGAGCGGGTGCTGAAGCGGGCGCCGGCGTTCTTCGACAGCGGCGGCATGACCGTCGAGCAGCGCTTCGCCACGTCCGATGACGGGACCCGGGTGCCGTACTTCCTCGTCGGGCACCCGGACGCGACCGGTCCGGCGTGGCTGACCGCCTACGGCGGCTTCGAGGTCCCGAGCCTGCCCTCGTACGACGGTGTCGTGGGCCGGTTCTGGCTGGAGCGCGGCGGCCGCTACGCGGTGGCCAACATCCGCGGCGGCGGCGAGTACGGGCCGCGGTGGCACCTGGCGGCCCGTCGGGAGAAGCGGCCGCGCGCGTTCGAGGACTTCGCGGCGGTCGCCCGCGACCTGGCCGACTCCGGCGTCGCCCCGCCCGGACGGATCGGCGTGAGCGGCGGCAGCAACGGCGGCCTGCTCATGGGTGCCATGCTGACCCGCTATCCGGAACTCGTCGGTGCGGTGGTGGCGATCGCACCGCTGCTGGACCTGCGCCGGTTCCACACGCTTCTCGCGGGCGCCTCGTGGATCGGCGAGTACGGCGACCCCGACGACGAACGGGACTGGGCGTACCTGCGGACGTTCTCGCCGTACCACAGCCTGCGGCCGGACCGCCGCCACCCGCCGGTCCTGTTCCTCACCTCGACCCGCGACGACCGGGTGCACCCGGGGCACGCCCGCAAGATGCTCGCCCTCCTGCGCGAGCACGGGCAGGAGGGGTGGCTGTACGAGAACGTCGAGGGCGGCCACGGCGCGGCGGCCGACAACGCCCAGCGGGCGTACATGCTCGCCCTCGAGATCGACTTCTTCCGGCGGCACCTGGACCCGTGACCCGGAGCCGCCGCCTCACGGCACCGGGACGGCCGCGCGGCGGCCGGCCGCCAGCGCGCGGTGCCCGAGGAGGCAGGTCACCACCATCGCCCCGGCGAGCGCCCACCCGGTCACCCGGCTTCCCGCGGCGGCCAGCAGGTACCCGACGACGACCCCGCCGAGCGGGCCGAGCCCGTCGGTGACGAGGGCGACCGCGCCCAGCATGCGTCCGAAGGTCTCCTCGGGCACGGACCGCAGCCGGATGACGGTCATCGCCACGCTGCTCACCGCGCCGATGCCACCCACCGCCGCCCACGCCGGCGCCAGCGCGTACGGGTGCGGAACGGCCGCGACGACCACCAGCGCCACCGCCCAGCCCCACAGCGACAGCGCGTACACCCGCTCCGGCCCGAACCGGCGCAGCAGACGCGGGGCGGCGGCCGCGCCGAGCACGCCGCCGACACCGCTCGCGGCGAGCACCGCCCCGAGTCCCCATCCGGACTGCCGCTGCTCGGTCATCACCACGATCACGAGCAGGATCACGCCCTGGAACAACGCGTTGGTCAGGCCGGTGACGAGGGTCGAGATCCGGATGAGCGGCACCGCCCACATCCACCGGAAGCCCTCGACGACACCGGCCACCAGGGGCGTGCGCTCCCGCCGCGTCCGGGCCGCGAGCCGCCGCCGCGGCAGCGCGAGGAGGGCGAGCAGGCACACGACGTTCGACACCGCGTCGACCAGGAACGGCACCGCCCGGCCGACGGTCAGCAGGCCGCCGCCCAGGGTGCGGCCGAGCATGACCGCGACCGGTGTCTCCGCCTGGTACCAGGCGTAGGCGGTGGGGCGCTGCGCCTCGGTGGTCACGTCGCGGACGGCGGTGTACTCCGCCATGTTGAAGAACGTGGACGCCAGGCTGTCCAGGAACGCGGCGACGAACAGGACGGCCAGCGCCGCACGCGCGTCCACGAGAAGCGCGACGGCGGCCGAGACCGTCGCGACCAGGCTGAGCGCGCGACACGCGAGCATCGTCCGGCGACGGTCGACGAGGTCGGCGACCAGCCCCGCCGGCACCTGGCCGAGCAGCGCAGGCAGGCCGACGGCCAGCGCCATCCAGCCCGCGGTCGCCGGTGACCCGGAGATGGTCAGCGCCAGCACCGGACAGGCGACGCGCACGGCGGCCGTGCCGACCTCGGACAGGCCGTTGCCGCACCAGAGGATCAGGAATTCGCGGTTGCGCAGGACGGAGCGGTCATCCATCGCCGGTCGTGCCCGCGAACCAGCCGAGCAGCGCCGGCAGGTCGGCCGGTTCGCCGAGCCCCGCGTTCACCGCGCACACCACGTCGGCGCGTTCGCGCAGGACGGCCAGGGCCGGCTCCGGGACCACGTGCGCGACGGTGAGGGCCAGACGCGCCCACGCCGCCGGGTCGTCGGACCGCCCGGTCGGCGTCGTCGGATCGGTCGGCGTCGTCGGCTCCGGGCGCAGGAAGCCGGGTGTGGCGTCGACGCGGAACTCGCGCGGGACGTCGAGCCGGTCCCGCAGCCGCGGCTCCGGTAGCGGGCCCGGTGGGCGGCCGGCGCGCCACCGGTCCACGAGGTCGGCGACGGCGGCCGCGTCGACCGTGCGGTTGCGTACGCACCACGCCACCCGGTGGGCCAGCGACGAGTCGTCGGCGACGGTCGCCGCGTGGTCGGGCACCTTCTCGTCGCGGAACCGCGCCATCGACTCCGTCATCGCGGCGACGAAGACCCGGCCGGCCGGCGTCAGCAGCGGCGACGTGCGGACCTCGTCGAGCGCGCGGTCGACCTGGGCCCGCCACCGGGCGAACTCGACGTCGGCCGTGGGCGAGTCGTCCACCTGGCGCATCGCGCACCAGAACCCGGTGACACCGATGTGCGCGTAGATGCCCTGTAGGAGGCCGACGAGCGGGCGCGGGTCGTCGCGCCACGGCGCGTAGAGGTGCCGGGTGGCGTCGGGCTCGTGCAACCGCACCAGGTCGGTCAGGGCGGCCAGCTTGCCGTGCTGGAACTCGTGGATGAGGGCCAGCGCGAACTGCGCCCCGCCACGGGCGGCGCTCATGTTGACGCACCCGAAGGCGTCGTAGGAGGTGAAGCTGACGCCGACCGGGTGGGGGTCGGCGGTCAGCGGGACGACCGTGGCCAGGCCGGCCCGCATCGCCGCGGCGTAGGCGGGGAACCGGTCGAGCAGCAGCCGCCAGCCGGCGGCGAAGTGCTCCTGCCACGTCCGCGCCTGCGCGTCGGTCAGCCGGGGCGGATCGGCGCCGACCTGGCGGGCGCTGTACGGGTCGGACAGGTCCCGGTACGGGTCGAGGTCGTCGAGGACCACCTCGACGGTGCCGGCCGTCAGGCGGCGCAGCGGGAGGGTCTCCGCGCCGCCGTCGGCGGGCCGCGCCGTCGCGTCGTCGCCGATGACCAGGTCGGTGACGCCGTGCCCGGTGCCGGCGACCCGCAGCCCGGCGATGCCGGGCAGCAGCACCAGCCCGTCGCGGACGACCACCCGCACCGTGCCGCCGCGGCCGGTGGTGAGCCGGTGGGCGGCGACGAGCCAGCCGAGGTAGCCGAGGTCGACCCACAGCGGTGTCGCGTCGTCGTCGCCGTGCTGCGCGCGGTGCAGGGTCCGGGCGAGCCACGGGCCGACGTTGGGCCACCGCAGCACGGTGGCGATCTCCGCGGGCGGCAGACCGCGCAGGTGGTCGAACGCGGTGGCGAAGCCCGACGCGGCGACCGCGTCGGGGTGCCGCCGTCCCGCCGTCAGGTGCAGCACCCGCAGCAGGGCCAGCCGTTTCGCGTCCTGGCCGTCCCGGAGAGCGGCCATCGTCGCCGGGGTCTCGCGGCCGAGGCCGACGTCGTGTACGAGGTCATGCGACATGGGTTCGCCGTTTCCGCAGGATCGGGTCCAGTTCCGCCCGCACGGTCGCGCCGATGTGCCGGATGAGCGTCATCAGGTCGGGGCAGAAGACGGACGGGTTCCGGAAGCCGGTCGCCGGGTCGTACCGGTGGGTGTAGTTGCCGCCGCCGCAGACGTCGCGGAGGTCGCACGGGCGGCACCGGTCACCGAGCGCCGCCGCGCCGATCTGCCGGGCCACGATCGACGGCGCGGTCAGCGCGGCGTCCAACGGGTTGCCGCCGCCGCGCAGCGTCAGCCGGGTGGCGCCGGCGTAGGTCGTCTTCAACGCGTCGACCTGCTCCAGGGTGCCGTCGGTCTCGATGACGGCGACCCGCACCGGCGCCAGACCGATCGCCTCGGTGTCGGCCCGGCCGCCGAGCAGCAGCGTGAGGATCTCCTCGAACAGCCGGACCCGCGGCCGCGGCGCGTCGGCGCGGTACCAGCGGTCGAAGACCGTGACCAGCCACCGGCCGAACGCACCGGCCGGCCCGGGCGGGGGAGCGGCCCAGTTCGCGTGGGGCAGCAGGAAGTCGACGACCGGCGGGTTCAGCGCGGCGAGCGCGTCGTACGTCGTCACGGGGTCGTTGGACAGGTCGATCGTGCACAGCAGCCCGCCGAGCAGCCCGGCCTCGGCGAGCGCGGACACCCCGGCGACGGCCCGCCCGTAGCTGCCGCCGCCCGCCTTCGTGACGCGGTGCCGGTCGTGGCCGGCACGGTCGCCGTCGATGCTGACCGCGACCCGGATGCGGTTGCGGGCGAAGACGTCGACGAACGCGGGCGTGACGAGGACGCCGTTGGTCTGCAGGCCGAGCCGGAGCGACGTGACCGGCCCGACGATCCGGCGGGCCGTGGCGGCGAAGCGGTCCAGCCGCGCCGCGCCGGCCAGCAGCGGCTCACCGCCGTGGAAGACCAGCCCTGTGGCCGGCACGGCGTGCCGCTGGACGTGGTCGCGGATGCGGGTGCACGCCTCGGCGAACACGTCGTCGGCCATCACCGGTGGCTGCCCGCGCCAGCCCTGGTCGACCGACTCGTAGACGTAGCAGTAGTCGCAGGCGAGGTTGCAGCGGCTGTGCACCTTGACGACGAACTGGTTGAAGGCCGACGGGTGCCACCCGCCGGCCGTCAACGCCGTGACATCCAGCCCGTCGTCGGGCCAGGGGATCGGGGCCCCGTCAGCTGTCGTAGTCGACGAACGAGTTGAACCCGAGACCGCGCGACTCCCGGGCCTCGGGGGACGCCGCGCGCTCCAGGGCGTCGCGCAGCCCGGGGCTGGCGACGGCCATCAGCTCTTCCAGTTCGGCGTCGGTCAGTTCGGGCAGTGGCTGCACCGTCTCCATGTCATTTCTCCCCGTCGATGCATGAGGTCGGAAGCGTATCACCGCCGGCCCGACGCGTCCGTTGACACGGTGCCGCGCTGCGGGCTAATTTCGGCCCCGACCCAAATCTGAGGCGGTGGACATGACGCTCGCGCGCGACGGCGGGACGCCGGTGCGCGACACCCCGTTCCCCACGTTCGCCGACGCCTCCGGCCGGACGTTCGGGCCGGAGGAGGTCGCCGCCCTCGCCGACGTCGTCGGGCGGGGCACCCTGTGGCGGGTCGGCGGGGTCGAGGTCGCGGCGCTGGAGCGGGAGTTCGCGGCGTTCCTCGGCCTGCCGCACGCGGTGGCGAGCACGTCCGGCACGGCCGCACTGCACCTCGCGGTGGCGGCGGTCGACCCGGAGCCGGGCGACGAGGTCGTCGTCCCGCCGATCACCGACTTCGGAACGGTCATCGCGGTACTGGCCGCCGGCGCGGTGCCCGTCTTCGCCGACGTCGACCCGGTGACCGGGTGCCTGACCCCGGAGACGGTCGAGGCCGCGATCACCGACCGGACGCGGGCGGTCATCGTGGTGCACCTGTTCGGCGGGCCGGCGCCCGTCGACGGGATCGCCCGGATCTGCCGCGCCCGGAACGTCACGGTCATCGAGGACTGCGCCCAGGCGTATCTCACGGAGAGCCAGGGCCTCGCGGGTCTCACGGACAGCCGGGGCCTCGCGGGCACCCGCGGCGACATCGGGTGCTTCAGCCTGCAGCAGTCCAAGCACATCACCGCCGGCGACGGCGGCCTCACCGTCACCGCCGACCCGCACCTGGCCGGGCGGATGCGGTTGTTCGCCGACAAGGGCTGGCCCCGCGACACGAACGAGCGCACGCACCTGTTCCTCGGCTTCAACTACCGGATGACCGAACTGGTCGGCGCCGTCGCGCGGGTCCAGCTGACCCGGCTCACCGGCGTCGTGGACGCGCGGCGCGCCGTCGCCCGGCGGCTCAACGACGGCCTCGACGGCCTGCCCGGGCTCACCACCCCCACGCTCGACGGGCACAGCTTCTGGCTGTATCCGCTCGTCGTCGACCCGGCGGTCCTCGGTACCAACAGGGAGTTCGGCGCCGCCCTGGTCGCGGAGGGCCTGCCGGTGACCCCCGGCTACCTCGACCGGCCGGTGCACCTGGTGCCGGCGCTCACCGAACGCCGCACGTTCGGCACCTCGGGCTTCCCGCTCACCTCGCCGCCGGCCAGCCGCGACATGCGCTACGCGCGGGGCGACTGCCCGGTGGCCGAGCGCATGATCGACGAGACGCTGCTCGTGGTGGCCTGCAACGAGCGGTTCACCGACACCGACGTCGCCGACCTGGTCGAGGGGATCACCAAGGTCCATGCCGCATTCACCACGAACTGACCCGATCGCCCTCGACTGCGACGTCCTCGTCGGGGCGTGGCCGCCGCGGGCCGACCTCGACCTCTCGCCGGAGACGACGGCGACGACCCTGGCGCGCGCCGGAATCGCCGGTGCCCTGGTCTGTTCCGGCCGCGGCGCCTGGTTCGACGACCGGGGCGGCAACGACGAGACGATCGCCGCCTGCGCCACGCAGGGCTGGCTGCCCGCCGGCACCATCGACCTGCGCAACGCCCTGAACGCCGAGGCCGAACTCGACCGCCTGGTGCGCAACGACGTGCGCGCCGTGCGGCTGTTCGGCCCGCTGCAGGGCTGCGAGCCCGGCTTTCCCGGCTACTCGCACGTGATCGACGCGGCCGTACGGCGCCGCATGGTGCTGCTCGTGGAGGGTGACCTGCGCCTGCTGTGGCGCGGGTTCGCCGGCCGGGGCGCCACCGTGGTGTTCCTCGACGCCCACGCGTACCACGTGGCCGACTTCGTGCTGGCCGCCCGCGCCGAGCCGGGGTTCCTCGCGTCGACCCGCCTGCTCAACGCCCCGGACTCCATCGAACGCGTCGTCGGTGAGGTGGGCTCAGCGCGTCTCGTATTCGGTTCGCGGACGCCGGTGAGCGACACCTCGCCGGCCGTCCTGCGGATGCGCCGCGCCCGGTTGTCCGCCGCCGACTGGGCCGCCGTCACCGGCGGCACGCTCACCGCGGCGCTGCGCCGATGATCATCGATGTGCACGCACACTGGGGCCCCTGGTTCTTCCCGATGGACGTCGGCGACGTGGCCACCAACCTGCGGGTGATGGACGAGTGGGGCATCACCCTGCAGATCGTCTCCGCCGTCGAGGCCGTGGTGTACGACGCGCCCGGTGGCAACGCGAAACTCGCCGAGGTGCTGAGAACCGAGCCGCGGCTGCGCGGCTACGTGGTCGCCAACCCCAACGACCCGGCCGCCGCCGAGGCCGACCTCCGCCGGTACCTGCCGCGTGCGGAGTTCGTCGGGGTGAAGGTGCACACGACCTACCCGGGCCGCGCGATCGCCTCACCCCAGATGCGCGACCTGTTCGCCCAGCTGAACGAGCACGGAACCACAGCGCTTGTCCACACCTGGGGGCCCGACGTCCTCGACCTCGTGCCGCTGCTGGAGAACAACCCGAACGTCCGGGCGATCGCCGCGCACATGGGCGCGTTCCGGTTCGACCTCGCCGCCGAGGCCGCCCGCGCCTGCGACCGCCTCTACCTCGAACCGTCCGGCTCGATCGCCGACGCCGGCCAGGTCGCCCACGTCGCGGCCCGCGTGCCGGCCGGGCAGTTGCTGTTCGGCACCGACGCGACGCTCATCGACCCGGCCGTGTCGATCGGCCTGGTGACCGACGCCGACCTCGACGCGGCCACCCGCGAACGCCTGTACTGGCGCAACGCGGCGGACCTGTTCACCCTGCACGGAGCGCTCTGAGGACCCGCTCCCGGTCGTCGGCCGGAAGCGCCGGACCGTGCCGGTCGACGGCGTGGTCCGGCGGAATCCGGCCCTCTTCGGCCGCGATCCACAGCATCCGCTGCACGTAACCCTCCATCGGCTCGGTGAACGTCACCGC
The DNA here is from genome assembly GCF_016863655.1 of Virgisporangium ochraceum. Classification (GTDB taxonomy): domain Bacteria; phylum Actinomycetota; class Actinomycetes; order Mycobacteriales; family Micromonosporaceae; genus Virgisporangium; species Virgisporangium ochraceum. Next base: position 88,096 of record NZ_BOPH01000101.1, read on the forward strand.
CGCCAACCGGTCCAGCCGCACCGAGGCGGTGACGAACCGGTCGAAGTCACCCCGGGCGAACGCGTCGAGCACCGCACCCGTCACCGGCACCGCCGCGGCGGCGAGCCCCACCAGCGCCGCCTGCGCGCCCCACATCAGCGACGGCCCGAACATGCGGTCCTCGCCGGTGACCGCGAGCCGGTCGGCGCCGGTGGTGGCCGCGATCGCCTCCTGGCACGCGATGGCGTCGCTCAGCAGCGCCACCTTGAGGCCGGCCACACCGGGATGGTCGAGCAGTTCGGCCCGCACCGTGGCCGGATACGGCCGCGTGTACAGGTCGAAGGCCAGCATCGGCAGCCCGGCCGCGCGCCACAGGGCGTCGTGGTGGGCCAGCGGGTCGGTTCCGGCCGGCGCGAACACGAGCAGGCCGTCGGCGCCGAGGTCCGCCGCCCGCTCGGCGTCGCGCGCGGCCGCCGGGCCGTCTCCACCCGTTCCCACGATCACGGGGACGCGCGTGAGCACGGCCCGGCGCACCACAGCTTCGCGGACAGCCGGGTGGAGGTAGGGCCCACGGCCCGTGTGGGCCAGGACGGCCAGCGCGTGCGCACCGTCGGCCACCAGCGAGCGGAGGTAGGCCTCCAGGACCGCCCCGTCGACCCGCCCGTCGGGGTCGGCCGGGGTGGCCGCGGCGGCCACCAGGCGCCAGCGCAGCCGGTCGCGCAGCGCCGCGGCCCGGTCGTCGAGCGTCATCTACCAGCACCTGCCTTTCGGGTTTACCGGCCCCGACCGTAACCTGTTCCCGTGGGTATCGAGATCGGCGTCGTCGGTCCGCACGATCTGGTCGACGACGTCGCCGCGATCTGCGAGGAGCAGCCGGCCGTGGTCGCGCACCGGTTCGACTACGACCACGAGTCGCAGGCCGTCGGTCTCGTCGAGGCGCGGGCCGGTTCGGTCGACGCCTGGCTGTTCACCGGCGTGGTGCCGTACACGATGGCGAGCGAGGCCGGTGTGCTCACCCGGCCGGCCACCTTCGTCGACTACACCGGCGCGACGCTCCTGCAGGCGATGGTGCGGCTGTTGCGCGACGGGCACGACGTCAGCCGCATGTCCATCGACACCGTGCCGTCGGCCGACGTCACCGCGACGCTGCGCGAGGCGGGCGTGCCCACCGCCGGCGTCCGGACGCTGCCCTACCAGAGCGGCGTCGACTCGGCCGACGTGGTCGAGTTCCACCGGCGGGCCCGCCGCGGCACGCGGGGCACCCACGTCGCCGTCACCTGTCTCAGCTCGGCGTACGAGGTGCTGGTGACGGAGATGCCGGCGCTGCGGCTGGTGCCGTCGGCGCACTCGGTGCGCATCGCCGCCCGCCAGCTGATGCTGCACGCCGACAGCCAGGCCCAGGAGGACGCCCAGCTCGTTCTCGGCCTGGTCGAGCTGCCCGGCGGCGACGACGGCCTGTCGAAGGAGGCGAACGCGCTCGCCGGGAGCGTGGCCCGCTACACCGGCGACACGTACCTGCTCGTCACCACGCGCGGGCCGGTGCACGCCGTGACGGGCGGGTTCACCTCGCTGCCGATGCTGCGGCGACTGGCCGACCGCCACGACGTGGTGCGGGTCGGGTTCGGTCTGGGGCGCAGCTCGGCCGAGGCGGAGACGCTGGCGCGGCGGGCGCTGGCGCGGGCCCGCCGGCTCGGCGACGTGGCGGCCGTGCTGTCGTTGCGCGGCGAGGCCGACGTGGTACTGGAGTCGGCGATGCCGGTCTCCGCCGGTGAGACCCGGCTGCCGGTGCTGGCCCAGCGGGTCGGCATCTCGGTGTCGACGCTGGAGCGGCTGATCGCCGCGCAGGAGGCGGCCGGTTCCGAGCCGCTGACCACCCGGGAGGTGGCGGCGCGCCTGGCGGTGCAGCAGCGCACCGCCCGCCGCATGCTGCACCGGCTGGAGCTGGCCGGGCTGGCCGAGCGCACCGGCAACCTGCTGTCGGGCGGCAGCGGCCGTCCGCTGACCGCCTACCGCATCACGGTCTGAGGTAACGCTCCACGAGCGCGGCGCCGATGGAGGCCAGCCGGTCGCGCACGTCCGGAGGGCCGGTGACCTCGACCCACTCGACCATCCCGGCGAGCTCGCCGGCGAGGGCGTACTCGTTGTAGCCACGGATCTCGACCTCGACGCGGCCGTCGGTCGTGGCGCCGCCGACCTCCAGCCGGTCGCCGAGCATCATCCGCAGGCGGCCCAGGCCGTCGGTGGCGCACACCGCCCGGATCCGCAGCGGCGTGCGCCGGCGGTCTATCTCGTCGGCGATCTCGCGCCAGGTGACGGCGAGGTCGAACTCCGCGGGCCGGTGCACGGGGTCGTCGATCGGGTCGGCCGCCGTCACGCGGTCGACCCGGAAGGTCCGCCGGCCGGCACCGGTGTGGCAGACGAGGTACCACCAGTGGCCCTTGGCGACGATCCCCAGCGGGTGGACGGTCCGCGCGGTGTCGGTGCCCGCGCCGTCGACGTAGCGCAGCCGCACCTGGACGCCGCGGATCACCGCGTCCTGAAGGTCGTCGAGGAAGCGGGGGGTCCGGCGCTCGACCCGCGGGTACCCCCACCGGGGCGGGTCCACGACCAACGCCGACGCCGCCGCCTCGGCCTGCGTCCGGAACGGCTCCGGCAGGGCCCGGACGAGCTTGCGCAGCGCCGCCTTCACGGCCGGTGTGGCGGCCGAGGCCGGGCCGGCGACCAGGAACAGGGCGCGGGCCTCACCCGCGGTCAACCCGGACAGGTCGGTGCGGGCGCCGCCGACGAGGCGCCAGCCGCCGCCCCGGCCCTGCGTCGAGTACACCGGCACACCGGCCATGGCCAGGGCGTCGAGGTCACGGCGGGCGGTGCGTTCGGAGATCTCCAGCTCCCGGGCCAGCTCAGCCGCCGTCACGTGCCCGCGTCGCTGCAGCAGGAAGAGGACGGCCATCAGCCGGTCGGCTCGCATGCCGACGACACTGCCCGGAAAACCGGTCAGGGGATGACCGGTTCCGGTCCGCAGGATGGCGGCATGTTCGAATCCACTCTCATTCCGGTCAACGGTGTGCGGCTCGAAGTGTTCGAGGCGGGCCGTGCGGGACGGCCCGTCGTGCTCTGCCACGGCTGGCCGGAGCACGCCTTCTCCTGGCGCCACCAGGTGCCCGCCCTCGCCGCGGCGGGCTACCACGTCATCGTCCCGAACCAGCGGGGCTACGGCGGTTCGTCCCGCCCGACCGACGTCACTGCCTACGACCTCGGGCACCTGACGGGCGACCTGGTCGCGCTCCTGGACCACTACGGATACGGGGACGCCACCTTCGTCGGCCACGACTGGGGCGCGATGGTGGTGTGGGGCCTGGCCCTGTTGCATCCGAAGCGGGTGAACAGGGTGGTCAACCTGAGCCTTCCGTACCAGGAGCGCGGCGAACGACCCTGGGTCGAGTTCCTGAAGGAGGTGGTCGGCGGCGGCTCCCACCTGGTCCACTTCAACCGGCATCCGGGGGTCGCCGACGCCGTGTTCGACGCGGACCCGTCCCGGTTCCTGCGCAACCTCTACCGGAGGAACGCGCCCGCGGGGATGCCGCTGATCGACCTCGCCGGACTGGAGACACCACCCGGCGAGCCCCTGATGAGCGACGACGAACTGGCCGTGTTCGTCTCCGCCTTCGCGTCCACGGGGTTCACCGGCAGCATCAACTGGTACCGGAACCTCGACCGCAACTGGCACCTGCTGGCCGACGTCGACCCGGTCGTCCGGCAGCCCACCCTCATGGTCTACGGCGACCGTGACACGGTCGCGAGGTCCGAACGGCTGTCGGAGTTCGTGCCGGACGTCGACGTGGTCGGCCTCGACTGCGGCCACTGGATCCAGCAGGAGCTGCCGGAGGAGACGAACCGGGTGATCCTCGACTGGCTGCGCCGGCGGGACGCGGCCTGACGTCGAGGTCAGGCGAGCCAGCGGTCGCGGTGCTCGGCGACGAACTCGTCGTCGGTCAGGTGCGGGTAGGCGGCGAGCACCCGGTCGATCTCGGCGAGCTGGCCGGGGGAGAGGTCCTCGGCCGGATCGAGGCACCGGCGTCCGGCCAGCAGACCCTGCCGGCGCAGCACCTCGTGGATGCCCGGGATGCAGCCGTGGAACCGGTTGGCGGCGTCGAAGAGGGCCGCGTTGGCGTCCGTGAGGTGCCCGTCGAGCGTCAGCAGCCGGCGCAGGGCCGCGTCGTCACCGGCGCGCGCCCGCCCGGCCTCGGCCAGCAGCTCCACCGCGCGCCGCGCCCACACCGCCCACTGCCCGAGGAGGCCGCCGACGAACGACACCGCGACGGTGCGACCGTCGACGACCACCCGGTGCGGAGCGACCAGGTCGGCCAGGATGTGGTCGTCGTTGCCGGTGTAGAGGGCCAGCTCGCCGGCGCGTCCGGAGCGGACCACGCCGTGCAGCACGTCGAGCGTGCGGTACCGGTCGAACGGCGCGACCTTGATGCCGACGACGGACTCGGTGGCGGCCAGCCGCGCCCAGAAGTCGCGCGACAGCTCGCGCCCGCCGACCGCCGGCTGCAGGTAGAAGCCGACGACGGGCAGTACCTCGCCGACCGCGCGGGCCCGGTCGAGCAGGCCCTGCTCGTCGAGACCGGGGTACGGGGGGAGCAGCACCACGTGGTACCCGAGCGAGGCGGCCAGCTCGGCCTCGGCGACCGCCTGGGCCGTCGGCCCGTAGACCCCGGCGACCAGCACCGTCTCCCGGGCGTACCCGGCCGCGACCTCGGCGGCGAGTTCGAGCACCGGCCGCAGCAGCCCGACCTCGGGGTCGTGGATGGCGAACTGGGTCGTGTGCACCCCGACGGCCAGCCCGCCGGCGCCGGCTTCCACGTAGTACCGGCTCAGCGCCCGCTGGCGCCGCTCGTCGAGCCGGCCGTCGGCGTCGAGGGCCAGCGGGTGGGCCGGGATGACGCAGCCGCGGGCGAACCCCGCCGGCACCCGCATCGCGTCGACGGCCGGGCTGGCCATCAGAACTTCCCGTCGCGGCGCTGGAAGCCGGTCGGCTTGCCCAGCAGCGGTCCGCCGTCGGCGACCCACGCCGCCGTCCACTCCAGCAGTTCGGCCACGCCGACGTCCGGCGGTCCGAACAGCTCGTGGCAGCGCCGGGCGTCGGACAGCAGCGCGGTCGGCGCCTCGGTGCCGGTGAACCCGGGCTCGCGGTCGAGCAGCCGGCCGAAGCGGGTCGCCAGGTCTCGGACCGACAGCAGCTCGGGTCCGGTGACGTTGAGCACCAGCGGTGGGACGCCCGTGTGCCGCAGTGCCCGCAGCGTCACCTCGTTGGCGTAGCCCTGCCACACCACGTTGACGTGCCCGGTGCCGACGTCGACCGGCTTGCCGTCGTGCACGGCCGTCGCGATGTCGATCAGCACGCCGTAGCGCATCTCGACGGCGTAGTTCAACCGGATCAACGCGGCCGGGGTGTCGGACCGGCCGGCGAGGTGGGTGATGACGCGCTCCCGCCCGAGGCACGACATCGCGTACTCGCCGACCGGCCCGACCGGCGTGTCCTCGGTGCATCCACCGGAGGACGGCGGCACGAGCGGGTACACGTTGCCGGTCGACAGCGCCACCAGCCGCGAGCCGCGGAACCGCTCGGCGACCCGGCCGGGCAGGTACGCGTTCGTGGCCCACGTGGCGGCCTCCCGGCCGGTGCTGCCGAACTTCGACCCGACCAGGAAGACCACGTTGGCGGCGTCGGGCAGCAGGCCGAGGGCCTCGTCGTCGGACACGTCGGCCTCGATGACGTCGGCGCCCTCGGCCTGCAGCGCCGTGGCCAACCCGGGCTCGGAGAACCGCGACACCGCGACGACCCGGGCGCCGGTGCCGGCCGCGGCGATGCCGCGCAGGGCCAGGCGCACCAGGCTCGGCCCGAGCTTCCCGCCGGCGCCCAGGACGAGCAGGTCACCGTCCAGGTCGCGCAGGTCGGTCACGAGGGCGTCCCGCGGCCGGGAGAGTCGTTCGTCGAGTTCGGCAGACGATCGCATTCGACCCCTCTCGGTTAACGGTCCCGACCGTAACCGGGTTCCGGCGCGATCGTCAAGGATCGACCGGTGCCGCCGCCCGGGCGGCGACCAGCGTGCGGAGGACGGCGCGGGTCTGCTCCCACGGCACCGGGCTGGGCGCGCCGCCGACCATCGTGAGGAACGCCGCGAGGGTGTCGCGGTAGCCCAGCGACACCTCGGCCGCGCCGCCCGCGCCGCCCGCGCCGCCCGCGCCGGCGGCATTGCCCGCGTCGCCCGTGCTGCCCGGGGCGAGCACGACGCCCTCGTCGCCGGCCGCCGTGTGCAGCGTGACGTCGTAGGACTCGGTGTCGCTGGCCCCCAGCACCTCCACGACGCCGGCCACCCCGTCGGCCCAGCGGAGCAGGAGCAGCCCGGTGTCCTCCGAGCGCAGCGTCGGGTACCGCCGCACGGCCCGCACCGCCGACACCAGCTCCACGTCGGCGCCGAGCAGGGCGACCAGGATCTCCACCCCGTGCAGGCCCATGGTGACCAGGGTCCCGCCGCCCTCGGCCGGGTCGTCCTGCCACGGGTTGTATCCGGTCGCCCAGAGCCCGACGTCGTGGCGCACGGTGACCCGCGCCGACGTGACGGCCGCCCGCGGCACCGACAGCCCGGCGAGTCCCGGCGCGAAGCGCAGCACCGAGGTCGACAGCACCCGGTCGGGCGCCTTGGCGACGACCTCGTCGAGCGCGGCCAGCTGGGCGGCGGTCGCCGCCGCCGGCTTGTTGACGAAGCACGGCAGGTCGCGGGAGAGCACCTCGGCGAGGGCGGCGGCCACCCCCGGCGTCGGCACCGTCAGCACCACGCCGTCGGGGTCGGTGGCGAGCAGCCCGGCGAGGTCGTCCGCGACCGGCACGGTCGGGTGCCGGTCGAGGAACCGGCGCAGCCGGGCGGGGTCCGACTCCCAGACGGTCAGGTCGGCGTGCCCGCGCAGGCCGGCCGCGTCGGTGTAGGGGTGGCTGGTGGCCAGCCCGGCAATCGCGATCCGCATTGGTCGAACCTAATGCCAGGTCACGGCACGGCGGCGACCCCGACGATGGTCTTGACGCCGCTCAATGTGCCGCCTAGGTTTCGGTCTGGGCCGGTATCCAGATGGGGGCGCGTCATGAGAAGAATCGCAGCGGCCGGGCTGGCCGCCTTACTGGTGGGCACCCTCGCGGCGTGCGGCGGTGACGACGACGGTGGCGGGTCGGGCGGATCGGTCACCCTCTGGATGTACCCCGTGATCGCCGACCAGGCGAAGAGCCAGGAGTTCTGGGCGAAGGTCGAGCAGGACTTCGAGGCCGCCAACAAGGGCATCGACGCGAAGATCGAGCTCCAGCCCTGGGAAGGGCGCCAGGAGAAGGTCACCACGGCGCTGGCCGCCGGCAAGGGCTTCGACCTCGTCGTGCTCGGACCCGACCAGATCCCGCAGTACGTCGAGCAGGGCACCCTGGAACCGGTCGACAGCGCGCTGGACGGGGCGAAGAACACGTTCGTCGAGACGTCCCGGAACGCGCTGTCGGTCGACGGCAAGCTGTACGGCGTCCCGATCTACAACACCTCGACGCTGCCGGTCTACAACAAGGCCCTGCTCGACAAGGCCGGCATCACCGACGTCCCCGACACCTGGGACGAGATCAGGGCCGCGGCGCCGAAGCTCGCCGCACAGGGCGCGGCGACGCTGAACTACGTCGGCGCTCCGGAGGAGACCCTGAACCTCACGTTCTACCCGTGGCTGTGGCAGAACGAGGGCCAGGTCTTCGCCAAGGACGGCAGGTCCGTCGCGTTCAACCAGCCGGCCGGCGTGGAGGCCCTGCAGTTCCTCCTCGACGTGCAGAAGGCCGGCGGCCTTCCGGCGGGTGCGGCCACCCAGAAGAGCACGCTCGACGGCAGCCCCGTGGTCACCGGCAAGGCCGCCATCATGCCGGTCGCCCAGCTGAGCCAGCTCGCGCCGATCCGCACCGCGCTCGGTGCCGACAAAGTAGTTGTCGGGCAACCGATCCAGGGTAGGAAGCGGGTCTCGTTCGGGCTGCCCGGTGGTGTCGTGATGTCCAAGCGGTCGGAGAACACCGCCGCGGCGAGGAAGCTCCTCGCGTACCTCGCCACTCCCGACGTGATCGGCGGGCTGGCGAAGGCGTCCGGGTTCATGCCGACCCGCACCGACGTGCAGGTGGCCGGCGACGACCCGGCCGCCAGACAGTTCGCCGAGGCGCTGCCGCTGCTCTACGCCGGCGACACCCACCCGAAGGCCCGGCAGGTCATGTCGGTGCTCGCCCCGCAGATCCAGGCCGCGTTGCAGGGTAGGAAGACCGCCAAGCAGGCGTTGGACGACGCCGCCAAGGAGGCGAACGCCCTCCTCGGCAACAGCTGATGAAGGCCGACCCGCCCTGGCGGTACCGGTGGCGCGAGCCGGCGGCCGGCCTGCTGTTCGTGCTGCCGATGCTGGTGCTGTTCGTCGTATTCAGGTTCGTGCCGGCGCTGGGCGCCGTCGGCATGAGCCTGACCGACTACAAGATCAGCGGGGACTGGGAGTTCGTCGGCGCCGACAACTACCAGCGCCTGATGGACGACCCCGTGTTCCACGCCAGCCTGCGCGCCACGCTGGTCTACGCGGCGGTGTACGTGCCGCTGACCGTCGTGCTGTCGCTCGCGACCGCGTTGATGCTGAACGCGATGGTGCGCACCGTCGGGCTGTTCCGCGGCGCGCTGTTCCTGCCGTACGTCACCAGCTTCGTGCTGGCCGGGGTCATCTGGCTGTGGGTGTACCAGCTCGACGGTCTGCTCAACGGTCTGCTCGCCAAGGTCGACGTCGGGCCGGTCGACTTCCTCGGCGACACCGCGCTGGTGCTGCCGTCGCTGGCCGTCGTGTCGGCCTGGAAGGGCTTCGGGTACTCGATGCTGATCCTCGTCGCGGGTCTCAAGGCGATTCCGACGGAGTACCTGGAGGCCGCCCGGATGGACGGCGCCGGCCCGTGGCAACGGCTGCGGTCGATCGTGCTGCCGCTGCTGCGCCCCGCGCTGTTCTTCGTGCTCGTGGTGGAGACGATCGGCGCGTTCCAGGTCTTCGACACGATCTACGTGATGACCGGCGGCGGACCCACCCGGGCCAGCTACACGCTCGTCTACGGGCTGTTCGACCAGGGTTTCCGGTTCTTCGACTTCGGCTACGCCGCCACGATGGGCGTGGTGCTGTTCCTCATCGTGCTCGCGTTCTCGCTCGTGCAACGGTTCGTGCTCGACCGGGAGGAGACATGACGCTCGCACCCGCCCGCGAGAAGCCCGCGACCGCCGTCGCCACCGCCGAGGTCCGCCGGCGCGCGCGTCCGCGCCAGCTCTGGCTGACCGGGCTGCTGACCGTGCTGTCGCTGTTGACGGTCGCGCCGTTCCTGGCGATGGTCGTCGTCGCGTTGTCGCCGGCGAACGAGCCGACCGTGCCGTACGCGTGGCCGCGGACGCTGACGCTGGACAACCTCTCGGCCGTCGTGTCGAGCTCCGGCTTCCTCCAGTGGACGGTCAACTCGATCGTCTACTCGGTCGTGTCGGTGGTGGTCATCCTGCTCACCGCGGCGATGGCCGGCTACGCGTTCGCGAAGAAGCGGTTCCCGGGCCGCGACGTGCTGCTGTGGTCGTTCATCGCGACCATCATGGTGCCGTTCCAGGCGATGCTGATCCCGTACTTCGTGCTGGTGTCCAAGATGGACGGTCTGGACACCTACTGGGGCCTCATCGTGCCGACGCTCGCGAACTCGCAGGCGGTGTTCCTGATGCGCCAGTTCATCCGGGGCCTGCCCGACGAGCTGTTCGACGCGGCGAAGGTCGACGGTGCGGGGGAGTGGCGCACGTTCTGGCAGATCGTGCTTCCGCTGACCCGGCCGATTCTCGCCACGCTCGGCGTGTTCGTGTTCCTGTGGCACTGGAACGACTTCCTGTGGCCGCTGGTCGTCGCGCAGTCCGGTGACATGCGCACGCTCACCGTCGGCCTCGCCACCCTGCACGGAGAGGACGTTCCGCTGGCGCAGCTCATGGCCGGCGCGACGGTCACCGTGCTGCCGTGCCTGCTGGTCTTCGCGCTGCTCCAGCGGTACCTGGTGACCAGCATCGCCACCACCGGTCTCAAGGGCTGATGGTCACCGACGCGCACCGCCTGCTCGGCCCGCTCCCGTTCGACGACGTGCCCTCGGCGACGGTGGCGGGGCTGGTGGCCGAGCTCGACCGGCTGGCCATCGGCCGCGCGTACGTCACCCACACCTGGAGCCTGTTCGCCGACCCGGCGGGCGGCAACGACGAGCTGTTCCGGGCGCGGCACGAGCGGCTGGCTCCCGTGCCGGTGCTGGTGCCGGGCTTCGTACCGTCCACGATGGACACCCTCGCGAGGTGGCGGTGGAACGGGGTGCGGATGGTGCGCCTGTGCCCGTCGCGGCACCGGTTCGACCTCGGCGGGCCGGTGGCGGCGCGGTGGCTGAAGGCGTTGGCGGCACAGGGTCTCGCGGTGGTGGTCGACCTCGACGAGACGACCCCGGCCGCCCTCCGGGCGTCGACCACCGAGTACCGCGACCTGACCGTGCTGGTCGTGAACCCCGGCTTCCGGCGCCTGCGCGAACTGCGCGAGCTGCTCCGGGCGACGAGGCGGCTGTATGTGGAGACGGGGACGCTCACCACCCAGGGTGGCGTCGAGTGGTTGCACGCCAACGGGGGAGCGGGCCGGCTGGTGTTCGGCACCGGCGCGCCGGTGCTCGACGACGGCGGCCCGCGGTTCCAGCTCGACCACCTCGACCTCCCGCCGGAGACCGTGGAGCACATCGCGTTCCGGACGCTGGACGAGCTGTGATCCTCGACGCGCACGGGCACCTCGGGCCCTGGGCCGACTTCCACATCCCGGCGCCGCGGGCCGGGGACCTCGTCGCCATGGCCGACCGCCTCGGTGTCACCGCGATCGGCGTCTCGCACCTGCTCGCGGTCGGCGTCGACGCGCCCACCGGCAACCGCCGCGCCCTGGAGGCCGCGGACGCGTTTCCCGGCCGGCTCAAGGTCTGGCTGGTCGCCAACCCGCACCAGCGTTTCGACGAGGGCCTGCTCGACCATCCCGCCGTGTGGGGCGTGAAGCTGCACCCCGACGTGCACCGCTGCGCGCTGACCGATCCCCGGTACGGGCGGGTGTTCGAACTCGGCGTCCCGGTCCTCGCGCACGGGCAGACCGGCACCCCGTGGTCGGACCCGGAACGGTTCGCCGAGGTCGGCCGGCGCCACCCGACCGTGCCGCTCCTGATGGGACACGCCGGGCTCCTCCCCGAGGGCTTCCACCGCGCGGCGCGGCTGGTGGCCGACGTGCCCTCGGTGTACCTGGAGACGTGCGGCTCGCGGATGACCGGCCGCTGGGTGGCCCGCCTCGTCGGGATGCTCGGCGCCGGACGGGTCGTGTTCGGCTCCGACGCCTCGTTCCTCGACCTGCGCGTCGGGCTCGGCCGGGTGCTGCTCGCCCCGCTCACCGACGACGACCGCGCCGTCGTGCTCGGCGGCACCCTCGGCGGGATCGTCGGGCCGTGACCCCGGTCCGCACGCGGCCGTGGCCGTCCTGGCCGCCGCCGCTCGACGACGACCAGCGCCGCCTGCTGCTCGCCGTCGCCGACAGCGGACGCTGGGGCGCCACGCAGGGCCCGCACGGCGACGCGTTCGCGCGGCGCTTCGCCGCGGCCTGCGACGTTCCGTACGGCGTACCGGTGACCAACGGCACGATGGCGTTGTTCGTCGCGTTGAAGGCGCTGGGGGTCGGGCCGGGCGACGAGGTGATCGTGCCCGCCTACACGTTCGTCGCGTGCGCCACCTCGGTCCTGCTCGCCGGCGCGGTCCCGGTGATCGTCGACGTCCACCCGGTCCACCTGCACCTGGACGCCGACGCCGCGCGGGCCGCGACCGGCCCGCGCACGGCGGCGCTGATGCCGGTGCATCTCGCCGGCAGCCCGGCCGACCTGGATCCGTTGCTGGCGCTGGCTTCCGCGCGCGGACTGGCGGTGGTCGAGGACTGCGCGCAGGCGCACGGCGCGTCGTACCGCGGCCGGCCCGTCGGTGGTCTCGGTGACGCCGGAACGTTCAGCTTCCAGTCCGGCAAGGCGATGACAGCCGGCGAGGGCGGCCTGGTCGTGTGCCGGCGGCCCGAGATCCGGGACCGCGTGTGGGCGCTCTGCAACGTCGGCCGCCGCCGCGGCGGGGCCTGGTACGAGCACCCCGACGTCGGCTGGAACCTCCGGCTCACCGAGCTGCAGGCCGCGCTCCTGCTGCCCTGGCTCGACCGCCTCGACGATGAGCTCGACCGGCGCGAGGCCTTCGCGGGGGCGGTATCGGCCGGACTGCGGCGGGCCGGCCTGCCGGTGGAGGTGGTGCCGCAGCCGCCGGGCACCACGCGCGACTCGCGGCACCTGCTGATGCTGCGGTGCGACGAGCCCGTCGACCGGGCCCGGCTGATCGCGGCGGCCGCCGCCGAGGGGCTGCCGCTGCACCGCGGCTACCCGCCGCTGGGTTCGCTGCCCGCCGTGGCGGACGGCCCGGCCCGGGTTACCGACTGCCCCGCCGCCGAGGCCGCGTCGCGGCGGGTGTTCTGGGTGGAGCAGCGGGTGCTGATGGCCCCGCCGGAGGAGGCGGCCGACGTCGTCGCGGTCCTCGCGACGGTTCTCGGATAACGGTCCCGTCCGCAAGTCGGAAACTATTGACGTCCGACTACGCGATCTCTAGGTTTCGGTCAGGGCCGTATTTGGACCACCGAGAGGAAGCCCTCATGAGGCGAACCCTGGCCGCCGCGACGACGGCGCTGCTCGTCGCGTCGGTCGTGACCGTGGCGACGGCACCGGCCGCCGCGGCAGCCGTGCCACCGCCCACCACCCCACCGACCGTTCCCGCGTCGGCCGCCGAACAGCAGCGGCTGGCCTCCCTCGGCGTCCCGTTGCAGGACGTGCTCCTCATCGGCGGCACCGTGGCTCCCGGGCCGTCGGGCACCCCGGTGCTGTGGAGCGTCTCGTCCGGCGCGCCGGCCCACCTCAACGCCGTCGACCCGGCGACCGGCACCGCCGTCGCCCGCTACGACCTGCCCGGCGCCGGCGGCTCCTACGCGATCGACGCCGCCCCCGACGGCACCATCTACGTCGGCACCTACAACGACGGCAGGCTGTTCCGGTGGACCCGCACCGGCGGCGTCGTCGACCTCGGCCGGCCGCTGGCCAGCGAGCACTTCATCTGGGACGTGAAGGTCGCCGCCGACGGCACCGTCTTCGGCGGCACGTTCGGCGGCGGAAAGCTGTTCAGCCGCTCGCCCGGGGGCCAGGTGCGCGACTACGGCAAGGTGCACCCGACGCAGGCGTACGGCCGCGCGATCGCGCTGTGGGGCGACAAGGTGTACGTCGGCTCGGAGGCGCCCGGATACCTCACCGAGGTCGACATCGCCAGCGGCGCCAAGCGCGTCATCCCGCAGCCGACCGGCCTCGACCCCGCGACCACGTGGGTGTACGACCTCGACGCGGTCGACGGCTACCTGTACGCGCGCTACGGCAGCGCCAACCCCGGTCCGCTGTACGTGTACGACATCGCGGCCGGGCAGTGGCACGACCGGCTCGACTCCGCACACGGCCTCGAGGTGAGCCCGTCCGACGGGCAGGGCGGCATCTACCTGCTCAAGAGCAACGGACTGGTGCGCTACACCCCGGCGACGAAGACCGTCACCACGACGCCGCTCACGGTCTCCGGCCGCATCGGCAACACCCGCGGCATCGGCTGGGCCGAACTGGGCCTGCCCGACTACCCCGGGCGCAGCATCGTCGGCCTGCTCTGGCGCGGCCTGATGTTCCGCTACAACCCGACCACCGGTGCCCACTCGTTCGTGCAGACCACGATCCAGGGCGAGCCGATCGAGATCACCGCGATCTCCGACGGCCCCGACGGGCGCGTCTACACGGGTGGCTACCTGAACGGTGGCTTCGCCGCGGTCGACCAGAACACCGGTGCGACCACCGAGTTCCACACGTTCGGCCAGAGCGAGGCGATGGTCAGCCACGGCGACAAGCTGTACGTGGGTGTCTACCCCGACGCCCGGCTCTACGGCTACGACCCGGGGAAGCCGTGGAACAGCCCGGACTACTCGCCCAGCCCGGAGCCGCAGCCGGCCGCCAACCCGGAACTGCTGTTCACGATGAAGCCCGAACTGCAGATCCGCCCGCGCGGCATGGTGTCCACGGGACAGTACGTGGCCGTCGGCACGATGCCCGAGATCAACCTCCTCGGCGGCTACCTCGTGATCTACGACCCGGCCACCGGCCAGCAGATCACCAAGGAACGCAACGTCTCCCAGGACCAGAGCATCGTCGACCTGGCCTACCGGGACGGCATCGTCTACGGCGCGACCTCGATCTACGGCGGGCAGAGCGCGACCGTGCCCACGACCACCGAGGGCAAGGTGTTCGCCTGGTCGATCGCGGAGAAGCGCAAGCTGTGGGAGGTCGTGCCGGCTCCGGGCAGGCCGGTGGTCTCCGGGCTGACGTTCGACGACGCCGGCCGGCTGTGGGGCACCGCCGCCAACGAGGTGTTCTCCCTCGACGTCGGCGCGGCGCAGGTGACCACGCGGTGGAGCTACGGCACCGGCACCCCGATCGTCGGCGACATCGCGTTCAACCCGGTCGACCGGATGCTGTACGCCACCGTCGGCGGGCAGAGCTTCGCCCGCATCGACCCGGCGACGGGACAGCGGTTCGTGCTGCGTGCCCAGGCGTCGCGGCACGTCGACGTCCACCCCAACGGTGACGTGTACGTCAACTCCGGCAACGGTCTCACCGAGCTGTTCCGGTACGACCTGCCCGGCGGGCCGTGCCGGCACCCCGACCCGGCGGCGACGGTCGCCGTCCGCGACGCCGACAGCGGCGTGCCGAACAGGCCGGTGGCGGGCGGCTGCACGATCGAGGACCTGTTCCTCGACGAGGCCGCGTGGCCGAACCGGGCCGCCCTGGTGCTGTACACGACGGTCTACGCGACCCTGCTCAGGGTGACCGGCGTCCTCACCGCCTCCGAGCGCGACCGCCTCGTCGCGGCCGCGAGACGCGCGACGATCTGACGGGAAGCGGCGGGTCAACGGGGTGCCGGCATCGCCGGCACCCCGTTTCCGGCTTCATGGTCGAACCGATTCGCATCGACGATAGTCGTCGTCGTAGCGGCGTCAAGCGTGCTTTGACACGGTCGGCGCCGAGTTCCGTTGACACGGGGAGTGGGCTGCCCTACCGTTCACACGAATCGATTCGACAACGTGGGCCCACCATCCCCCCGCCCCGCCCCGGGTCGCGATCCTCCAGCCCCCACGGCCACGTACCGGCACGCCGCGCACGCCGAGCGCGCCGCCGGTGCCCGGTGACGGTGCATCCCCTGTTCCGCCCGACGACAGAGGAGATCCCAGTGCACCTGCCCAACGTCCGGCGATGGCGCCGACCCGGTGTCATCGCCGCCGCCCTGACCCTCGCCGCCGGCGTCAGCCTGACCGCGACGTCGCCCGCGGCCGCCGCCGACGAGTCGATCAGCGTCAACTTCGCCACGACCTCCGGCGCACCGACCTACCGCGCGTCCGGCTGGATCTACGGCATGACGGAGAACGCCGCCAACCCGCCGGACCACTTCTTCCGCGACGTCCGGTTCCGGTTCATGCGCGCCGGCGGGGCGCAGCTGCCGGGCA
>NZ_BOPH01000102.1 GCF_016863655.1 Virgisporangium ochraceum
TGGGTCGGCGGCGGGTACGAACGCCGCTGGAACTCCACCGTCGCCCAGGCCCGGCGCACCGCCGCCCTCGGGGGCACGTTCGTGCTCCTCAACCACGACCTGTGGGGTGCCGACGGCGCGTCGATCAGCCGGTTCCCGGGCGACAACGGCAACTGGACCGACTACGACAACTACCTGACGCGGCTGTTCTCCGACGTCCGGGCGGCCGGGCTGACCGTCGAGTGGGACATCTGGAACGAGCCCAACATCACCCTGTTCTGGAACCGGCCGCAGTCGCAGTACTTCGAGCTGTGGCGGCGTACCTACCAGCGGATCCGGGCCGAGTTCCCCAACCAGCTCATCGTGGGTCCGAGCTGCGCGTGCGTTCCGTCGACCGGCTACGCGTGGTGGAACCAGTACCTGGACTACGTCAAGGCCAACAACGTCGTGCCGGACATCGTGAGCTGGCACTCGCTGCCGGGTGACCCGGTCGCCAACGTCGCGGCGGCCAACAGCACGCTCGACGCGAGGGGCATCGCGCACCCGCGCCCGTACCAGATCAACGAGTACGGGTCGACGAGTGAGCAGAACCCGGGCGACGGGTCCTGGTACATCGCCCGCCTGGAGCGGGCCGGCGCCGACGGGCTGCGCGCCAACTGGGCCGGCGGCCAGAACCTCCACAACGACCTCGCCAACCTGCTGACCCGCAACCCGGCCGGGCAGTACCTGCCGAAGGGCGAGTGGTGGGTGTACCGGTTCTACGCCTCACAGACCGGCGAGCGGACGGCCGTCACGCCGAGCACCTCCTACGACGCCCACGCCACGAAGACCACCGGCTCCGCCAGGGTTCTCGTGGCCGGCGGCGGGACCACCGGCAACGTCGCGGTCGCCCTTCAGCGGCTGGACACCACCTCCGGGATCGTGCAGAACAACCAGGTCCGGGTCGTCGTGCAGCGCATCCCGTACAACAACGGGGGAGCGGTACAGGGACCGGTGACCGTGCGGAACTCGGTGGTCACCCTGTCCGGAAACGCCACCACGGTGAACGTGCCGCACACGACCGCCGACGACGCCTACACGATCACCCTGCTCCCCCCGTCGGACGGCGGGTTCCAGTCCGTCGCGGTCGCCCAGCACTCCCAGCTGTGCCTGGACAACACCAACCTCGGCACCAACGACGGCAACCGGCAGCAGCAGTTGCGCTGTGAGGGCGGCGACCAGCAGCTGTGGAACTTCCGCCCGGTCGCCGGCGTGGCCGACGCGTACACGGTGGTGAACCAGCAGAGCGGCAAGTGCCTCGACGTCAACGCGGCGTCCACCGCCGACGGTGCCGCCGTGCAGCAGTGGACGTGCAACGGTCAGCAGAACCAGCAGTTCGTCCTGCGGAGGGTGACGTACTCGGGCAACGACTCCCACGACCACCAGCTCGTCGCCCGGCACAGCGGCAAGTGCGTCGACGTGTCCACGGTGTCGACCGCGCAGGGGGCTCCGATCCACCAGTGGACGTGCAACCCGGTCGGCCAGGGCAGCCCGCTCAACCAGACCTGGCGGCTCCTGGGTCGCTGAGCCGCCGTGGACCCCGCGTACGCCGGCGCGGGTGTCGGGGCCGGTCGACCGACCGGCCCCGACGCGGCCCGTTCCGCCGGCGGGGCCTCAGCGTGACGACGCGGGTACCGGACCGGTGGTGGCCCGCAGGGACACCGGCGGGGCGTGCAGCACGTGCCGCGCCGGGGCGGTCGGGGTGGCCAGCCGCTCCAGCAGCAGCTCGACCGCCGCCGCGCCCATGTCGTGCGTCGGCACGTCCGCGGCCGTCATCGGCGGCCGGAAGTCCTCCGCCCAGTGGCGGGCCGCGACCCCGGTGACGGAGAAGTCGCGCGGCACGACGACGCCGGCGCGCTCCAGGGCGCGCTGGACTCCGGGCAGGGCCGCCTCGTTCACCGTGACCAGGGCGGTGATCCCCGGGTGCCGCTCCCGCAGCCGCTCCATGCACTCCTCGCCGGCCGGGGCGTTGTCGGCGCAGCACACGTCGGTCCCGTGGAGCCCGCGCCGGTCGACGGCTTCGGCGAAGCCCCGCAGCGCCCGGTGTCCCGGGCCGTACCCGGCCGCGACCAGCTCGGCGGACCGGTTCATCAGCGCGATCCTCCGGTGCCCGAGGTCGGCGAGATGATCGACGCAGCGGGCCACCAGCTCGGTGTAGGCGACGTCCACCCACCACGTGTCCTCCGGGTGGCGGGTCCGGCCGATCGTGACGAACGGAACGCCGACCTGCTGGAGCCGGGTGACCCGGTGGTCCTCCATCAGGATCTCCATCAGGATCACGCCGTCGGCCCGGCGCCCGGTGGCGATCCGCTCGAACGAGCGGTCGTGGTCGCCGCCGGACGGCGAGAGCAGGACGTCGTAGTCGGCCCGCGCCGCCGCCTCGACCACACTGGCGACGAACCCGAGCTGCATGTCCGTCAGCCGCTGGCTGGCCGGGGGGATGACCAGGCCGATCGTGCGGGTCCGGCCCTCCTTCAACGCCTGGGCGCTGGCGTTGGGCCGGTACCCGAGCTCGTCGATGACCGACTGGATCCGCCGTCGGGTCTGCTCGGAGACCGGTCGCCGGCCGGAGATCACGTACGACACGGTGCTGCGGGACACGCCCGCCCGACGGGCGATCTCTCCGATGTTCAACCGAGCTCCTCCGTCGTCCGGGCCGCGCGGCGGTCGTGGCGACGGTACCGCAGATGGTCGACATCGGCGTCGAACCGATTCGTCGTCCAGGTGCCGGTCGTCGACCGTACGGCCGGCGCGGCGCTTGACCGGGTGGGCCAACCGCTCTACGGTTCGGTGTCGAATCGATTCGCGACCGCCGGGCGGTGGCCGGCGCACGCCTCCAGTGCCCCGGAAAGTGAGAGCCACAGGATGACCGCGCCCTCCCGCCTGACGTTCTCCGTGCAGGACATCCCGTTCAGCCGGGCGGGCTCGTGGTTCGGGATCTCCCCGGTCGTGGCCGAGAAGACATACGCGGACGACCTGCACCTGGTGTCGCACCAGACGGGTCTGCACCCGGTCCTGCGCCTGGTGCCGCGGGACGGCGCCGGCACCGCCGCGACCACGGTGACCGCCACGCCGGCGGCGCTCTCGTGGACCGGCGCCGACGGGTGCGCCGAGGTGGCGTACGAGACGACCGACACCGTCCGGCTGCGCGGGCGCGGCCTCGGCATGGCCGTCTCGGCGGCCGCGTCGACGCTGACCCCCTTCGACGGCACGTACCTGTACCGCGACCCGGTCGACGGCGCCTACGTGTTCACCCACTACGGCACCGGCCGCCGCTACCGCGTGACGGTCCTGTCCGGCGAGGTCGACGCCACCGGCCTCGAGGCGCTGGGCACCGCCGAACGGGTGGTCGTCGTCGCCGGCACCCGACCGTGGGAGCTGGCCGTCGAGGAGTACGACGGTGCCCGCCCGCCCTACCGCGCCGACCTCCCGTTCGACCGGGTCGTCCAGGCCGTCGCCGACGAGTTCGACGCGTTCGTCGACGCTGTCGCACCCTGGCGGACGGCCGGCACCAGCGCGGCCGGGCTCGCCGCGTACGTGCTGTGGTCGGCCACCGTCGCGCCGGCCGGCTTCCTGCGCCGGCCGGCCGTGCTGATGTCGAAGCACTGGATGGACAAGGTGTGGAGCTGGGACCACTGCTTCAACGCGCTGGCCCTCGCCGACGGCCGGCCCGACCTGGCGTGGCACCAGTTCCGGCTCGTCTTCGACCACCAGGACCCGGCCGGCGCGGTCCCGGACTCCATCACCCACTCGGAGGTGCTCTACAACTTCGTCAAGCCGCCCGTTCACGGCTGGGCACTGCGCCGGCTGCGCCGGCAGCTGCCCGCCGTCGACACCGACGAGCTGCGGACGACCTACACCTCCCTGGCCCGGTGGACCGGGTTCTGGCTGTCCCACCGTCGGGCCCCCGGCGAGGTCCTGCCGCACTACACCCACGGCAACGACAGCGGCTGGGACAACGCGACGACGTTCGACGCGCACCGCGTCGTGCAGTCCGCCGACCTCGCCGCGTTCCTCGTCCTCCAGCTGCGCGAACTGGCCGACCTCGCCACGGCACTGGGCCTCGCCGACGAGGCGTCGCACTGGACGGTGACGGCCGACCGGGTACGGGCGGCGATGCTGGAGACGCTGTGGACCGGTGACCGCTTCGCCGCCCGCCGACCGGGCACCACGACGACCTGGACGGGGGAGAGCCTCCTGGACTGCATGGCGATCGCGCTCGGCGACGAGCTGCCGCCGGCGGTCAGCGACGCGCTGGCCGCACGGATCCGGACCCACCTCACCGCCTTCGGCCCGGCGACCCAGCACCCCGACTCCCCGCGGTACGAGCCTGACGGCTACTGGCGCGGGCCCATCTGGGCCCCGTCGACCCTCCTCGTCGAGGACGGCCTGCGCCGGGCCGGTCACGTCCGGCTCGCCGACGACATCAGCGACCGTTTCCGGGCCTTGTGCGAACGGTCCGGGTTCGCCGAGAACTTCGACGCCCTCACCGGTGCCGGCCTCCGCGACCGGGCGTACACGTGGACCGCGAGCGTCTACCTGGTCCTGGCCGCCGATCACGTCCGGCGCTCGGCTACCGACGTCCCCTGACGATGGACCAGCCGGCGCAGGCGCAGCCGATCAGGACGGGATAGACCGCGCAGCGCTCGACCAGGCCGATCAGGCCGGCCGACGTGCCGGCGACGGACAGGAAGCCGACCAGCGACACGAGGCCGAAGACGCCGAGCACCACCATGGCCCGGCCGGTGGTCGCGGCGATCGCGGCCTGCCGGTGTGCGCGCCCGAGAACGACGACCAGCACGTTGCCGCCGACGATGGACGCCAGGGCGCCGATGGAGTGCAGGTCGACGGCGCCGCTGTCGGGCGTCTCGCCGGACCCGGGGTGCAGCGCCAGCAGGACCCCGCCGACGGCCACCACGAACCCCAGCGCGCGCACGGCCCAGCCGCGCGGGCCGCGCAGGTTGGCGAGCAGCGCGGTGCCGGCGAACAGGGTGATCCCGAACAGGAGGAACCCGGTGTTCATGACCCAGGCCAGCGGCGAGTACATGACCTGCCCGAACCCCTCCGTGGGCCCGTGTACCCCGAGGTTGCTGATGTAGTGGTACGTGTAGCTGTAGGGCGGATCCGTCCAGGCCGCCGCGGCGATGAACTCGGCGACGACGAAGACCAGCCCGCCGAGGATGAGCGCGATGCCGGCCGTGGCGCGTTGCCCGCGCCGGGAGTCCACCTGGACGAGCGTCTCGGTCATGGGTCCTTCTCTCCCGGCGTCGCCGCCGTGTTGACAACTGGTGTCGCATCAATACTGTACCGACACCAGTTTTAGAGTCAATACATGTAGAGAGCCGGTCCAGTAGGCTGTGCTCATGGGTGAGGCGCAGGTGACCGGACGGCGGGAGCGCAAGAAGGCGGCGACCCGGGCGGCGATCGTGCGGGCCGCCCACGAGCTGTTCCTCGAGCGGGGGTTCGACGCGGTGAGCGTCCGCGAGATCGCCGACCGCGCCGACGTGTCGCCGACCACCGTCTTCACGCACTTCCCGCACAAGGAGGCGCTCGCGTTCGGCGACGAGGACGTGCGGCACGAGCGGCTCGTCGCGGCGGTGACCGACCGGCCGCCGGGCACCTCGATCTCGGCCGCGCTGAAGGCGCACTACCTCGCGGAGCTCGCCGCGCTCGGGTCCGAGCCCGAACGGTCGCTCCTCGCCCTGATGGAACAGACACCTGCCCTCGCCGAGTACGCCGAACGCATGTGGTTCCGCCACGAGGATGCCCTGATCTCGGCGATCACCGCGGAGTTCGGGCTCACCGGGCCGAGCGACGAGATCCGCTTCTACGTCCGCTTCGCCCTGCAGATCCAGCTCGGCGCGGCCCGCAGCGCCGACCCGGAGCCGACGATCGACGCCGGGTTCCGGCTCCTCGACGACGGCTGGCTGCGCTACCAGCGCCGGTTCGGCTAGGCCTTGTCCCGCCCGTCGGCCGGGACGCGGTCCCTCAGCTGGCGGCGTGAGGTGATCCCGAGCTTGCGGAAGATGTTGCGCAGGTGCGCGTCGACGGTGCGCGGACTGATGAACAGGCGGGTGGCGACCTCGGCGGAGGTCGCACCGGTGGCGACGAGCCGGGCGATCGACAGCTCCTGCATGGTCAGCCGGTCGAAGGCCCGCACGGCGTGGACGTGGACCTGTTCGCCCGCCGCGCGCAGTTCGGTGGCGGCGCGCTCCGCGAAGGCCTCCAGCCCGGCGTCGGCCAACAGGTCGTGGGCGGTGCGCAGGTGCCGTCGGCAGTCGCGCTCGGCCCGGTGCGTTCGGCCAGGTGCGTGAGTACCCGCCCGGCCGTGCGCCGGTCGCGGCAGCGCACCGCGGCCTCGACGAGCTCGGGCAGCGCCATCCCGGACAGGAACAGGTCGTCGAGGTCGACCGCGGCACGGGCCGCGGCCAGCGCCGCCGGTAGTCGGCGACGCTGTTGTGGAACACGGCCGCCGCCCAGTGGACGTTGGTGACCAGCTGTCCCGCGCCGCGGGCCGTGGCTACGGCGGTGGCGGTGGCGAACAGGCCGACCGCCTCGTCGCGCCGCCCCCGGACCGCGGCCAGGTGCAGCCGCGGGTACAGCATCGGCGGCCACCCCACCGCGTCGGCGATGGCCACCTCCTCGGCGATCGCGGCCATCGCGCGCGGGACGTCACCGACGACCGCCGCGTGCGAGGCGGACTGCGCGAGACCGAGGCGCAGCAGCATCGGCGATCCCGACTCGCGGCCGGCCGTCAGCAGCCAGCCGACGATCGCGGCGTGGGCGTGGATGTCCCACAGCTCCGAGGCGATCATCACCGCGAGGGCCGGCCGATGTGTCCACAGTGGACTTCCGGTGCCGTCCAGGGCCCGGCGCAGCAGCGGGGCCGCGGCGCGGTGCCCGTCGGTGGTGAGCGCCGCCAGCGCGTCCAGCACGTCGTGGTCACGGTCCTGTGTGGACGGTGTGAGCTCCGCCGAGCGCGCGGCGTCGAGCACCCGGTCCATCACCCCGGTCGACCGGCCGACGGCGAGGCTCATCTCCAACGCGTCGAGCAGGCACTCCCGCGACGCGCGCGGATCGGTCGCCGCCAGCCGCCGCGCGGCCCGCAGCATGTGCGCCGGACCGTCGCCGTCGTGGTGGCGCACGAACGCGATCCGGCCCCGGAGCTGGTCGACGCGGGGGTCCACTGTGGACCCGCCGACCGTCGTCAGCAGCGCCTCGGCCTCGTCGGTGTGCCCGGACTCGATGTGGGCGCCGACGGCGGCCAGGGTGCGCCGGGCACGCTGACGCGGGTCCCTGGTCAGCGCCGCCGCGCGTTCGACGAACGCCGCCGCGGCGACCACGCCAGCGCGGGCCCGGGCGCGGGACGCCATCCGCTCCAGCTCGTCGGCGAGGGCGTCGTCGGGTGCGGTGGCGGCCTGCGCGCGGTGCCAGGCCCGCCGGTCGGGATCGGCGACGGGATCGGTGACCTCGGCCAGCGCGCGGTGGGCCCGTCGGCGCTCCTCCCCGGACGCGGCGCGGTAGACGGCCGACCGGGCGAGCGGGTGGCAGAAGCGGATGCGGGTGCCGGTCGTGACGAGCCCGGCGGTCTCCGCGGTCTCCACAGCGTCGACGGGGACGCCCAGCGTCCGCGCTGCCGGCCACAGCAGCCCGGGATCGCCGGTGGGATCGGCGCTCGCGATCGTGAGCAGCAGGCGGGTACCGGGCGCGAGCGTCGACAGCCGGTCCCGGTACTCGCGCTCGATGCGGCCCGGCACCGACCCGGTGGCCGGTGCGGCGAACCCGCCGGCCGCGGGCAGTTCCCGCAGTGCCAACGGGTTGCCGCGCGCCTCGGCGACGAGCCGGTCCCGCACCTGCCCGTCGAGGGTCGCCCGGCCGCGCGCGGTGAGCAGGGCGCTCGCCGTCGAGCTGCCCGAACGCGACCCGCAGCGCGGTGCGGTACCCGTCGGGGATCCCGTCGAGGTGGTGCAGCACCGGCGCGCAGAGGTGGTGCAGCGCGGCGAACGGCGCCCGGGTCTCGAACTGCGACCCGGAGGCGTCGACCACCGCGAACCCGTGTGCGCTGCGCGGGCGTGGGCGAGCAGCGAGCTCTTGCCGATGCCCGCCTCCCCGCGCAGGACCAGGATGCCACCACGCCCGGCGGCCAGCAGGTCCGAGATCCGTCCGATCTCGGCCCGCCGACCGATGAGGTCCCCGGACGTGGCAGCGACGGTCCGCATACCGCCGAAGGGTACGCGGAGCCGGGCGTCACCCGGCCGTGGCCGGGCGCTAGATGATCGGGAGCTCCGCCATACCGATACGTCGATGATCGTGAGCGGGTGGGAGGCTATGAACATCAACAAGCGTTTGTGATGTTCGTAGCCTCCCACCCATCGGCATCGGTTGATGGCCGATGGTCCCGTGCGGGTCGCGGAACAGCCATCAAACAGGCAAAACGCCCAGTCATCCCGTGCCAGGCCTTGGAATCAATCATCTAGGTGTACCAGCCGCGGCAGAGCACGTAGGCGACGGCGGTCGCGACCACGACGGTGCCGTCGATGATGACGTGCTGTACCGCGGTGGGCTTGTCGATGACCGCGAGCGCGAACACCGTGATCGCGATCTTGTGGACGAACAGCATCTCCCACATGCCGCGCTGCTGCCGCGGTGCCCAGGCGAGCATGCCCCACAGGCCGGCGAACACGAGGTAGGCGAAGGTCCGCCAGGCCTGCGTGATCAGGTCGTCGTCGGACGCGTCGGCGATCAGCTGGATGCCCTGCGCGAACGCGCCCAGGGTGGCGATCGCGCAGACGGCCAGCAGCGTGCGTCCGATCCGGTCGGCGGTGGGGGAGACGTCGACGTGAGGTGACACGGGCGTCCTTTCTCCGTTGTCCGTGACGAGGTCGGCTCGACCATCGCCGGCCACGGAGGTCGGCCGCATCGGCGAAAACTACGTAGATCGCCCGGCTCCGTCAGCCGAGGCGGTCCAGCTTCCGGCGGGCACCGGTGCCGGGCCGGGGCGTCAGGACCACGACGCGGAGGTCGGTGTTCAGCGTGGTCAGGACATCGGCGTCCAGCGGGATGTCGCCCACCCGCGGATGCACGGCGGTCTTGTGGGCGCTGTCGTGCTCGGCCACCGCGCGCAGCGCCCAGAGGCGGCGGAACCGGTCGTTCCCGGCCAGGCGGGAGACCAGCGCCGCCACGTCGGGGTCGTGGGGATAGCGGACGCTGGTGGCGCGCAGGTCGGCCACGAGGGACTGCTCGAAGTACGCGCGCTCGGCGTCGGTCTGGCGGACGCGGGGGTTGCGGGACTCGAACTGGACGAGCAGGGCGTTGCGGTCGTCGGCGGGCACGCCGTCGGGGTCGCCGAAGACGGCCGCGAACAGCCCGTTCCAGTGCAGCAGCCGCCACAGGGCGTCGTAGACGGCCACCGGGTTGGCGCCGAGGTGGTCGACGACGCGTCGCAGGCTTCCGGGGACCAGGCGGGGGATCCGGTCCGGCCCCGTGGCGAAGCCGGCAAGGCGCATCAGGTGCGCCTCCTCGTCGTCGGACAGCCGCAACGCGCGGGCCAGGGAGGCGCAGACCTGCGCCGACGGCGTCGCGGCGCGACCTTGTTCGAGGCGCGCCACGTACTCGGTGGAGATGCCGGCGAGCATCGCGAGCTCGCCCCGGCGCAGCCCGGCGACGCGACGGGGGGACGCGTCCGCGAGGCCGACGGCGGCCGGGTCCACCCGGTCGCGCCACGTGCGCAGCGTCGCTCCGAGCTCGTTCACTACCACAGAATCCGCCTCCGGTCGGTCGTGCAGGGTGGTACCCGTTGTACGCGGAAGATCCGTGCCTTCCACGGCGTCGTCACGCCGTCCATGATGGCGATCATGAGCAGAGTGACCAGGATGAATCACATCGGGGTGCCGGTCAGCGATCTGGCGCGGTCGGTGGCGTGGTACGCGGACGTCCTGGGCATCGTGCCCAACGGCGTGACGATCTCGGCCACGAACCCGGCGATCGGCGCGGTCGTGGAGCTCGAGAACCCGTCGATGCGGGCCTCGTTCGCGCTGGCCGGTGACAACGTTCTCCTGGAGCTCATCCAGTACGACAACCCGCGGCCGGAGCCCTTCGCCGGTCGCAACTGCGACGTCGGGGTCATGCACCTGTGTTTCGAGGTCGACGACCTCGACGCGGCACACCGTGAGCTGGTGCGGCGGGGGGTGCACGTCAACGCGGACCCGGTCGTGCTGCGCGACGGCGAGGGTGTCGAGGCCGGTGCGCTGGCCGGAACGAAGATCCTGTACCTGCGCGACCCCGACGGGATCCAGCTGGAGCTGTTCGAGCTTCCCGACCGGCCGGCCTGATCGGCGGCGCCCCGGTCGTTCTCCAGGTTTCGGTCGTCCTCGAGATGTCAGTCGTCCTCGAGGTCGAGATGGCGCAGGTCGTCGGCGGTCAGGGACAGGTCGACGGCGGCGACCGCGTCGTCCAGCTCGCCGAGCGTGAGCGGACCGGTCAGGGCGAAGACGTGCGCCGGCTGGCTGAGGACGTAGGCGAGGGAGATCTGCGCCATGGGTACGCCCCGCCGCGTCGCCATCGCCCGGACCCGCTCCAGCCGACGGATGTTGCCGGCGTTGAACCAGACCCGCGCCGGGTCGGTGTCCGGGGGCACGGCGCCGTCGGCGGGTGAGTGCCGGCCGGTGAAGAAGCCGCTGGCCTGGCTGGACCAGGCGAACAACGCGAGACCGCTGGTCGCGTACCAGCGGCGGGTGGGCGGGTCGGTGGCGGTCAGGCAGCCGGGCCAGGGCGGTTCGTTCCAGTGCCCGAGGGAGAACTGCGGGCTGCCGGCCGCGAACCCGACCAGGCCGTGCCGCTCGGCGTAGGCGTTCGCCTCGGCGAGGCGGCGCGGTGACCAGTTCGAGCCGCCGAAGGCCCGCACCTGCCCGGCGCGCAGGTGCTCGTTGAGCCGCTCGACGAACCGCCCGACGGGGACGTCCGGGTTGTCGCGGTGCATCAGGTAGAGGTCGACGTGGTCGGTTCCCAGGCGCCGCAGGGACCCGTCCAGCTCCGTGCTGACGAGGTCCGGCGTGCACTCGGTGGTGCACGCTCCCTTGCCGATGAGGACGATGTCGTCCCGGTTGCCCCGCTCGGCCATCCACGCGCCGACCGTGCGTTCGGCGGCGCCGTTCCCGTAGATGGCGGCGGTGTCCACGCAGTTGCCGCCCGCGTCGCGGTAGCGGTCGAGGAGCGGGAACCAGTGCGCCGACCGGTCGGGACCGAACGCCATCGAACCGAGGACCAGCCGCGAGACCGGCGTGTCCAACCCTGCGACGGGCGCGTACCTCACGACACCTCCGGGCTGCGCCGCTCGATGAGGACGACGTCGCGCCAGCGCCCGTGGTGGCGGCCCACCCGTTCGCGGGTGCCGACGACGCGGAACCCGGCCTTCCGGTGCAGCGCGAGGCTGATCGTGTTCTCGGGGAAGATGCCGGACTGGATGGTCCAGATGCCGGCCGCCTCGGTGGAGGCGACCAACGCGTCCAGCAGCCGCCGGGCGAGGCCGCGGCCGCGTGCCCCCGGATCGACG
The DNA here is from genome assembly GCF_016863655.1 of Virgisporangium ochraceum. Lineage (GTDB taxonomy): Bacteria > Actinomycetota > Actinomycetes > Mycobacteriales > Micromonosporaceae > Virgisporangium > Virgisporangium ochraceum. The sequence goes on from NZ_BOPH01000102.1 coordinate 11,570, forward strand.
TAGACGGAGTGCTCGACCACCCCGGCGTACACCGGGCGGGTGGAGACCGACGACACGGCGACCCACCCCACCACCGCGCCGCTGTCGTCGACGGCCACGTGGCGGTGGCCGGGGCGCCGCGCCGCGTCGAACGCCGGCCAGCCGGGTGCGGTGGTCTCGAAGCTGGCGTGGCCGGTGTCAAGGCCGGCCTGGTAGATCCGCAGCACCGCCCCGGCGTCGCCGGCCTCCATCGGTCGGATCAGCATCCGCGGTTCACCAGGTCGCCCATCGAGCCCCTTCGTCGTCGATCACCGATCGGCGTCGACAACGTACCCCACCCCGGCGTTCGAGCGGTCCGGTCAGCGGTCGGTCAGCGGTGCGCGTCCGTCGGGAGCCGGGTGTCGCGCACGACGGCGACCGGGCACCGCGACGTGTGGATGAGGGCCTGGCTGGTGGAGCCGAGCAGCAGTCCGGCCACCGGACCCCGTCCGCGGGAGCCGACGACCGCGAGCGCCGCGCCGGACGTCTCGGCGGCCACCAGCACGTCCGGCGGGCCCTGCAGCAGCCGCTCCTCCACCGCGACGTCGGGGAAGACCGCACGCCACGGCGCGATCGTGTCGGTCACCGAGCGCCAAGCCGCCAGGGCGACGTCCCGCGCGGCGACGTCGACGGTGGGCACCGCCGCCGACCGCGGGCCGGCGCCGGTGGCGACCAGCGGGATCTGCCACGCGTGCACGGCGACGAGGGCGCAGCCGCGCCGGGAGGCCTCGAGGAACGCGAACCGCAGGGCCGGTTCGCAGCCGTCGGAGTCGTCGACGGCCACGACCACGGGCCCGGCCGGCGCCGCGTCCCCGCGGACCACCACCACCGGGCTGTGCGCCGCGGCGACGACCCGCGCGGCGACCGAGTCGAACAGCGTGACCCACCGGTTGCGGTCGTTGGATCCGACGACGACCAGAGCGGCGTCCGACGACGCGTCGACGAGCGCCGCCACCGGCGTGTCCGACGCGGTGCGCACGGAGACCGCACACCGCGGCGCGACCCGGGCCGCCTCGGCGCGCGCGGCCGCGAGCAGCCGGTCCCCGGACGGGCGCGGCCGGTGCAGGCCGACGGTGGCCACCCCGAACGGCCCCGGGATCACCGTGGTCATCGAGCCCGCGGTGTCCGCGACCGTCGTGGCGTGGACGAGCCGCACCGGGAAGCCGGCCGCGTCCGCGTACCGGGCGGCCCAGCGGACCGCGTCCAGCGCGCCCGGGGAGTCGTCGACGCCGACGACGACGGGCCGGCCCACCACGTCGGCGTTCATCGCTGCCCGCCATGGTTCTCGTCCGCTCTGCGCATGCGTTCACGGTCGCCGCGCAGTGTGACGGTTCCTGCCGGCGTCATATGACACCCTCATGACGATCGGACCGGCACGCGGCCGGACCGTTCGGCGCGGGGCCGCCGGTGCGGGCATGATGCGAAGGGTGGCAGGCGTACTGGTGATCGAGGACGACGACCGGATCCGGTTGTCGTTGGTGCTGGCCCTGGAGGACGAGGGCTACGCGGCACGCGGCGCGGAGAGCGCCGAGGAGGGCCTGACGGCACAACGGTCCGAGCCCGCCGACGTGGTGCTGGTCGACCTGATGCTCCCGGGGATGGACGGGTTCGAGTGCATCCGGGAGCTGCGGCGCGACGCCGACCTGCCGATCGTGGTCGTCAGCGCCCGCGACGACACCCACGACATCGTGGCGGCGCTGGAGGCGGGTGCCGACGACTACCTGGTCAAGCCGGTCGCGGTGAAGGAGCTGACGGCGCGGCTGCGGGCGCTGCGACGGCGGGCGAGAACCTCGGCGCGGTCGGGTACGGCGTCCGGCCCGACGTCGGTGGTCTTCGGGGACCTGGAGATCGTGCCCGCCGGTGGCGAGGTGCGGCTGCGCGGGGAGCCGGTGGCGTTGACGCACACCGAGTTCCGGTTGCTGTGCGAGCTGGCGAACCATCCGGGTCAGGTGATGTCGCGGCAGCAGCTGCTGCAACGGGTGTGGGAGTACGACTTCGGCGACGAGCGGCTCGTCGACGTCCACGTCGGACGGTTGCGGCAGAAGATCGAGGACGACTCGCGGGCGCCGCGTCACCTGGTGACCGTCCGCGGCATGGGCTACAAGCTCCAGCGGTGACTCACGCCGGTGCGAGCAGGTCCGCGTAGGTGAGCGCCGCCATCGGCTGCGCCGACAGCGAGCCGTCCGGGCGCGGAACCTCCAGCGGCTGGTCTCCGCGGACGAACGCGACCCCGCTGACGTCGGTGCGGGCGGTCAACGTGCAGACGATCTGCCCGAACGCGAGGATCTCGTCGGTGCGGCCGGTGGCGGGAGGGTCGTCGCCGAGGTCGACGAGGGCGATCGCGCCGGAGCGGCGCACGCCGCGGACGGTCGCCGTTCCCGTCAGCGCGCTGGTGAGGTCGGCGGCCGCCTCCGACGACGTCGGGCCGGCGAGCAGCGTCCGGGTCAACGCGTCCAGCGGCGTCGCGGGCCCGATCCAGCGGACGACGGGCACCAGCCGGCCGCGCCGGACGAAGTAGAACGGCTGCGCGACCGACCCGGCCGGCGACGGCGACACCTCGACCACCGGTCCCGTCCCGGGGACGGTGCCGGACGCCGGTAGCGGCCGCGCCTCGTCCTCGGCCGGGACGCCGCACCCCGCGACCAGCGTGAGGAGAAGGGCGGCGACGACCGCGGACCGCGCGGTCACGCCGGCTCCGCGGGAAGGTCGACGCGGAACCGCGCGCCGCCGCCGGGCCGGTCGTCGACGCTGACCCGGCCGCCGTGCGCGGCGGCGTGCTGCGCCACGATCGCCAGGCCCAGCCCGGTTCCGTCGGTGCGCCGGCGGGAGTTGGCGTGCCGGCCCCGGAAGAACCGGTCGAACACCGTGGTGCGGTCGGCCGGGTGGACGCCGGGTCCCTCGTCGTCGACCTCGACCACGCACACGTGCCGGTCTCCGCCGACGCGCACGGCGGTGGGACCGCCGGCGTACTGGACGGCGTTGTCGAGGAGGTTGTCGAGGATCTGGACGAACCGCCGCCGGTCGAGGCTCCACGTCCTGGGTGTGCCGTCGGCGACGGTGACGAGCGCGTCGGACAGGCCGCGGGCGGCGCACACCTGGCGCGCCAGCGCGACGACGTCGACCGGTGCGCGGTCGGCGGGCTGGTCGCTGCGGGCGAGCTCGAGGAGGTCGTCGACGAGGGCCTGGAACCGGTCGACCTCCTCGGCGACGAGCTGCGCGGCGACGGCGGTGCGTTCGTCGAGATGTTCGCGCCGGCGGTTCAGCACGCTCGCGGCCGCGCTGAGGGTCTGCAGCGGTGAGCGCAGCTCGTGACTGACGTCGGCGGCGAAGCGCCGGTCGCGTTCGAGCCGGGCCGACAGCTCGTCGACCATGTGGTTGAACGAGGTGGTCAGCCGCCCGAGGTCGGGCTCGGTGGTCGGGTCGAGCCGGGTGCTGTAGCCGCCGGCGGCCACCCGTTCGGCCGCGTCGGCGACGTAGCCGAGCGGTCGGAGCACGCGCCGGGCGCTGTACCACCCCAGTCCCGCCCCGCCGGCCGCTACCATCACGGCCACCGCCGTGAGACTGAGGGCCAGCACGTCGAGCGTGCGTTCCAGCTCGCTCAACGAACCGATCTCGTAGAACACCGCCGACGACGACAGCGGTACGGCGACCACGACCGTCGGGTGCCCGTTCTGGCGGAACCGTTGGACACCCGGTCTACCGTCGGCGACCAGGCGCTGCAACGACCGGGGGATCGCCTCGGCGATGGTGGCGTCGGCGTTGCGCGCGTACCAGACGCCGTCGCGGTGCACCACCACCCGGCGGTAGTCGCCGGTGTCGAGCGTGCCCAGCACGTCGGCGACCTCGGCGTCGGCGTCGCGCAGCCCGTCGCCGACGACCGCGGCGTCGGCCATCGCGGCCCGCACGACCGTCCGTTCCCGCTCCTCCAGCAGCCGGTCGCGCGTCAGCTGGTAGGACACCAGCGCCATGACGGCCGACAGCATCAACGCGCCGGCGGCGAACCCGGCCGTCACGCGGGTGCGCAACCCCGCGCGCCCGACCGCTGTGACCCTCATGCGTGCATCATCGCGCGGTCACCCGTACGGGTGTCCAGGATTGCCGGCCCCCGCGACCGGTTGTCACACAACCGTCAAACAAGCGCGCCACCACCGCCATGTACCCCCTGGACGCTGTGGATATGACGGGACAGACCGCCCACCCGGGGCACGACACCGCCGTCGCGACGTCGCCGATCCCCCGGCTGGAGCTGATCATCTGTGAGGCGTCGAGCCGGTCCGCGTCGGTGCGCCTCGCCGAACGTGTCGACGAGGCGGTCACGCTCCGGCCGGAGCACGTGATCGTCGACCTCACGGCCTGCGACAGCCTCAGCGCCGCCGCGATCGGTGTCCTGACGGACGCCCACCGGCGCGTCCGGCGCTACGGCGGCCGGTTGTCGCTGCGCGGTGCGGGTCCGCGCGTGCGGCGGCTGCTGGACCTGTCCGGCGTCGGCCACGTGTTCGACCTGCTCCCCGCGGGCGGCCCGCCGTGAACGGCGACTCCGCTGTCGTGACGGCGCCGGTGACGCGCGTCGACGACCTCCGTCATGGAACCGTCACATCGTCGTGGGTCGCCCGCCATACGGCCCGGCCATCCTGGTACCCGCGTCGGTCCGCAATGCCGCACCCGCCGGGTGGAACGCGACCGCGACGCGCCCGTCCTCGACGGAGGCCGGCACACCCGTCGCGCGCGGACGTCAGCGCCGAATGACCGTCCGCCACCCGGGCCGCCCCGCCCGCGCCGATCCCCCCGAACCGGCGCGGGCGGGGCCGGTGCGCGCGGGGGAGGTGGCCGTCCGGTCCGGACGGTTGGCGGTCCCGGCCGTGGGGTAAGTCCACCGGACCGGCGTCGTGCCGACTCGGCCGCGCCGAACGATAGAGGTGATTCCGATGGCGTCGTCGTCGTTTGTGAACCGCGTCCTGGCCTTCTTCCGGAGCCCGCAGGGTCGTCGGCTGGTCGACCAGGGGCGTCGGCAGCTGTCCCAGCCGGGCAACCGCAGCAAGCTCCAGGCGCTTCTCGCCAAGCTGCGCGGCCGCCGCTGACAACGTCCGGGCCTAAGCTGGGTCGATGGGGCGAACCGCGGGGTTCCAGCAGGCGGCCGGTGCCGACGACTGGCGCGTCCTCGACGCCGGCGTGGGCGCCTGGTTCGAGGCGCCGTCGATGACCGCGGGCGCGGCGCTCGTGCGGCGTATCGCCGACCTGTCCGCCGCCACCGGCCCGCCGGACGTGGACCTGCGGCCCGGCGGGGTGCGCGTGCGGATCGCCCCGACCGGTGATCCCACCCCGGCCGACGCGGAGTTCGCGCGCGGACTCGGCCGCGGCCCGGGACCTGGGACTGGCCGCGGACCCGGCCGTCCTCCAGACGGTGCGGCTCGTGATCGAGACCGCGGACGGGCCGTTGCTCCTGCCGTTCTGGCGCACCGTGCTCGCCTACGAGCCGGTCGGCGCCGACGGGCTCCGGGACCCGTCGCGCCGCGATCCCGGGCTGTCGTTCCGGCCGAGCCCGCACCGGCCGCTGCGTGACCGGATCCACGTCGACGTGGTCCGCGCGCCCGACGCGGTCGAGGCGGCGCGTGCCGCCGTCGAACAGAAGCCGTTCGGCCCGTACGGGGTCGCGCTCGCCGACGCCGACGGGAACGAGGTCGACGTGGTCCCCGGCGACCGGCTCTCCCCGCGGCCGGAGACCGCCGACTGGCAGGTGCTGTTCGCCGCGATGGCGTTCTACCCCGTCGACCGGCCCGCGCGGGCGGCCGACCTCGCGTCGGCGGTCGCCGGTCTGGCCGACGACGCCGGGCTGCCGCTGATGGTCGACCTGCGCCCCGACGGCGTCACGATCGACGGTGGGAAGGACCAGTGGGAGGACGGCGAGGGCTCCGCCACGCCGCGGTTCGTGGACCTGGCCGGCCGGATCCAGACCGCGGCGCGCGACCTGGGGCTGTCCGCCGACCCGACGCGCCCGCGGTTCGTCCAGCTCGGCCTCGACGCGGTCGACCTTCCCGCGGTGCGCGCGTTCTGGGCGGCCGTCCTCGGCTACAGCGAGGACCAGCGGCCGTTCCTGACCGACATCTACGACCCCCGCCGGCTGAATCCGGTCCTGTTCTTCCAGCCCATGGACGCGTCGGACGCGGAGCGGCGGCGGCAGCGCAACCGCGTCCACCTCGAGCTGTTCGTCGCCGACGACCACGCGCAGACCCGCGTCGACGCGGCGGTGGCCGCGGGGGGACGGGTCCTCGCCGGGTCGACCGCCGAGCGCCGGACCCTCGTCGACCCGGAGGGCAACGAGGTGGCCCTCGTGTCGTTGCGGCGGCAGTAGCCCGCCGCCCGCTACGGCTTCACGATCTGCAGCAGCCACTCCAGGCCGCGACCCTGATGGACGACGGCGAAGATCACCGCGACGAGCAGCGCGGTCCACGCGAGTCCGAAGATCACGCGGTGGGCCCTCTCCACGCCGTCGGCCACCTGGGCGACCAGAAGGCCGACCCGTCCGGGCGCCGGCGGGCGGAGAACCTCGTGCGGCTGGCCGTCGGGGTCGAACGGGGCGACGAGGGCGGCCAGCTCCCCGTACCGCCCGTGACGTCTCGGCCCGACCATGACGGTGGTCGCGAGTCTCAACGTGTTCCGCAGCTCCTCCGGGAGCCGGTCCGTGAGCGACGCCCGGCTCGCCAGGTACAGCCCCACCTTCCGCTCCGTGGCGCGGAGCAGGGTCGCCAGGGGATGGCTGACGCCGACGGTGCCGGTCGGGTGCTCCAGCCTGCGCGCCACGGCGATCAGGCACCTGCCGGCGTCGACCAGGTCCGGGCGGTGGACGAGCGGATCAGCCGGCAGGCGCGGGTCGTACGCGCGTAAGGCTCCGGCCGGCTCCCGCGCCAGACAACGACCGATGGCGCGGTGCGCCCGCGTCACCGGGAAGTACGAGGCGACGACCCGGACGCCGATGGCCGTCGTACAGACCACGAGGGTCCACCCGGCGACGGCCCCGACAAGCGCGGAGACCTTGACCGCCGCCGCGGCGTCGCCGGCGGCGACCTGCAGGGCCCGGACGGCCGAGGCGAGCACGGCGTACAGCCCCGAGAACACCGTGCACACGTGCAGGTACCGGTACCAGAACAGGTTCAGGGCGGCCTTCGTCCGCACCCTGGTGTGGAAGTCCGCGGCCGGCAGGTCCAGCGGCGGCAGACCCAGGCGCGGGGCCCAGGCCCCCAACCGGAACGTCGCGGCGTAGACCAGCGAGCCCGCCACGACGGCCGCGGACGCGGCGAGACACACGACGGCCAGCGGGACCGCGAGCAGCGACGCGCCGGCCGCGGCCAGCGGCACCCACAGGGCGATCACGTACGTCAGGCAGAGCACCACCGCGAGCGGCGCGACCTGCATGGCCAGCCAGCCGAGCCGGTCCCGCGGCACCGACCGCCACCCGGCCGGGCCGACGAACGCGGTCAGCGATCCGGAGCGGCGCAGCCGGAAGAACATCGGTGTCGGCGACTCGGCGTGCAGCACCCGGACCACGAGGGCCATGGACGACATGCCGCTGACGACGATGAACACCCCGACGGGGAACAGCATCTCCGTCGCCATCACGCCCCAGGTCACGGCACTCCCATCGACGGACCCGGCGTCGGAGGCGGTGCGCGGGTCGTGCGGTAACGCGCAGCTTATGCCGCCGCGGGAATTCGGCCGCCGGGTGATCGCGTCCGGGGGACGATGTCGGGGTGAGATGGCTCAGGCGGGGTGGTCGACCCGACCCGCGCGTGGAGGTCGACGGGCGGTCGCTGCTGGGGGCCGTCGAGGCGGCCGCCGGGTCCGCCGACAGGGGCTGGCAGGGGCTGGACGTCCTGGTGCGCGCGCTGGTCGACGTCGACGCGGCCGGCGACGACGGGCTGGCCCGTGCGGCGCTGCGGGTGCTCGGGCAGCGGCCGGCCCTGGTCACCCGGATCGACGAGCACGCCCGGCGGGTGCTGTGGTCGGCGACCGGCGCGACCCCGTTTCTCGACGGGCCGGTGGCCCGCCTCCACGAGGCGACACCCGGCCCGGTTGCGGTCGCCGTGGCCAGCACCCACCGCGACGGGCGGATCCGGGAACGGGCGGTGGCCGCGATGCTCGACCGGCCGTTGCCGGAGCTGATGCCGTTTCTGGCGCTGCGAACCGGGGACTGGGTCGGGCCCGTCCGTGACCGGGCGCGCGCCGGCCTGGCGCTGCTGCTCGCCGACGACGACGGCGACGGGGACGGCGGCGGGGACGGCGGCGGGGACGGCGGCGGGGACGGCGGCGGGGACGGCGGCGGCGGGTACCTGGCCGCGGTGCTGCCGACGACGGTGCTGATGCGGCCCCGGCTCCGGGGCGGGTTCGTGCACGGTCAGGCGCTGGCCGCGCTGATCACCGCACCGGAGCCGGTTCGTCGGGCGTTGGCCGGTACCGGCGACCGGCGGTTGCGGCGGTTCGTCTTCGACGTGGCCCTGGCGCAGGGCGGGATGCGCGTGGACGACCTCGTCGCCGTGGCCGAGTCCGACGACGACGTCCGGATCCGGGTGCGGGCCGCCGAAGCGGCCTGCCGGGAGGCGGTGTGGACCCGGCGGGTGCGGGTCCTGCGGCGCCTGGCCGGCCACCGCCGCGCCGAGGTGCGGGTGGTCGCGCTCACCGGACTGGCCCGCATCGGCGAGACCGCCACCGTCGCCGCGTCTCTCGACGACGGGGCCCCGCTGGTCCGGGCGCTGGCCCGCGCCGCCGCGGCCGGTCTCGGCACCGACGTGCCCGGGCACTACCGGGTCGCGGTCACCGCGCCGGTTCCGGCCGTGGGTGCCGTCATGGGACTGGCGGAGGCCGGCTCGGTCGCGGATGCCGCACTGCTACGGCCGTTGCTGACGCACGCCGACCGGACCGTCCGCGCCGCCGCCGTGCGGGCGCTGCGCCAGCTGGACGCCGTTGACGTCGAGGGGACACTGCCGCTGCTGCACGACCCCTCGCCGGCCGTCGTCCGGGAGGCGACAGCGGCGCTGCGACCGTTTCCGCGGCGGGTACCGGAGGAGGTCGCCTGGCAGCTGCTGGCCCATCCACGCATGGAGCTCCGTCGAGCCGGCTACCGGCTGCTGCGCGACCGGTCCACCGCGGTCCATCTGCGCGCGGCCCTCACCCTCGCCGTCGACCCGCATCCCGACCTGGCCCGCCGCGGCCTGGCCGACGTCACCCGCCTCGCCCGCGACGCGGCCCTGCCGTCGCGGCGCCGCGGTACGCCACCCGACCTGACGGCCACGGCCGACGGGCACGACCGGCTTGCCGCGCTGGTCCAGCGGGCCGCGCCCGCGCTCGGCCCCGGTACCACCGGCCAGCTGATGGCCTGGCTCGCCGCCACCGCGCCCACCCACCGCGACGGCGCACACCCGTGACCCCCGCGTCGCGTCGCCGGACCCGCGGAAACGTGTGGTGCCCGGCCGCGTCCCGCGCCTACCGTGACGGGGCATGGTGCGGCGGTTCGGGGGATGGTGAGGCGGGTGGCGCGACGGGATCCGCAGGAGAAGAAGGCGCTGAGCTACGCGCGCGACCGGCGTAACGCCTACGGCGAGAACGACAAGAGCTCACGCAGGAACATCCGCCGCAACAAGCGGATACCGAACCGTGTCGACCGGCATCGCGACCATCAGGTGCTGACGACGGCGGTCGGGCGCGTCGTTCCGGAGCTCGCCGAGTCGGCCGAGGTCACGCTGCTCGCGACGACGTCCCGGTGGATCTCGTGGGGGTGGCGCAAAAGCGGCGACGCGCCGTTGGCCGACGTCGTGGAGTACAAGCTGCGCCGCCGGGTCCGCCTCGGAATGGCCGACGAGGCCGCGACGCAGGCCCGCATCGAGCGCATCCGGCGCCGTACCCGGTAGCGGGCCGCGTACTCAGAGGCCCGCGAGGACGCGGCCGAGGGCCGCCCGGCCCGCGGGTCCCCAGGCCGGCTTGCCGCCGGGCAGGCCGCGGTCGCCGTTGCGGCCCATCAGCATCAGGAACAGGCTCTTCATCGCGGCCAGCCCGCGTGCCCGCCGGACGGTCGCCCCGTCGGCCCGGGCGTAGCGGTCGAAGAAGCGCGCGGCGCCCCCCGCGGGGAGCAGCAGCCAGGCCGCCGCCAGGTCCCACGCGGGGTCGCCGGCGAAGAGCGCGCCGAAGTCGACGACGCCGGCCAGCGTTCCGTCGGCGACGACGACGTTCGCGGGGTGGAGGTCACCGTGCACCCACACCCGCGGTCCCCGCCACCCGGCGGTCGCCACCGCGTCGGCCCAGACGGCCCGGACGTCGTCCGCGGCGACGTCGCCGAGGTCGACCGACCGCAGGAAGTGCTCGAACCCGCCCGTGCACTCGCTCGGGTGGGCCCCGAAGTCCGAGGCGGCCGGGGCGTCGGCGGGCGCCTCCACGTGCAGCGCCGCGAGAGACGCCGCCAGCGTGTCGGCGGCGTGGTCGCCGCGGGTGATCGGGGCGAGGTCGAGGGGCGTGCCGTCGACCCACGTCATGACGGTCCAGATCTTCGGGAAACGCTCCGACGGCGTGCCGCTGCGCACCGGGGTCGGTACCGGAAGCGGCAGGCGCGGGGCCAGCACCGGCAGCCAGCGCCGCTCCTTGAGCTGCGGCCCGGGGCCGGTGTCCATCCGCTGCATGCGGACGACCAGGTCGTCGCCGAGGCGCCACATCTGGTTGCCCCAGCCACCGTCGACCTCACGGACGGGAAGGCCGGCCAGATCCGGGTGCTGCTCCCGCAGCAGGCCGCGGACCAGATCCGCGCTGACCCCGGTCTCGGCTTCAGTCATCGGCGCCACGGTACCCGACGGCGGCGGCCACACCGGTTCGGCGTCCACTGTGGACAGACCGGCGGGGGCCGGTTCAGTCCCACCAGAACGACCAGATCGGCGCGTCGACGAGCTGGCCGGCGTAGCCGGCGAGGTCGGTCGCGGCGCCCTGCCAGACGTTGTCGGGACAGAACGCGAAGTGCTCCGCGGCGACGTGGAGCGCGGCGGCCGCGTCGGTCGGTGGCGCCGCGACGCTCAGGTACAGCTCGGCGTACCCCACGCCGATGACGCGCGCGGCGAAGCGGTCCTCCCAGGAGCGCAGGACGGCCGACAGCTTCGCCGTGTCGTTCTCGACATTCGCCGGGCCCTGCCATCCGGCGGTGGTGACCGAGTCGGCGCCGCGGGTGGCGGCGACCAGGCCGAGCCGCAGCTTCGGGTTGTCGGCGAGCATGAAGGCCACGCACTCGTCGGCGTGCAGGTCGGGATCGTCACCGACCGGCAGCGGCGCGGCCGGGCCCGGCCAGCGCTGCCCGTAGGGCGCGGTGACCGCGAGGCGTTCCGGCTGCGACAGGCGGTCGGCGTCGTCGGTGCGGGTGTGGTCGGCCCACCAGCCGGCCAGCAGGGTCGCCGCGTCCCACCCGCCGGGGTCGGACATGTCGGCCGGCCACAGTTCGCCGTCGTCCCAGGGGCGGGCGGTGTCGCCGCCGAGGTGGTCGAGCAGCAGCGGCCACAGGCCGGAGGTCGCGTGCGTCGCGCGCAACGCGGTCCACAACGGCGCGGTGGCGGGTCCGTCGCTGACCCAGAGGGCCGGCTGCCCGTCGTCGCCGTGCACGACGCGGCCCTCGGGGAGTGCGAGCGCGTCGGGAAGCGCGGCCACGAGACGGGACAGGTCGGGGGAGACGGACATGGCACGGAGCATAGGCGGCGGCCCACCCACGACCGCCGGCCGACCGGCCCGGCGCCGGGGCGCGCCGAGCGGAGTCAGTGCCAGTCCAGGGTGGCGCCGAGCGAGGCGGTGAGGCGGGTGACCGTCCGGCGGCTCGTCTGGTCGCCGGCGTGCCCGGGCAGCCAGGCACAGGCGATGTACGCGGCGACGACGGTGGCGGTGGCGCAGGCGGCGGCCAGGCAGTCCTCGATCCGGGCGAGGGAGGGACCGGGCCCGGAGGGGAAGCGGGCGCCGGGCAGTTCGGCGCCGTCGATGACGTCGATGTCGAGATGGAGGTGGACGGGGACGTCGCCGAGCCGGCCGAGGGCGTCGGTGACCGCGGCGGGATCGGCGGGCACGCGGTGGACGCGACTGGTGGCGAGGGCGTCGTGCTCGGCCGGGTCGAGGTCCCGGGCGTCGGCGAGAACGACGCTGGTCTCGGGGACCGGGCGCAGCCCGATCGCGTCGTCTAACAGGCCGGGTGTGCGACCGGTCAGCATGGCCAGCGCCATGCCGCCGAGGTAGCCGCTCGTCGAGATCGCGGGGGTGTTGAAGTCGCCGTGCGCGTCCAGCCACAGGACGGCCAGGTCGCTGTGACGGCGCTGCACCCCGGCCACCGCCGCCCGCGTGGTGGGGCAGTCGCCGGACAGCACCAGGGGCCTGGCCGCCCGCGTCACCGCGTCGACGGTGGCCCGGTGCAGCAGGTTCATCCGGGCGGGGACGGGACCGGCGGGGAGAGCCGGGCGGACGACCTCGGTCGCGCCGACGGGCACCGGAAAGTCCGGGAGGTGCTCGTCGAGGTGCCACGGCGTGACGATGAGATCCCATCCGCCGCCGGTGCTGTGGTCAGCCACGAGGGTCCTTCCGGCGCTGGTCGAGGAGGTCGAGTAGGCGTCGCAGCTCGGCGGCGCCGGCCCGCAGGTGCGTGGTGAGCTCGGCCCTGGCCCGCTCCGGGGTGCCGCGCAGCGCTTCCAGGAGCTGACGGTGGTCGTCCGTGGTGCGGCCGAGCTCGCGGCGGGACCGTTCGGACAGTGCCAGGGCGAGGCGCTGTTCCTGCTGGAGCTGTTCGTGGTAGCGGCGCAGCCGGGCGCTGCCGGTGGCCGCGACCAGGGTCGCGTGGAACCGCCGGTCACCGTCGAGTACGGCCGCGGTGTCGCCGCGGTCGAAGGCGTGCTCGATCCGCTCGACCAGGCCGGCGAGGGCCGCGTAGACCGCCGGGTCCCGGTGCCCGGTGAGGGCGTCAGCCGCGGCCAGCTCCACGGCGGCGCGGGCGGCGTAGATGTCGGTCACGTCCGCGGCGGTGATCTCGGCGACCACGATGCCGCGGTTCATCCGGTAGTGCACCAGGCCCTCGCTCTCGAGGGTCCGCGCGGCCTCCCGGAGGGTGCTCCGGGAGATGCCGAGCTCGCTGGCCAGGGCGGCTTCGCGCAGCGGCGTGCCCGGCAGCAGCCGCCCGGACAGGATGGCCTGCCGGACGGCGTCGGCGGCCTGCTCGGTGGTGCTCCGCCGCCGGATGGCAGCACCCAGCCCGGCGATCGGGCTCGTCACGTCGCCATCCATAACCGCAACCTTGCCAGATTGCCGGACAATCTGGCAACCGGGGCACCCGGACGGGAGGAATGTTCGACGGTGCTGTCGGATCGGAGCGGCCGCGTTCGTCGCGCGAATGGACCCGACGCCCCCGGACAAGGAGCCGCACCATGGCCACGATCGCCCGTCGCATGTTCGAGCTGCTGGAGCCGATCTGCCTCGTCACCTACTTCGCGGACGAGTGCAACGAGGAGCTGGCCGCGCTCGGCCACCGCACCTACTGGGACGGCTACTTCGCCAGCCGCGCCGCGCCGCTGGGTCGGGTGCCGGCGCAGGTCGTGCACGCGGCCTTCTACAGCTTCGCCGAGGGGGAGGCCGCGCGGCACATCCCGAGCGCCTGGGAGACGATCCCGCCCGAGGCGTCGATCGCCGCCCGGGAGCGGGGCAGTGCCGCCTCCCTGCGGCGGATCCTCGGGGAGGAGATGGCGGGCTCAGCGGGTCTCGTCCGCGCCGCCGACCTGACCACGAGGGCCGCGACCGGCGCGCCCACGGCGGGCCGGGTGATGTACGCCGGGATGCGGACCCTCGCGGTGCCGGGCGACCCGGTCGCCCGGCTGTGGCACTCGGCGACGATGCTGCGGGAACACCGGGGGGACGGGCATGTCGCGGCCCTGGTCGGCGAGCGCATCGGCGGCACGGAGGCCCACGTGCTGTCCGCGCTCGGGATGGGCATCTACCCGGCGGAGTCGTTCGGGCGCATCCACCACCTGCCGAAGGACCGGCTGGCCGCGGTGATGGACGGCCTGCGCGACCGCGGGCTCGTCGACGCCGACGGCCGGCTCACCGACGCCGGCCGCGAGACCAGGGGCCGTATCGAGGCCCGGACCGACGACCTCGCCGCCGCGCCGTACGACGCGCTCCCGCCGGCCGAGCTCGCCGAGCTGGTCCGCGAGCTGGAACCCATCACCGCGACGCTGGTGGCCGCCGGGTCACGCTGACCCCGGCCGCGGGACCGTCGTCGCGCCGACGATCTCCTGCAGCGCGGCGACGTGACCCCGGTAGGCGGCGAGACCCTGGCGGGTCATCGACAACCACACGCGGCGGGTGTCGGTGCCCAGGCGCTCCTGCCGGACGTATCCGGCGTCGACGAGGGCGGCGACCTGCTTGCTCAGCGCCGACGGGCTCAGGTCGAGGCTGTCCTTGACGACCGACAGTTCCAGCGTGGTGCCCGCGGCGAGCATCGCGCAGATCCGCAGGCGGTGCGTCGGGTGGATGACGGGGTCGAGTCCCGCGGTCACCGGGGCCGTCCCGTCGACGCGCGGTGCGCCACGCTGCCGGCGAGGTAGGTGACGGCGGCGGCGACCGCGAGGGCGGCGACCGGCCAGGCGTGCGCGGTGAGGTCGGCGACGACGATGGCGGCGACGACGAGCAGCGCCGACACCGCGACGGCGGACAGGAACGCGCGGCTGGTCGGCAGGACCCACGGCGTACCCATCCGGTACCCCGCCGCCATGTTGACGACGACGGTCGTGAGGGCGACGGCCAGCAGCGCGGTGGTGCGGTGGTCACCGAGGAGCGGGGTCGCCGCCATGCCACCCACCAGGGCGGCGTTGACCGGGTAGAGCCACGTCGGCCAGGGCGTGTTCCGCAGGGTCCGCTGCGCGTCCTCGATGCTCGCCAGCGCCTCGCGGGCCTCGGCGGGATCGGGCACTCGTCCGATGCTTTCCATGACGGAAACTATAGGCGATGGTTTCCGTCACGGCAAATATTGAAGGGGTGGAAACAATCCGTCGGGACGGTGTCAGGTCGCCGGCGGGGGAACGCACTGCCAGACCACATCGGGTGGCCGCACGCGGGCGGAGCGAGGTGCGCCCCTGCCGTCGGTCAGACCGAGCCGGCCGACCAGCACGCCCTCGCCGTCGTGCGCGGCACGCAGCACCCCGGTCGGCACGTCGCCGAAGATCAGCTTGATCCGCTTGAACATCGCGAAGCCGGTGCCGTCGACGGCGCCCCAGCTCAGGTACAGGAACCGGGCGCCGGGCCGGCCGTGGACGTAGGGCCCGCCGACGTCCAGCAGCCCGTCGACCTCGCGGCTGTCGACGTCGAACTCCCACGTCGCCGACCCGGCGTCGGCCGGAAACAGGTCGACGACCTCGGCCCTGCGCTGGACGCCCACGTGGACGTTGTTCCATCGCAACGCGTCGGCGCCGGCCGCGCCGCGACGGCCCGGCAGGTCGGTGCCCTCGATCCGGATGCGCATCCGGCCACTCTATGCAGCGTGCCCGCGCGACCACCGTCGATCGTCGACGGTAGGGTGCGGCCGACGACCGATGGCCGACGGTGACACCGAAAGGGCATGCGTGGTGACCGACTCCCCGAAGATCGACTCGACAGTTCCCCAGACCGCCCGGGTGTGGAACTACTGGCTCGGCGGCAAGGACAACTACGCGGTCGACCGGGCCCTCGGCGACGAGATCGCCGCGGCGTTCCCGATCATCGTCGAGATCGCCCGCGCCGACCGGGCCGTGCTCAACCGGGCCGTGCGCTACCTGGCCGGCGAGGCCGGCGTGCGCCAGTTCCTCGACATCGGTACCGGCCTGCCCACCGCGAACAACACCCACGAGGTGGCCCAGGCGGTCGCGCCCGACTCGCGCATCGTCTACGTCGACTACGACCCGCTCGTGCTGGTCCACGCCCGGGCGCTGCTCACCAGCGGTCCCGAGGGCGCCACCGACTACATCGACGCCGACATCCGCGACGTCGACCGGATCCTCACCGGCGCCGCCCGCACGATCGACCTCGCCAGGCCGGTCGCGGTGATCCTCTCGGGCATCCTGGCGCACCTTCCGTCGGCGGAGGAGGCGCGCGAGGTCGCGCAGCGGGTGATGGCGGGCCTGGCGCCGGGGAGCTACCTGGTGGTCTGCGACGGTACGAACACCAACCCCGAGCTCAACGAGGTCATGAAGATCTGGAACGAGTCGGCCAACCCGAAGTACGCGATGCGCACGCCGGAGGAGATCCGTGCGTACTTCGACGGACTGGAGTTCGTCGAGCCCGGCCTCATCGACGTCACCCGCTGGCGCCCCGACCCCGACGCCGGCGAGGTGCCGATGCTGCACAACCTGGTCGGGGTCGCGCGCAAGCCGTGACGGCGGATCACCCGGGAAGCTCTGCCAGCAGGCGGTCGGCGCGCGTCGCGAAGAGGTGGGCGCCGCGTCGCCGCGACAGGGTGAGCGCCCGGCGGGCCGCGCGCACCGCCGACGCGGGGTCGCCGCCGGCGTGGAGCGCCTCGGCGTGGAGGGTCTCGGCGCGGATGACCAGAACCAGGCCCTCGGCGTACCGCTCGCCGTAGGTGTCGATGAACGCGTCGGCCCTGTCCAGCGCCTTCGTGGCCGCGCAGAGCCCGCCGGCACGGAGCTGGATCTCGGCGAGCAGCGCGTACCAGGTGGCGAGGTTCGACCGGGGCGGGTCGACCAGGGTGGACTCGATGACCCGCTCCGCCTCGATCGCCGACGCGGCCGGGTCGTCGCCCGACATGGCCCGCGCCCAGTGCCGCGCCAGCCGCGGGTAGGCGCCGGAGAACGTGAACGAGAACGTCGGGTCGGCCCTGATCGCGGTGTCGGCCGCCCGCAGGGCCCACGCGACGTCGCCGGCGGCGGCCGCCGCGGTGACCGCGAACGAACCCCAGACGCTGATGGCGTAGGGGTCGCCGGCGGCGTCGGACTCGACCGCGTCGAAGAGCCCGCGCGCGGCGTCCAGGTCGCCGTGCAACGCGGTGTTCAGCGCGAGCATGACGGGCGTCATCAGCTGCAGCCGGTGCCGCAGCGGCTCGGCGTCCTGGTGGGCGCGGACGAGCGCGTCGGACCGGCTCAGGTTCCGGTACGCCGCACCGATGTTGCCCGAGCTCCACTGGTGCACGCCCCAGGCGTGATGGCCGGAGGCCCGGACGACGGGGTCGGGTGAGCGCCGGCCGTGGTCCAGCAGGCGGCGCGCGAGGCGCCCGGCCGCGTCGAGCCGGATGCCCTGGGCGTGCGCCAGGAACCGGGTCAGGAGGAAGCCGGTGGCCTCCCGTTCCTGGCCGAGCGACCGGGCGACCTCCTCGGCGCGGTCGAGGTGGTCCAGGGTGGCTCCGACGAATCCGGTGTGGATACCGGAGACCGCGGTCAGCTCGGTGAGCGCGGTCAGCTCGAGGTCGAGGAGCCCGGCGTCGCGCGCCAGCCGGGCCGCGGTGTCCAGGTGCCGGTCCGCGGTGTCGTAGGCGGACCGGCGCGCCGCGATGCGGCCCGCGACGACGAGCGCCTCCACCACCCGCTTCGGCTCGGCGAGCGGGCCGGCCGAGCACAGGTGGTGGGCGAGGGCCTCGGCGTGGCGCTCGACCGGTTCCGGTTCGCGCGCGAGCACGTCCGCGATGCGCAGGTGGAACCGGCTCGTGTCCGACCGGGTCGTCGAGAGGACGACCGACTCGCGGACGAGGTCGTGCGCGAACCGCCACTGGTCCAGCGGGCCGCTGACGACCTCCACCAGGCCGTGCGACTCGAGGGACTCCAGGTGGGCCAGGCACCGCGACACGTCGAGGTCGGCCGCGCCCGCCACCAGGCGGACGTCGATGTCGCGGCCCATCAGCGCCGCGATCTCGATCAGCCGACGGTCCCCGTCGTCGAGCGCGCCCGTGCGGTCGCGGACGATGTCGCGCACCGTCGAGGGGACCGCGGGACGCGCCGCCGCCCCGTCGGCGGTGAGCAGCCGCGCGAGCTCCCGCACGAAGAACGCGTTGCCGCCGGTGCGGGCGTGGATCCGCCGCGCCACGACCGGGTCCGGGGCCCGGCCGGTCTCCCGACGGATCAGCTCGGTCACCTCGGACGAGGCGAGCGGGCCGAGCCGGATCCGGCGGTGGAACGGGTGCCGGCCGACCGTGGCGAGCATCCGCGTCAGCGCCGGCCCCGGCGGTGGTGCGGTGGAGCGCAGCGCCCCGAACATCGCGGTTCCGGCCGGCAACCGGGTCGCGAGGTGACCGAAGAGTCCCAGCGATGCGGCGTCGACCCACTGGAGATCGTCGACCAGGAGCACCACCGGTCGCCGCGCCGACAGCTGACCGACCAGTGAGACGGCCCGTTCGAACAGGCGGAACTGGCTGTCACCGTCGGGCCGGTCAGGGGCGGAGGAGGACGGTGCCAGGAGGCGCCCGAGTTCGCCGGTGTGCCACGGCTGCCGCGCGGCCGGCGGCAGGGCGTCGAGGAGCGCGCCGACCGCCTGGACCCAGGGCCACATCGACGGCGCGACGTCCCGTTCGAGGCAGCGCCCCCAGACGACGAACGCGCCGTCGCGCGCGGCCCCGGCGGCGACCTCCTCCAGGAGACTGGTCTTGCCCACGCCCGGCTCGCCCTCCACGAGGCCGAGCCCCACGCCCCCGGCCAGTGCCGATCCCGCGGTCCGCCGCAGCACCGAGAGCTCGTCGATGCGACCGATGAGGCGGCCGGCCGGCGGCGCCGTCGCGGCGGCGGGACCCGGTCGTCCACCGCGCGGCTCCGGGACCGGGTTCGCGTCCAGAACCCGCCGGAACGCGGCGGTGAGCGCCGGGCCCGGATCGACGCCGAGCTCCTCGGCGAGCCGGTCGCGGACCGCCCGCAGCAGGGCCAGAGCCTGCGCCTGCTGCCCGGCCGCGGCGAGGGCCAGGGCGAGACCCGCGTGCACCGCCTCGTTCAGGGGCGCCATGCGGGCGGCGAGGTACAGCGGCTGGAGCACGCGCCCGGGCTGCCCCCGCGTCACCGCGAGGTCGGCCGCGGCGAGGCACGCGTCGAGGAACTCGGCGTCCAGCGCGGCGAAGACCGGCATCCCGGCGGGCCCGTGTGCCAGGCCGTCGCCGGCCGGGCCGTGCCACAGCCCGAGCGCCCGCAGGTACGCGTCGAGGGCCGCGTCGGGCCGCCGTTCGGCGGCGGCGGCCTCCGCCGCGCCGATCAGCTCCCTGAACTCCGCGACGTCCAGCGTGTCGGCGCCGGCCGCGAACAGGTACCCGCTGCCGTGGCGCCGGAGGAACGCCCCGGTGGCCCGCGCCGGCACTGTCGGCTCGAGCAACCGGCGGAGCGCGCCGACGTACTTCTGCAGGATGTTCGTCGCCGAGGCCGGTGCCCGGTCGGCCCACACCAGGTCGACCAGCTCGTTGATGCTGGCCGGCTTCCCCGCCCGGGCGAGGAGCACCGCCAGCAGGTAGGCCTGCTGTCGAGGTCCCGGATCCAGCTCTTCCCCGTTACGCCAGATCCGCAGTGGACCGAGGATCTGCAGGCGTAGATTGCCGCCGGTCATGTGGCCCGACGGTAGGCGGCCGACGGCGGGTCAGGTTACGTCGGATGACGTAATCACGTGGGCCAGTTCGGTGCGCGAGCTGACGTGGATCTTCGGGTAGATCCGGTACAGGTGGGTGCTGACGGTCCGCGGTGAGAGGAAGAGCCGCTCGCCGATCTCCCGGTTGCTCAGTCCTTCCGCGGCGAGCCGGGCGATCTGCTGTTCCTGCGGGGTGAGCGCGGCCATCGCGTCGATCGGCTTGCGGCGGGTCTCCCCGGTCGCCCGCAGCTCGGCGCGGGCCCGGTCGGCCCACGGCGTGGCGCCGACCGCGTCGAACGCGGCCGCGGCGGCCCGCAGCGGCGGCCGGCTGTCGGTGATCCGGTGTGACCGGCGCAGCCACGCGCCGTACGTCAGCCGCAACCGGGCCCGGTCGAAGGGCCACTCGGCCAGGTCGTCGGCCAGCGCGGCCCCGTAGTCGCCGGTGAGCGCCGCCCGGGCGTACGCGAGCCCCACCAGCAGCGCGGGCGACCGGCTCTGCGCGGCCACCGGCTCCAGGTCCGCCACCAGCGAACGCAGCTCGTCGAGGAAGCCTCCGCGCACGGCGGACTCGGCGAGGTCGCCGAACATGAGCAGCCGGTAGTCCGGGAACCAGGCCCGGTCCGCCGGGTCGAAGACCCGCGACAACTGGTGGAACGCGTCCTCCGCCTGGCCGTCGGCGAGCGCCGCGACCCCGCGCACCCGCTGTACCAGGGCGAGCATCGGGAACCGTCGGGCGGCCACGATCGCCCGCTCGGCGTCGTCGGCGCGCCGGCGGGCGGCGGCGACGTCACCGCGCCGGGCCTCGGCCAGGCCGGCGACCAGGCTGCCACCGAGGACCCACATCGGCTGCCGGGTCTCCTCGGCGAGCGCCATGCACTCCGCGGCGAGCGGCAACGCGGCCAGGGTGTCGCCCAACGCGGCCGCGGCCGAGGCGGCCGTCGCGAGCGTCTGGGTCAGGGTGCCGATCCGGCCCTGCGCGCGCAGGTCGGCCGCCGAGGACAGGGCGAACAGCCGGGCGAGGTCGAACGCGCCGACAGCGAACGCCGCGAAACCCAGGTTCACCCGTTGGACCGGCGCCAGGTCCATCCGGGGTGCGAACCGCCGCAGCCGGTCCAGCCCGACCGCGCCGTGCTCGACCGGCGCGACCTGCGAGAGGATCACCGTCCGGGCCGGGTCGTCGGCGTCGAGGTCCAATGCGAGCGTGACCTCGACGAACCGGTCGCGGACCGCCCGGGGCGGGCTGGCGTAGTAGACGCCCATGCAGACCTCGGTCATCGCCTTGACGGCGAGGTCACGCTGGCCCTCGCGGCGCATCGTGTCGATGTGGTCGGCGTAGGTCAGCAGCCGGTCCGGACCGGTCCGGGCGCCACCGGCCAGCCCGTCCCGGATCCACGTCAGCCGGGCCCGGTCGGCCGGGTGCAACGCGGTCTCGTCGATCTCACCGATCAGACGGCGCAGCGTCAGCGCGTCGCCCTGCTCGAACGCGAGGTCGCAGGCCCAGAGCTGCCGGCGGCCGCGTTCGGCGCGGTCTCCGCTGAGCTGTGCGGCGCGGCCGACGGCGGCCAGCGCGGTCGCGACGGCCTGGCGTTGCGCGGCCCGCACGGCGACCTCCGTCAGCTCGGCGGCCAGCGACTCGTTCGGGCCCGGCTCGGCGGATGCCCGGTGCCACAACCGGCGTTGCCGGTCGTGGGCCAGCACGTCGGCCAGAGCCGCGTGGACCCGGCGCCGGTCGCCGGCGGCGGCCTGCTGGCGCATCGCCGAACGCAGCAGCGGGTGCCGGAACCGCACCTCGTACCGTTCGTCGACGAGCACCAGGCGGGCCGTCACCGCGGGCTGGATCGCGTCGGGCGGCACTTCGGCGCCGGTGACCAGCGCGGCGGCGGCGAGGATCTCGTCCAGGTCGCCGCCGTCGTCCAGCGCCGCGATCAGCATCACCGTGCGGGTCAGCGGCGGCAGGTCGGCGACCAGGCCGCCGAACGTCCGCTCGACGCGCGTGCTCAACGGGAGCGACGACGGCAGGAGCGCGGACCCGCCGGACCGGACGGCCGCGGCGCCCAGTTCGACGATGCCGAGCGGATTGCCGGCCGCCTCGTCGAGGACCCGGGCCCGTAGCGCCCGGGTCAGCCGGGGCACGGTCCGGTCGAGCAGCGTCTCGGCGTCGTCGGGACCGAGCGGCTCCAGCCGGAGCTCGGGCAGCCCGGCCGCCGCGAGCCGCCGGTCGATGTCCTCGCCGTCGCGCACCGCGATGACCAGCGCGACCCGGTCGGCCTCGACCCGTCGGCACAGGAACGCCAGCGTCTCCCAGCTCGCGGCGTCGAGCCAGTGCGCGTCCTCGATCGCGAGCAGCACCGGCGCCTCGGACTCGCCGAGGATCCCCAGGACCTCGATGGCCAGCCGGTACGGCGACCCGGTGTCGGACGGGGCCGGTCGCAGGGGACGGAGCAGGTGGTCGAGCCCGGCGTACGGGATCTGGACCTCGGCCTGCACGCCGGTGACGGTCAGCAGCCGCATGGCGCGGTCGCGGCCGGCCCGGACGGCGTGGTCCAGCAGCGTCGACTTGCCGATGCCGGCCTCGCCACGGACGACGAGGGCCGCGCCGCGCCCGGCGCACGCGTCGTCGAGGAGTGCTTCGACCACGCCGATCTGGTCGTCCCGCCCGACGATCACCGACATGCCCTTCATCGTGCCCGAGGCGACGCCGTCGATCATCGGGTGGCGGCGCATCTCACGGCGGTTCAGTGGTCGTCAAGTGCGCGCTCCTACGCTCGGCCGCAACCGTCACGAACGCAGGGAGACAGTCATGCCGCGACCCACCATCGTCCTCGTCCACGGGGCGTGGGCGGACACCTCGAGCTGGAACCCCGTCGCCTCGTCACTGCAGGGGCGGGGGTACGACGTGCTCGGCCCACCCAACCCGCTGCGCGGCCTGGCCACGGACGCCCCGTACCTCGCGTCGTTCCTCGCGCAGCGGACCAGCGGTCCCGTGGTGCTCGTCGGCCACTCCTACGGCGGCTTCGTCGTCACGAACGCCGCCGCCGGCGACGTCCGCGCGCTGGTGTACGTCGACGCGTTCATCCCCGACGAGGGCGAGACCGTCTTCCAGATCCTCGGCGGGTCCGGGTCCGCCCTCGCCGTGGCCGATCCGACGACCGTGCTCGACATCGTCGGCTACCCGGGCGCGCCCGACGGCGACGCGGAGGCGTTCCTGAAACCGGCGACCGTGCACGACGCGTTCGCGCCGGACCTGCTGGAGGACGACCGGCGGCTGATCGCCTTCAGCCAGCGCCCGATCACCTTGAGCGCCAACGCGACCCCGTCCGGTCCGCCGGCGTGGAGGACGCTGCCCAGCTGGTCGGTCATCGGCACCGAGGACCGGGTGATCCCGGCCGACACCAAGCGCCGGATGAGCTCGCGCGCCGGTGCCACCGTCACGGAGGTGGCCGGTTCCCACGTGTCGATGCTCTCGCGCCCGGAGGCCACCCTCGACGCGATCCTGGCCGCGGTCGGGGCGGTGGGCTGAGTACTACGGTTCGAGCCAGGCGTCGAGGACGGGGAGCACCGCCCGCAGGTCCGTTCCGTCGACCGCCACGTGGGCGGCCGCGCGGGCCGCCGCGGTCGCGTTGAACGCGATGGCCCGCCCGACCGCGCCGAACAGCGGCACGTCCGAGCGCCCGTCACCGACCGCCGCGCACCGCGCGGGTGCGACGCCGAGTTCGGCGGCCACGCCGACCGCGAAGTCGCGCTTGTCGACCTCGTCGAACCGTTTCGGCGACGGCTCCGGTGTAACGGTCGCCGGCCAGTTCGAGTCGCGGTCCGCACGCGCGGTCGAAACCGAAGCGCTCGCACAGGTAGGCGCCGACGGGGTGCCAGGCCAGCGTGGCCAGGACCGGTACCAGGTCGTGCCGGTGGCACCAGCGGACCGTCTCGGCGATGCCGTCCACCAGTGGCACCGACTCCAGGTGGCGGCGCACCTGCGCGGGGGTCCACGTCGCCCAGCACCGGGCCTCCAGGACGGCGGCCCGGTGACTGTCGAGCAGGCCCGCCCCGTAGCCGGCCTGTATCTCCCGGACGACCCCGGCGGAGCCGAGAGCCCCGGCGAGGTGCTGCCCGGTGCTGCCCGGCGCCAGGGTCCCGTCGACGTCGAAGAACACGGCTCCGCGGACCATCACCGGACGGTACCGGTGGCCGGAGCCGGCGTGCGGGCTGGTAGTAACTCCGGGGTGGGACGCTACTTCTATCCGCATCTGTTCGACGCCGACGTGTTCGCCGAGGAGGTCGACGCCGCCACCGTCGCGGTGCTCGAACGGTGGGCGTCCGACGGTGTCGAATGCGCCGGGCTGACCGGGGCGCAGCGTGAGGTGGTGGACGACGTGGTCGCGGCCCTCGGCATGGCCTCGGCGACGCTCGACGACGGCGCGTTGCGCGCCCTCGACGAGGAGTTCGACATCAGCTCCCGACGGTTCCTCGCGGAGGGCGTGCCGTTCCGGCGGTCCCACTGCCCGGACCTGGCGGGCCACGTCCAGGAAGGGGTGTGGGCCTCCGGCGACGGCCCGGCCGTCGACGAGCTGTGCGCACTGCTCGACCACATCAACGGCATCGACGGTGGACGGTTCGGTGACCTGGCCGAGCCGTTCGTGGGGTACCTGCTGCCCGGGGAGGTCCAGCGCGCCGGCGCCCTGCTGGAGGGCCACCGTTTCACCGATCCGGCCCAGGAGGACGACCGGCGGCTGCTGCTGGAGATCTTCTCGATCGGCGGGCGCAACGGGCACGGGCTGTACTGGACGTGGCTCTGACCAGACCGCGGTGTCACGCGCGTCCGCTGTTCCGCGGGTCGGTGGGCGGGGGGTACTCGTCGATGAGGACGCGGACGTCGTCGATCGGCTCGTCGACGGCGGCCCACTTGGCGCGGATCCGGTCCAGGTACGAGCGCACGGTCGGGATGGCGATGCCGATCCGCCGGGCGGTGGCGGCCAGCGTGCTCCCGGTCCCGTAGAGGTAGAGCACCTGGAGCTCCTTGGCGGACAGGTCGGGCGGGTCGTCGTTGATGAGCGTCATGAGCTCGGTCGTCAGCGCCTTGCGTCCCGCGTGGACGGTGCGGATGGCCTCGGCGAGCTTGGCCGCGTCGTCGTCCTTGATGAGGTATCCGCTCGCGCCCGCGCGCATCGTCGCGCGGACGTGCCGCCGTTCGCCGTGCACCGAGATGACCAGGACGCGGGCGCCGGCGGCGCACAGGGCAGCGACGTTGGCCGCCGGTCCGGTGCCGTCCTCGAGCTGCAGGTCGAGCAGGACGACGTCGGCGACGACCCGGCCCGACAGGTACTCCTCGACGCCGGTGGCGGAGCCGGTGACGGCGATGTCGGGCGTCTCGGCCAGCAGCGCGCGCAGGCCCGCCGGCACCAGCCGGTCGTTGTCGATGACGGCGACCCGGATCACGCCGGCCACCGCAGGTCGACGCGCGTGCCCTGACCGGGATGACTGTCCACTGTGGCCTCTCCGCCGACCTCGCGCATCCGGGCCAGGATCGAGTGCCGGATGCCGTAGCCCGGCGGCATGCCGTCCGGGTCGAACCCCTTGCCCTGGTCCACGACCGCGACCGAGACGGCCGGCTGTCCGGTGTCGCCGGTGCCCCGCGCGGTCAGGTGGGCACGGTCGGTGCCCGCGTGTGCCGCGGCGTTGCTCAACGCCTCCGCGCCGGCCGACTGCAGCGCGCCGACCACCTCGCCGGGCAGGTCCTCGGGAAGGTTGGCGAAGTGGTAGGTGACGCGCAGCCCCAGGGTGGCGCTGGCGTTGCCCGCCTCGATCAGCGCCAGCGACAGGTCGGTGACCGTTCCGCCGGTGCCGTCGGGCGCCGCGCCGCGCAGGATGTTGACGCTGACCGAGCACTGCCGGCGGATGACCGGGTCGGGGTGGCCGGCGGGGCCGGGCCCGGCGATCGCGGTGAGGATCCGTAGTGGACCGTCGTGCAGTGCGCGGTAGCGGCGGACCTGCTCGTGGAAGTGGCGCTCCTTCAGCTCGGCGTGCGCCCGGCCCGCCGCGACCCGTTCCCGGGCCGCCACGACGTCGCTGGTCGCGGCGTCGACGAGGTCGACCAGACCGCCGAGCCGGCTGATGAGCACGTAGCAGCAGCAGGCGGTGGCCACCTGCCAGCCCACCACGTTGAGGTCGGACAGCACGTCGGAGGGGCCGCGCGCGATGGGTCCCCAGCCCACCAGGTTCCCGACCGCGAGCGCCGCGCAGGAGGCGACCGTACGCCGGGCGCTGCCACTGATCAGCGCCACCGCCGCGGCCACCGCCACGGCGACGGGCTCCAGCCCCGAGTTGGCGACGTGGTCCTGGAACGCGGGGGTGCGTGCCGCCAGCGGCAGGACGGCCAGGCAGACGGCGGTGACCAGCACGTCGACGGTCAGCACCCAGCCGGGCACCGGGTCGCGGCGCAGCAGCGCGCGCAGGAACATGACGCTCCAGACAGCCAGCACCACGTACACAGCCGCGGCGAGGGGCGGCGACGTGTAGGCGTCGGTGTGGACGAGCGCCACCACGCTCAGCGCCACCATCCCCAGGGTGGCCAGCCGGGACACCACGGACACGGCCACCGCCAGAACCCGGATGCGGTGTCGCAGGTCGATGCCGCTCAGGAGCGTCGGAGCCCGTTCGACCTCAGTCGTCACTCGTTCGAGCATGTCACCGGCCCACCGGGCTGTCCATGCCGCACCTGTGCGGCATGGACACGTCCCCGCGCGGGCGGGAAGCATCGACGGGAACGCATGATCGATGGAGGTCCAGATGTTCCCGCAGCAGCCGGCCGCGCACCCGGAGCACCAGCCGGCGACGCACGCCGAGCCGCACCCGGCCACGCACCCGGAGCTGTACCAGGCGCCGCAGCCGCCCACGGACGGTGGTCCGCATCCGGAGCTGTACCAGGCGCCGCAACCGGACACGCACGCGCCGCAGCCGGAACCGGCCCAGCCGCAGCCCGCGCCGACCGCCGGGGGCATCGCCGGACCCGACGCGCCGGCGTCGGGCCCTCCGGTCAGCGCTCCTCCGGGGTACGAGGCGCCGGTCTCCGGCCCCTCGGCCGCCGGGTTCCCGCCGTCTACACCTGCGTCCCCCCAGCCGTTCCCGCCGCCGTCCCCCCAGCCGTCCCCCCAGCCGCCTCCGCCGGGACGCACGGCGTTCCGGCTCCTGGTGGCCGCCGCGGTCGTGCTCGCCGCGGCGATCGCGGTGACCGCGACCCTCGGCTGGTCGGCCGTGTCGGATCTGCGGCGGGGGGTGTCGGACCGCGAGGCCGAACAGACCAGGGTCGCCCAGCAGGAGGAGGCCGCCGCCCGCAAGGTGCCCGAGGACTTCCGCAGCGCCGGCCTGGAGTCGAAGCTGCAGCGCGTCAAGGACCTCGACAAGGCGGCGGACGTGGCCTTCCGCGCCTGGCGGGACGGCGGGATCCGCCTCGGCCTGCTCGATGAGGCGATGGACGCCTGCAACGACGCCGTCATCGCCTACGACGTCGCCGCCGGCCCGTTCCCCGACCGGCTGTTCACGTCGCTGCCCAAGCGGATCGACCTGAAGAACCCGGAAACCGACTGCGGCCGCGCATTCACGGCGAACATCTGAGCGAGAGGCTGTCGACACCGTGTACCCCGAACACCCGCAGCCCGGACCGAACGCGGTCCCGCCGGCACCGCCCGCCGAGCCGCCGGCTTCCCCCTGGTCGCAGGCACCGTCGCAGGTCCCGCCGGCGCAGCCGCCGGCGTCCGGCTGGTCGCAGGCACCGCCGGCGGACGCGCCGACGTCCGGCTGGCCGGCCACGCCCCACGCGACGGCCTCGTGGCAGGAGCCCGGAACCCCGCCGTGGCAGGCGCCGGGAACGCCGGCGGCCCCGACCGGCGGCCCGCGGCCGAAGCGGGTGACCGTTGCCGCCGTGGTGGCCGCCGCGCTGCTGCTCGTCCTCGTCGTCAACGGCGTCGTCGTGCTGGCGGTCCGCGGTCAGCTGCGCGGCGAGACGACCCGGCTCGACCGGGAGCTGGCGGCACACCAGCAGGCACAGAAGCAGGCCCGCGAGGCGCTGCAGGCCCAGTTCCGGGAGGCCGACCTGCCCGGCAAGCTGCAGACGGTCCGCACCCGCGACAAGGCCGCGACGGCGGCCCTGATCGCCTGGGGCAGCTCCGGCCAGCCGTACAGCGGCCTCAAGACCATCCGCCAGGCCCGGAACGACTGCGAAGACGCGGTGATCGACTACAACGCGACGGCCGCCCGCTTCCCGTACGACATGATGGGCGGGCTCCCGCTGCGCATCAACCCGTCCGACGACACCACCGACTGCGACCGTTGACACCCGTTCCCGAGCGGCGAGGGCAGGTCGTGCGGCGCCGCCGCCTCTAGAATCCGGCCGTGGTCGATGGCTTCGGGGCGCTGCAGGGTTCGTACGGCAGCGTGCACAGGATCCCCGCCGGCGTCGCGCTCGGGACGATGGGCGGGGCGGCGCTCGTCGGGCTGATCCTGGCCCTCGCCCACGTGTACGCCTACGCGCTCGCCCTCCCGGTGGTCGTGCTCGTCGTGCTCGCGGTCGTGCGGTTCCGGGTGGACCCGGCGGAGCGGCGCCGCTGGCTCCTGGTGTACGAACGCGGCCTGGTCGAGCGGGTTCCCGGTCCCGGTGGACCGACCGTGCGGTACCTCCCGTTCGCCGACGTCACCGGCGTCGTGCCCGACCGGGGCTTTCCGGGACGGCCCGCGCTGGCCGTGGCGTCCGAGCCGCCCTCGGCCGTGCGGCTCGGTGACCTCAGCCCGGCCTCCGGGCTCCACGCCACCCTCGACCGGCACCTGCCCGGTGTGGTCCCGCGTCCCGGTACGACCCCGGTGCTGGTGGTCACGGCCGCGCTCGCGGTCCTCGCGCTCGTGCCCTTCGCCGTGCCGGTCGTCCGTGCGCTGGACCCGGATCCGGCGGCCGGCACCGCCGGGACGGCCGGCCCGGCGTCGAGCGTCTCGCCCGTCCCGTACAGCCCGCCGTTCCCGCCCCCGCCCGCGGCGCCGCCGAGCGGCCCGCACGCGATCGACATGCCGACGGGCGTCGCCGGCTTCTGGTCGGTGTGCGACGGCAACTTCGTGCCGAGCGCCCCCGCGTACACGGGACCGCCACCGCACCCCATGTGGGACCGGGTGCCGACCTACGCCGAGCACGAGTGGCGGTCGAGCACGCCGACCGCCGTCCAGCTCGTCGCCTGCCATTCGGCGACCACGGGCGCGAAGGTGCGCACCTGCCGGTACACCCTCGACGGCAAGCCCTTCGTCCAGACCCTCCACAAGGTGACCTGGACGACCGTGATCCGCGAGGCGAAGACCGGCCGCGTGGTCGCGAACACCACGTTCGTCGCCGCCGACGAGCGCTGCAAGCCGATCCCCGAGATCACGTACAGCAGCAACGGCACCGCGAGCTTCGGCGACGACCAGTCCGCCGAACCGACCGACGAGCAGGCGTACGCCAACCTCGGCCGGTACGTCCTCGGCTGACCGACGGCGGGTCACCTGGCGTGAGCCGCCCGGTTCCGGTGGGCCGGCTAGGCTGGCCGCCATGTGGCTCGCCGGCTGGAGGGCGTGGGCGTGAACCTCCCGTCCGGCGACCTGTCGCGTACCGGGCGCTTCCCGGGGCCGGGCCTGCCGGGCCGGCCGCGGGTCCGGCTGAGGATGCCGGGGGAGAGGCCGTCCGTACCGACGGTGGTCGGCGGTACCGCGTTCTTCGGCGACGCCGAGGGCGGCGTCCACGCCGTCGACCTCGCCGACGGCGACGCGCTCTGGCGGTCCCGGCACGATCTTCGCTATGCCGACGGGTCGGCGGCGCTGTCGTCAGTGGCGGCGCTGCCGGCGGTCTCCGACGACCTGGTGTTCGTGGAGGCGGGCGGGCAGGTGTTCGCGCACGACCGCCGCACCGGGGAGCCGCGGTGGTGGGTTCCGGAGATCAGCAGCCATCACCCCGTCGTCGTCGGCGGGCTGCTGGTCGTGGTCCACGATCTGCACGCCGCGGCGGCGTACGACGGCGGCACCGGCGACAAGCGGTGGGTCACGGAGTCCGACGACCTCGGGTTCGGCCTGCTGGCGGCGTTTGCGGCGGTCGCCGGCGGCCGGATGTTCCTCACCGAAGGGGTCGAGGGCAACCACACGCACGGCGGCCTGCACGCCTTCGACCTGGCGACCGGTGCGCTGGATTGGGGCCACCACGAGGAGTTCGTCGCGTGCGACCGGCCCCGCTGCGAGGGCGACGACCTGATGATCGCGCCGAACCACGCGGTGCACGCCCGCGGACTGGTGTGGGCGGTGCGCAGCCGCTACTGCGACGGCATCGGGGAAGCAACGATGGAGCTGGTCGGCTTCGACCCCGACGACGGCACCGGGCGGGTCGTGCTGACCGAGCCGGCCGGCGCGGAGACCACCGACGCCTTCCTCGGCGTCCCGGTGTTCGGCGCCGACCTGGTGTACTGCACCTCGGGGGTCCGGCTGCACGCCCTCGATCCGGAGTCCGGGCGGCTGGTGTGGAGCCGCCGGTTCGACGCGCCGGTCGTCGGGACGCCGCTGCTCGCCGGTCCCATCCTGCACCTGGCGGCCGGTGACGGACGCCTCCACGCGATCGACGCGCGGACCGGCGAGCCGCGGTGGGAGTTCGCGCCCGACGAGCCCACGAGCTGGTCGGCGGAGGTCGACAGCGAGTACGCGGAGGCGGAGTCGCCGCTGACCCTCGCCGACGGCACGCTGTTCGTCGCGACCGACCCGGCGGTCCTCGCCCTGAGCTGACGGGACCGCGCGGTCGTCAGCCCTTCAGCTTGGTCAGCCCTTCAGCTTGGTCAGCGCGGCGGTTCCCAGCGTGGTGAGCGCGGTGAACACCTTGTCCTCGTCGGCCTTGGTCCAGGTGGAGCCCGAGCCGGCGCTGCCCAGCACCTTCGCGGAGAACGTCAGGTTGCCGTCGAGGATCCACAGCTGGAACGTCGCGGTCGTCTCGCTGGAGGAGTCCCACCGGAACCCGAACGCCTTCTCGCCGGCACCGGGGATCTCGCGGATCCCGTTCTTCGCCGCGAACGTGTTCTTCGCGCTGGTGACCTGGTACTCGTAGTCGCGCCGCGCGTCGGAGTCGGAGCCCACGAAGTAGCCGCTCACGGTGGAGATGGCGGATTTGCTCCCCTGCCGCATCACCACGCCGCACGAGACCGTGATCGTGTCGTACTGGGACCGCGACGTGCTCGGCGTGCCCTGCGTGGCGCCGAACACGGCCGTGAGCGGGGCGAAGTCCAGCTTGTCGCAGAGCTCCTGCGGCGCCTGGTACTTGCCCCCGCCGCCGGCCGGCGGGGCGGCGGACGCGGTGGGTGTGGCTCCCGGGGTCGCCGGTGGCGTCGTGGCACCGGCCGGGTCCTCCGCTACCGTGCCCGGACGGTCGTCATCGCTGCGTACCACGGTGACCACCGTGATCAGCCCGGCCATGAGCAGGATCGCCAGCACGCCGGCCGCACCGAGGATGACCACGAGCGTGTTGCGGTTGGAGCGCTGCGGCGGCGGCCCGCCGGGGTACATCTGCTGGCCCGGGCCGGGGTAGCCGCCCCCGGCCGGGTAACCCTGCTGCGGCGGGTACCCGCCCGGTGGCTGCGCGTAACCCCAGTTGGCGGTCTGTCCGTACGGCGGCGCACTGGCGGTGCCGTCGTGCGGGTATCCGTACGGCGGCGCACTGGCGGTGCTGTCGTGCGGATGTGCGTACGGCGATTCCGTCATGGCCAACCCCCCGTGTGGACCGTGCGACCGACCCGACAATAGCGATCGATACCCACAGCACAAAGTCGCTGGCCTCCGTCGATGTCCAGGGTCGCCGGACCCGTCCGTGGTTTCCGTACGCCGACGATAGGGTCCGGTTCGTAGCATCGGTGCATGCGTGTGCTGGTCGTCGAGGACGAGCCCTACCTGGCCGAAGCCATCCGTGACGGCCTGCGCCTGGAGGCGATCGCGGCCGACATCGCCGGTGACGGCGAAGCCGCCCTCGAACTACTGGGCGTGAACGCCTACGACATCGCCGTGCTCGACCGGGACATTCCCGGGCCCTCCGGTGACGAGGTCGCCCGGCGGATCGTCGCCTCCGGCAGCGGCCTGCCGATCCTCATGCTCACCGCCGCCGACCGGCTCGACGACAAGGCGTCCGGGTTCGGGCTCGGCGCCGACGACTACCTCACCAAGCCGTTCGAGTTCCGCGAGCTCGTGCTGCGCCTGAGGGCCCTCGACCGCCGGCGCGCGCACCACCGGCCACCCGTCCGCGAGCTGGCGGGCCTGCGGCTGGACCCGTTCCGGCGCGAGGTCTACCGCGACGGCCGCTACGTCGCGCTCACCCGCAAGCAGTTCGCCGTGCTCGAGATCCTCGTCGCCGCCGAGGGCGGCGTCGTCAGCGCCGAGGAGCTGCTGGAGCGGGCATGGGACGAGAACGCCGACCCGTTCACCAACGCGGTGCGCATCACGATGTCGGCGCTGCGCAAGCGCCTCGGCGAACCGGCGATCATCGCCACCGTGGCCGGTGTCGGCTACCGCATCGACGCCGGCGGGACGACCGGTGGATAGGCGGCCGGGGCCCAGCGTCCGCCTCAAGCTGACCCTCAGCTACGCCGGGTTCCTCATGGTCGCCGGGGCGCTGCTGCTCGCCACCGTGTGGGTGTTCCTGCTGCGCTACGTCCCCGATCCGCCCCACACCGACGTCGGACCGAACCTGGTTCCGCCCGGACCCACCCGCGACGAACTGCAGCGGGCGTTCGCGCCCCGGGCGGTGCAGGCGCTGCTGTTCCTGCTGGTGTTCGGCCTGCTGGGCGGGTGGGTTCTCGCCGGCCGGATCCTGGCACCGCTCACCCGGCTCACCGAGGCCACCCGCCGGGCCGCGACCGGGTCCCTCGCGCACCGCATCCGGCTTCCCGGGCGCCGGGACGAGTTCCGCGAGCTGGCCGACGCGTTCGACACGATGCTGGCGCGGCTGGAGGCGCACGTCGCCGAGCAGCGCAGGTTCGCGGCCAACGCGTCCCACGAACTGCGGACCCCGCTGGCGGTCACGAAGACCCTCCTCGACGTGGCCCGCAGCGACCGCGACCGCGACACCGACGAGCTCGTCGACCGGCTGCAGGCCGTCAACGCCCGGGCCACCGAGCTCACCGGGGCGCTGCTGGTGCTCAGCCGCGCCGACCAGCGGGCCTTCACCCGGGAGGACGTCGACCTGTCCCTCCTCGCCGAGGAGGCCATGGAGACGCTGCTCCCGCTGGCCGAGAAGCACGGCGTCACCCTGGAGACGTCCGGCGACATCACACCGACGGTCGGCTCGCACGCGCTGCTGCTGCAGCTGACCACGAACCTCGTGCACAACGCGATCGTCCACAACCTGCCGGAGCGGGGCCGGGTGTGGGTCTCGACCGGCGTCCACGGCCGCACCGTCGCGCTCATCGTCGAGAACACCGGTGGGACGCTCGCACCGGACCTGGTGCCCACGCTCGTCGAGCCGTTCCAGCGCGGTACCGGACGCGTCCGCGGCGACGGGGTCGGGCTCGGCCTGGCGATCGTGCGCAGCATCGCCGAGGCGCACGACGGGATGCTCGTCCTCCGGCCCCGTCCCGGTGGCGGGCTCCGGGTCACGGTGACCCTGCCGGCCGGCTGACCCGTGCTCATACCGTCCGCAACGCCGTGGTCGGTGACATCCGGGACGCGCGCAGGGCCGGCAGCAGGCCGGCGAACGCGCCGATGAGGACCGCCGACACGATGCCGCCGGTCCACGCCTGGACGGGCACGACGACGTCCCAGCCCTTCGCGCCGGCGAAGACGGCCGTCGCCGCCGCACCGGCCAGGACCCCGACGGCGCCGCCGGCGACGGCGAGCAGGATCGACTCCGCCAGGAACTGGGTGCGGATCTGGCCCCGCGTGGCGCCGAGGGCGCGACGCAGGCCGATCTCCGAGCGGCGTTCCAGCACCGATATGATCATGATGTTGGCGACGCCGACGGCACCGACGACCAGGGCCACCACGCCCAGCCCGAGGAACAGGCTGTCGAACGCACCCGCCGCCGCGGCCCGCGCGGTGAGCACGTCGGAGGGCCGGCTGACCGCCACCTCGTACGGCGACTCCGGGTTGGCCGTCCGGGCGAGCAGCGACCGCACCGACGGGACATGGTCGATGTCGGCGCGCACGTAGATCGACGTCGGCCACCCGGTGCCGTAGCCGAGGTACCGCTGCGCGGCCGGATACCCGACGAGGGCGCTGTTGGCGACCGCCGGCTCCAGCGGCGACGGCTCGAGGATGCCGGCAACCGTGAACCACTGGCCGCCGAGCCAGACCCGCAGATCGGGGTGGACGCGGTCGATGCCCAGGTGCGCCGCGGCCGACGCGCCGAGCACCACGACCGGCTCCCGGGCGGTGCCCTCGTTCAGCCAGACGCCGCGCGCGACGCCGGTCCGGAGCACCGCGGGCAGGTCGAGGCTGGCGGCCCGGACCTGCAGTCCGCCGGTGTTCGCCGCCGGGATCAACGGGTTCCGGTAGACGCCGTCGTCCTTCAGCAGGGCGGTGTGCGCCACCGACTCGACGTGGTCGAGGTGGGTGATCCGCGCCGGCGCCTCGACGGGCAGGTGCACGTCGCCGCCGGCGAGGCTCGTCCCGGGCTCGACGGTGAGCAGGTTCGGGCCGAGCCGGGCGATCTCGGCGAGCAGCCCGGCCTGCGACGACGAGGACAGCCCGAGGACGGCCACGATCGCCGCCGTCCCGATCGCGATCCCGAGCGCCGACAGCGTGGCGCGCAGCGGACGGGCGCGCAGGCCGACGCTGGCCACGCGGAGCCCGTCGCGGAACCCGAGCCTCATGGCGTGACCCCCGTGTCGGAGACGACCCGGCCGTCGAGCACCCGGATCCGTCGGGGCAGCTGGCCGGCCAGCCCGGCGTCGTGCGTGATCATGATGATCGTCGAACCGTCCGCGTTGAGCTCGTGGATGAGGGCCATGATCGACGCGCCGGTGGCGCTGTCGAGGTTCCCGGTCGGCTCGTCGGCGAGCACGATCGACGGGCTCCCGACGAGGGCCCGGGCGATCGCCACCCGCTGCCGCTGCCCGCCGGAGATCCGGTTGGGGGTGAACGTCGCCCGGTCGGCGAGCCCGACCCGTTCGAGCGCCTCGTCGGCGAGCCGGTACCGCTCGGCGGCCCGCACCCCCGCGTACAGCAGCCCGTCGGCGACGTTCTCCCGCACCGTGGCGTGTTCGGCGAGGAAGAACTGCTGGAAGACGAACCCGATCTCGCGGGCCCGCAGCAGCGACAGCGCCCGGTCGTCGAGCCGCGCCACGTCGGACCCGCCGACGCGGACCACGCCGCCGCTGGGCCGCTCCAGCGTCCCCATCACGTGCAGCAGCGTGGACTTGCCCGACCCGGAGGGGCCGACGATCGCCACCAGCTCGCCCCGCCGGACGGAGAAGGAGACGCCGCGCAGGGCCGCCACGTCGCCGTAGTCCTTGGTGACGCCGTCGAGTTCGAGGACGGTCACGGCACGACCACCCGGTCACCCTCGCGCAGCGCGCCCTCCTCGACCTGGACCCGGCCGCCCGCGGCGTCGAACAGGCCCAGCCCCACCGCGACCAGCTCGCGCCGCCCGTCGGGGCGCACGACCTCGACCGCGTACCCGCCGCCGGCCGCGCCGACCAGCGCGGTCACCGGGACGCTGAGGGCGTTGTCCACCTCGGTGGTCGTGATCCTCACCAGCACCGGGGCCCGGTCGAGGCCGCGCGCCGCCGTCGGGTCGTCGAGGCTGACGTAGGCGGGGACGGTGGCCGCGGTCTGTCCGGTGGCCACCTGGGCGACCCGGCCCAACCGGTCGACCTTCCCCGGCACGGATCTGTTGCCCGGCAGGGTGACCCGCGCGGCGTCGCCCGGATTCACCTCGCCCTGCTGCGACGGGTCCAGGGCCACCTGCACCTCGATGGTGTTCGACGTGGCCTGCGCGACCGGCGCACCCGGCTGGGCGGGCCCGCCGAGCGCGCCGGTCACCGCGGCGATCCGCACCGATCCGGGCAGGAACACGACATCGCCGAACGCCAGCCTCCCGGTCAGCTGCAGGCCCTTGGCGTGCTGGAGCACCCGCAGCGCCTGCTGGGTCCGCCACGTGAAGGCGTTGTCGTCGGGGTTGATCGCGACCCCGGCGGCCGTGTCGTGGCCGAGCGCGTGCAGGCTCGCGTTGAGCTGGCGCACGTCGTGGCCGGTGAGGCCGCTACGCAGCTCGCGGTATGCCGGGACGGTGCCGCACAACGCCAGCACGGGCCGGTCGTCGACGCGGTAGAGCACGTCGCCGCAGGCGACCTCGGCGCCGTCGGTGGGCAGCGCGGTGTACGTTCCGCCGGCCTGGTTGACCACCGGGTACGGCGAGCCGTTCGGTTGGGCCCGGTAGGTCAGCGTCCCGCTCTGGGAGATCTCCGCCGTGAGCGTTCCGCGTTGTACCGGCGCGGTGTTCGTCGGAGTGTCGCGCGCCGTCGCCGGTTCCTTGTCACGGGACCCGATGAGCACGGCGCCGGCCACGACGGCGGCGACCGTCGTCGTGGCCAGCACCCATGTCCTGCGCTTCACCGCGGCTAGCTCCCGTCGCCCGAGACGCCGGCGGCCCTGGCGTACTCGCCGCACTTCTTCCCGGCGGCGTTCAGGGCGTTCATCCCGTCGGCCGTGTTGGCCGACGGGATCCGGTTCGTGTCGATCAGGGGACTGTCCGGCGCGGGGTCGGGGAAGTCCCTGATGCCGTTGTCGCGCATGCACCGGGCGAACTGCAGCGCCGCCTTCTGCTCCTCGGCGTTGCGCTGGTGGCCGGTGAACCCGGCCGGCTGGAGGTCCCTGCACGCCTCGATGGCCTTCTTCCAGGTGGCGGTGTTCGGGTCCAGCGACGTGCCGTTCAGGACCCCGTCGACGGTCAGCTCACCCGACGGGTCCGGGTCGGGGAAGTCCGTCACGCCGTTGTCGCGCATGCACTGCGAGAACTTCATGGCCTTGTCGCGGGTGGAGTCGGCGGTGTCGGTTGCCTCGGGGGTGCCCGAGCAGCCCGCGCCGAGCGCGGTGACGAGGGCGAGGGCGGCCACCATGGTCCGGCGCATCAGCCACCGCCTCCGGTGCCCGGGTCCGCTCCGGTGACCGCCTTCATCTCCTGCAGGATCATGTCGACCAGCGACGCGTTGCGGTCGTGGTTGCCGAGGATGACGCCGACCCAGCCGGTGTCCGGGTAGATGCTCCAGGTGGCGCCGACACCGGGGTTGCCACCGGAGCGCTGCCAGACCCACTGGCCGGCGGCGATCTCGACCACGGGTCCGTAGGAGGAGAAGCTGGCCGGACCGTGCGGCAGTTTGGCCGAGGTCAGCACGTCGGCCCAGGGCCGGCTCAGCAGGGTCCCGTCGGCGAGCGCGAGCGCGAACCGGACGAGGTCGGGCGCGGTGGCGAAGCCGCCGTCGCCGATGGCGTCGATGAAGCCGCGGCCGGGGTTGCGCCCGAGGACGTACTCGTTCGGGCTGCCCAGGTCGAGGTGGTGGAGGGCGTCGACGACGCTGCCGTCGGCCACCTCCATGTACGGGTGGGCGATGCGCCGGTCGGTGAGCCACTGCGGCCTGGTGTAGAACGCCGAGCCGGTCATGCCGGCGCGCCGGAAGATGTTCCGCTCGACGTAGTCCCAGTACGTCATGCCGCTGACCGCCTCGACGATCAGGGCGGGGATGACGGTCTCGCCGCCGGCGTGGGTCTCGGTGGGCAGGCCGGGGATGCCGGTCAGCCGCACCTGCCGGGCCCACCGCTCCTGGTACGCGTGCTGCTCCTCGCGGCTCTGGAAGATGCGCTCCTTGTCCTCGGTGGGCGTGTCCACGCCCGAGGTGCCGGAGAGCAGGTGGTGGATGGTCACCTTCTCGGCGAGGTCGGCGGGGAAGCCGGTCAGGTACGTGCCCACCGGGTCGGACAGCTTCAGCCGGCCCTGCTGGGCCAGCTGCAGGATGGCCACGGCCCTGAACGGCTTGCCGGCCGAGCTGAGGGTGAAGGCGGTGCTCTCGTGGTTGCGGATGCCCCGCTGCGCGTCGGCCATCCCGTAGGCGCGCGAGAGCACCGTGCGGCCCCGGTGCGCCAGCAGCACCACGCCGGAGAACCGGCCCTCGGCGGCCAGTCGGGCCACGTACCGGTCGTAGGCGCCGCCCGGCAGCGCGTCCGGCGGTATCCGGTCCCGCCCGGCCGGGTCTGCGTGTGCCACCCCGGCGGTCGCGAGCGGCACACCGGCACCGATGGCACCGGCGGCGGCCAGTCCGGTCCAGCCGATCAGCCGCCGCCGGCCGGGGCCGCGGGCGGGATCCGGGTCGTAGGTCATACGGTCCATGCCGCTACTCAAGACGAGGCGCCGTTGCGTGGGCGTTCGCGATTTTCGATATGCCCGCGATAGCCGCGGGTCCGTCCCGTCGGGGCGGTCGCGGCCGGACCCAGCGGAGTCCCAGCGGACGCACAGAGAGTGCGCAGGTTGACGCGTTACCGTGAGGGCCCGTGCCGCTTTCCAGCCTGCCCGGGCCGCCACCGCATCCGCACGGACCGCATGCCGCCACCGAGGACGTCCACGACTCCGCCTTCCTGATGCGGGTGCTCACCGAGTCGGCGGGGGAGGCGGCCGTGTCGGCTCTCCGGGCGCGCGTCGACCCGGCGGCTCTTCCGGTCACGTGGGTCACCGACCGGCTGCGGGTCGCCTGGGAGTGCGCCCCCTCCGGCGGCCGCCGCGACGCGCTGCTCGCCTGCGCGGAACGGGCCGTCGCGGCCGGCGTCGACGTCGGTGCGGTGGCGTCGCGGGGTGACGGGGACCGGCTGCCGCACGTGGAGGCGGTCGCGGGTCTGGTGCAGGGTGTGCTGCTGGCGCACGTCCGCGACGACCTGGCCACGACGCCGGCAGCCCGGGACCGGCTTGCCGACCGGGTTCCCCGGGGCACCCTGCTGCCCGCGGCACCGTGGTGCCCGCCGGTCAACGCGGCCGGCCGTTTCGCCGCGGCCACGGTCGACGACTTCGACCAGCCCGAGGACGCCAAGATGCTGGTGTGCCTGCGGCTGCTGGTCGCCTGCACGGCCCGACTGGGGGCAGTGGACGACGGCGTCAGTGGATAGGATCCCGCCATTCACATGGGGGACCGTCAATGACCCGCGAATCGATCATCGAGTCCGCACCCGCGACGTGGCCCGGGGGTCGGCGTGCCGCGCTCGCCGTGGTGGTCGTCCTGGCGTGCGCCGCCGCGGCGGGTGCCGTCGCCTGGCGGGCCCGGACAGCGCCCGAGTCGACGATGTCGCGCCTGCCGCGGGCCTCGGAGCTGTACGCGTCCGACGGCACGACGCTGATCGCGCGGTTCGACAGCGACGACCCCCGCGAGAGCTGCCTGCGGGTACCCGTCAACGACTGGGGCTACTACTGCGACCACGTCGTCGCCTGGTGGCGTACGCAGGCCGCGTTCGGGGCCGACGAGGGGCAGCGCCTCGACCGGCTGCGGCACGGCGGGTACCGCCTCGGTGGCTCGCTCGACCCGCGCCTGCAGGCCGGCGCCAAGCAGCGGGTCGACGCGCTGCTGCCGGTCACCGACCCGACGCTGTTCACCGTCGCCACGATCGAACCCGGCACCGGCCTGGTCAGGACGATGGCCGCGAACCGCACGTTCCGCCGGCCCCAGGGTCCGCCCTCGGCCTCGCCCCCGGCCGACCCGGGCCAGCCGACGGGGCGACCCACCGGGCCGGATGTGGTCGACCCGCTCGTCGCGGGCGGCCCGACCACCCCCGGCGACGCGGCGGGCGCGCCGTTCATGATGTTCACGCTGGCGGCGGCGCTCGACAGCGGTCTCAGGTTGGACCACGCCATCGACACCGGGCGCGTGTACCGGACGGCGTACCGCATCGACCCGCAGAGCCCCGTGGCCTGCGGCGGCGGGTACTGGTGCCCGGCCAACACCGGCGACCCGGCCTACCTGTCGGGTCGGCGCACGATGTGGGACGCGTTCACCCACACGGTGGTCACGTACTTCGTGGCGTTGCAGGAGCGGCTCGGCGCCGACCGGGTGATCGAGATCGCCGCGCGCCTGGGCATCACGTTCCGCGGCGACATCGACCCGCAGCTGGCCAAGCCCCCGAACGGCGCCTCGTGGGGCGCGTTCACCCTCGGCGTCTCGGCGACCACCGCCCTCGACCTGGCCAACGCGTACGCGACCCTGGCCGCCGACGGCACGCACTGCCGGCCGCTGCCGGTCGCCGAGGTCTCCGACGCCGTCGGACGTCCGGTCGCCGGCGTCGGGCCGCGCTGCGAGCAGGTGCTGCGCCCCGGGGTCGCCCGCGCCGCGATCGACGCCGGTCGCTGTCCGCTCGGCGACCGATCCGCGTTCGGCGACCGCTGCGGCGCGGGCGCCGTGCCGGGCACGGCCGTGCGTGGCGTCGTGGGACGTCCCGTGTCCGGCCAGACCGGGCTGACCGACAACCGCCGCACCCACTCGGTGGTGGTCGCCGCACCCCAGCTGGTCACCGCGGCCATGGTCGCGGCCGCGCCGGGCCGGAACGGGGGCCGGGGACAGCTGGCGTCCGGTGTACCGGAGGGCGCGATCGACGCGGTCGCCCGGATCGAACACGACGGTCTGGCCCCGCTGCCGTCCCGCGATTTCGCCGCCCCGCCGCGCGGGCTGGCGACCGCCGCCTGACGGTCAGCCGGCGACCGTCGCTCCCGGCCGCGACGCCCGCGATCCGCCGTCCGTCGCCCCGCGGACGGCCGTGACCGCGGCCCGGCCGAGCAGGAGGAGCAGGAGAACCGCCTCGACCGGCACGGTGATCACGAGCCACCCGGGGACACGGCGGCCGAACCCGACGGTCGGCGAGACGGGTCCGTCGCGCTCCACCGCGCGGCCGTCGAGGGCGACCACGTCGAGGAAGCGCGGGGTGGACCCGTCCACGTGCAGGGAGATCGACGCCGTGTGGTGCCTGCGGTCGACCACGTAGCGGACCGTGCACACGCTCCTGTCGCTGCCGGCGTGGGTGACGCAGTCGTGCTTCGTGTCGACGGTGACCGGGTGGCCGTACCGCCTGACGTAGTCCGCGCCGGACCCCGCGACGAACCCGATCGACGCGAGCGCCGCGACGGGGAACAGCGCCGTGGCCGCGACCGCGACCCGGATGCCGGCCGCGGGCACCGGCGGCCGCTCGATGGCGGATCCGGCCAGCGTCCAGCCGCCGAGAACGGCGGCGGGCGCGACCGCGAGCAGGAGGAGACCGGCGACGAGCGTCGCCTCGAACGCGACCATCACCAGCGCCGCCGACCCGGCCGCGAGCCCGAGCGACGCGACCCCGACGCCGATCCGCCGGCGACCGGCCGCTCCGGGCCGGACCGGTCGACGCGCGAGCCGCACCAGCAGGGCGGCGCCGGCACCGGCCGTCGCCGCCGCGGCCCCGAACAGCGCCATCACACCACCATCGACCACCGCGGGACCCTACCGCGCGACGCGCGGTGACGGGTTCCCGAACCGACCGTTCGGCGTACCGGTCAGCGGTCCTTCGACGTCCGGGCCGACTCGGCCAGGTCGACCATCCCGAGCGCCACCTCCAGCGCCGCGGCCGCCCGCTCGTCCTCGGTGTGCGTGTCGTTGTCGTCGTCGAAGAGGAACAGGCCGATGTGCATCGACATGATCGACAGGGCGCTCTGGATCTTCACCGGCAGCGGGTCGTCGGGTTCGACGAGAACGGCGAAGACGCTCATCATCG
The DNA here is from genome assembly GCF_016863655.1 of Virgisporangium ochraceum. Taxonomy (GTDB): domain Bacteria; phylum Actinomycetota; class Actinomycetes; order Mycobacteriales; family Micromonosporaceae; genus Virgisporangium; species Virgisporangium ochraceum. The sequence continues at coordinate 52,889 of NZ_BOPH01000102.1, forward strand.
CCTCCTTGAGCCCCTCGCCGCGGGTCTGGTCGCGCAGCGCGGTCCGGTTCCGTTCGGCGAACCGCATGATGTTCGAGTGCTTCGCGTCCCGCAGCTGGGCGGCGTAGCGCCGGACGACCTCGCGCCGGACCTCCGGTGTGCGGGGCTGGGCGTGTGCCCAGTCGACCAGTTCGCGCAGCAGCGCCAGCCGGTCGTCGATCAGGCTGCCGATGATCTCTTCCTTGGTCTTGAAGTGGTAGTAGAGCGCCGCTTTGGTGACGCCGAGCCGCTCGGAGATCTCACGCAGCGACGTCGCCTCGTATCCCTGCTCGGTGAACAGTTCGAGGGCGACCTCCTGGATCCGCCGACGCGTGCCTGACCGCTCCCTCATCTGCCTCGCCCTCGAACTTACTTGACGGCCGGCTAGTAAGCCGCCTACCGTCTCCACTGGGTCTCATACTAGCCGGCCGGCAAGTAAGCCGGTTCGTCCATCGGGGGTCACCATGTCCGAACCCACGCCCGCGCCGGGTCGCCGCCGGGAGGTCATGGCGGTGCTGCCGGGCCTCATGCTGGCGATGCTGCTGGCCATGCTCGACAATATGATCGTCAGTACCGCGATGCCGCGCATCGTGGGCGACCTGCACGGTCTGTCCCACCTCTCCTGGGTGGTCACCGCCTACGTTCTCGGTACGACGGTCTCCACCCCGATCTGGGGGAAGATCGGCGACCTCTACGGCCGCAAGAACATCTTCCTCACCTCGATCGTGATCTTCCTGATCGGGTCGGCCCTGTCCGGCGCCGCGCAGACGATGGGTGAGCTGATCGGCTTCCGCGCCCTCCAGGGCCTGGGCGCCGGCGGCCTGATCGTCGGGGTCATGGCGATCATCGGTGACCTGGTGCCGCCGCGCGAGCGGGGGCAGTACCAGGGGTTCATGGCGGCCACCATGGCGGCCGCGACCGTCGCCGGTCCCCTCGTCGGCGGCTACATCACCGACCACCTGAGCTGGCGGTGGGCGTTCTACATCAACCTGCCGCTGGGCGGCCTGGCCCTGGCGCTGCTCGCGGTGCGGCTGAAGCTGCCCACCCGGCGCACCGAACACCGGATCGACTGGCTCGGGTCGGGCCTGCTCGCCGGCGGGATCACCGCGCTGGTGCTGATCACCACCTGGGGCGGCACCGAGTACGGCTGGGGTTCGTGGCAGATCCTCGGCCTGGTGGCGCTGGCCGTCGTGCTGCTCGCGGCGTTCGCTGTCGTCGAGCGGCGGGCCGCCGAGCCGGTGCTGTCACTGGGGCTGTTCCGCAACGTCAACTTCACGCTGTCGACGGTCATCGTCTTCCTGCTCGGCTTCACGATGTTCGGCGCGATCAACTTCCTGCCGCTGTACCAGCAGACCGTGCAGGGCGCGTCGGCGACGAACTCGGGGCTCCTGCTGCTGCCGATGATGACCGGCATGCTCGTCACGTCGCTCGTGGCGGGCCAGCTCATCACGCGCACCGGGCGCTACAAGGCGTTCCCGGTCATCGGTGGCGTCCTGGTGGTCGTCGGAATGGGGCTGCTGGCGACGGTCGACATCGACACGTCGCGGCTGCGCTCGTCGGCGTTCATGGTGGCGCTCGGCGCCGGTCTCGGCCTGCTCATGCAGACCACGATGCTGATCGCGCAGAACAGCGTCGACCAGCGCAACATGGGCGTGGCGAGCAGCACCACCACGTTCTTCCGCTCCATCGGCGGTTCGTTCGGTGTATCGCTGTTCGGCGCCGTCTTCAACCACACGCTGGAGAACGACCTCACCACGCGGCTGGGTCCTGGCGCGGCCGAGGTGGCCTCGGGCGAGGGCGTCGCCGGCCTCACCCCGGAGAAGCTCGCCACCATGCCGGGCGAGGTGGTGTCCGCACTGCTGCACGGCATCGCGGACTCGACCGCGGCCGTGTTCCTCTGCGCCACGGTCATCGCCGTCGTGGTACCGGTGGCGGCGGCGTTCCTCCGGCACGAACCGCTGCGCGGAGCCGAGCCCGCGGCGGCGGAGGCGGCGCCTTCCCCGGCCGTCGACGCGACAGCCGGGAAGGAGACCGGACGGTCGTCGCCGGCGTGACGGCGCTCGCCCCGGTGGTCCGTCAGGCGGGAACGGGGCCGCAGGCGGTGCAGCCCGGCCGACGGATCCGTCCGCCGTCGACGGCGCCCAACGCGTGGAGGGCACGGGCGAACCCGTCGTCGTGGATGCAGGAGGTCACGACCGTCGCGGCGGCGAGGACGTCCGGGTGGGCGCCGGCCACCGCCACGGCGACGCCGCACAGCGCGAACATCGGAAGGTCGTTGGGCATGTCGCCGACGGCGACGGCGTCGGCGGGTGCGACGCCGAGGACCGCCAGCGCCCGGCGGACACCGCTGGACTTGTCCACCCCGGCCGGGGCGATGTCGACGACGTGGGTGGTGGAGTAGGTCACCGTCGGCGCCGGCCCGCCACCGAGCGCCGTCACCGCGCGCATCAACTCGTCCGAGGTCCGGTCCGGATGGCAGATCGACATGGCGCACGCGGGGTGCCGGGCGAGGTCGGCGACCGGGACGGTCTCCTTGCGGCCGCGCAGCCGGTCGCCCCGCTGCCGGGCATACGCCCCGGTCATCCGCCACGTCTGTCCATCGTGGACGGCCATGCCGGCGCCGGCCAGCCGCGCCACGGTGAACCGCACCAGCCGGTCGACGCCCGCCGGCGCGATCGTCTCGCGCCACAGGGTCTCCGCGGTGGAGGGGACCCAGCCGACCGCGCCGCCGGAGCAGACGGCGATCGTCAGGTAGGGGGTGAGCGATCCGATGGTCGCGACTCCGGGCGGGGTCCTGGCGGTGGCGGCGATCAGCGGGATCCGGCGGGCGGCGAGGTCCGCCGCGGCGGTCAGGGTGGCGTCGCTGACGGTCCCGTCGTGGTGGACGACGGTTCCGTCCAGGTCGGTGACGACGGCGCGGACCGCGGACCGGACGGGCACCTGACGATGCTCCCACGTCGGCGGCGGGACGGGCTCAGCGCGGGAGGAGCGCGTCGGTGAGGGTGGCGGCCAGCCAGTCGGCGTAGTCGTCGGTGGACCAGCCGCAGGTGGTGGTCAGCCGCTCGAACACCTCGATCGACGTCAACGCGAAGATGATGTCGGCCGCCCGGTCGGTGTCGACGCCCGGGCGCAGGGCGCCCGCCGCGGCGAGCATGCCGGCCGGTCCGCGGGTCCCGGTTCGGCGTTGCGCCTCGGACTCCCTCAGCAACGGACCCAGGCCGCCGGCCGCGGCGCGCAGCACCGCGTGCACCGGCGCGATGCGCTCGGCCATGGCGGCCACCATCCGGGCGTAGAGGTGCAGTTTGCGCACCGGGTCGGGTTCGCTGACGATCACCGCCACCGCCGGCCGTTCGCTCATCGGCACCGGCGCGGCGTCGCCGGCCAGGGTCGTGTCGTAGACCAGCTTCGCCAGGCCCGCCTTGCCGCCGGGACAGGCGGTGTAGAGCGTCTGGACCGCGACGCCGGCCGCGGCGGCCACGTCGCCCATCGTCGTGTCGGCGTACCCGCGGCTGAGCATCAAATCCCGGGCGGCGTCGGCGATCCGCTGGCGGGTGGTGTCGGACTGCTCACGGCGCAGTTCGCTGCTGTAGCGGCGTTTGGGCTTGTCCGTCATCGGACACCATCTTGCCAAAGAATTCGGTGGAAGGCACTCTATTGAATATAGCGTCTTCTACTGGAGCGGAGTGCCGGTGATGCGGACCTGGTCGTTCGAGGTGGTGCGGGCCCTGGCCACGGCGCTCGTCGCGCTGTACGCCGGCGGCGTGTTCCTCGTGGTCGTCTCGCCGGGCGTCACCGGCCTGCCGGCCGACGCCTACACGCGCTGGTGGCAGGCCATGAACACGGACATGGGCCGGGCCATGCCACCGCTCCTGCTGACCTGCGTGGGCCTGCTGACGCTCACGGCCGTCCTCGGCTACGGCCGCTCGACACCGGCCGTCGTCGCGGCGGTCGTGGCGATCCTGCTCATCGCGGCGACGATCGGGCTGACCGTGACCCGCATGGAGCCGCTCAACGCGCTCGGTGACACCTGGAATCCGGAGGCCCCACCGGCCGACTGGACCGAGGTCCGCGACCGCTGGCAGCGGCTGCACCTGGTACGCACCGTCCTCGCCCTGCTGACCCTGGCGACCCTCCTGGCCGCGCACGTCGTCGAGCGGGCACCGGTCGCACCCGAGCGGGCACCGGTCCTACCGGCGCGGAGCCCGGTCGGCTGACGCGAGGCGCCGGTAGCTGTCGCGGTCGCGCGGAACGACCGGCTCCCGCAGCGCGCGGACCGCGACCGGCTCGCCGACGGACCCGATCACCGTCCCCATGACGTTCTCCCAGCCGAGCCCGTCGGCGTAGGGATCGATGCTGTCCTGCGCGACGATCCTCGGCCGTCCGGAGACCTCCATGGCCCAGTACCGGCGCTCGTAGGCGATGCCGTTGCTGTCGTCGCCGCCACCGACGTCGGCGGCGAAGCAGGTGCCCAGACCGGGCACGTCGTACTCGGCGACCAGGAACACCGTGCGGCGTACCGGCGTGGGCGCCTGCTCCGCGGTGCGGGCCAGGTCCGCGGCCGACAGGTTCCGCGGGCGCATGAACGGCTCGCTCATCGCGGCGCCCGGTGCGGAGTGCAGGAAGCTCTCCGTCAGCGCGATCCGCCGCTCGACCTCGTCGTCGGGCTCGGTGAGGTGGGCGACCTCCTGTTCGTGCAGCACCGCGAGGAACTCGCCGAAGAAGGCCACCGCCCCGTCGATGTTCATCGGCTCCCGACCTCCGGTCGCGCTGTCGGACTCCGATCGGTCCGGGTCAGCAGACGCGATCGTAGTCAGCGTCCCGCCGGCGGGAGCGCGGATCCGTTGACCCGCGCTCCTTACGGTGGTCGGGTGGCCCGGCCGTCCCGGAGGTAGCGACACATGACGATTTCGGCGTCGAGCCCGGCCGCGCTGCCGCCGGCGGAACTGGCGGACCTGCGCGGGCGCATGCGCCGGTGAGTTCCGGTCGGTCGAGCTCGCCGTGGTCGGCCGCCGCGCGTTGCGCGCGGCCCTGCTCGCCCACGCCGAGTCCCGGCTGCGGGTCGTCAACCCGCGCTTCGTGGCCGACTACGACGCGGAGGCCTAGCGGCGTACGGCGGTCGCCAGGTCGGTGGACATGGCCACCTCGACCTCGTCGCCGTAGCCGGTCAGCGTCGTGACCAGTTCGGCCGTCAGGTCCTCACGCACCTCGGGCGGCAGGATCAGGTGCGCCGAGGTCGTGTTGGCGACCGCCACGAGGTCGGCCACCGTCATCCGGCGCGTCCAGTGGTAGCGGCGCATCCGCAGGTCGGTGAAGTACGTGCGCGCGTCGGCGTCGATCTCGGGCCAGCCGTCGGGACGCCCCCGGTCGGCGACGCCGTCCGGACCGGGTGCGGCTCCCGACGGTCCGCGCACCGAACGGATCCCGATGCCCCGGCGGTCGTACGCGTCCGTGAACGCGTCGACGACCCGCCGATCGGGATAGTCCTCCCCGTTCCAGAACAACGCGATCACGCCGCCGCCATCTACCGCGGCACCGGCGTCGGCCCACCGCGTCGCCGGATCCGTCCAGTGCCACGCCTGCGCGCTGATCAGACCGTCGAACGTGGCCTGCCGGGTGGCCGACCAGTTCTCGAAACTGGCGACCTCCACGTGGACGTCCGCGTCACCGCCGACCTTCGCCGACAGCACGGCCGCCATCTCCGGATCCGGCTCCACGCACGTCATGGCCATGCCGCGGGCGGCGAATGCGGTGGTGGCGATGCCGGTGCCCGCACCGACCTCCAGCACGCGCCGGCCGGGCAGCATCGCCACGATGTCGTCGACCAGCCGGTCCGGATAGCGGGGGCGGTACCGGTCGTACCGCCCGGCGACCTCGCCGAAGCTGCGCGCGCGGATGCTGTCGATGTCCGGGTCCCCGCTCATGCGGCGAATTGTCGCACGTGTCCGCCGGTCAGCCGGGCAGCAGCACCCCGGGGTTGAGCATGCCCTGCGGGTCGAGGGCGGCCTTGATGCGGCGCATCGCGCCGATCTCCTCCGGCGTGCGGGACAGGGACAACCAGGGCGCCTTGGCCCGTCCGACGCCGTGCTCGGAGCTGATCGTGCCCCGGTGGGCCGCGACCAGGCGGAGGACCGCGTCGGTGACCTCCTCGCTGCGGTCGCCCGCGTCGAGGACGTTGAGGTGGAGGTTGCCCTCGTTGAGGTGACCGAAGGGGATGACCCGTGCCGTCGGGGTCACCCGGGCCACCGTCGCGGGCAGCTCGGCGACGAGCGCGGTCAGCTCGCCCAGCGGCACGCACACGTCGAGCTTGGTGGGGACGCCGGCGGCGCTGATCGCCTCGGTGTGCGCCTCGCGGTAGGCCCACAGCCGCTCCAGGCCGGCCCGGTCGGAGGCGACCGTGGCGTCCTCGACCGCCTTGCAGGAGGAGAGCAGCTCCAGGATGTGGTCGGTCGGGTCGGTGCGGGCCGCGCACTCCAGGACCACGTACGCCCCGGCCGGCCCGTCGAACGGCGCCGGCAGCCTGGCGTGGGACCGGACCAGGTCCAGGCCCTCCGGGTAGAAGATCTCGGCGGCCGACAGCGTGGCGAGCTCGGCGCGGGCGGCCGCGAGCAGGTCGAGCGCCGCGTCGGTGCCGGCCACGGCGACGAGGGCCACCGCACGTGCCGGCAGGAGGGGGACCAGCCGCAGCCGCGCCCGCGTGACGATCGCGAGCGTGCCCTCGCTGCCGGCGACGAGCTGGGTGAGGTCGTAGCCGGTGTTGTCCTTGGCCAGCCCGCCGAGCCGGGTGAGCACGCTGCCGTCGGCCAGCACCGCCTCCAGCCCGACGACCTGCGCCCGCATGCTGCCGTGGCGCAGCACCCGGATGCCGCCGGCGTTGGTGGCGATCATGCCGCCGACCGTGGCCGACGACCGGGCGGCCAGGTCGACACCGAAGTCGAGCCCGGCCGCGCGGGCGTGCGTCTGCAGCTTCTCGAGCGTGACGCCGGCTCCGACGGTCACCTGTGCCTCGACGGCGTCGACCGGCTCGACCTCGGCGAGCCGGGCGAGGCTGACCAGCACCTCGCCGCCCGCCGGGACGCCCGCCCCGACAAGGCCGGTGTTGCCGCCCTGCACCACGACCGGCGCCCCGGCCGCCGCGCACGCCCGCACGACCGCGACCACCTCGGCCGTCGACGCGGGACGCACGACGCAGCGCGCGGCGCCGGTGAACCGGCGCGTCCAGTCGGTCTCGTACGGCGCGCGCAGGTCGTCGTCGACGAGCACGTGCGCCGCTCCGACAGCCGGACGGAGCGCGTCCTCCAGAGAGGTCATGAAAGCACCCGCAGCCGGATGGTCTGCTCCATCTCGCGCAACCGGGTGAGCACCACGTCGGAGTAGGTGGCGCCGACGTCGGTGACCATGTAGCCGTACTCGCCGCGGGTCGACAGCAGCTGACCCTCGATGTTGACCTCGTGCTCGGCCAGGATGCTGTTGACCTGGGCCAGCACGCCCGGCGTGTTGCGGTGCACGTGCGCGAGCCGGTGGGTGCCGGCCTGCTGGGGCAGCGCGACCGACGGCAGGTTGACGCTGAGCGTCGTGTTGCCCTCGCTCACGTACTGGGCGAGCTTGTTGGCGACGAACCCGCCGATGTCGGCCTGCGCCTCCTCGGTCGAGCCGCCGATGTGCGGGGTGAGGATCACGTTGGGCAGGCCGCGCAGCTCCGACCGGAACTCGTCACCACGCCCCTTGGGCTCCTGGGGGAAGACGTCGACCGCCGCACCGGCGATGTGCCCGCTGACCAGGTGCCGCCGCAGCGCCGCGTAGTCGATGACGAAGCCGCGGGACAGGTTCAGGAACAGGCTGCGCGGCCGCATGCGGGCGAACTGCTCCTCGCCGAAGAACCCGCTGTTGCCGGGCCGCCCGTCGACGTGCAGCGTGACCGTCTCGGCGACCTCGAGCAGCTCGTCGAGCGTGTCGCAGCGCTTGGCGTTGCCCAGCGCGAGCTTGTCGGCGGTGTCGTAGAAGTAGACCCGCATGCCCAGCGCCTCGGCGAGCACGGACAGCTGCGTGCCGATGTTGCCGTACCCGACGATGCCGAGGGTGCGTCCGCGCACCTCGTGGCTGCCGGTCGCCGCCTTGTCCCACTCGCCGTCGTGCATCTTGTCGTTCTTCTCGACGACGCGGCGGGCGAGCATGATGATCTCGGCGAGCGCGAGCTCGACCACGCTGCGCGTGTTGGAGAACGGCGCGTTGAAGACGGCCACCCCACCCGCGGCCGCGGCCGCCAGGTCGATCTGGTCGGTGCCGATGCAGAACGCCCCGATGCCCAGGAGCTGGGACGCCGCGCCGAGCACCCGGCCGGTCACCTGGGTCTTGGACCGGATCCCGAGCAGGTGCACGTCGCGCACCCGTTCGATCAGCTCGTCCTCGTCGAGCGCACTGGACACGCTCTCGACGACGCAGCCCGCGGCGTGCAGCCGCGAGACGGCGTCGGGGTGGATGCTCTCGAGGAGCAGGGCGCGAATCTTCTCGTGGCCGACCATGACATCCATTCACGTTCCGGGCCTCCGGTTGAAAGCCCAGGCCAGATCGTATCGGGCCGGCCGGCCCCGGAGGTCGGGGTCCCCGCCAGGGGTGAAGACGCACGGCGGGCCCCGGTACCGAACCGGTCACCGGGGCCCGCGCGTGTGTCACCGCTGGATGAACGTCACCTGCGTGTTCCTGTTGTTCGCGCCCTTGTCCCACAGGGTCACCGGCGCGTTGTTCGTATGGGTCTGGTTCCCCTGTTGGTGGACCACCTTGTTCGGGGCCAGCCACGTCTCGATGTACAGGTAGCCGTTCGGCGCGGGCATCGACTTGAACCGCTCGTTGTTGTACGCCGCGTTGCACGGCCACTGGATGATCGGCTGGCCGTTGAGGTACCTGTTGCCGGAGACGTTGACGCACTGCGACGTCGCCCGGTTGCGGATGAGGAAGTAGGAGCGGTCGGCGGACCAGTCCAGGTACCAGTGCGTGTTGTACGCGCCGGTGCAGGTGTACTGGGTCAGCTGGACGTTCAGTGGGGTCGCGCCGGCCACGTCGAGGCACTTGCCGGAGTGCGCGAACACGATCTCGAACGGGCCGGTGACGGTGGCGGCCGCGGCCTCCTCCCGGCCCATCGGCACGGTGACGGCCAACCCGGCCACGATCACGGCGAGCAGTCGTCGCAGCATGGTCCTGTCCTTTCGAGGTGATGGGTCACGGGCCGGAGCGGCGGTCAGCAGACCGAGGGGACGCAGCGCCGCCAGTTGCCGGTCCATCCCTTGCGCGGCACGAAGTCCTGGTACCACGGGTCGGGCGACGACGTGCCCACACCCACCACGACGCGGCGGTATCCGCTCGGCGATACCGCCCACCACAGCACGACGTCGGCGCGGCCGTCGCGGTCCGGCATCTGGACCCACCCACCGGAGGTGGACCAGTCGTGCCAGATGGTCCGGTCGGGCGCGATGCCGAAACACTCGTCGTACCTGCCGTCGCCGGTCCAGTCGGCGGTCATGAACGCGCTGTCGCTGTTCAGCAGGTTGCCCCGGTGGAAGCACGTGACGTACACCGCGGACGCCGGTCCCGCCACGGTCAGCACGACCGAGCCGGCCAGCAACAGGGGCACGGCCAGCCAGTGGAGCACGCGTATCTTCATCGGTTCCCTCCCTTTGTCCCCGGACCGCCCGAACGCTACGGATCGCCCGGAACCGCCGCATCCAACCGGGGTTTGAGGTATCTGCACCGTGGGTTGGACGCCGCCGCGGCGTTGTATCGCCGCCGCGGCGTTGTATCGTCGCCGCCCATGGGGGACCGCGAGACGCTCCAGGACGACCCGCACCGCCGCGTCGAGCGCATCGGCGACACGGTGCGCCGCCCGCTGCACCCGTGGTCGGGCACCGTCCACGAGGTGCTGCGGCATCTGGACGCGGTCGGATTCCCCTACGCGCCAAGGTTTCTCGGCATCGACGACGACGGTCGCGAGGTCCTCACGTTCATCGAGGGCGAGTCCGGCGGCGCCGCCTGGGCCAAGGTCGTCGACGACGCCGGTCTCGTCGCGATGGCGCGCCTCCTGCGCGACTACCACGACGCCGTGCGTGACTTCCGTCCGACCGCCGCCCCGGGTTGGGCGGGCCACCCCGGCGACTTCGGCGCCGACGACCTGGTCTGCCACGGCGACTTCGGGCCGTGGAACCTCGTCTGGCGGGGCACCCGGCCGATCGGCATCCTCGACTGGGACTACGTGTGGCCGGCACGGCCCGTCCACGACGTGGCCTACGCGCTGGAGTACGTCGCACCGTTCCGCGACGACGCCTTCTGCGTGGAGTCGTTGCGCCACCCCGGACCGCCGGACCGGCGGCGGAGGCTGGAGGTGTTCGCCGGGGCGTACGGGTTGACGACCACCGCCGGCCTCGTCGACGAGGTCATCACCCAGCAGCACGAGGTCCTGCGGCGGGCGGAGGGCCTCGCCGCGCGGGGGCACGAGCCCCAGGTCACCTGGCGGGACAACGGGATCCTCGACGAGACGGCGCGGCGGGTCGCGTGGAGCCGGGCCCACCGGCACCTGTTCGACTGACCGCGCCGGGCCGCGCGGTCGGGACGGCGCCTGCGCGACCGCGGCGACGTGGGTAGCATTGCGAACCCGCGTGGTAGGAGGTCATGGAGATGTCTCGATACCAGGTGCTCACGGACAGCGACGTCGACCAGTTCCTGACCCAGGGTTTCGTCGCGGTGCGGGGATGCTTCTCCCGCCGGGCGGCGGAGGAGTTCACCGGACCGGTCTGGGACCGGCTGGGGTACGCCGCCGCCGACCCGTCGACCTGGGCCGAGCCGACCGTCCACCTGGCCGGCAAGCGGAGCATCGACGTCCGCGAATTCGCGCCGAAGGCGTGGGCCGCGGTGTGCGACCTCGTCGGCGGCGAGGAACGGATCAGCACCGACCGGCCCTACGTGTGGCGCGACAGCTTCATCCTCAACCTGTGGCAGGGCGCCGACGAGCCGTGGGCGCCCGCCTCGCCGACCTCACCCGGTTGGCACAAGGACGGCGACTTCTTCCGGCACTTCCTCGACTCACCCGAGCAGGGCCTGCTGACCCTGGTGCTCTGGACCGACGTGCGGCACCAGGGCGGCGCGACGTTCGTCGCGGCCGACTCGGTCGCCCCGGTCGCCCGGTTCCTCGCCGCCCACCCCGAAGGCGCGTACCCGTTCCCGCAGCCGCCCGGCGTCGACGACGCACCGGTCTTCTCCTTCTCCGACCTCGTCGCGTCGTGCGAGGAGTTCGTCGAGGCGACCGGCGAGGCCGGCGACGTCTACCTCCTGCACCCGTACATCCTGCATGCCAAGTCGCAGAACACGCTCCGGCTGCCCCGGATCATCACCAACCCACCGCTGACCCTCGCCGAGCCGATGCGGTTCGACCGCGCCGATCCGAGCCTCGTCGAACAGGCCGTGCTGCGCGCGCTCGGCACCTCGAGCCACCCGTTCACCCGGACCGCCGAGCGCCAGGAACTGGTGCCGCCGCGCGTCGCGCTCCAGCGGGAGCGGATGGCCGAGGAGGAGCGGCGGCTCGCCGGCAGGGCGCGCTGAGCGGTTGCCGACCACCATCGCCGACCTCGCCGCCGATCCCGCGCCGCTGACGCGCCGCCTCGTCGTGGGTCGGGAGGCGTTCGTCCTCCGCGCGTTGCTGCCGTCGGACACCGCCGCCATGACGGCGTTTCTCGACGGGCTGTCGGAGACCAGCCGCGCGTTCTGGCACGGCGACGTCGACGCCGCCGACCAGGCGGCCGAGTGGGTCGAGGCGATCGGACGCTACGACAAGCTGCGCCTCGTGATCCACCGGGAGGACACCCCCGGGCGGCTGGACGGCATGGTCGACCTCAGCTTCTGCGTGCCGGACGTCGCCGAGCTGTCCCGGTACGCGGGCTACGGCATCGCGCTGGACCCGCGACGCACGGCCCGCTTCGGTCCGTGCGTGTCCGACGCCCGGCGGGGGACCGGACTCGCGGCCGCGATGCTGCCACCGACCTGGGACGCGGTGCGGCTGCTCGGCTGCGACCGGGTCGTCCTGTACGGGGGGTGTGCACGCGGGAAACGGTCGCGCGCGACGGTTCTACCGGCGGCACGGGTTCCTCGACGCGGGCACGTTCGACGGCGGCGCCGGCATCGACATGACGCTCGACATCGGTCGATCCGGCGCACCCGACGACGGCCCGGCCGCGGCGCTGTCGGCCGGTGCCGGACGCGCGCACGAGGACCTGCTGCGGACGGTCGAGCGTGAGGTGCTCGACCTGCGGCTGCGTTGAGAGGGGCCGTGGCTACGCTTCGCCGACGCACAGGATGAGGTCGTTGGCCGTGCCGACGTCGTCGATGAACAGGATGTCGGTGGTCTCCTCGACCGCGTCGCACACGTCGTCGCGGCTGGCGTCGACGCCGTCGCGCCGCAGGAACACCTTCATCGCGCCGGCGTCGGAGCACTTGGCCGGCTTCACCTCGCGGTTGGTGCCGGTGATCGTCAGACAGTCGCCCTGCTTGAACCCGTCGAGGTCGCCTTCGAGGTCGTAGCTCGACGGCGAACCGGTGGACGTGGGCGTCGGAGCCTTCGTCGGCGTCGCCGACGGGGTCGCGGGCGCGCCCGTCGTCGCCGTGGCCGGGGCCGACCCGGCGGCGGCCGGGTCCGTATCCTCGTCCGACGAGGTCAGGGCGACCACGGCGATGCCCGCCACGCAGAACAGCAGGAACCCACCGATCACCGCGCCCACGATCATCAACGGGGTCTTGCTGCTCGCCGGTCGCGGCGCGCCGGGACCCGGGAGCTGGGGACCGGGGTACTGGGGACCCGGGTACTGGGGACCCGGTTGGCCCTGCTGGTACGGGTTGGCGTACGGGGGAGACGACTGCTGCTGGGCGTACGGGTCGTGCTGGTACGGCTGCTGGGCGTACGGATCGTTCGGGTACGGCTGCTGCGGCGCGTACGGGTCGTGCTGGTAGGGCTGCTGGTCGTGCGGCGACCAGTTGTCCGGCCCATTGCCCTGCGGATACATGCTGTTCCCTCCATCGATGCCGCACACCCTAGCGGAGGGACGCTCGTGTTCAGGGGCCGGTCGCTGTCCCGGCAATTACCCGACAGTTGTCCCGGCAGGCGGTCAGCCGCCCGCCGGCCGGAGGGACGCCATCGTCCGCTCGGGCTCCCAGAACGCCTTCATCGACGTGATCCGTCCGTCGCCGTCGACGACGTACACCATGATCAGCTCGGTGGTGGCGTGGCTGCCGTCACCGAAGACGGTCCTGATCCGCCCGATGTTGGCGCAGCTGTCGGCTCCCGGGTTGGCGAAGGAGCCGGTGATGGTGAACTCGAACCTGGCGACCGTGGCGATCGCCTTCTCCCAGAACGCCGTGAGGCCCTCGTGCCCGCGATGGCCGGCGCCCGCCGGGTCGAACATCGACGGCCCGACCGGGTCCTCGAGCACCGCGTCCTCGGCGTACACGGCCAGCCACGCGGCGAGGTCGCCGTCCGCGACGGCCGAGTAGGAGCGCTGCGAGGCGGCGCGGGCCGGGTGGGGATCGTTGGGGGCGTTCCAGGTCACCGCGTCCGACGTGAGCATGCCGACGATCGTACGGCGAAACTAGAACGTGTTCTAGGTGCTGACCGCGGGTGGACCGGTGTCAGGCCGGCGCCGGATCGGACGCCAGCCGGGCGTGCACCTCGACGTCGAAACGCTCGTCGCCGTAGCGGAGCTTCTGCCGCTCCAGCCCTTCCACGAGGAAGCCGGCCCGCCGGGCGACGACGCAGGAAGCCGGGTTGTCGGTCCGGTGGCCGAGCTCCAGCCGGAACAACCCGCCCTCCTCGAAGGCCCAGGCGGCCACCGCGCCCGCCGCGGCCGACGCCACGCCCCGGCCGCGTGCCCGCTCCACGGTCCAGTACGACAACCAGCCGGTGTCGTGGCGGCGGCTGATGTCGGTGACCGCGACGTTGCCCAGAACCCCGTCGCCGTCGACCACGGCGAAGCTCCATCCCCGTCCCGAGGCGAAGTCGTCGACGCGGGCGGCGAGCCAGCGTTCGGCCGCGCCCGCGGCGTCCATCGGCTCGGGCGCCTGGCGCGCCATGTCGGGCCCGGCGAAGGCGGCCCGCACCGCGGTCGCGTCGTCCGGGTGCCACGGCCGCAGCGTGAATCGTCCAGCACGGATCATCCCGACATCATCCGGGTGACCGGCGGTCGCGGTCGCGCGCATTTCCGCGTCCGAACGCCCACGCGACCATCAGCGGAAACTCGCGTTCCCACAGGGGCTGATGGGCCATCTCCGCGTGTGCGGCGGGCCGGGCGACTAGAGTTCCGTGGCGTGGCGGACGGGCTCGACCAGGGCGTTGACCGCGCCGGGCGGCTCGGCCGGGAGGCGATGCGGCGGCTGCGGTCGCGGTCGGTCTGCGCGATCGATCCCGGCCTGACCGACGCCGAACTGCACCGGGTCGAGGAGGAGTTCGGCATCCGGTTCGCCGACGACCACCGGGCGTTCCTGTCCGCCGGGCTGCCGGTGAACACCTGGCCACGGCGGCGCGAGCCCGGGGTCATCCACACCCACCCCGAGCCGTGGCCGGACTGGCGCCACGGAGATCGCGACGCGCTGCGTGACCTGCTCGACTGGCCGGTCCAAGGCGTGCTGACCGACGTGCGCGCCGGTGTCTACTGGCACGACGGCTGGGGACCGCGACCCACCGACGCGGCGACCGCGTCGGCCACCGCGGAGCGGATGCTGACGCGGCTTCCGCCGATGGTCCCGGTGTACGGACACCGGTTCCTGCCCGGCGGGCACGGCACCTTCGCCCATCCCGTGCTGTCCATCTGGGGGACGGACGTCATCTACTACGGCCTGGACCTCGCCGACTACATCGACAGGGAGTTCGGCCGGACGAGAGGCGACGACGCGTGGGAGCCGCGCGCCACCGCCGAGTTCTGGCGCGACCTGGTCTGACCGGCGGGGTCTCACCGGGGTTGGTGCTGCCGCCGGCTCGCGATCAGCGTGTCGACGACCTCGGCGAGGTGCAGCGGGCCGCGGGTGGCGGCCATCCGCTCGGCCATCCGGCGCGCCGCGGCGCGGTAGCGGTCGTCGTCGAGGACGGCACGGACGTGGCGGCGGACCGCGGCCGGCGCGGGGGTCTCGCTCCGGATGCGGCGGCCGACGCCCGACCAGGCGATCCGGGCGATGACCTCGGGCTTGTCCTCCTGCCGGCCGGCGCCGACGAGGGGCACACCGTGGCGCAACGCGTACTGCACCCCGCCGTAGCCGCCGTTGGTGACGAACACGGCGGTCTTCGGTAGGAGCAGGTCGTAGGGGAGGAACTCGGCGGCGCGGGCGTTGGACGGCAGCGGCGGCAGCGTGTCCACCGGCCGTCCGCCGGTCGCGACGACGACGAGCACGTCCTCCCCGGCCAGGCCCTCGAGGGCCGGCGCGATGAGCTGACCGTAGTCCCGGTTGGCGATGGTGCCCTGGGTGAGGTGGACGACGGGCCGGGACCCGTCCAGCTCGTCCCACCAGGACGGCAGCGGGGTCGACGGTGCGGAGCCGAGGATCGGGCCCACGAAGTGCAGCGAGTCGGGAGCGTCGGACCGGGGGTACTCGAACTCGGCGACGGTGAACTGCGCGACGGCGTCGGCGTGCCGCGGCCAGTCGAGCACCGGGAAGGGGATCGGGCGGCCGTGCAGCCGGTGGAAGATCCCGTCGGCGACGCGCTGGGCGTTCGCGAACACCATCCGGTTGGTCACGGCGGTCAGCGCGGCGTTGCGCATCCGGCCCAGCGGGCCGCGCAGGGGAGTGAGGCCCATCCCGAACGGCGCGGTGTCGCGGCTGGTCATGGGCAGCGGGCAGATGCCGCACATCACGACCGGTGGGCGGGTGCCGGCCGGGTGGCCGAGGAGGAACGCGCCGCCGATGAACGCGGGGTCGGTCAGGACCACGTCGGCGGGCACGGCCGCGTGCGCGGCCATGACCGTGTCGTACTGGACCGGGCCGGGACGCACGAAGATGTGCTCGATGTCGTGGGCGGCGGCCTTGGCCCCGCTGAGGGCGGCGCGCTCGGGGAAGACCGCGTTCCAGTCCTGCCGGTCGTCGTAGTCGGCCTCGGCGGGCAGCGGCAGGAACTCGGCCCCGGTGGCCGAGACGGCGGCGGCGAACCGCGACCCGGTGACGAACCGCACCCGGTCTCCGCGCCGCGCGAAGTGCCGCGCGACCGGGAGCAGCGGCGTGATGTGGCCGTGGACGGGAACGGACGCGATCAGGACGGACGACATGGTGGCTCCCGGGACGGAACACGAATAAGATTCAGTGCCATGGCGGAGTATTCATCTGCATGGCAGGGTAGCCAATATGGCGGACGCTGAGAACCCGGTCCGCGCCTACCGGTCGGAACTCCGACAGCGTCAGGCGGCCGAGACCCGGCAGCGCGTCGTCGCGGCCGCCGGCGAGGTGTTCAGCGAGAACGGGTACCAGGCCGCGACGTACGCGCAGATCGCGAAGCGGGCCGGCGTGTCGGTCGAGACGGTGCGCGGCCACGGCCCGAAGTCGTCCCTCATGTGGGCCGCCGTCGAGCTGGCCTCGTTCGGGGTCGAGGGCGCCGTCGACGTGTTCGAGACCGATCTCGGCCGGGCACTCGCCGCGGTCGGCGGGCCGGACGGGTTCGCCGCGTTCATCGGCGACGCGATGGTGGCGATCAACGGGCCGGCGGCCGGCGTGTGGACGGCGGTCACCGGCGCCGCGCACGGCGACCCGGAGCTACGCACGCACCTCGCCGACCGGCTGGCCGGGATCAGGGCGCAGGTGGAACGCGTCCTCCGGTGGGCCGCCGACCGCGGCTGGCTGCGTACCGACGTCCCGTTCGACGACGTCGTCGAGGCGTGCTGCGTCGTCACCAGCGTCGAGGGCTACGTCCGCTTCGTCCGCGTCGACGGCCTGTCCACCGCGCGGTACCGGGACTTCATCGTCCGTACGGTCCGGGACACGATCCTGGCCCGGTGACGGTCAGCCGCCCGCCGCGACCTCCCTACGGTGGGCCACCCGCAGCAGCGCGAACGTGAACGGCGTGCACGCGGTGGCGAGCGGGGTGAAGCCGGTCATCAGCAGGAACGTGACGGGGGCCTGGGGACCGGTCGCCAGCAGGTGCACCGTCATGCACATCCCCGCGGTGACGGCGGTCGCGGCCACGACGACCAGCCGGGCGGCGGCCGTACGGCCCTGCCGGACCAGGCCGCGGTGCCGGGTCACCAGCGCGGTGAGCAGGATCCACCAGAGGACGGTCGACACGGGAACCGCCACCCACGCCGGATCGAGGGCGTCGTCCATCGGCACGTTCGCGAGCGTGGTGTAGGCGAGCTGGGCCACCGTGGTCCCGGCCGCGCCGAGAACCACCATCGCGGGCACCACCACCGGCAGCGCGGGCAGGCGCAGCGCGTCGGTCCACAGGCGGGCGGCGCGAACCCCGAGGACCGCGATCACCGTGACCACGACGGCTATGGACCCGACGAGCGGTCCGTCCTCGAAACCGGCCTGCAGACCGGCGTCGCCGCTGACGCTCACCGTGCCCCGGCCGACGAGCGCCCCGATCGCGCCGGCCAGGATCGACGAGACCGGCATTCCCACGGTCACGGCGATGTGGAACATCATGGGAGCGAAGAGCAGCGCGCCCATGCGGGCGGCGTAGGGGCGCAGCGGGGCGCGGCGCACCGTGCCGAACCGCTCCAGGGTGGCGTTCCAGGCCACGTTCGTGAGGTCGCGCCACGGGCGGGGCGAGTGGGCGAGCAGGTCGACGATCTCCTCGCCGTAGCGTCGGCGGACGTGCGGTGGGTAGAGGGCCAGGGCGGCGGCGACGAGCCGGGCGGGTGGCCTCATGGCATCGCCAGCCGACGCAGGCCGGTCCGCGACAACGCGTGGATGCGCCGCAGCTCCGCGGCGAGGACGGTGCGGCCGCGGTCGGTGAGCCGGTACGGCTTGCGCCGGCCCTCCTCGGGCAGGGCCTCGATGAAGCTCTGCTCCTCCAGCCGCCGGATCGCCCCGTACAGCGTGCCCGGCCCCGGGCGCTCGTCGGTCATCGCCGCGATGTCGTCCTGCATCGCGTAGCCGTGCTTCGGTCCGTCGGCCAGGGCGACCATGATCAGCAACCCCGGCTCGGAGAATCGTCCCAGCTCGGACAGCCCCGCCACCGCATCGACCCCCTTCTACTACGTCGCGCGTAGCAACGTACCACGTAGCAGAGGCGTCGCGCGTGACCACCGCGGCGTTATGCTTCGGCCCGATGGTGTCGCGGCTGGGTGTCGACTTCGGGACGTCGAACACGGTCGCGGCCGTCGCCGGATCCGACGGTCAGGTACGGCCGTTGCTGTTCGACGGATCGCCCCTGCTCCCGTCGGCGGTATTCGTCGGGACGGGCGACGGCGTGCTCGTCGGAGTGGACGCGTTGCGTGCCGCGGTCGGTGGTCCGGCCGGGCTGGAGCCCTACCCGAAACGCCACCTCGACGAGGGCACGGTGTGGCTCGGGGAGCGGGAACTGCCCGTCGTCGACCTCGTCGCCGCGGTGCTCGCCCGCGTGCGGGCCGAGGCGGTGCGGGTCGTCGGACCCGGGACGGCCCTCGAAGCCGTGCTCACGTATCCGGCGACGTGGGGACCGGCCCGGCGCGACCTGCTCGCCGGCGCCGCCGCCCGGGCCGGCCTCGGCCGGGTGGGGCTTGTGCCCGAGCCCGTCGCCGCGGCGGCCTACTTCACCACCCTGCCGGAGCGGCCGGTGCGCGGCGACCGCCGCGTCGTCGTCTACGACCTGGGCGCGGGCACGCTCGATGTCAGCGTCGTGCGTCCCGGACCCGGTGGCTTCGACGTCGCCGCCGCCGACGGCCTCGCCGACGTCGGCGGCCTGGACCTCGACGCCGTCATCGTGCGGCACGCCCGGACCGTGACGGCCGACGCGGACCGGGCGTGGCAACGGCTGGACCGGCCACGGACCCCGGCGGACCGGCACGCCCGCTACACCCTGTGGCAGGCCGCCCGCGCGGTGAAGGAACAGCTCTCCCGCTACCCGGTCGGCGACCTCTACGTTCCGCTGGTGGACCGCCAGATCCACGTCACCCGCGACGAGTTCACCGCCGCCGCGCACCCGCACCTGCGGCGCACGGCCACGTTCACCCGCGAGGTGCTCGAGCGGGCCGGCGTGCCGCTGGAGACGGTCGGCGGCGTGTTCCTCGTGGGCGGGTCGTCGCGCGTCCCGCTCGTCGCGACGCTGCTGCACCGGACGCTGGGCATCGCACCCGTGGTCCTCGACCACCCCGAGCTCGTCGTCGCCGAGGGAGCCCTGCGCACGCCGGTCCCGGCGGGCCCGGTGCCGTCGGCCGGGAGCCCAGCGCTGCGCGCCGCGTCGCCGACACCGGCGCTCCGCGCCGAGTCGCCGGCACCCGCGCTGCGCGCCGCGTCGCCGACGCCGCGACCCGGTCCGGACACGCCGCCCCGCGACAAGCCGGCCCGCTCCCACGCTGGGCGGCGCACCCGCCGTGCCGTGATCGCCGCCGCGTTCGTCGTCGCCGCGGCCGCGGTGCCGGGCAGCCCGCCGCGTCAGCGTGGCGCCATCCGGTACCTGCCGAGCACCGGCGGGCAGCCCACCGCGTCGCCGGGGCAGCCGGCGTTGGCCGCCGAGCTCGTCGCCGGACCGTCCTTTCCGAAGCGCCCGATGGGCCTCGCGTTCAGCCCGGACGGCGCCACGCTCGCCCTCGCCAGCGAGGACCGCTCGGTGCTCCTGTGGGACGTGGCCGGCCAGCGGACCGTCGCGGCCCTTCCCGGCCACACCGAGATGGTCAGGGACGTCGAGTTCAGCCCCGACGGCACGCTGCTGGCGTCCACCGGCAACGACGGGACACTGAGACTGTGGGACGTGGCGTCCCGCCGGCAGCTGGCCGCTCTGACGGGCGCCGGCCCCACGTCGACGACGGTGACGTTCAGCCCGGACGGCGCCATCCTCGCCACCGACTCCAACCAGGTGGTGCAGCTGTGGGACGTCGCACGCCGTCAACCCCGGGGAACCCTGACCGGCCACACCTACGCGGTGAACGGGATCGCGTTCAGCCCGGACGGCGCGATCGTCGCCAGCGGCAGCGTCGACCGCACGGTCCTGCTGTGGGACGTGGCGTCCGGCCGGGCCGTGGCCACGCTCCTCGGCCACCCCGCCGTCACCGACGACGTCGCGTTCAGCCCCGACGGCGCCGTGCTCGCGACCGGCGGCAACGACAACGCGGTCCGCCTGTGGGACACGGCGAGCCGCCAACCGCTGGCCGCCCTCGTCGGCCACGACGACGGGGTGCGGTCCGTGGCGTTCAACCCGGACGGCTCCGTCCTCGCCGCGGCCACGGGTCGCGGGACCGTGCTGCTGTGGGACGTCGCCCGCCGCACACCGGTGACCACCCTCACCGGCCACGGGACGACCGTCCGCGAGGTGGCGTTCAGCCCGGACGGCGCGCTCGTCGCCACCGTCAGCGACGACTCCACGATGCGGCTGTGGCGCCTCACCGGCCGGTAGCGGTCGGTTCCCGACGGCACCGTGCGTGGGTCAGGACGCACCGCGCGGTAGATGAGCCCGTGGCGTGGCGCGGGCGGTTGACGGACGGGTGGAGCTTCAGATGTTGGACCCGTCCGGTGGCAGGTCGGCCGGCGGCCGCGGGGACCCGCCCTCGCCCGCGGCGTCCGGACACGGCAGCCCCAGCGTGTAGGCCGTCATCGACAGCGACCCGTAGGCGTACCCGTCGACGAGGACGTCCACCTCGGGTGCCTCCGTCGCCCCGGCCAGGCCCGCGAGGTACAGGGCCGGGATGAAGTGGTCGGGCGTCGGCACGGCGCGCCGGAAGTCGCCGTGGGCGTCGAGCGTCGCGAACTCCGTCGGCGCGGTGAGCATGCGGGCCTTGGCGTCCTCGTCGAAGCGCTGGGCCCAGTCGTAGCCTTCGTCGGTGAGCTTCCAGTCCATGCCGCGCAGGTTGTGGACGACGTTGCCGCTCGCGACGATGAGTACGCCACGCTCGCGCAGGGGCGCCAGCCTGGCGCCGAGGTTCAGGTGGTGGTCCAGGGGCTTGTCGGCGTTGATGCTGAGCTGGACGACCGGGATCGACGCGTCGGGGAACGCGTGCACCAGCACCGACCAGGTGCCGTGGTCGATGCCCCAGCTGTCGACGTCGGCGCCCACCCAGGTGGGGTGGACGACGTCGGCCACCTCGGCCGCCATCTCCGGTAGCCCCGGTGCCGGGTACTGCACGTCGAACAGCTTCTGGGGGAACCCGTAGAAGTCGTGGATGGTCCGCGGGCGCGGCATCGCGGTGACGGCGGTGGCGTTGATGTACCAGTGCGCGCTGACCACGAGGATCGCCCGCGG
The DNA here is from genome assembly GCF_016863655.1 of Virgisporangium ochraceum. Classification (GTDB taxonomy): domain Bacteria; phylum Actinomycetota; class Actinomycetes; order Mycobacteriales; family Micromonosporaceae; genus Virgisporangium; species Virgisporangium ochraceum. The sequence goes on from NZ_BOPH01000102.1 coordinate 74,289, forward strand.
ACGCGGTACCGCCGCACCGAACGCCCGCCACGCGGTGGTGTAGCGGTTGACCTCGAGGGCGTTCATCGGGTTGCCGTGGCCGAAGAACGCGGCGGGCATCCGACCGTCGGGTACCTCCGGGTTCACCGTCACGACCCTCCTCGACGCGTTCGACGTGCGGACCCGGTCACCTTAGCCCGCCGCGCGGACCGTCACCGGTCATCGGCGGCTCGGATCGGGAACGGCGCGCCCACCACGAGCCCGGCGGCCGCGGCGGCCGTCGCGGCGTCCTGGAGCACCTGCCGCTCGGGCCGGTCGAGGCGGCGGGCGAGCGCGGCCACGTCGTCGAACTCGGGCATCACCTGGAGGATGGCGCCGCGCGCGTGTCCCACCTTGACCGCGACGGTGGAGCCGGCCACCTCGACGTCGACGAACGTCCGGGCCAGGGCGTACCTGCGCGGCCCGCCCTCGCGGACGCCGAGCGTGGTGGTGTCGCGGAAGATGCGCTCGCGCAGCGCGGCGGCCCCGTCCGGACGGCACAGCACGCACAGGGTGTGGGCCGGACGGCCCTTCTTCATGACGATCGGCACCAGCCAGGCGTCGAGCGCGCCGTGGCGCAGCAGGCCGGCGAGGATCTCCGGCCACAGCCGCGGATCGAGGTCGTCGACGTTGGCCTCGAGAAGCACCGTCGGTTCGACGTCGGTGTCCGGCACGGTGTCCGGTGTGGACGCGCCGAGGATGACGCGGACGACGTTCGCCCGTCCGGGCGGGTCGCGACGGCCGGCGCCGACCCCGGTCACGTCCACGCGCATGGGTGGCATGTCCTCGCACCGCGTGGCCAACGCGCGGACCGTCGCCATCCCGGTCGGCGTGGCCAGCTCGCCCGTCCCGCCGGCACGCACCCGCCAGCCCTCGGACAACCGCGCCACGGCGGGCACCGGGACGGGCAGGTCGCCGTGCGCCGTGCGCACCCGGCCGGAGCCGACCGCGACCTCGCCGGCGGTGACGGTCGCGACGCCGAGGTCCTCCAGCGCCGCGCACACACCCACGATGTCGGCGATGGAGTCGAGCGCACCCACCTCGTGGAAGTGGACGTCGCGCGCGGCGGTCCCGTGCACGTGCGCCTCGGCGTCGGCGAGGCGGGCGAAGACCGCGACGGCCCGGTCACGGACCCGGTCGGCGAGCGCGGCGTTGGTGAGCAGGTCGCGGACGCCGGTCCAGGTGCGGTGGGGCGCGTCGGTGGTCAGCGGCTCGACGCGCATGCGCAGCGCGCGCAGCCCGGCCCGGGTCACCGTTTCGGTGACGAGCCGCACGGCGCCCGGCACGACCGCGTCCACGGCGCGCCGGACGGCACCGAGGTCGGCGCCGGCGTCGACGAGGGCGCCGAGCAGCATGTCCCCGGCCACCCCGGCGGACGCGTCGATCCAGGCGTGCCGGTCTCCGGTCACCGCTCACCGGCCGGCGGCGGTGCGGCGATGTGGGCGGCGATCTGGGCGGCGAGGTGCCCGGCGCCGTACCCGTTGTCGATGTTGACGACGGCGACCCCCGGTGCACAGGCGTTCAACATGGCCAGCAACGGCGCCAGTCCGCCGAACGCGGCACCGTAGCCCACCGAGGTCGGCAGCGCCACGACCGGCACGGCGACGAGGCCGGCGACGACGCTGGGCAGCGCGCCGTCCATGCCGGCGGCGACCACCACCGCGCGGGCGCGGCGGAGCAGGTCGAGCCGGCCCAGCACCCGGTGCAGGCCGGCCACCCCGACGTCGACGACCAGCTCGGTCGGGCGGCCCAGGTACCGGGCGGTCTGCAGGGCCTCGCGGGCGACCGGGAGGTCGGAGGTCCCGGCGGCCACGACCACCACCAGCCCGCCGGTCGGTGCGGGTGGCTCGGGTGGCCAGGCCAGCAGCGCCGCGTCGGTGTCGTGGTGGGCGTCGGGCAGCTCCCGGCGCACCGCCTCGGCGTGGCCGGGACCGGCGCGGGTGAACAACGTGACGACGTCGGGCCGGGCCCGGACGGCCGCGGCGATCGAGCCGACCTGGTCGGGGGTCTTGCCCTCGCAGTACACCGCCTCGGGGTAACCGCGCCGCGCCGCGCGGCCCAGGTCGAGGTCGGCGAACGCGGCGAGGTCGGGCTGGTCGTCAGGCATGGGCGGCCGGGACGAGCGGGAGGGTGAACGCCCCGGACTGGACGCCGGCCAGGTCGACGGTCGCGAACCGGAACCCGGCGGCGACCACGGCGTCGCGGACCGCGCCGCGCAGGGGATCGGCGACCGCGCGCACCAGGTCGGGTGCGGGCAGCTCGATGCGGGCCACGTCGCCGTGGTGGCGGACCCGCAGTTCGGCGAACCCCAGCCGGCGCAGCGCCGCCTCGGCCAGCTCGACCTGCCGCAGCTTCTCCGGTGTGACCTCCGCGAAGTGCGGGATGCGCGACGCGAGGCAGGGCGCGGCCGGCTTGTCCGCGCACGGGAGCCCGATCGCGCGCGCGATCGCGCGCACGGCCGCCTTGTCGAGCCCGGCGTCGGCGAGGGGACGCAGGACCCGGTGGGCGACCGCGGCGCGGGAGCCCGGCCGGTCCGGCCGGCGTACGTCGTCGGCGTTCTCGCCGTAGGCGACGGCGTCGAGGCGGTGCGTAGTGACGACCTCGTCGGTGATGCGGGTGAACAGCTCGTCCTTGCAGTGGAAGCACCGGTCCGGCCCGTTGGCCCGGTACGCGGCCCGGTCCTCCTCCCGGGTGACGACCTCCACGACCGGGACACCGATGTGCCGGGCGACCCCGTGCGCGGCGGCGCGTTCGTCGGCGGCCAGGCTCGGGGAGACCCCGAGGACGGCGACCACCCGGTCGGCACCGAGCGCGCGGACGGCCAGTGCCAGCAGGACCGAGGAGTCGACCCCGCCGGAGAACGCGACACCGAGCCGGCCGATGCCGGCCAGCCGGTCGGTCACTCCTGCCGTGTCGATCATGGGGATCCCTTCCCGTTGCCCGCTGTACGTGATCACCACCCGTTCTACACGAAATCGTCCGGGACGCCCGGGTGGCGGCCACGGCTCATCTCAGGCGGTACAGGACCTCGCCGGCCTGGGCCACCACCAGCGTGTCCGGGTCGGCGGCCAGCACGTCGAGGTCGACCAGGGTCGGGTCGAGGTAGTCCAGGTTGGCCGCCCGCACCACGGCCTCCGGGATCCCCGTGGCCAGGGTGACGGTCACCCGTCCCTGCTCGCCGTGCACCGGGTCGTAGGTGCCGGCGCCGCGCAGGTGCGTGGAGTGGGCGAGGACCCCCCAGTGGTGGTGCGAGAACCGGTCCCACTGCTTGAGGAAGTAGTCGCGGCAGTGGTAACCGATCTGTTCGATCTCGGGGTGCATCTCGGAGATCCGGGTGATGTGCGGGGCGTACACGATGACCTGCCCGCCGTCGGCGACGACGGGCTCGACCTTGTAGAAGCCCTTGGCACCGGTCCACATGTCCTCGTACTTGACCGGCACGAGCGACACCACGCGACGGACGGGAGCGTCGAGGTACCGGACGTGGGTCCGCGCGGACACGTCGGCGCACGCGGCCCAGGCGGCCTCCGGCGGTCCGAACGACGCGGCGTGCAGGTCACCGACGCCCGACCTGACGACCAGGCACAGCGCCAGCCGGCGGCTGGGGATCATCGCGGCGGCCCGGTCGATCAGCGCCCGGACCGGGGTGATCCCGCGGGTCCCGATGATGTCGGCACTGGTGATGAGCGCGCCGAGCCAGTGCGAGAAGTCGATGATCTCCTGGCCCGCGACGCCCGGGAAGAAGTACTTGTTGCCGCCCGAGAATCCGACCACCTCGTGCGGGAAGACGGGGCCGATCACCAGACAGACGTCGTGTTCGACGACGGCCCGGTTGAGCGACACGCGCACCGGCCGCTTCAACCGGCCCTCGGACAGGTCGGCGACCCGGTCGGCGTCGATGTCGCCGAGGGTCACGAAGGTTCCGGGGTCCCACCACTCGTGGTTCAGCACGGTGACGCCCGGATACGGGCCGCCCAGGTGGGCGTCGAGCTGGGTGGGTGACATCGCCGCGTGTGTGCCCAGGGCCACCAGGACGGTGATCGCGGTCGCCCGGCCGTGCAGTGCCTCGTGCACCGCCGACAGCAGCAGCGGCATCGGGCAGGTGCGGGTGCCGTCGGGAACGATGACGCAGACGCTGCGGCCGTCGAGGTCCGCGCCGGCCAGCGACCGCAGGACGAACTCCCGGATCTGCCCGTCGTCCAGCACCCCGTCCGGCCCGCCGATGCGTTCCGCACCCACCACGATGTCGGTCATACCTGCACCTTCCGCCTCCGTCGGAGCGGAGTGCAAGCGCGGCAGGCAGGATCCGGCCGGCCGTTGCCGCCGGCGCGCGGCGCACGGATCGTCCCGACGCTCACCTGATGCGGTCGGTCGCCTCCTGGGCGATGCGGACGAGCTGGTCGAGGGTCAGGGCGGGCGTCTTCTCGTCGCCGCCGCTCGTGACGGTCAGGACGCGGTTGTCCGCGAGCCCGATCCGGACCTCGACCCTCTCCACGATCGCGGTGTCGACCGTGTAGGTCACCACCGGCCTGCCGGAGGCCGTCCTCGCGTCGACGCAGGGCGTCGCCGAGGCCGGGTTCTCGCCGCGGTGGCCGTCGGCCTTCCGGCCGGGAACCGCCGCGAGCGTCGCGCAGGTCAGCGGATCGAGGTTCAGGGACGTGGGGTAGCCGTGCAGCAGGACGTGGACGCTGCCGGCCACCCCGCCGTTGGCGACGGCGGCCGATCCGGTCCAGCCCAGCAGGGAAGCCTCGTCGAAGACCTCGAGGTCGAAGCCCTGCGGGTCCCACCGGGCCGAGGGCACGGCCGCCCGGACGGCCGCGTCGAGGGCCGCCTCGAGTCGGCCGGCGGTGATCTGGGCCTCCTCGCGGGTCGCCGACCGCAGCTGGAGCCGGTTGTCCGCTGTGGAGGAGGTGCCGGTCGGTGGCGCGCCGACGGGTGGTGTGCCGGCGGGCCCGGCGCCGGTGGTGAGCACGACGGCGGCGAGTCCGGCCGCCGTCGCGGTGGCGCCGAGCGTGCTCCACAGCGTGGCGCGCATCCGGCGGTCGCGGCGCACGAGCGTCCGAGAGTCGATGGCCGTGGGTGGCGGGGTGCCGATCACCTCGTCGAACAGCTGGTGCATCAGGGTTCCTTCCGGTGGGTGGGTCATCGGGGTGTTCCGATGCGGAGCTGCTCCAGGGCACGGGCCGACTGGCTCTTGATGGTTCCGGGGGACACGCCGAGGATCTCGGCGGTCTCCTCGACGGAGTGGTCGAGGTAGAAGCGCAGGATGAGCACCGCGCGTTGGCGTGGTCCGAGCGAGCGGAGCAGGGCGGCGAGTGGCAGCCGGTCGACGACCCGGTCGTCGGGCTGGTACGAGCGGGGCGGTGGGTCGGAGTACGTGCGTTCCAGCTGCCGCCAGCGGCGGCCGCGTTCGGTCAGCCAGCACCGGGTCAGCACCTTCTGCGCGTAGGCGTCGACGTTGTCGGCGATACGCGCCTTCGACCAGCCGCGGTGGAGTTTGACCAGGGCCTGCGACACGAGGTCGTCGGCGAGATGCCAGTCGCCGCACAGCAGGTAGGCACTTCGTCGCCAGCGATCGAGGCGTTCGGCGACGAACGCGTGGAACTCGTCGTCGGATCGGGACAAGCGGACCTCCAGTGGCCGATGGTGTCAGCCGTACGACCGCGCCGCCCCCACGCGGGGTTGCATGCCCCCGGGACCGCCTACGGCCGGTCGGGCCCACCGTGGTCGGCGAGCTCGTCGACGACGAGCGTGTCCCGACGGACGAGCCGGGCGCGGTAGACGGCCCGGCCGACCATGTGCGCGCTGACCGGTGCGGTGGCGAGCTGGAACAGCCCGACCAGGACCAGGGTGGTGACGTCGATGGTGTTCTGCAGCCGCAACGCGGCTCCGGTGAGGATCAGCAGCAGCCCGAGCACCTGTGGTTTGGTGGCCGCGTGCATGCGCGAGAGCAGGTCGGGGAAGCGCAGCAGGCCCAGCCCGGCGGCGACGCTCAGCAGCGCCCCCGCGACGAGGCAGGCGGCGGCGACGGCGTCGGCGAGCGTGTCGAGGTTCATCGCCGGCTCCGGGGTGCGAACCGGCCGACGCTGACGGAGCCGATGAAGCCGAGGATCGACAGCCCGACGGGGAGCGGCAACGCGGTGGCGTCGCGGGTCCAGGCCGCTTCGGTGGCGATCGCGCAGATGACGATCGCCACCAGCACGTCGACCGCGACGATGTGGTCCACTGTGGACGGTCCGCGGACCAGCCGGACGAGCACCATCGTCGTGGCGGCGGCGAGCAGGGCGGTGACGGTCACCGCGACGACGGTGACGGTGCCGTAGGCGAGCAGCAGCTTGAGATCGTGCTGGCGCAGCGCCGTCCAGCCGCCGAAGAGCATCGTCACGACGCCGGCGCCGAGCAGGACCGCGCGCCACGAGGCGACGTCGGCGAGCGCCGGCGCGACCAGCCCGACCAGGAACACACCGGCCTTGACCATCGCCGCCGCGTGCAGGTAGGCGCTGACCGGGGTCGGCGCGGCCATCGCCGCGGGAAGCCAGAAGCTGAAGGGGAAGACGGCGGACTTGGACAGCGCGCCGGCGAGCAGCAGGACCACGGCGACGGACAGGTAGGCGCCGTCGGGCAGGTTGGTCGCCACCTGGGACCAGCGGTAGCTGCCGGCGTGCTGGCCGAGCATGATGACGCCGACCAGCATGGCCAGGCCGCCCAGCGTCGTGACGACCAGCGCCTGGCCGGCGGCGGCCCGGCTGGCCCGGCTGGCCGCGTCGTGGCCGATGAGCAGGTACGACAGGACCGTGGTCAGTTCCCAGAAGACGTACATCACGACGAGGTTGTCGGAGACGACCAGTCCCAGCATCGCGCCGGCGAACCCGACGAACACTCCGGCGAAGCGGCCCAGGCCCGGCTCGCGGTCGTCGAAGTAGCGCGCGCAGTAGGCCAGCGCCAGCGCGCCGACGCCGCCGACCAGCAGGACCATCAGCCACGACAGGGTGGTGACGCGCAGCGCCACGTCGAGCCGGAGCCGCGGCACCCACGCGTACTCCTCGACCACGGCCCGACCGTCGAGCACGGGGGACAGGTGCGCCAACGCCCATGCCGTCGCCGCGGCCGGGGCCGCGGCGACGAGATAGAAGGCCCGCCGGCCGAGCCGGCGTACCAGCGCCGGGGCGAGCATCGCGGTGATCAGGTGTGCGACCAGCAGGACAAGCGCTCGCCCCCCTCGAAGTGTGGTGTTGCGGTTCAGCCTCGTGCGAGCAGGTCGCGGAGGCCGTCGAGTCCCGGCCTGTCGCCGACGGCGACGATCGACGCGCCGGTTCGGCTGCGGGCCCGGGCGTCACCGAGCGGGCGTCCGGCGAACGGTGAGCCGACCGGCACCGGCATGCGGACCGCCTCGACCCCGTCGAGCGCCGCCGGCAGGTCCGTCATCCGGTCCATGACCAGGGGTAGGCCGAGCAGTTCGGCGACGGTCCGGGACTCACCGCCGTCGAGCACCAGCGTGTGGACGATCCGGTCGGGGTCCTCGCGGTCGTAGACGACGACGTCGCGCCGGCCCGACCCGTGGACGATGACCGCGGCCGGCTGACCGGCCGCGGTGGTGAACGTGTAGGAGGTGCCGACGGCGAGCAGGGCCGTGCGTTCGAGGTTCATGTCCCACGCTCCGACCGGCGGTCGGTCGCGTAGACGGTTCGGCGGCGTGCCCACCGTTCGAGCAGGTAGCTTCCGACGAGCAGGCCGATCGTGAGGGCGCCCGTCACCGCGGCCAGGAGGCCGCTCGTGGTGAAGAGGGTGACGATGAGCGCGGCCAGGGCCAGGTACGCGGCGACACCGGTGACGGTCTTCATCAGGGCAGCCCGAGGATGTGGACGGCGTCGTCGGCGTGCGTCGACTCCACCTGCACGGCGTAGCGCATCGCCTTGAGGTTGCGCACACTCGAGAAGTCGCGGCGGCCGGCGGTGCTCCAGTGGGTGACGAAGCCCAGCGCGCCTCCCCACGTCGCGCCGACGAGGGCGCCACCCGCGACCAGTGCGAGCCATCCCACGCCGGTGGTGAACAGGGCGAACAGGAGTCCGGCGGCGACACCGAGCAGGGCGCCGGCCACCGCTCCGGTCAGCGCGGCCCGGACGTTGGTGAGGCGACCGGTGACCTGTTCGACGCTGTAGACGTCGATGCCGACGATCCGGACCCGTTCGACCGGGAAGCCCGCGTCGGAGAGCCGGTCGACGAGCCGCTCGGCCTCAGCGTAGTCGGTGACCTGCGTCAGGGTGCGGACGTGGCTGGTCGCGTGTCCGACGGTGGTGGTTGTCATGGTGCCTCCTTTTTGTTTGGTCAACCAAACTATACCGAGAAAGTTTGTTTGATGCAACCAACTATCTGGTAGGGTGCGGGGATGGTCGCGAAACGTTCCAGCCGGGTGTCCGCCGCCGCGGCGCAGGTGCGGCAGGCCGCCGCGCGTCTGACGTGGTGGACCAGCCGTGCCGACGTCCGGCGCCGGCTTCTCGGCACCGTGGGGGAGCTGTCCGTCAACGACGCGTGGCTGCTCGGATCGATCGCCGCGGCCGGGACCATGCGGGTCTCCGAGGCCGCCCGGATGCAGGGCGTCGACAAGTCGACGATCTCACCGCAGCTGCGGCGGCTCGAGGAGCGTGGCCTGCTGGAGCGGGCCACCGATCCGTCCGACGGCAGGGTGGTCCTGGTGGCGGTCACCGACGAGGGTCGTCGGTGGAACGACGAGCTGAACGGGTCCGGGGCGGCGGTCTTCGCCGACGCCCTCCGGGACTGGCCGGTGGAGGACGTCACGACGCTCGCCGCGCTGCTCACCCGGCTCGCCGACCGCCTGACGATCGACGGCGTCCCGAACGGCGTCCCGGACGGCTCCGGGCCGTCGGACACCGCGGACGCGCGACCCGGCCGCGCCGCCCGGACGCGGCGGGGCTGACCGGCGCCCTTGTCGTCGTCGCCGGAACCCGGCGCCGACCCCCCACCGGTGGATGTGTACGCGCCGCATCGACCTCCTACCTCAGCCGGACAGGTGGGGCACCGGAACCTCCCGACCGCGATGACGGGTTCCGCCGCCCGCCCCGGCCCACCGGTCCGGGACGGGTCGGCGGGCGGTCCGGCGAAGCCGGCGGGTTGGCTCGTGGACGGCCCGCCGCCCGGCCCGGAACCGGCGCGGAGACCCGGGTACGGCACCCGGTTCCGGTGCCCGCTTCCAGTGTGTCCGTGGCGGGACGCGGCGGCATCGGTGGCAGCACCCATTCCCGGTGTCCGTCCATTGTGGATGGTGCCGCGTGGTTGGGGAGGATCCGGACCGTCCGCCGCCGCGGCTCCGGTCCACCGGTGACCAGGTGCAGGCCGAACGGAGCGAGGACGAGCCCGACCGCGAGGACCGGCCCGTGGCCCAGTCCCATGCCGGCGACGATGAGGGAGACGGCCACGGCGAACAGCACCGCGCCGCAGCGACGGACGCGCGGCGGGTACCTCTCGTTGCGGTGCATGACACCACCTCCACTGTGGACGACGGCTCCAGCTTGGCGTCGCGGACATCCGGCCGGACAGGTGGGCGGCCCGCACCCTTCGCCGATCCGGCATTGCCGGTCACCGGCAAATCGAGCGGTGGCCGCCGACGGCGATCGATCGAACCGTCCGGGTGGTCGCAGCACCGTGGGTGGGACGCGTTGCCTACGCCCGGCAAAGAGCACCCGTGCGACATTGCCGAACGGAGCCGATGCGCGCGGTCCGGGTTTGTCGGATGGTTGAACTTCTCTCGGACAAAGGACACCGCGCACGCGTGATCGCGCCCGGTCCGCGATGCCCGGACATCCTCCGTGCGCCGGCGTTCTGCCGTCGCCGGCACCGAATTCCCTTCTACCGCAAAGGATCTCGCCATGCACGCCGTCGACGACCGGTCGGATACGACGTCACACTTCTCCGGACAGCCGCCGAGCGACCCCGCCGCCGAACCGGCGGCCGTCGGCGTCGATCTCGGCAGTGCCCGCATCAAGGTGTGGGCGTCCGGTCGGCCGCTGCTGCACGTGCCGGCGATCGGTGACAGCCTGACCGCTCCGGCGCGGCTCGTCCGGCGGGGACGCATCGCCGATCACGCCGGGCTCCGGGTGGCCCTGACCCGCCTTCTCGCCCGCCACCACCGGCCGCTGCCGGCCGGACCGGTGGTCGTCGTGTGCCGTCCCGTGTCCGCGACGCCGGACGACGAAGCGGCCGTGCGCGAACTGCTCACCGCGGCGCTCGCCCCGTCGCGGCTGCTGTTCGTCGACGGCGTCCGGGCGGCGGGCATCGGCGCCGGGGCCGCGCCGGGACCGCAGCTGGTGGCCGACATCGGCGCGGACCTCGTCGAGGTGGCCGTCCTCGCCGGTGGCCGCGTGGTCGGCGCCCGGCGTGCGGAGGTCGGCCTGGCCGATCTGATCGACCCGACCGCGTCCGGCCCGGTGCTGAACGCCGTCGCCGACCTGTTCACCGACCTGCGCCGGGATCCCGGCTGCGCCGGGCCGGCGGCGACCGCCCTCGGCCGGGGCGTCGTCCTGGTGGGCGGCGGCGCGACGCGTCCGCATGTGCCCGCGCGGCTGTCGGCCACCCTGGGCCTGGCCGTGCGGACCCCCGCCACGCCGCTCGTGACGGCTGTCCGCGGAGCCGGCCTCGCCGCACTGGCGGCGTTGCGCAGAACCGCGATGACGACGGCCTGAACCGACCCTTCACCCCCGTTCGTCCCCGGCCGCGACGACGGCCGGGGGATCCGCGCACCCTCGAGAGATCGGAGCACGACATGACCACCGGCACCGACGGTCGCCTGCTCACCCTGCGGCAGACGTTGCAGGACCAGGCCGAGCGGCACACCGACGAGCTGGCCAGGCTCACCACGCACGGCACCGCCGCCGACGGAATGGACCCGCAGACGGTCGCCGCGCTCGTCGAGTCGACCCGCCAGGCCCTCGCCGACACCACCCAGGCGCTCAAGCGGATCAGCGACGGCTCCTACGGCCGCTGCGAGCGGTGCGGCGTCGACATTCCCGTCGAGCGGCTGGAGATCCTGCCGCACGCCCGGTTCTGCGTCCCGTGCCAGCAGGCCAGGCGCGGCTGATGCCCGCGCGCCGGGCGCCAGGGTCCAACGGCCTGTGCGTGACGGGGCGGCCCGGCGACGATGGAGGCGGCGGAGCCGGGGCGCTCCTGGGCAGCGTGTCCGCCAGGGCCGCGCACTGCGGTCGTGCTCGGCCGCGTCCCTCATGAGCCGGGGACGGCCGCGCGGTGCGGCCGTCCCCGGGATGTGCCGGTGTCGGACTCAGCGGTTCGCGGTGGCCGGCTGGACCACCTCGATGCGCACCCGGCTTATGAAGCCAGGCAGATCGCTGGCCACGTACAGTTCGCCGTTCACGTCGGCGGCGATCGCGGTCGGCTGGGTGGGGAAGTTGCCGATGACGGCGTTCTCGTAGCCGCCCCTGGCCTTCGCGCGGACGGCGAACACGCGGGGGTTGCAGTAGTCGCTGGCGATGTAGGTGCCGCGTGCCTCGGGCGTGCGGGAGCCCCGGTAGACCACGCCGCCGATCACCGAGCAGCTCTCCGTCATGAAGTGTTCGTACTCGAAGACGGGGTCGGTGTAGCGCGCACCCGCACGGCACTGCGTCTGGTCGAAGACCGGGGTGCCCTCCTTGCAGGACCAGCCGAGGTTCGCCCCGCGCTGCCCCGGACGGATGTGGTTGACCTCCTCGATCAGGCCCTGGCCGACGTCGCCGATCCACAGCGAGTTGTCGACCTGGTCGATGGAGAACTTCCACGGGTTGCGCAGGCCGTAGACCCAGATCTCGGGGCGCGCGCCGGGCGTGCGGACGAACGGGTTGTCGGACGGAACGCAGTACGGCTTCGTGCCGCAGGTGCGGTTGACGTCGATCCGCACGATCTTCCCGAGCAGGGTGCCGAGGTCCTGGCCCGACTTGAACGGGTCGTTCGCGCCGCCGCCGTCGCCGGTGGACCAGTAGAGGTAGCCGTCGCGGCCGAACGCCACCTGTCCGCCGTTGTGGTTGCCGTACTCGGCGTGCTCCTGGGTCAGCAGGACCTGGAGCCGCTGGGGAGCGCCGATGGGCACACGTGCCAGCGTCAGCGCGCCGGCCGGCAGGCTCGTGTAGGCGACGTAGAGCAACCCGGTCCGCGCGAAGTTCGGCGCGGGCGTGATGCCGAGCAGGCCCTGTTCGTTGTCCTCGGACCGGATGCGGGCGGTCAGGTCGAGCACCGGTTCGGCGGCCAGGCCCGTGTCGGGGTGGTAGGCGCGGACGGTGCCGTTCTTCTCGGCGATGAGCATCCGGCCGTCGGGCAGGCCGGTCATCGCGATGGGACGCTGAAGACCGAAGGCGACCTGTTCGGACTCCACGGTCAGCTCGGTGAGGGGTGCCGCCCGGGTATGGGCGGGGTCGGCACCGGACGCCGCGGGCGACAGCAGCACGGACAGGGTCAGTACGAGCAGGGCGGCCAGCGTGATGACCGGACGACGACGCCGTCGCGACATGTGTGAGCTCCTCGGGCGGGTTGGGGGGACTCAGACTGGGAGCGCTCCCACCATACATTGAGACATCGAGATATGTCACACGGACGGAGCTGGTCGGCCGTCGCCGATGCGGTTTCGCGGCCCGGCGGCTCCCGTCAGCTCCGCCGGACCTGGCTGGTCTTGCGGGACTCGACGGAGGCGATCTCGGCGTCGACGTCGACGTCGGCGTGCTCGGTGCGCCTGCGGAGCCGGACCGTGCCGCTGGGCGCGTCGATCACGTCGACCACGCGGGCGAGCAGATTCGCCTTGTCGACGTTGCCGGACTCGTGTGCGAGCCTGACCGCCCTGCCGAGCTGCGCGGTCGCCTTCTCCAGGTCGCCGGCCGTCCGGGCGGCGAGCCCTTCCTGGATCACCGCCGCCAGCTCGGCCTGCCCGTCGACCTGGGCCACCTGGGGGATGACGCGGGTCGAGTACGCGAGGTCGTCGGTCCACACCACGCGCAGCCGCCCCTGGGCGAGCACGTCGTCGCGGTGTACGAGGCTGACCCGGGCGGCCAGGATCTCCTGTCCGACCGGCTCGGGCGTGACCTCGACCGAGACGTGGTAGTCGCGGGTCTCCGCGCCCCAGGCCCCGACCGGGTACTCGCCGACCCGGGCGCTGACGTCGGTGCGTCGGTCGGTGAGGTCGACGATGTCCGGGAAGACCTGCTTGACGAACCGGACCCGCGAACCTGCCGGGGTCCACAGCCGTAGTGCCACGTCGGCCATCGACTTGCCCATCGCCGCCTGCATCATCTGCCGGAAGTCGTCGGCGAGGTCGGACGGGTCCTTGATCCCGTCGGCGGACCCGTGCAGTTGCTCGGCGATGAGCAGCAGGTCGCGGGCGAGCCAGCCGCGCCCGACGCCGCGGCTGTCGCAGGAGAACCGGCCGACGCAGCGGTCCAGTGCCGACTGGAACTCCTGGGCCGCTTCCGTGTTCTCGCCGTCGGTGAGCAGGATCGCGTGTTTCAGCTCCGCGGTACTGGCCGCGAAACGGGACAGGGTCAGGTCGAGCCAGGTACTGAACGAGGTGCCACCGCTGGTGCGTAGACCGCGGACGGCCGCCTTGGCCTCCTGGCGGGTCCGCTCCGACGCCACGGCGAGCGGAGCGTCCCCGTTGCCCGGGTACACGGGCCAGGCGTGGTGGCTCCCGCCGATGATGGCGAACTGGACCCCGTCGCGGATCGTGTCGATCGCGACGCCGGCGGCGTTCCGGGCGGCGCGGATGTTGTTCCCCTCCATCGACCCGGAGCAGTCGATCATGATGATCTCGGCGGCCGAGGCACGCGTGCCGGCGGCCGCCCGGGCGGCGCCCTCGCCCATCGTCACCGTGACGACCGCGTCGACGACGGTGCCGCCTTCCGGCAGGTACTCGTTGTGGAAGACCTCCACCTGGACCACCTGGGCGTCACCTGTCATCGGTACGGACCTCCTTCGGGGATCGGGAAGGGCAGCACGGCGACGGCGATGTTGTCGCCGCCACCGGAGTCGAGTGCGAACCGGACGAGCCGCCGCACGAGCCCGGCGGGCTGGTCGGTGGGCGGTTCGGCGGGCTGACCGCCCGCCAGCGCCGCGAGCCGGTCGGCGTCGGCGAGGTACCGGGACAGCCCGTCGGAGCAGAGCACGAGACGGCCCGGGGTCGCATCGTCCACTGTGGCCACCCGGGCGGCGACCGGGCCGGCGTCGGCACCGACCCAGCGGGTCAGCGCGGCGGCGTCCGGACCGGCGTCCGCCGCGACCGGTACCCCGGCCGCGGCGAGCTGCGCGCCGAGCGAGTCGTCCTCGGTGAGCGGGCGTGCCGGTCCCGCCCGCGGCAGCCAGTAGGCGCGGCTGTCGCCCGCCCAGCCGACCGTCACCGTGCCCGCCGTCACGACGCCGGACACGTACGTGCAGCTCGGCGGGTTCGCCCGGTTCTCGTCGGTGGCCAGGCCGGCGACCGCGGCACGGGCGGCGGCGAACCCGGACCGGGTCGCCTCGGCCGGGTCGGCCCCGCGGTCGAGCGCGACGAGCACCGCGTCGACGGCCGCGCCGACCGCGACCGTCGCGGCGGTGTCCGCGTCGGTGGAGGTGGAGATCCCGTCGCAGACCACCGCCACCGTCGCGCCGCCGGTGCGCCCGATCGCGACCGCGTCCTCGTTGCGCCGCCGCCGGTGGCCACGGTCGGTCGCCGCGGCGACCCCGGGCAGCTCGAGTTCGGTGCGTTCCCGACCGGCGGGGCGGCGTCGGCCGCAGCCGTCGCAGAACCCGTCGGCGGCCGTCTCCGCGCTGCCGCAGCCGGTGCACGGCGCGGCCGGCAGCGCTGATGTGAGCCGGCCCGCTGTGCCGAGCCGCGCACCGCACGCCTCGCAGTACCGGTCGGTCGGCTCGGCCGGCGCGGCGCAGGACGGGCAGCTCACAGCCACGTCCGGGGACGCACCCGGTTGGCCCGGTAGACGAGCGCGATCCGCGCGTCGCGGTCCGGCGCGAGCGTGGCGAGGGACCGGTAGGCGCGCTCCAGGCCGAACCGCAGGTCCCGGTCGGTGAACGGGTGCCCGAGCAGCGTCGCCGTGCCGCCGGACCGGCCGCCGCGCAGCCAGTCGAGGGCCGCCTCGAACAGCTCCACCGCCAGGTCGGACCGACGCTCCAGGTCCAGCTGGAGCCGTTCGATCCGGTCAGCGGCGTCGACCAGGTCGGTCGCCGAGGCGGGGGCGGCGTTGCGGACCCGCGCCCGGGCGGCGGCGATCTGGGCGGTGAGGTGGTGGCTGGAACTGGCCGGGACGTCGTCGAGCACGCCGATCGCGCCGGTCGCGTCTCCACCGGCGAGCAGGATGCGTGCCTGGCCGAACGCGGCGCTGACGAACGTCCGGTCGGTGCGCCACACCCTCTCGTACAGGCGCAGTGCCCGCGCGGTGTCACCGGCCCACTCGGCGGCCGCCGCGACCGCCAGCTGTGGGGCCAGCTCCCCGGGAAGCACGCCGTACACGGCGTCGAACGCGCCCACGGCGTCGGCCGGCCGCCCGGCGGCGAGCGCGGCCAGGCCGCGGTACCAGCCGACCCGCCAGTCGAGCGGATCGGCCGCGCCTAGCCGGTCGAGGTCGGCGGTCGCGCCGGCGCGGTCACCCTGCGCGATACGGGCCCGGACGACGGCGAACAGCACCTCGGTGCTGCCGGCCGGCGCGGACGCGGCGAGCCTGGTGAGCGTCTTCAGGTCACCGCTCTGCGCGGCGAGCAGCAGCGAAGAACCGGGGTCGGTCATGTCGGCCCGCGGCACCGGCAGCGCGGCGGCCATCACCGCACCGTCGAACGGGCCGTCCGCGGCCGGCCCCACCGGTCCGATCCCGGCCCCGAACGTGCCCCGCTCCGCGGTGAACTGGGCGGAGTCGGCCGGCGGGAGCGCCCGTCCCCCGGCGGCGAGCACCTGACGCAGCACGCCGAGCAGCTGCTCGCCCATCTCGGCCGCGCTCTGGAACCGGCGGTCCGGGTCGGCGTGCGTCGCGCGCATCAGGAAGCGCCGGTAGGACTCCTGCCCGGCCAGCAGGGGCGCGTCGACCGGGTCGGGCAGCCGGTCGACGTACGTGCTGGAGAAACCCCGGAAGTCCAGGCTCAGCACCGCCATCGTCCGGGCCACGGTGTACAGGTCGGAGGTGACCGACGGGCCGACGCTCTCCACCTCGGGCGCCTGGTAACCGACCGTGCCCCAGACCGCGCTGACGTCGTCGACCTCGCGCCGCACCGCACCGAGGTCCACCAGCTTGAGCCGGTCGTCGGTGTGGATGGCGTTGTCCGGCTTGAAGTCGCAGTACAGCAGCCCCCGGTCGTGGAGATAGCCGAACGCGGGGAGGATCTCCAGCCCGTACGCGAGGACGCGGTCGAGCGGGAGCGGACCGCCGACGTCGAGGCGCAGGTCCTTGAGCGAGCGACCGCCGACGTACTCCATGACGATGTAGCCGACGCCCGCGTGCTGGACGAAGTCGTGGATCTTCACGATGCCGGGGTGGTCGACCTCGACCAGGAAGCGCCGCTCGGTGACGGCGGCGGCCATCGCGTCGGCGTCACCGGTGTCGATCAGTCCTTTGAGGACGACCCAGCGGTCGCTGACCTCGTCGCCGACGTTCTTGTCGCGGGCCAGGTAGATCCAGCCGAGGCCGCCGAACGCGAGGCAGCCCAGCGTCTCGTACCGGCCGCCGACCAGGATGCCGGGCTTCAGCCGGGGCACGAACGAGAACGGCGAGCCGCATTCGGCGCAGAATCCCTCGACCAGCCCGGGTTGGCCCGCCTTGCCGCGCCCGACCGGCCGCTCACAGTCCGGGTTGCCGCAGAAGCGGCGGCGCTCCGGCACCTGGGGGTCGGCCAGGATGGCGGTGGCCGGGTCGCGGGCCGGCACCACCGGCATGTCGAAGAGCCCGTGCCCGGCCCGGCCGCGGACCGAGCCCCGGACGCGCCCGCTGGTCCGGCCACCGGTGCGCCCGCTGGTCCGCCCGCTGGACGGGCCACTGGACCGGCCACTGGACCGGCCACTGGACCGGCCACTGCCACCGGTCACGGTTCCCGGAGAGCCGGTCGGCCCCGCGGCGGCGACGCCGGCCGACACCCGGTGGCCGCATTCGTCGCAGTATCCGTCCGCCTCGTACGTCCCGGCGCATCCGGAACGCTGGCACGGCTGACCGGCCGGGGAGCCCGGCGGGCCGGTCGCCACGCCCGGCCCGCCGGCCGGCGCTACGGGCGGCGCCCCGGCCGGCTCCGCGGCGACCCCGCCGGCGGACACCTTGTGGCCGCACTCGTCGCAGTATCCGTCCGGCTCGTACGTCCCGGCGCATCCGGGACGCTGGCACGGCTGACCGGTCATGCCACCCCACCTACCTGACCCACGTGACCGTTCTCAGTCCTGGTACTGCGGCGCCGGCGGCGCCGGGGTCGGCCCGAGCCGATGGAGCCAGCGGGTGTAGATGGCGGCCCACGTACCGTCGGCACGGATGCGCTCGAAGACGCCGTTGATGAACCGGGCGAAGTCGACGTGGGCCTTCGGCACCCCGATCGCGGACGGCTCGTCGGTGATCCCCGCACCGGTGATCTCGGTGGCGGGGTCCTGCGCGGCGAGCGCGGCGAGCAGCACGTCGATCGTGGACACCGCGTCGACCTGGGCCTGCTGCAGCAGGATGAGGCAGTCGAGGGTGCTGTCGGTGCCGACCGGAATCGGCTTCGACGGCGCGCTCGCGATCACCCGGATGCTGGTGCTGCCCTTGGTGGCGCAGACCTTCTTCCCACCGAGGTCCTCGAAGCCGTCGATCCCGCTGCCCTTGTTGACCAGGAGCCGCTGCCGCGAGGTCAGGTACTCGGTCGAGAACGTGATCTGCTGCCACCGCTCGCAGGTCATCGTCATGGTGCGGACGACCATGTCGACCTCCTTACGCTCCAGGACCGGGATGCGGTCGGCCGTGGTGATCGCCCGGAACTGCACCGCCTCCGGGTCGCCGAACAGTGCCCGCGCCACCTCCTTCGCGATCTCGATCTCGAAACCGGCGAGCTGGCCGGTGTCGGGGTCGCGGAAGCCGAAGAGGTAGGCGTTCTGGTCCACGCCCACGATCAGCCGTCCCCGCTGGACGATCGAGGCCATGGTGCTGCCGGCCGGCATCTGTCGCGGCGCGGGCAGGGCGCCCTGCGGGCGGTAGCTGGCCCGGGGCACACAGTTCGGCGGCTGGGCGCTGGGGAAGGTCACCTTCGCCGGGTCCTCCACGCCGACCGGCGGGGGCACCCTGCCGGACGGTGCGGCCGGGTCGGACGTCTCCCGCGCGCTGCCGCAGGCGGCGAGCAGCGTCAGGACGGTCAGCGCGGTGGCGATCCGGCGCGTCATCGGTACTCCCCGATCCGTGGATACATGCCGACCGCGACGCCGGCCACCAGCAGCACCGTGAGCAGCACGACCGCGACTTCGGCGCCGGTGAGCGCGCCGGCGGCGCCGTCGGCGTGCTCGTCGAAACGGAGGTCGGCGGCGGCGATGCCCTTGCCGATCGCCGTGTCGAGGGCGGTGAAGAGAGCGGTCGCGGTATCGGCACCCGGGTCGACGGCGAGCCGGACCGCGTCGACGTACCGGCCGGCGCTGTCGAGGTCGCGGACCTCCTGGTGGACGGCGTGCCACCGCCGGGCGTGGCCCTGCGCCTCGGCGACCACCGCCCGGTCGGAGGGGGTCGCCGCCATCGCGTGTGCCCGCCCGAGCAGGCCGCCCGACCCGTCGGTGCCGACGAGCCGGTCGAACGCCTGCCCGAACTCGGTGTCGTAGCGCGCCCCGTCGCCGCGGGCGATGAGCGTGAGCGCCTCGTCGGCCCGGGCCTCCGCCGCCGCGACCCGCGCCTCGGCGAGCAGCTTCACCAGCGCCGAACCCTCGGTGCGGCCCCCCTCGACCCGGTCGCCGGCCGCGACGAGCGCGACCGACGCCCAGCCGAGCGCGAGCGCCGCGGCCAGGGTCGCGGCGACGAGACCCGGGTTGACGACCCGGTTGGTGCTGCGGGTCATGAGCACCTGCGCGGCGACCAGCGCCACGAGCATGACGACGCCGAGCAGCACGATGCCCCACGGGAACCCGGCGGCGTCGCGCTGCGCGGCCACCAGACGGTCGGTCTCCGCGGCGAGCAGCTCTTTCGCGGCCGGCAGCAGCGTCTCCCGCATCAGGGCCGACGCCTGCCGCAGGTAGCCGCCGCCGAGCGGCAGGCCCTGCCGGTTGTAGGTGCGGGCGGTCTCGATCAGTCCGGCGTAGATGGGAAGCTGCGCGACGAGCACGGTCAGGGACTCGGCGCCCCGGCCGTCGGCGTCGCGCTGGGCCACGCTCAGCGACGAGGTCGCCTGGGCCATGTCGTCCAGGTACCGCTGGCGCAACTCCGGCGGCTCGACCCCGTCGGTCAGGAACGCCGCGGCGGCCGTGGCGTCGGCGTCCGACAGCGACCGGTAGAGCTGCTGCGCGTGGACGCTCAGCGGCCCGCTGAACTCGCCGATGTCGCGGACCAGGGCGGTGCGCCGTTGCACGGCGAGCCACCCGACGAGGCCGAACACCAGACCGACGACCACCAGCGCGACGGCCATCGCCGTCAGTAGGCCGGGCACCGTGCCGAGCCGGTGCCGGAGCCGGTCGATCCCCGCTCTGAACGCCACGGACACCCCCCGATCGTCGCTGGCTCCAAACGTATCGATCAGCGTCAAGTGTCGGGCGGAATCGGTCTGCCGACGGCTCTGTCGCCCGGCGGCGACCGTAGGGTCGACGCGTGACGATGGACGGCTACCGGCTCGGGGTGGACTTCGGGACCTCGAACACCGTCGCGGTGCTGAGGTGGCCGGACGGGCATGTGCGGCCGCTGCTGTTCGACGGGTCGCCGCTGCTCCCCTCGGCGGTGTTCGCCGATCCGGCCGGTGGGCTGCTCGTGGGCCGCGACGCCGTGCACGCCGCCCGCGTCGATCCGGGGAGCTTCGAGCCGCATCCGAAGCGCCGCGTCGACGAGGGCACGGTGCTGCTCGGCGCGGCCGAGGTCGCCGTCACCGATCTGTTCGCCGCGGTGCTGGGTCGCGTCGTGGCGGAGGTCGACCGGGTCGCGCCGGCGCGACCGTCCACTGTGGTCCTCACCCATCCCGCGTCGTGGGGACCGCGACGGCGTGACCTGCTGGCGGCGGCGGCCACGGCGGTCGGCATGGCCGGGGTGCGGCTGGTGCCCGAGCCGGTGGCGGCCGCGGCGTACCTGGTGCGGATGGCGGGCGTGCGGGTGCCCGTGGGCGGTCACGCGGTCGTGTACGACCTCGGCGCCGGCACCTTCGACGCGACCGTGCTGCGCCGCACCGCCGACGGCTTCGACGTGCTCGCCAGCCGCGGCCTCGACGACGCCGGCGGCCTGGACGTCGACGCGGCCCTCGTCGAGTCGCTCGGCGCGGTGTACCGGCCCCGCGACCCGGACGTGTGGCACCGCCTCACCGCCCCGGCGACCCCGGCCGACCGGCGGGCCTCGGCCCAGGTGTGGAACGACGTGCGCACCGCGAAGGAGACGTTGTCGCGCCTCGCCGCGACGCTGGTCCACCTGCCGTTGCTCGACGTCGACGCGCCGATCGGTCGCGAGCACCTCGACGAGGTGGCCCGACCGGTCGTCGACCGGACCGTCGAGGCCACCGCCGCGGTGATCCGGCAGGCCGGGCTGCGACCGGCCGACGTCGCGGGGGTGTTCCTGGTCGGCGGCGCCAGCCGGCTGCCGCTGGTCGCGACGAGGCTGCACGCCACGCTCGGGTTGACGGCGTTCGTCACCGAGCAGCCCGAGCTCGTCGTCGCGGAGGGCAGCCTGCATGCGGTCCCGGAGGAACAACCGCGACCACAGGCGGCGCCACAGCCCGCGCCACAGGCGGCGCCACAGCCCGCGCCACAGCCCGCGCCCGTCGCGGCGGCCCGGACCCGGTGGTGGCGCCCGGCTCTGGCGGTCGCGGCGGTGCTGGCCGTCGCCAACGTGCTGCTCGTCGTGGTCCTCAACCTCGGCGACGACGAACCCGGCGGCGGCCCCTCGACCGCGACCTCGACCTCCGCGGCGGCCGCGCGGTTCACGCTCGGCTTCGCGCAGGCGAGCTCGGTGGGCGCGTGGCGCGGGGCGAACACCCGCTCCGTCCAGGAGGCCGCCACCGCGGCCAACGTCGAGCTCGTCTACGCCGACGCGGACCTGAAGCTCCAGAGCCAGATCGAGGCCGTGCGGTCGTTCATCGCGCGCGGGGTCGACGTCATCGCGCTCCCACCGGTGGTCGCGAGCGGGTGGGACGCGGTGCTGGGCGAGGCGAAGGCCGCGGGCATCCCCGTCATCGTCCTCGACCGGCCGATCGACACCCGCGACACCTCGCTCTACCGGTCGCTGCTCGCGTCGGACCTCGTCGCGGAGGGCCGCAGGGCCGGCGAGTGGGTCGCGCGCACGTTCACGACGGGCAGCGTGGCGATCGCCGAACTCCAGGGCACGCGCGGCTCCAGCGTGACGATCGACCGCAGCACCGGCTTCAACGACGCCATCCTCGCCAGCTCGCGGCTGCGGATCGCCGAGAGACGGACCGGCGACTTCAGCCGCAGCGGTGGACAGGAGGCGATGCGGTCGATCCTGGCCACCAACCCCGACATCGACGTGGTCTTCGCCCACAACGACGACATGGCCGTCGGCGCGGTCCAGGCCATGGTCGCCGCCGGCCGGGCACCGGGCACCGACATCGCCGTCGTGTCCATCGACGGCGTTCGTGACGCCATGACCGAGCTCGCCGCCGGACGCATCAACTACATCGTGGAGTGCAGCCCGAACCTGGGCCCGCAGCTGATGGACCTCGCCCGCAAGGTGCACCGCGGTGAGAAGGTGCCGCCGCGGGTCGCCGTCGAGGAGACGACGTTCGACCGGGAGCAGGCCCGGCAGGCGCTGCCCACCCGCACGTACTGAACGGACACACTCCATTAGATTGGACTAATATAAGCCGACACTGTTAGTGTGCGCTGTCCACCCGAGAACCGGAGCGCGCCAGCATGAAGTACACCGTCTCGATCGAGATCGCCCTGCCGCGCGAGACGGTGGTCCAGCTGCTCGCCGACCCGCGGCACCTGCCGAAGTGGCTGCGGGGCCTCGTGCTCCACGAGCCGCTGAACGGAACGCACGGGCAGGTCGGCACCCGGTCGCGGGTCGTCCTCCAGATGGGCACGCAGAAGGTCGAGGCCACCGAGACCATCACTCGCCGCGAACCGGAGGACCTGAGCCGGATCCCGGCGGAGACCGTCGTCCACTACGAGCGCGAGATCGTCGCGCCGGGCATGTGGAGTGCCGCGCGTGAACGGTTCACCGAGAGCGGCCCGGGCACGACGCTGTGGGCGAGCGAGAACGAGTACCGGTTCAGTGGCGTGCTGATGCGGATGGTCGGACTGCTGATGCCCGGCTCCTTCCGCAAGCAGTCGCGGCGGCACATGGAGGACTTCAAGGCGTTCGCCGAGCGGGGGACGGACGTGCGCGACAGCGTGCCCTGAGGGCTGCGGGCGGTCCGGTTGCGGGGAGCTGCGCGGCCGAGGATCATGGATTGATCTACGCCGACATCCTCCCGGCGCCGCGCCGGTCGGTGCCGGTGCGGCGGCTGGTCGATGCCGACCTGCCCGTCGAACGGGGACGGATGCTCGGATCCGGGCCGGTACGGCAACGCGTGCGCTACCACGCCCCGCGGATCGCGCGGGCGGTGCCCGGTGCGGCCGCCGTCGCGGTGCCGCGCATGAGATGCCGGCCGCGCGTGTCCTGCCACTGGACGGGGTGGGCTGGCACCGGCCCGTCAGACTGGGCGCGTGAGCCGGGACGAGGAGCAGACGGGGCCGCTGTACGCCGTCCCGGCCGCGATGGTGGCGGCGGTGGCCGCGCGGCGGGCAGTGGGTGACTGGCGTGGCGCCTGCGCCGCGGCCGGAATGGACGTCGCCGTCGACCTCCCCGCGATCGCCCGGCGGCACGGCATCGAGGTGGCCGCGGCGGTACAGGCCGACGTGCGGCACCTGCTGCCCGATCTGGTGCGGTGGCACCTGCCGCGGCGCGGATCGGGCGGATGGGCGCCGCTCGAACCGCGTCTGGCGGTGCCGCTGGCGGTCTACCGCGGCGAGGGTTCCACCGTGGCGCTGCGGGTGCGCACACCGGAGTGGACGGACCGGCCGCAGCGGCTGCTGCTCGACGTGGCCCCGGTGACGTACGACCACCGGCTCGAGATCTCCCTCCGGGAGCGCTGGGACCACACCCGCTTCCGGTGGGACGCCCGTGAGACGTCCGGCCTGCTGCGGCACCTCGGTGGCGACCGGACGCCGTTCTTCCACCGCGACGGGCGGCCGCTGTCACCGGACGAGGTGCCACGCGAGCCACCGGAGAAGGCCGACCCGGTCGCGCTCGCCGAATGGGTCACGGTGGCACAGGACCGCGGTGACGACCTCGACGCGTGGCTGGTCGCCGGCGTCGACGCCGACTTCACCGTCCCGGAGCGCCTGCGCACCGTGGCCGGACATCCGGTGCTGACGCTCCAACGCGCCGCCGCCCTCGCGACCCTCCTGCCGCTGCTGCGGGCCGAACTCGACCGGCAGGGCGAGCCGTACCGGGCGCTGCTGTGCCCGACCGAGCCGGGGTGGGGGCGCGACGTCCTGGAGCTGAGCGTCGGGGTCGGTCCGGTGCGGGCACGGTTCTACGAACCGGCACCCGGCTCCTGCTTTCTCGTGCCGCTCGGCTGGTGGAGGCGCTCCGCGGACGTGGAGCTGCTGCGGTTCGGTCATACGCGTCCGGCGGCACTGCATCCGTCGGTGCGCGCGGCGTTGTTCCCGGACGAGCCGGCCGAGGAGCGCGGTGCCGCCTACGCCCCGCTGCCCGGCCCCGACGCGGGTGCGCCGGTCGCGGTGCGGTGCACCGGTGAGTGGCACCAGGTCAGGTGGGAGCCCGGCGGTCTGGCCACCCCGTCGCACGGAGCCGAGGACCTCCGACGGCACCGTGCCCTCGAAGCGCTCGGGGGTGCCGTCGCCGGCTGCTTCGCCGTCGCCCGCGCCTGGCGTGCGTACAACGGACAGCTGCCCGAGGCGATGGTGAGGCTGAAGGCCCACCTGGCCGCCGCCGCGGAACACGGCGACGTCGACGAGGTGGAGCGGTTGCTGGACGCGGGCGTGGACCCGGTCGGCGTCCGGGGCCAGGACCTGCGGACCCTGCTGCACCACGTCGGCCGGCTCGGCCGCGCCACGCTCGTGCCGCGGCTGGTCGGCGCCGGCATCGACGTGGACAGCGAGGACTCGCTCGACCGCACACCACTGCTCACGGCCCTGTCCGACGGTGCTCCGGCGGCGGTCGTCCACGCGCTGCTCGACGCCGGCGCCGACGCAACCTCGGTCGACGGGCGCGGGGTCGCCGCTCTGCACCTCGTCCGCACCCGTGACGCCGCCGACTTCGTCCCCCGGCTGGTGGCCGCCGGGGCGGGCGTCGAGATCGTGGACGACGAGGGCCTGACACCGTTGCTGTCCGTGCTCGACGTCGACACACCGGTCGAGGCGATCCGCGCGCTGCTCGACGCCGGCGCCGACCCGACCGAGCTCACCCGATGGTCGCGGAAGTCCATCGAGGAGATCGTCGCCGGGTACCGGCGTGGCGACCTGGGCTTCCTCATCGAGGCCTACCGGGCCAGACGATGAAACGGCACGACCGGCTGCGGGCGACCGTCGCCGAGGGCCTCGCCGGGTACGAGCTCGGCGATGTGTGGCAACGGGCGGCCAGCAGCCGGGTGTACGAGGGCCACGAACGCGGCGGTACGCGCCGGCCCGTCCTCGTGCGGGTCGCGGACCTGCCCGTCCGGCGGCCCGCTGACCGGCGCCGGTTCACCGACGAGGTCGCCGCTGCCGCCGCCCGGGCCACGGCGGGACACACCGTCCGCCTGGTCGACAGCGGCCTGCTGCCGACCGGCCATCCGTACCTCGTGACGGGCTACGTCCCGTCCACGCTGGCCGACCGGGTCGACAGGCACGGGCCGGTGCTCCCGGCGCGGGCGGCCGACTACGGCACCCAGGTCGGGCTGGCGCTGGACGCGCTGCACCGCGGCGGGACCGTGCACGGCGCGGTGACGCCGCGGGTCGTGCTGCTCCGCGCCGGTCAGGCGAAGCTCGACGTCTTCGGGGTCACGGCGATGACCGAACCCGGGGAGCCGGTCGCGGTCGAGGGGTACCTGCCGCTGGAGTACCTGGCGCCCGAGGTCGTCCACATGCGCCGGTCGACGCCGGCCACCGACGTCTACTCGCTGGCCGCCACCCTGTACGGGGCCGTGTCCGGTCGGCCGCCGCGGTGGCCGGCCGACCGCCACCCCGACCTCCTCGAGCAGCTGCGGATGTTCGACGAGCCGCTGCCCGACGTGCCCGGGGTGCCACCGTCGCTGACGGCGGTGCTGCGACAAGCAATGAGCACGGAACCGGAGCTGCGGCAGGCCACCATGGCCGAGCTCGTCGAGGATCTGCGCCGGTGCCACCGCGCCACCTGGCAGGACTACGAGACCGGGCGCCACGCGGCCGTGGCACAGGCCCTCCCGGCGTACGAGGTCGGACACCCGCCCGTGCGCGGCACCCACTGCCGCGCCTACCGGGCGCACGAGCGGTCCGGACCGCGCCGACCCGTGACGGTGACGGTCGGGGACCACCCGGTGACGACCCCGCGGCGCGCGCACGGGTTCGACGTGGAGGTCGCGGCCGCCGCGGACCGGGCGGCGGCCGGGCACACCGTCGGGCTGTACGCCAGCGGGTTGCTGCCCGACGAACGCCACCCCTACCTGGTGACGGAGGCGCTGCCGTCGCTGGCGGCGCTCCTGGCCGCGGCCGGTCCGCTGCCCGCGGCGGAGGTCCTCGCGCGGGGCGTGCGGATCGGGCGGGTGCTGGCGGCCGCGCACCGCGCCGGCACCGTGCACCGCCACGTCACGCCGGACGCCGTGCTGCTGCGTGCCGACGGGTCGTGGGTGCTCGACGTGTTCGGCGTGCACACGATGGTCACCGCGGAGGAGCCCGGCCAGGTCATCAGTCCCGGGTCGCTGCGGGCGCTGCTGGCGTACCGGTCGCCCGAGGCCGTGGGCGCCGGGTGGACCCCGTCCGGCGACCTCTACTCGCTGGCCGCGACGCTGTACGGGGCACTGGCGGGCCGTCCGCCCCACTGGCCGGACGAGGGTGACCTGACCCTGATCGAGGTGTTCGAGCGGGTGCGGGAACCGGTGCCGGACCCGCCCGGCGTCCCGGCGGGGCTCTGCGCGGTCCTGCGGCGGGCGCTCAGCTTCCGGCCGGAGGACCGCCAGCCGGACATGGACGGGCTGGTCGAGGAGCTGCTCGGCGTTGCCGCCCGGTGAGGGGTTCCACATACATAGCTTGACATCGATGGGGATCACGGGATCGACGCAGTATGGACACGTCTATGTCGTTCGATCGACCGGTGTTCTAGTCTCACCCACTGGGAGCGGGCGTTGATCGCCATCATGGACCGGGGGCGGTGAGGGTGGAAGCGAGGCAGGAGCCTGCCGCCGGCGCGGAGCCGGTCGTCGCGAACACCGCCGGGCGGCTCGCCATCTTCGTCGCCGTCCTGTGGTGGTCCGCCGTCGCGCTGGCGGTCGCGGGCGTCGTCCACTGTGCGGTCACCGGGTCGGGCGGGGCAGGACCGGCGACCGCGGTACCGGTGCTGCTCGGGCTGTCCATCGCGGTGGTACTGGCCGCGTTCGACCCGCTGCTGTTCATCAGGATCAAGACCGAACGCGGCTCCGTGTCCTACGGGTTCGGCGAGATCTCCTTCGTCGCCGCCTGCTACCTCGTTCCGCCGAACCTGCTCCCGGTCACCACGCTGGTCGGGGTGTTCTGCGCCCAGCTGACCAACCTGTGGCTGGGCCGGCTGCCGAGCTTCTCGCGGGTGCTGTCCAGCGCGGGCGCCCTGGCGTTGTCGTCCGTGGCCGGCGCGACGGTCGTCGCGGTCTCGGCGGGACCGGTGGTCGGCACGCTCACCCCGGCCGGTGCCGCCGCGGTGGGCGCCGGTGCGATGACGTTCTGCCTCGTGTCGGTGCTCCTGGTGTCGGCGCGCAACGCGATGACGCCGCCGACGCAGCCCTGGGCGGCGACGCTCCGGCCGGCGTTGTGGCGGAAGGTCCCGATGGGACTGGGCAACACCGCCGTCGGCCTCGTCGGGCTGACCGCCGTGTCGAGCACCCCCTGGTCGCTGCTCGCCGTGCCGCCGATCATCTGGCTCCTGCACCAGACGTATGCGTACCGGCTGCGGTCGGACAACGAGCGGAGCGCCTGGCGGACGTTCGCTGCGGCGACGCAGAACCTCAACCACGGCGACGAGCGTTCGCCGGTCGTGGCCGGCCTGACCGGGCTGCGCAAGCTGTTCCTGGCGCACCGGGCGGAGATCGTCATCGACGGGCTCGACGCGGAGCCACGCACGTTCCGGTTGGACGACGACGGGTCGGTGACCGGGTCGGACCCCGGGCACCCGGCCGACGGCCCACCGGTCGCGACGCGGCAGCTGCTGGTCGCCGGCGTCCGCGTCGGCGAGGTGCGCCTGTTCGGTCACCGGCCCCTGAAGGCCCGCGAGCTGCTGATGCTCGGCGCGTTCGGTGACGCGTTCGCCGCGTCCATGCACAACGCGGCCACCCAGGCCGAACTGCGGGCGCTGACCAAAAGCAACACCTACGACAGCGAGCGCGACGGCGTGACCGGGCTGGCCAACCGGCGCACCCTGCTGCGGGTGGGAAACGCGTCGCTCGGCCGGCTCGACGACGACGAGCCGGTGGCGCTGCTGTTCTTCGACGTCAACCACTTCAGGGAGATCAACACGACCCTGGGACATGCCGCCGGCGACGACCTCCTGCGGGTGACCGCGTACCGGCTGGCCGCCGACAGCGGGCCGGGGGAGCTGCTGGCGCGGCTCGGGGGCGACGAGTTCGCCCTGCTGCTGACCGGGGAGGCCGCCCACCTGCCGACCGTGCTGCACCGCGCCCGTCGCCTCGCCGACGCCCTGTCCGCGCCGACCGTGGCCGCCGGGGTGCAGGTCTCGATCGAGGCGTCGGTGGGCGTGGCGACCGCCGACCGCGGCGACGTCGACATGGCGGAGCTGCTACGCCGCGCCGAGACCGCGATGTACCGCGCGAAGCGCGAGCGGTCGACCGTCTCCTGCTACGACTCCGGTCAGGGCGAGGCCACCGTCGACCGGCTCGCGATGCTCGCCGAGCTGCGGGAGGCACTCGCCGACGACGACCAGCTGTTCCTGCTGCTGCACCCGACGGTCGTGCTGGAGGACTGCAGGACGGTGTCGGTCGAGGCGTTGGTGCGGTGGAGACATCCCCGGCGCGGCGAGCTCACGCCGGTCCACTTCGTCCGGACCGTCGAACAGAGCGACCTGCTGGCCCCGTTCACCCGGCACGTCCTCGACCTCGCGCTGGGCGTCTCGGCCCGGCTGCGCCGGCTCGGGGTCGACGTGCCGGTCTCGGTGAACCTGTCGCCGCGCAGCCTGCTCGACAGCGAGCTTCCCGCCGTGGTCGCGGACCTGCTCGGCCGGCACGGCGTACCCGCGTCGGGGCTGGTGTTCGAGATCATCGAAACCGTGGCGATCAGCCGGCAACCGGTCGTCGACGAGGTGCTCGCCGGACTGCGCACGCTGGGCGTCCAGCTGGCCGTCGACGACTTCGGCACCGGCTTCTCGGCGTTGACGTTCCTGACCCAGGTCCTGGTCGACGAGATCAAGATCGACCGTACGTTCGTGACCGGGATGTCGTCGTCGGCCGAGGCCGCGGCGATCGTCCGCACGACCATAGACCTGGGCCGTGAGCTCGGGCTGCGGGTCGTGGCCGAGGGCGTCGAGACCACCGCCCAGCGCAAGGCCCTGGTGGGCTTCGGCTGCCAGCTCGCCCAGGGGTTCCTGTTCCACCGCCCGGTACCGGTCGACGTGATGGTGCGGACGCTGGAGGACTCCGTATCGGCGCCGCCGTCGGTGCCGTTGCGCCTGGTGAACGTCGAGCACGAGCCGCCCGGGTAGCGCGCGGTCGCCGTCAGCCCGACGCCGCGCGGACGTCGGCCAGCAGCTTGGTGATCACCGCCTCGGTGACCCAGGCGTCGCCGGTGCGGTCGGTGGCGCCCAGCCAGTCGCCGACGTCCCACAGGGCGCGGCAGGCGGCCAGCGCGGGCAGTCCCTCCACCTCCGCCGGGCTCAGCGGACGGACCTCCTGGTAGCCGGCGAGGACGGCGGTCCAGCGGTCGCGGTCGCCGGCCGGCGAGTCGGGGCCGCGGTACTGGGCGACGAGGTCGTAGGCGCGCAGCCCGAAACCGCAGTGGTCGAAGTCGAACGTGCGGAACCGTCCCTCGTCGTCGACGTGGGTGTTGCCGCGGTGCAGGTCGCCGTGGACGATCCCGTAGGCGCCGGGGATCGTCCGGAGCCGGCGCAGCCGGTCGGTCAGCTGCCCGCCGAGCCTGGTGAGCTCGGCGAGGTCCGCCAGGGCCCGCTCCGACCCGGCGTAGGGCGCCAGGCCGGCCAGCGGCCGGTGGATCAGGACGCGCTCGTCGAGGTGGTAGCGGTCGTGGTCGGTGCGGAAGGCGTCCATCTCCCGATGCATCCGGGCGATGCCGGCGCCGAACCCGCGCCACTGGTCGGCGGTGAGCGTGCCCTCGTACGAGGGCCGGCCGGGCGCGTGGGTGAACAGGGCGAAGCCGCGTTCGCCTTCGGGCGCGCCCAGCCGGCCGAGCCGGTCGCCGGTGGTCCGCGGGTACGGGCGGACGACGGCCAGGCCGGCCGCGGCCAGGTGCTCGAGGAGGTCGAGCTCGAAGAGGAGGTCGGACTCCGACCGGATCCAGTACTTGTCGCGGTTGTAGACCCGCAGCACCCGGCGGCCGCCGTCGGCGTCGGTGACGCGGTAGGTGTCGTTGAAGCCGCGGTTGAGCAGGCTCACCGTGACGGGCGCGACGATGGCGTACTCCCGCTCGAGAAGCCGGGCGAGGTCGTCGGTGTGCAGCAGCGAGTGGGTTACGCGCATGTCGGGCGAGCCTACGTCAATCGACGGGTGCAACCGGACCGCACCTCCCAGGCGTATGGTGCACGACCCCGCACGGGGAGGAAGGTCGGAGGTGGGCGTTGCCGGGAGACATCGAGCGGTTCGAGAGCTTCTACCTGGGAAGCCGTCAGCGGGTCCTCGGCTGCGTGTACATGGCCACGGGCGACCTCGGCGAGGCGCAGGACGCGGTCCAGGAGGCCTACGTCCGCGCGTGGCAGCGCTGGCGGCGGTTCGACCGGGGCTCCGATCCCGAGGCGTGGGTGCGCCTGGTGGCCACCCGCATCGCGATCAGCCGGTGGCGCAGCCTGCGCTCCCGGGCCCGCGCGTACCTGCGGCACGGCGTCTCCGCGGCGGTGCCCCCACCCGACCCCGACCGGGTCGACCTGGTGGCGGCCATGCGACGGCTGTCGCCCGACCAGCGGATGGCCATCGCGCTGCACTACTTCGGGGGGATGTCGGTCGCGGAGGTGGCCGAGCAGACCGGCGCGCCGACCGGAACCATCAAGGCCCGCCTGGCGCGCGGGCGCGCGGCGCTCGCGCCGTACCTCGCCGGACCGACGGAAGGGGAAGCCGGTGTCTGACGAACTGCGGGACCGGGTCATGCGTGGACTGTCCACAGTGGAGTGGCAGGACGCGCGGACGATCCGTCGGCGCGCCGGCCGCCGGCGGGCCCGTCAGGTGGTCGCGGGCTGCGTCGCGGTGGTCGCCGCGATCGCGGTGGTGTGGACGGCGGCTCCGTTCGTCCGCCACGAGGGAGCATCGCCACGGCCGGCCGACCCGACGGCCGACGGGACGCTCCCGGCGCTGAACGACACCCGGCTGGGGTACGGGATGATGCGCGCGGAGGACTTCGGGCCCGGGTTCGAGGTCAACGCCTGGGGAAGCCACGACACCACCGAGGGCGGCCAGGACGCCGACGAACGGGTGCTGGAGTGGCCGTCGACCTGGCTCACCGGGTGCCCCGCCTACGCGGCGGCACCGCCGGCCGGCTTCCGCGGCCACCGCGGCGGCCTCAACGTCCGGGCCGACCCGATGGCGGGCAACGCGGCCGCTCCGGTGCAGGAGTTCGTGATGCGGTTCGCCGACGAAGCGGCCGCGGGTGCCGTTCTCGACGAGGCCCGGCAGATCGCCACGCGCTGCGCGTCGTTCGACGTCGCGGGGCGGTACCGGTACACGGTGACGGTCGCCGCCGAGGACTTCGTCGGCGACGACGCGGTGCGCCTCGACCTGACCGGCGTCGGGACCGAGCACGCGACCGGCGGCCAGGTGGGTGTGCCGGGGCTGGAGGTCTACGTGCTGATCCGGGTCGGATCAGCGGTCATCATGCTGCTGTCGACGGGATCGGTCGACGCCGCCTGGCTGCAGGGGCTGGCGCCGACCGCCGTGGGCCGGCTGTGCGGCGAGTCGGTGGTCTGCTGAGACGGTGACGGCCGCGACCACCCCGACGCCCCGGACGCGGACCGGGACGTCGATGCCGACCGGGTGACCGGCCTGCTGTGCGGTCGCGGTGATGCGCGAGCCCAGACGCCAGGCGTCGGTGTGGTCGAAGGACGGGAAGACGAGGTCCCGCTCCTGCTGTTCGAGCGTGGTGATCATGATGCCCTTCCGTGGTCGGCGAGGAGGCGCTCGACCCCGAGCAGGAAGGTCTCGCGGACCAGCGCCGGGTCGAACAGGCACCCGGCGGCCATGGCGCCGTCGCGCATCATCACGAAGTGCAGCGCGGCCGGCCCGGCACCGGTCGGGCGCACCCGGGCGAGGAGGTCGGTGACCGTCCCCAGGAACCACTCCCGGTGGGCGAGCACCGCCCGGTGCACCGGGGACTCCGGGTCGGGGAACTCGGCGGCGGCGTTGAGGAACGCGCAGCCCCGGAAGCCGGGGGAGCCGATGCCCTCGGCGATCGACGCGCTCAGCGCCCGAACGGCGTCGGGCGGCGGTAGGCCGGCGCCGGTCGCCCGGTCGGCCTGGGCCCGCATCATGCGGTCGACCTGGCCGAGGTAGGCCAGGACCAGGTCCTCCTTGCCGGGGAAGTGCCGGTAGAGCGTGGCCCGGGTGACCCGCGCCTCGGCCACGATGCGGTCGATGCCGACGGCGTGGATGCCCTCGGCGTAGAAGACCCGGCTGGCCGTGTCGAGCAGCCGGGACCGCGCCTCGGACGGCCGGGTGTCGGGTTCGCTGGGCACGCGACCCAGAGTAGCGGATAGAACGTTCGGTCTTGACAGCCCGCGGTACCGACCGCCATCGTGTGGCGAGACAGAACGTTCGTTCTACCTGGGAGATCCCATGAGCACCCTCGTCGCTCCGCCCGATGTCGCGTCGACCCTGCGGCGGCTGTACCTGGTCCGGTTCGCGTTCGCTCTCGGCTGGGCCCTCGTGATGTTCACGACCGCCTCCGACCTGGGCCCGCTCGCGGTGATCCTGCTCGTGCTCTACCCGCTGTTCGACGTGGCCGCCGCCGTCGTCGACGCCCGGGCGTCCCGCACCGCGCTGCTGTACGTGAACGTCGCGGTCAGCCTGGTCACGGCCGTCGGGGTGGCGGTCGCCTGCGCGTCGGGCATCCCGGCCGTGCTGCGGGTGTGGGGCACGTGGGCGGTCGTGGCCGGCCTGGTCCAGCTGGTGGTCGGGGTCACGCGTCGTGGCCTGGGCGGGCAGTGGCCGATGATCATCAGTGGCGGCATCTCCGTGCTCGCGGGCGTGTCCTTCGTGGTCGGTGCCTCGGCCGACGACCCGACCCTGGCGAATGTGGCCGGCTACGCCATCCCCGGCGGCATCTTCTTCCTCGTCTCGGCCCTGCGGCTGCGCCGGGCCGCCACCGGCTCAACCCCGGCGTAGACCCGCGTCGTGGGGTCACGACGATCGCCTGCGCCGTACGCGACCGGGTGCTACGTCACGGCCACGTCGACGGGCCGGCGGTCGGGGTGCAGGAACCGCAGCAGCTCCGCTCCCTCGGCCGCGAGGTCGGCCACCTCGCGGGCGGTGAACCGGCGGAAGCCACGCACGGCGAGCCGGGCGCCGTCCCGGTCGACGGTGACCCGCCACGTCGCCGCGACAGTGCCGTCCACGAGCACCGAGGCGGGCTGCAGGTTCGAGTCGGCGGCGTACCCGTGCGCGGCGAAGTCGACGGTGCCCGGGTCGCCGAGCACGCGCCGCCGGTCGGCGTGCGACAGCAGGAGGTTGTCGTAGTCGTACAGGAAGCGCGTCGGTGCGGGCGTGTCGGCGTCCGGCCGCGGTGCGTCGGGCAGGTCGACGAGTTCGGCGCCGTCCGCGTCGGTGAACACGCGCAGCCGCGGGCGGAGGCCGTCGACGACCTCGCGCAGCCGGGTGAGCCCGCTCCACGCCTGCACGTCGCGCACCGTGGCCGGGCCGAACGCGGCGAGGTACCGCAGGACGAGGTCCTCCGCGGTGGCCGCCGCCGCAGGGCCGAGCCGCGTGCCGGGCCGGGCGTCGAGCGGTGTGTCGGGCCGGGCACTGAGCCAGGTGTCGAGCGGGGCCTGCAGTGCCCGACCGCCGCGGCCCCACACCCCGCGGGGCGGCACCTGCACCATCGGCAGCCACGCCCGGGCGCCCTGGGCCAGCGCGGCCGGGTCGTGGCCGGGGAACCGTTCGGCCAGCCGACGGCCGAGGTCGGCGGCCGCGAGCGGCTCCTCCTCGACGAGCGCGCGGGCCGCGGCGACCAGCGCGTCGCGGTCGACGCCGCGCAGGCGCCGGCCGAACGCGCCCATCGTGACGCGCTCGACGACCGGCTGGACGAGGGGGCGGACGGCGAGGGCGTCCCCGGCCGTGAGCAGGTGCACCGTCGACCGCATCGCCGGCAGCCGCACCAGGTCGCGCCCGACCAGCAGCTCGCCGGCCGCCACCGGGTCGAACGCGCGCAGGCGGGTCCACAGGCCCACGTACCAGGTCTGGGGGGTCTGCGCCTGCAGGCCGACGAGGTGGTGGACGGCCGTCGGCACCGGCAGCTCCGCCCTCTCGAGCAGGAGCTGCCGGGCCAGCGTCGCACGGTTCACCGCGCGTCGGCTCAGGACGGTCACCGGTACCCGCGCAGGGCCGCGCGCAGGTCGGCGACCACGAGGTCGGGCTCCTCCATCGCCGTGAAGTGCCCACCGCGTTCGAGAACGGTCCACCGCACGATGTTGTTGGTCTGTTCGGCGACGCGCCGCACGGGCGAGCCGATGTCGTGCGGCGCGACGGCGACGGCGGTCGGCACGGTCGACGGCGGGTCGGGCTCGCCCCAGCTGTCGGCGCCGTCGCGGTAGTAGCGCGCCGAGGACCCGGCGGTGGCGTTGAGCCAGTAGAGCATCACGTTGGTCAGCATCGCGTCGCGGTCGACGGCGTCCTCCGGTGCGTCGGTGGAGTCGGTCCAGTCCTTGAACCGTTCCACGATCCAGGCCAGCTGGCCGACGGGGGAGTCGGTGAGCGCGTACGCGAGGGTCTGCGGCCGGCTCGCCTGGAGCATCCCGTAGGCGCCGAGCTCGTACTCGTACCGGTAGCCCTGTTCGACGGCGCGCCGCTCCGCGGGGTCGGACATGTCGGCGGTCTCCGCCGTGACGCCCGCCGAGAAGATCTGGGTCACGTGGATCGCGGCCACGCGCTCCGGTGCGACGAGCCCGAGCTCCCGCGCCACGGCCGCGCCGAAGTCGCTGCCGTGGGCGGCGAAGCGGTCGTAGCCGAGCCGGCGCATCAGCTCGGCCCAGGCCGGCGCCACCCGCTTGGCCGACCAGCCGCCCGGCGTCGGTCCGGACAGGCCGAACCCGGGCAGCGTCGGCACGACCACGTGGAAGGCGTCGGCCGGGTCGCCGCCGTGCGCGGCCGGGTCGGTGAGCGGACCGATGACGTCGAGGAACTCGACGATCGACCCCGGCCAGCCGTGGGTCAGCAGCAGCGGCAGCGCCCCGGGCACGGCCGAACGGACGTGGACGAAGTGCACGTCGTGACCGTCGATCTCCGTGCGGAACTGCGGGAAGCCGTTCAGCCGCGCCTCCTCGGCCCGCCAGTCGTACCTGCCGCGCCAGTA
Organism: Virgisporangium ochraceum; assembly: GCF_016863655.1. Classification (GTDB taxonomy): domain Bacteria; phylum Actinomycetota; class Actinomycetes; order Mycobacteriales; family Micromonosporaceae; genus Virgisporangium; species Virgisporangium ochraceum. The sequence goes on from NZ_BOPH01000102.1 coordinate 109,357, forward strand.
CGCCGCCAGCTCGCGGGTGTAGTCCAGCGGGATGCCGTGGCTCCACCCGACGCCCGGTGCCTCGTCGGGCCAGCGGGTGTTGTCGAGCCGGTGGTGCAGGTCGTCGAGCTGCGCCTGCGGAACGTCGATGCGGAACGGGCGAATGTTGGTCATGTGGAGAACGGTAGGCAGGATGGAGGACGGATCCTGTCCGCCATTTTCGTCACCCTGGATGAATGTTGAAGAACCCCTCGCGGCTGCTGCGGCTGCTGACCCTGTTGCAGGCACGGCGCGACTGGACCGGGCCGGAGCTGGCCGAGCGGCTGGAGGTCAGCACCCGTACCGTCCGCCGCGACATCGACAAGCTGCGCAGCCTCGACTACCCGGTGCACGCCGGCACCGGGCCGGGCGCCCGGTACCGGCTCGGCCCGGGTGCGGCGCTGCCGCCACTGCTGCTCGACGACGACGAGGCGGTCGCCGTCGCCGTGGCGCTGCACACCGCCGCCGGCAGCGGCGTGGCCGACATCGGTGACACCGCGCTCGGCGCCCTGATCAAGGTCGAGCAGGTCCTCCCGTCGCGGCTGCGGCACCGCGTCGGCGCGCTGCGGATCGCGACCGTCCCGTCAGCGCAGGGCGGCTCGCCCGTCGACGTCGACCTGCTGACCGCCGTCGCCTCGGCCTGCCGCGACCGGCAGCAGCTGCGCTTCGCCTACCGCTCCTACGACGGCGGCGGGTCCGAGCGTCGCACCGAGCCGCACCGCCTGGTGTCGTGGGGCCGGCGCTGGTACCTCGTCGCCTGGGACCTCGACCGCGCCGACTGGCGCAGCTTCCGCCTCGACCGGATCGGCCCGCGTCCGCAGACCGGTCCGCGGTTCGCCGCCCGGGAGCCACCCGGCGGTGACGCCGCCGCGTTCGTCTCGCGCGGCGTGGCCGACGTGTGGGAGTCGCAGGCGCGGATCCGGCTGCACGCGCCGGCCGACGCCGTCCGCGACCGGTTGTGGCCGCTGCACGGGCGGCTGGTCCCGATCGACGGGCACAGCTGCATGCTGCACCTCGGCGCGGACAGCCCGCAGATCCTCGCCTACCTGCTCGTGGTGCTCGGCGTCGACTTCACCGTGGAGTCGCCGCCCGGGTTCGCCGCGCATCTGCGCGCGGTCGCCGGGCGTCTGACCGCGGCCGCCGACGCCACCGAGCGGTTCCAGGCGACCCCGTGACCACGTGACGGCGCGCCGACCCGCTAACGGCTCGGGTCGGTGACCAGCAACGGTGAGTCGGTGCGCAGCTCGCGCAGCTCCGGGTCCGCGGTGAAGGCGAGCGCGGTGAGCCGGGTGTCGTCTCCGCCGTGACCGGGCCGCCCGGGTCGAGGCGGTGCCCGTCGGCGAACGGCGTGCCGGCCTCGAAGACGTGGCTCACCAGCTGTTGCAGCAGGCGCAGCGTCCACGGCGGCGGCTGGTCGTCGGACCGGTAGGCGCTGAGGCCGTACAACTCCGGTCCGGGAAGGCCGTCGGTGCCCCAGTGCAGCGGATCCCGAATGCCGGCGATGGTAGCGAAGGTCCCCGACGCCCGGTAAAGGGGTCGACGGTCGGCGGCCGGGTTCCTACCGTCGACGCCATGCCGGTCCCACCGCCGTCCGAGCCGCTGTACGAGCCGCTGTCCGGTCTGCTCTCCGGGCTGCTGCCCGACGGCCGGGTCGTCACCGAGGTCGTCGCCCGCACCGGTGGGTCGCTGAACACCGTCCACGAGGTGCGCTTCGCCGACGCCGACCCGGTGATCGTCAAGCGGTACGCCGACCGGTGGCGCGGGAACCAGGCCAAGGAGGAATACGTCTACGGTCTGATGGCCGGGCTCGACGCGGTGCCGCGGATCGTGGCCGTCGACCACGAGCGCGCGACGACGGTGCTCACGGTGCTGCCGGGTGTCCCGATGTGGGAGCGCCCGTCGCGGCCCGACACCGACCGGGCCGCGTACCGGCGCATCGGACGGTTCCAGGCGGCCCTGCACCGCATCCGGATGCCGGCCTACGGCGAGCTCACGACGGAGGTCCTCGATCCGGCGCCGGACAACGTGACGCACATGCGGCGCAGGTTCGCCCGGCAGCTCGACGCGTTCCGGGAGGCCGGCGGACCGCTCGACATCCACGACGCCGTCGCGCGGCGGGTGGACGCCGCCGACCGGTACTTCGCCGCCTGCACCGGCGCAGTGCTGTGCCACCGGGACCTGCACGAGGGCAACGTCCTGGTCGACGACGCGGGGACGGTCACCGGGTTCATCGACGTCGAGAACGCCGAGGCCGCCGACCCGATGACCGACCTGGCGAGGACGCTGCAGTTCGAGCACAGCGGGTCGGCGGCGAAGCGGGCCGCGCTGCTCGACGGGTACGGCCCGCTGCCGCCGTACGGCGCCGAACGGATCGCGCTGCACCGGCTCCACCACGCGCTGGAGCTGTGGACGTGGGACACCTCGATCGGGAAGACCGGGCCCCTGCCGGGACTGGTCGACAGCCTCCGGTCACAGCTCAGGACAGCGCCGTCCTGAATGCGGCCAGGAACGTGCGGACGAGCACGGCGCCGAGCGCCGCCGCCGCGGCGGCGTCGACGCGCGGCGGCGGCTCCTCGACGATGGTCACCCGGTCATTGTCGACTCAGACGCGGGAGGTGAACGTGACGAACGCGGGGTTGGGTGCCTGCGCGCCGGTGTCGTCGAAGCAGATGACGTTGCGGACGACGCCGTTGCCGCCGATGTTGCGCCACACGTCCTGGATCGAGCAGTAGTCCGGCTTTCCGCCGACCGCTGTCGTCTGCGCGTGGGTCTCCCGCACGCCGAGCCCGGTGAACGTGACCATGTTCTGCCCGACGCCGGAGGGGGTGATGACGTTGGCCGCGCCGAGGCTGTTGAAGTCGGTGCCCGGCGGCGGCGCGAACGCTCCACTGTGGACGTAGCCGAACCGCTTCGGCGGCCCCAGCTCACCGACGAGCGGCCGCTCCCGGTGGTAGGTCAGCGTGAACGCGCTGTCGGCCGGCTTGCTGGTGACGCCGTCGAAGCAGGCGACGTAGGCGACGACGTCCGCGCCTCCCCACGCGACATCGGCGACCTTGCACCGCCGCGGCTTACCCGGTTCCGCGGCGGCGACCTGTACGTTGCCGGCGAACCCGGTGACCGCGCCGACGCCGGGCAGCGTCACCCGGTAGAAGCCGCCACCGCCGTAGGCGACGGGGTTGGCGGCGCCGGTCGAGTTGTACTCGGTGAGCACGTTCGCGGCGGAGTCGGCGTAGACGTAGCCGAACCCGCCACCGGGCACGGCGAGCGGTCCGCGCCGCTCGGTGAACGAGATCGCGAACCGCGTGTCGGCGGGGATTCCGCCGTGGGCGTAGCACTGCACCTCGACGGTCTCGTCGGCGCCGTTCGGGTACCACTTGCCGAGCTGGCACCACGCCGGTCCGCCCCAGAGGACCGCCGTCACGTGCGCCACGCCGCGGCCGGTCGCCAGGTGCGGGAAGTGGACCCGGTACGCGCCCGGCCCGAGGTGGTCGACGGTGGCCCAGTCGGCCGGGAACGCGCTCTTCCAACTGCCCCACTGCCGGGTCGGGTCCATCACCGAACCCGGTGGGGGAGCGGGGTTGTCGAGGAACGCGAAGCCCCACGGGTCGGCGGGGGCCGGTGCCGGTAGTGCCGGTGCGGGTACCGCGAGCACGCCCGCGAGCACCAGGACTGACGCCCCGACGAGCGCGCCGAACCGCCTGCGGATCGACATGTTCACCTCCAGTGACATCGAAAAGCTTGATTGATAGTGACCGGTGGCCGGGCGCCAGATACGGTGCGGTCGCATTCACGACCCGTCGGCGCGTCGACCGGTACGGCACCCGATCCGTAGGCTCGTCGCGTGCGTGTCTCGGTGCTGGGTCCGCTCGAGGTCGTCGACGACGGTGGGCCGGTGGACGTGGGCACACCCAAGCAGCGGGCGATCCTCGCCGCGCTGGTGCTGCACCGGCCGCGCGGTCCCGGTCGACACGCTGGTGGAGATCGTGTGGGGCGACGACCCGCCGCCGTCGCCGCTGAGCTCGTTGCACGGCTGCTGGCGGTCGAGGATCTGGCGCTGGTGCGGCTGCGCCTCGGCGAGCAGACGACCGTCGCGGTCGAGCTGTCGGCGGCCGCACGGCAGAACCCGTTGCGGGAACGGCTGTGGGCGCTGCGCTCGCTGGCGTTGGCCCGCGCGGGGCGGCAGGCCGACGCGCTGGAGGCGCTGTGGACCGTCCGTGGCGCGCTCGCCGACCAGCTGGGCGTCGGGAGCTGCGCGCCGCCGTTCTGGCCGTGGACCGGCGTCCAGCGCGACCTGACCGGAGCGCTCGGCGCCGACGTGGTCCGCGACCTCGCCGACGGCGAACGGCTCGCCGGCCTGCTGCCCACGGCCGTCAGCGGGCCGGCCCCGGCCGGTGGACCGCCGGTCGACGCCGAGGTGGAGCGCTTCCACATCTTCGACGCGGTCGCGCGCCTGCTGGTGGCCGCCGCGGCCCGTCGCCCGCTGGTGGTCGCGCTCGACGACCTGCACTGGGCCGACCATTCGTCGCTGCGGCTGCTGCGCCACGTCGCCGACCACGTCGTCGACGCGCGGGTGCTCCTGGTCACGACCCGCCGCGCCCATCCCGAACCGACGGGGGTGCTGGCCGAGGTCGGTGCCGCGCTGGGCCGTCGCCATGCGCTCCGGCTCGACCTGGCCGGCCTGTCCGACACCGGGGTCGCCGAGCTGGTCCGGGCGGCGACCGGCGGGGAACCGGGGGAGCGGCGCGCCGGGTCGCTGCGCGAACGCACCGACGGCAACCCGTTCTTCCTCGTGGAGCTGCTGCGCCTGCCCGCCACGGGCGACATCCCGGCCGCGGTCACCGATGTGGTCGCCCGACGCGTCGAACGGCTGCCGGAGCCGACCCGCGACCTCCTGCGGACGGCGGCCGTCATCGGCCGCCACTACGACGTCGACCTCCTCGCGTCCGTCGCGGGATGCGACCCCGACACCGCCCTCGACGACCTCGACCCGGCGCTGGCGGCCGGCGTCGTCGTGGAGGAGCCCGGGCCGGGCCGCTTCCGGTTCGGGCACGCGCTGGTCCGTGACGTGGTGTACCGGGCCCAACCCGCGACCCGGCGGGCCCGCCGCGGGCCCGGCGCACGCCGACGTCGCCTGGCGGGCCGCCGCACGCGCGGCCGGACACGCACGCGCGCTGCACGGCTACGAGGAGGCCGCCGCGCTGCTGGCCGCCGCCCGCGCGGCGCAGGCCCACGACCGCGCCTGCGGACCGGCCGACCGGTACGACCTGCTGATGGCCCACGCCGAGGCCTGCCGTTGGGCCGGCGACCGCGACGGGCAGCTCGACGCGATCGACCTCGCCTGCCGCGCCGCCGACGAGCTCGGCGACGTCGAACGGCTCGCCCGGGCGGCGGTCGCCGTCGGCGACGGGTCGGTGTGGACGCTGCGCGACCCGTACGTGGTGCACCCGCCGGCCGTCGACGGGCTGCGCCGGGTGCTGCGCGAACTGCCCACCGGCGACAGCGACCTGCGCTGCCGCTCGCTGCTGACGCTGGCCGGCGATCTGCACTACGCCGACGCGCCGTTGGAGCGGGAGGCGCTCACCGACGAGGGTCTCGCGATGGCCCGGCGGATCGGCGACCCGCACCTGCGGGCCTGGGCCGCGCCGACGACGCTACCGCCCTCGCCGAGGCGTGGGAGCTGCCCGTGGTGGCCGCGTGGATCGCCGACCTCCGCGAAGGCGGGGGCTTCTAGGCGGCCCGCTCCGCGGCGTCGCGCACGCGGTCCAGGGTCCTTCGCATGCCGTCGTGCAGATCGGCGCGCCGGTTCCGGCAGCCGAACAGGCGGCCGATGATGAACCACCCCAGTCGCGAGATGGGACGGGTCACCTCGTACGACTCGGTGAGGAGGGTGCCCCCGCCATCGGGTTCCAGCCGGTAGCGCCACACCAGCGTGCCGGAGAAGGGCTCGGTGCGTGAGAACGCGAACTCGTGTCCCGGCCGTGCGACCGTGACGACCGGCCGGTTCTTCCACGCCGGGCCCCGGCTCACCTTGTTGACCGCCTCGAACCGGGCTCCGACCGCCGGGCCCGTCGCGCCGTCGAGCCAGGTGCAGCGCAGGATCTCCGGGCTGAACTCCGGAGTGCGCGTGACGTCGGCGACGAGGTCGTACACGACGTCGGGCGGGGCGACGATGTGGATGCTGAGCTGGTCAGTGTCGAGGCTTTGCATGTCGTCCTCCGGTGGGTGCGTATCGGGCGAAGAACAGGTCCAGGGCGAGGTCGGTCAGGCTGCTGAAGAGGCCCTCGTGGTAGCCGGCGCCCGGCTCGTTGGCCATCTGTTGTGAGATCACCCCGCTGAGGACGACCGTGTAGAGGCGCTGGGCCTCGGACGTGGCGGCGTCGGGATGCAGCTCCCCGCGCCGGATCGCTTCCGCGAACTCGGTTCGGACGTCGTCCATCTGCCGGCGGCTCAGGGCGAACGTCGCCTCGCTCGGGGTGAAGCCGGGGACCGGCCGCCAGATCAACAGCTGCGTCAGGGCCGGGTTCTCCACCGCCCAGCGGATCCACGCCGCCGCTCCCGCCCGGATGCGTGCGACCCCGCCGGCCAGCGGCTCGACCGCCGCCCGCACGGCCGCGTCGCTGCGGGCGAGCCCTCGCGCGAACACCGCGTCGTATACGGCGTGCAGTGACGGAAAGTACTTGTACAGCGAGGGTTGTCGGATCCCCAGCCGCCGGGCGATCTCGGACATGGACAGCCCGCCGACGCCGACCTCCTCCATGACCGTCACCGCGATGTCGAGGGCCTCCTCGATCGTCTGGCGGCGCCGGACCGACCGCCGGTCCGGGCCGGACGAACCGCTATAGGTACCAGCCATAGCTAGAGCACATAGCTAACCCGGCCGCTCGCACGTGGCAATGGCTGGAAACCGACTGGAATCCGCACGCCAAGTGCGGGTCGAGAACCTCTCCAGAGCGTGCCGGCAGGCTCGACCCATGACCGAACCGGAGTTCCCGTCCGGCATGTACACGCTGGCCGGACCGGCGTCCGCTCGGCCGACCGCCCGGCAGCCACGAGACCTACGTCCGGGACCCGGCCGCGACGCGGCAGAACCACCATCACAAAGGAGAAACGCAGTGAGACGCAGACTGATCGGGACGATCGCGGCGCTGGCCGGCCTCGTCGCGCTGGTCGCGGTTCCGTCGGGACCGGCCGCCGCCGAACCCGACTGCGACAGGCCGAAGCCGCCGCCGGCGTGTGTCGAGGACCCGCTTCCCGCCCGTGCCGCAGGACCACCCGCCGTTCGGGTCGCTCGACGACGTCGGGTACCTCGGCAACGCGGTCCGCGCGTTCGGCTGGGCCAACGACTACGACAGCCCGACCGCGCCGGTCGGCGTCCACATCTACCTGGACGGCGTGTTCAAGCGGGCGCTGACCGCCGACGGGCACCGACCGGACCTCGGCACCGGCTCGTACCGCGGGTACGACACCACGGTCCCGGCCGGCCCCGGGCACCCACGAGGTCTGCGCGTGGGCGATCAACGTGGCGCAAGCCGGCGCCGCCGTCGCCGGCAACAGCGTGATCGGCTTCACGGACAACTCCGTCGACGAGACGTTGTTCCTGGTGGAGATCACGTCCCAGCGCTGGGAGCGGGTTTGGGACCGGCGCAACCAGCTCTGGTACCCGCAGCTCGTCCAGTACTTCCGGAGCATCACGGTGCCGGCGCACCCGGCGACCGGGGAGGTCTCCGTGCCGGTCACCGCCGGCACCGGCTACGACTGCCGGACGACGGTCACGGCGGTCGCCGGCGCGGTCCGGAGTCAGACGGCGTACTCGGCCGGGAGCTGCTGACCCGCACCGCGACGCATCGACGCGCGTAGGCTGTTCCGATGCTGTACGTCTTCGGGTTCGAGCGGGTCGCCGTGGTCGTCGGGGACATCTACTTCGTGGATCCCGAGCCGCACCCGGGCCAGGAGGGCGCCGAGCACGGGGTCCGGCTCGAGCTGCGGGTGATCGAACGCGGCGCGGCGCGGGGGTCGATCTACTCGGCGACACCCGTCACGGTGGACCGGCCGGTGTGGCGGGCCGACCTCCTGCAGGCGGTCGGTGGCCGGCCGTTCGACCGCACGCACCATCACCCGGTGTTCACCGGGTGGGACCCGGGCCCGCGGGTGTTCACCCGGGAGCTGTCGGCCGACCCGTTGGGCTGGGTCGCGGCCCGGCTCGCCGACCTGCCGGCGCTTCTCGCCGAGGCGCAGGCGCCACCGGAGACCGCGGCCCCCGGCGACGCGGACGAGCTGCGCCGGGTCACGTCCGAGGTAGTGGACGTGACCCGGCGGCTACTCGACCGGATAGCCGCGGGCGAGCTGGCCACCAACCCGGAACCTGACCGGCCGGTCAGCGTCGACGGGCGGCAGGTGCTGGTCCGCTCGGGGTGGCTCTGAGCTCAGCCGGCCAGGTTCCTGATCTCGACGTCGGCGAACGACACCGAGTACGGCGGCGGGCCGCTCACCTGACCCAGCTCGAAGATGCCGAGGACCACGCGGCCCCGCTGGAACCGGTCCTCGGTCCAGTCGCCGACGAGCCGGCCGTCCCGGAAGAACTGCAGGTTCGTGCCCCGGGCGGCGATGCCGACCCGGGTCGGGGCGCCCGGCTCCACCGGGCTCGGGAAGGAGAACGTGCGCAGCGGCGTCACCGTGGCCTGGCCGCCGTCGCCGTGGGTGGTCAGGGCGTAGCCGGTCTCGCAGACACGCAGCGCGTACCCGGCCGAGTTCTCGAACCGGAACCAGATCCCGGCGCAGCTGCCCGGGGTGCGCAGCCGCACGTCGACGGCGACGCTGAAGTCCGTGAGCACCTGCTGCACGCCGGGGCAGCGGTAGGAGCCGACCGACTGCCGGGTCACCACGAGCGCGCCGTCGAACCGGCAGGTGGTGCGGTTGTCGGTGTCGTTGCGCTCCTGCCAGGCGCCCTCGGCGTCGAGGGCGTCGGCGACGACCACCGGCCCCGCCGGCATCGAGGCGGCCGGCGCGCTCGGGCTCGTGGAGCCGGCGCCGGACGGCGGTTCGGCCGAGTCGCGTCCCGGAAGGCCCTTGTAGACCAGCCCCGCCACGGTGAGCGACGTGACCAGCGCGGCCAGCGCGACCACGACGAGCGCGAACCGGCCCCACCGGGAACCGGCCGGAACCGGTGGCGGCACGACCGCGGGCACGACCGCGGGCACGGCCGCGGGCACGACCGCGGGCACGGCCGCGGGCACCGTCTCCGGATCGTCCAGCGCGGTCGCCTGGGCCGCCTCTTCGGCCGCCTCCTGCGCGGCCCCTTGCGCGGCATGGCGCAGCGCCGGCTGGCGCTCCAACGCGGCGGCCGCGTCGGGCGACCGCGCCGTCGTCCCCGCCGTCAGCAGGTGGTCGAGCAGGTCGCGGGCCGTCGGACGGTCGTTCGGGTCCTTGGACAGCGCCCGTCCGACCAGCGTCCGCAGCGCCCCCGGCAGCCCGTCCAGGTCGGGTGGCTGGGTGAGGATGCGCCCGGCGACCGTGAGCGCGTCGCCGGATCCGAACGGGTTGCGTCCCAGGCCCGCGTAGGCGATCACGGCGCCCCACGAGAAGATGTCCGCCGCCGGGGTGACCGACCCGGCGGTCGGCGACTCGAACCGCTCCGGCGCCATGTAGCTCACGGTGCCGACCATCTGACCGGTCTCGGTGTGACCGGTCGTGGCCTGTGACGAGTGGGCGATGCCGAAGTCGATCACCTTGGGGCTGCCCGCGGCCAGCAGAACGTTGGCCGGCTTCAGGTCGCGGTGCACGACCCCGGCGCCGTGGATCGCGGTGAGCGCGGTGGCGACCCCGATGGCCAGCCCGTGCAGGTTCGACGGCGACAGCGGACCCTTGCCCTTCACCACCGCCGTGAGGCTCGGACCGTCGACGTACTCGACGACGAGGTACGGCGTCTCGGAGTCGGTGTCGGCGTCGAGCACCTCGGCCGTGCAGAACGGCGGCACCTGGCGGGCCCGGTTGACCTCGCTGCGGAACCGGCGCCGGAACTGGTCGTCGTGGGCCAGGTCGGGCCGGATCACCTTGATCGCCACCGGCTCGCCGTCGGGGGTGTCCGCGAGGTAGACGGTGCCCATCCCGCCCTCGCCGAGCCGGCCCACCAGGGTGTACCGGCCCAACCGCTGCGGGTCACCCGGTGACAGCGGCCGTACCCGCGACGAGCTCATTACTGTGCGTTCCCCCCGAACACGTGGATCGATCTGCTCCGGGGTGCATCATGCCGCAGCGCGGTCAGCGCCTGCGCGGGTGGGCGGCGAAGAACTCCCACACGAGGTCGGTGGCGTTCATCGGCGCGTCCGGAACAGCGAACTGTCCGTCACCGGTGCCGGGCCAGACGTGACCCATGTCCGGCACGACGTACACGTCGACGTCGCTGCCGTCGGCGCAGCGGGCGACGGTCCGCCTGACCCGTGGCCCAGGGGCCGGCGCGGCGGCCGGGGTGCACCGCAGCCGCTGCTGCCAGTTCGCGAGACCGGTCTCGAAGATGGGGAAGTACCGGTCCTGCGTGCCGACGACCGTCACCACCGACACCGGGCTCGTCGGGACGTAGTCGACCTTCTCCGCGCGGGGTCCGCCGTACCCGCCGCTGACCACCCCGATGGCGGCGAACGTGCCGGAGGCCTCGACCGCGCCGCGGAAGCTCATGTCTCCGCCGTTGGACATGCCCGTCAGGAACACCCGGTCGGGGTCGGCCCGCCACCGCTCCACCAGGTGCCCGGTCAGCGCCTTCAGGAAGGCGACGTCGTCGGCGGTACCGCAGCAGACCATCGCGTTGAACCCGCGGTCGACGCCGTCGGGGTAGGCGACGAGGAACGTGTGCCGGTCGGCCCGGGCGTCGAAGCCGGTGAGGTCGCGCATCGCGGCGCCGGTGCCGGGGTAGACGTGCATGGCGATCACCAGCGGCAGCGGCGTGCTCCCGGTGTAGCCGGGCGGGGCGTGCAGCAGGTAGGTGCGCGTGACGCCGCCCACGTCGATGGTCAGCCGGTGGTCACCCGGTCCGGGCCGCTCGGGCGCCGCCGACGATCCCGACGGGACCGGCGTCGGCGCGGTCGGTGACCGGCCGGCGTCTCCGCACGCCGCGCCGACCACGCCGAACAGGGCGAACACCGCCAACAGGACCACCAGCCGCTGCCTCATCGACGCCATGCTCGGGCGGCCGCCCGGGAGCGTCAACGGTTTCGGCTGACGCCGAAGGCGTGCCAGACTGCGACGATGCTGCGGCTCTGCCTCGGATCCGCCGACCTGGCCCGGGTGCGCGTCGCCGACGCGCTGCACCCGGCCGCCACCGTGCCGCTGGCGTACCAGGCACTGCGCGATCCGGCCACCGCCGTGCGGCTGCCGGGCCTGGCCGGCCGGGTGGAGCGGGCCGCCCCGCTGCTGCGCCCGCTGCACCACCTGGTCCCGTCGCGGGGCCTGATGCCCGACTTCCTGACGCCGACGGACGGCCTGGAGTCGCTCGAAGCCGGCCTGGCGGCGGTCCGGGCGACCCCGCCGCACCGCATCCGGTCGCAGGTCGCCGCCGCGTACGCGCACCAGCCGGTCACCCCGTTGCGGCGACGCCTCGCCGCCGCCGACCCCGAGGTGCTCGACGCCCTGGTGACGGCGCTGGGGCACTACTTCCGGGCGGTGCTGGACCCGTACTGGGCGACGTTGGAGCGCGCCCGGCGCCACGACGTGGCCGAGATCGGACGCCGGTTCGCCCGCTCCGGCGTCGACGGGGTGCTGACCACGCTCCCGCCGGGGGTGCGGTGGCGGTCACCGGTGCTCGAGGTCGACACGTGGCCGGCGGCCGGCGGCCGGTCGCGCCGGGACGTGCACCCCGCGGGCCGGGGCGTGGTGCTGGTGCCGTCGCCGTTCGCCGGGCCGCGTCCGCGCGTCCTGGCGCCGCCGGACGGGCCGACGCTCGTCGTCTACCGCTCGGATGCGCCGCTGCCCCTGGACCCGCCGGTGCCCGACGCGGTCGAGCGGCTGCTCGGCCGCACCCGCGGCGAGATCCTGCGACGGGTGGGGCAGGCGGGCCGGCACACGACCACCTCGGTGGCCCGCGACGTCGGGATCAGCCCGTCGTCGTCCTCCGAGCACCTCGCGGTGCTGCGCGCGGCGGGCCTGGTGACCAGCCACCGCAGCGGCGGCACGGTCGCGCACCGGACCACCCCGCTGGGCACGGAGCTGCTGGATGCGTCCCGACACTGAGGTCGTCTTCGACCCGGACACCTACGTCACCGGGGTGCCGTACGACGCGCTGGCCCGGCTGCGCCGGGAGCACGCGGTGGTGTGGGTCGAGGAGAAGCCGGTCCTGGGCTGGCCGGGCGGTCCGGGGTTCTGGCTGGTGCTGCGGCACGCCGACGTCGGGTCGGTGCTGCGCCGGCCGCGGCTGTTCTCGTCGTGGCTGGGCGCCACCCAGACCCGTGACCCGGCCACGCCGGAGGCGCTGGCCTACGTCCGCACGATGATGCTGAACATGGACCCGCCGGACCACTCCCGGCTGCGGCGGCTGCTCGCCCGCTCGTTCACCCCGCGCGCCGTCGACGCGCTGACCGACCGGATCCGTTCCCACGCGAGGGCGATCTGTGACCGCGTGTTCGTCGGCGCCGGCGGCGAATGCGACTTCGCCACCGACATCGCCGCGGACCTGCCGCTGCTGACGCTGGCCGACCTCCTCGGCATGCCGGAATGCGACCGGGGGCTGCTCTTCGACTGGTCGAACCGGGTCATCGGCTACCAGGATCCGGACTACGCGTCGTCGGCGTCGTTCGACCCGTCCTCCGGGTCGCCGATGGCCCGCGCCGCCGCGGCGCTGCGGCCGCCGCCGGGGTCGCTGCCCGACCCGCGGACCCGCGAGGGCATGCCGGACCTGTACGCCTACGCGCACCTGCTGGCCGGGGAGAAGCGCCGCCGGCCGGGCGACGACGTCATGTCGATCCTCCTCGCACAGGTCGACGACGACGGCGGGCGGGTGTCGGTGGAGGAGTTCGAGAACCTGTTCTGGCTGTTCGCGGTCGCCGGCAACGAGACGCTGCGCAACGGCCTGCCCGGTGCGTGCGTCGCCCTGCTGGAACACCCGGACGCCCAGGACCGGCTGCGCGCCGACCCGGGCCTGCTGCCCACCGCGGTCGAGGAGATGCTGCGGTGGTGGACGCCGGTCATGACGTTCCGCCGCACGGCGACGGCCGACTGCGAGCTCGGCGGGCGGCAGGTGCGCCGCGGCGACAAGGTGGTCGTGTCGTTCACCTCGGCCAACCGCGACGAGGCCGTGTTCGCCTCCCCGGACCGGTTCGACGTCGACCGCGCCCCCAACCCGCACCTGGTGTTCGGCCACGGCCCGCACTTCTGCCTCGGTGCGCACCTGGCCCGGATGCAGATGCGGGAGCTGTTCGCCGAGGTGCTGCGCCGCACGTCGGCGCTGCGTGGCGCGGGGCGACCGGACCGGCTGCGCTCGAACTTCCAGCACGGCGTGAAACACCTGCCGGTGGCGTGGACCGCCCGTCAGCCGACCGGCTCCACGTAGGACGCCAGGTTGGCCAGCGACGAGGCGATTCCCTGTTCGTGGACCGCCTGGTCGATGCCGGCCGGCACGTCGGTGGCGGTGACGGTCACCTCGGTTCCGGCACCGGAGGCGGCGAGCCGCCACGTCATCGTCATGGTGCCCGCGTACAGCGGGTCGTCGGACTCGAAGACGGCCCGGTGCACCACGCGTTCGGACGGCACCAGGTCGGCGAAGCCGACCTCGACGACGTCGGTGCCCTCGGTGCTCTTCCCGGACCCGTCGGACGGGTCGAGGTAGGTCAGGACCATCCGGAACCCGCCACCCGGCCGCGGATCCCACCGCTCGATCCGCCCGCTCATGCCGTCGGGCGGCAGCCACGCCTCGACCGCGGCCCGGTCGACCAGCGCGCCGTACACGGCCGCCGGTGGCGCCGCGATCGTCCGGGCGGCGCGGTCGGTTCGTCCCATGCGGGGATTCTAGGCGGGCGCCCGCCGCCTGCCGTCCGGGGCGCGGGCGACGGGCAACCGTGGCGCACCACGACCGGTACCGGACCCGCCACCCCGGCGCCGTGTGATGGTCGACGTGCGAACCCCCACGCTTGTCGGACGAGTCGTCGCCGCCGCCGTGACCGGCGGCCTGGCCGCCGCCTGCGCTGTCGGCGTCGGCGCGGGCAGCGCCGCCGCGGCGGAGGGCACGGTCGCGAACGCCGGCGCCGTCGGCGCGATCAGGGACCGGTACATCGTGACGTTGCGGGACACCGCCGAGACCGCGAAGCCCGGCTTCGCGCGGAGCCTCGCGGCCCGGTACACCGCCACGGTCACGACGGAGTACGGCGCCGCGGTGCGCGGGTTCGCGGCGACCCTGTCGCAGACGCGCGCCCGGCGGCTGGCGGCCCACCCGGCGGTCGCGTCGGTGGAGCAGGACCGCACGGTGACGATGTCGACGACGCAGTCGGGTGCCACCTGGGGCCTGGACCGCATCGACCAGCGCACCCTGCCGCTCACCGGCACCTACACCTACCCCGGTACGGCGGCGGGCGTCACCGCCTACGTCCTCGACACCGGCGTGCGCCTGTCGCACGGCGAGTTCGGCGGCCGGGCCCGCTCGGGGTACGACTTCATCGACAACGACGCCGACGCGTCGGACTGCCAGGGCCACGGGACGCACGTCGCCGGCACGGTCGCCGGGCGGACGTTCGGGGTGGCGAAGCAGGCCAGGATCGTGTCGGTGCGGGTGCTCGACTGCACCGGGTCCGGCGCGTACTCCGCGATCATCGCCGGTGTGGACTGGGTCACCCGGAACGCCGTGAAGCCGGCCGTGGCGAACATGAGCCTCGGCGGCGGCGCCAGCCCGACCCTGGACGCCGCGGTGGGGAACTCCATCGCCTCCGGCGTCACCTACGCCCTCGCCGCCGGCAACGAGAACAAGGACGCCTGCACCGTGTCCCCGGCCCGCCAGCCCGACGCGATCACCGTCGGCGCCACCGACAGCACCGACCGGCGCGCCCCGTACTCCAACCACGGAACCTGCGTCGACGTCCTCGCGCCCGGCTCGGCCGTGCTGTCCGCGACCAGGACCGGCGACACCAGCACCGGCACGATGACCGGCACGTCGATGGCCACCCCGCACGTGGCCGGCGCCGCCGCGCTGTACCTGGCCGCCCACCCCACCTGGACGCCGGCCCAGGTGCGGGCCGCCATCATCACCGACGCGACCCCGAACCGGATCACCGACGTCCAGGGCTCGCCGAACAAACTGCTCCACACCGGCACCCTGTACGCAACCGGCCAGGACACCCGCCCGTCCGTCACGCGGCTCCCCACGGCGACGCGCCAGCCGGTGCGACCGGCGCTCTGACCGGCCGCGCGCCCCGATGCCCGGTAGCATCGGGGTCCGCTACGTCCGAAGGGGTCGCCCACCGTGTCCAACGAAGTTCCCGACAGCCACACCGACCTGCTCGAGCGTCCGCTGTTCGCCCACCTGGCGACGGTGCGGCCCGACGGGTCGCCGCAGACCCAGGTGATGTGGTTCCGGTGGACCGGCGACCGCGTGCAGATGACCCACACGAAGACGCGGCAGAAGTACCGCAACCTCCAGAACGAGCCGCGGCTGGCGCTGTCGATCGCCGACCCGGACAACCCGTACCGCTTCCTGGAGATCCGCGGCGTCGTCGAGAACATCGCCGACGACGACGCGCAGGCGTCGTTCTACCAGGGGCTGCAGGAGCGGTACGGCCGCAGCTACACCATCACCGACGCCGACGTGCGGGTGATCCTCACCATCCGGCCGGAGAAGGTCGTCGCCCACGGCTGACGCCGGCCCGGCGTCGGCCCGGTGGACACGAACCCGGTGAGGTCGGCCAGTTTCATCGCACCGGCCGCGATCAGCACCAGCGCCACGGAGACCTGCAGCGCGGTCACGACGACGGCGCTCACCGCGGCACCCCGGCGCCGTCGAGGATCCGGGCGTGGCACGCCCGTCGAGTCGGGCAGCCGCCAGCCGGCGCGGCGCGGCGGCTGGCCGTCGTCCCGTCGGCCGAGCGGGCTCTCCACCCGCAGGACCGCCAGCCGCACGACCGTCAGGACGGCGAGGAACCCGACCGTGCCGGCAGGGATCCTCACACGACCGGGCCACGGGCGGTGAACACGATCGACCACGTGCCGGCCCCGGTGTCGACCTGGTAGGCGTAGCAGCCCGGCGCCTTGACCCGCGTGAAGCTCGGATAGTCGCGCCAGCCACCGGTCTGGCCCTCGTACGAGCCGGTGTTCAGGCGCAGCTCCGGCTGCGCCGGATCCTCGAACGCCAGCCCGCCCTGGCCGTCGAGCTGCCGGCCGCGGACGAGTACCGGGCCGGTGGTCGCCGGGTCGACCGCCCACAGCACCTTCTGCCCGCCCCACGTGCGGTCGGTCCAGGTGCCGCCCCGCGTCGGGGACTCGTAGTGCAGCACCGCGCCGGTACCGACACCCGCGGGCCGGGCCGGACCGGTGCCCAGCAACGGGCCCAGCCCGGGATCGGGCCGCTGCACCTCGGTCGCCACCGGACAGGTGGCCCCCGCCGCGACCGGCGGATGCGCCCAGGGGCGCCGCAACGCGGCGAACGCGTCGGCCGCGCCCGACACCGACGCCGTCGGGCCGGTGGGAGACGGAGTCGGCGCGGCGTCGGGCGGTCCGGCGCATCCGCCCAGTACCACCAGTGCCGCCACGGTCAACACGTTCGTGGCTCCCGTACCCACCGCGCGCCTCCCCGTGAGCTCGACCTCGCGAACCTGGCGGCACGGACAGACTACGGCCGGTTCCTGTCAGGGACCGGCCCGTTCCATGGGACGGGAGCATCCGCCGCCGTCACGGTCGCCGGGACGCGACCGCGGCGGCGCCGACCAGCATTCCCACCGCGATGGCGACGATCAGCCCGACCATGTCGGCGACGCCGGTGACCCCCTGCACCGGGTGGCCGCCGATCCAGCTCTCCAGCCCCGCAGGCCGTGCGACCCCGGCGTCAGGACGTAGAACGCGCCCAGGTACAGCACGTACGCGGGCGGGCGTCCCGGCCGCCGCGAGACGAGCAACGCGGTCGCGGTCGTCACGGCCGCGGCGAGGAAGGTGCCTGCCGCCTCGCCCGCCGCGCGGGTGCCGACCTCGGCGACCGCGGCGGTGACGAGGATGAGGCCGAGCGCCCACGGGAAGTCGCGGGCCGCCATAGAGAAGGCGAGCATCACCCCCCACGGCGAACAGGAGCCAACCGGTCCACGTCCACAGTGGACCGAGGGTGCCCGGTTCCACGTCGAACAGGTCCCCGTGCGGCACCCCGAGCAGCACCGTGGCGAGCAGCGCGCCGAACGCGAGGATCAGCAGCATCGCGACGCTGTAGACCAGGCGTGCGGCCCCGGCCGTCAGCCGGTTGGTCGCCAGCTCGAGGGCGGCGGCGGTGATCGCGTCGCCGGGGATGAAGTAGAACAGCGCCGGGACCAGCAGCTGGATCGGGGTGACGAACGTGAGCCGCGGATGCCGGTCGGCGGCCCGGCGAGGATCGCGTCGAGCCTGCGGGCCGCCTCGCGGGGTGCCGGCCCGTCGCGGTGGATCTCGGCGACCAGCGCGTGGACCCGCGAGACGTGGTCGAGCGGCGGCACGGTCGGCTCGCGCGAGTACGTCAGCGTCCGCCCGCCGACGGTGAGCAGCGCGGCGTCGGCGAGGAACACCGCCTCGACCGGGTGGCCGTAACGGTGGGCGATCCCGTGGACGGTCGCCTCGCACCGCGTCGTCCCCTCGAAGCTCGACCGGAGCAGCCAGCCGGTGAGCGGGCCGAGCAGCTCCAGCAGCTCGTCCGCGGTCGTCCGGGGCACGGTCATCCCTTCGCCACGACCCCGGTCAGCGCCGCGGTGCGCTCGGCCGTCCAGCCGTCCGGGGGCAGGACGCGTGCCCACGCCAGCGCGGTCTCCGTGCCGTAGCTGTGGCCGTGCCCGGCGGGAACGCCGGTGGCGAAGGCCATGTCGGCGGTGACCTGCCAGAAGGTGACGAACGGGATCCACCGCATCGCCGGGAGCACGTCGTGGCCGCGGGGCTCCTCGAGCCAGTCGGGGCGGCTGACCAGCAACCGGGGCGACCACCACACGATCGGGTCCGACGGGTGCTGCAGGTACACCACGCGGGGGCCGTCCCACGCGGTCGACGGCTGGTCGAGGTCGTGGCCGGGCTCGATGGCGAAGCGCACCGTGTCGCCGTTGCCGTAGCGCGGCAGGATCTCGGTGCTGCCGGGGTCGCGGTCGGCGACCAGTTCGCCCCACAGCTCGTTGCTGTTGGGCGGGCCGACGAGCACCATCCCGTCGACCCGGTTGCGGATGTCGTCGACGCCGCTGAACGCCGGCTCGGCGCCGAACGAGCCGAGGCTCTCCCCGAACACGAGCAGCTTCGGCCGCTGCTGCGCCGGCAGCCTGCTCCAGGCGCCGTAGACGGCATTGAACAGGTCGCGGCCGGCGTCCTTCGCACGCTGCTTGTCGACCAGGAACGACAGCCAGCTCGGCAGGTACGAGTACTGCATCCCGACGATGGCCGTGTCGCCGTTGTACATGTACTCCAGCGGGTCGACGGCCTGCTCGTCGATCCAGCCCGAGCCGGTGGTGGTCACGACGCACAGCACCCTGCGGGTGAACGCGCCGGTGCGTTCGAGTTCGCGCACCGCGAGCGCGGCGCGTTCGCGCGAGGTCGGCGCGCCGTCGAGGCCGACGTAGGCGCGGATCGGCTCCCGCGCCGGGCTTCCGGAGAAGCGCTCCAGCGCGGCGGTGTCGGGGCTCCCGCTCGCGAAGGCCCGGCCCTCCCGGCCGAGCGAGGCCCACGTGACCAGCGAACCCGGCCCGCCCGACTTCAACGCGGACTCGGGCTGCCTGCTGTCGGGCTTGTCCTCGCCGTTGGCGGCCTTGAAGGACGTGTCGGTGACCGCGAAGAACCCGTCGATGACGACGCCGTTGAGCACGCCCAGCGCCAGCACGACGACCACGGTCCCCGCGAGGACGGCCGCCGCGCGGGCGGGGATCCACCGGCCGAGCAGGCGGGCGAGGGCTCTCGCGCCCTTGCGTAGCAACCGGAACAGCCCGACCAGCGCCACCGCGACCACCACGGCCACGAGCAGCACGATGACGTAGCCGGGCCGCGCGGGCGGGTCGACGCCCATCAGCCGGTGGATGTCGCGTTGCCAGCCGGAGCCGAGCCACAGGAACACGACGACGGCCGCCGCGGCGACCCCGGCCAGCGACCACCACGCCACGCGGCCGGGCGCGGGCAGGGTGCGGGTGGTCAGCGAACCGACCATCCAGACGGCGAGGACGCCCAGGCCGTA
Source organism: Virgisporangium ochraceum (assembly GCF_016863655.1). Taxonomy (GTDB): domain Bacteria; phylum Actinomycetota; class Actinomycetes; order Mycobacteriales; family Micromonosporaceae; genus Virgisporangium; species Virgisporangium ochraceum. The sequence continues at coordinate 128,717 of NZ_BOPH01000102.1, forward strand.
CCCGATCGCGGTGAGGACCCCGCTGATCAGACCCTGCAGCACCGCGCCGCGGGGGAGCAGCGACGGGGTCAGCGACAGGCAGAAGAAGACGGTCGCACCGGCAAGGCCCACGTAGGTGTAGTGCCACCGGTCCAGCAGCAGTGCGCGTACCCGGGACATCGGTTCCCCTCTTCCATGACGAGCGTCAGCGCGACACACCTGCGGAGACGAGGATCCCGAGGCCGTTGACGGCCCAGTGCAGCCCGGCCGGCGCCAGCAGGCTGCCGCTGCGCCGTCGCAGCTCGCACAGCAGCACTCCCGCCGCGGTGGTGAACACGACCGCTCCGGCCACGGCGAGGGTCCGCCCGCCCGCGCCCGGGCCCACGAGACCGGCGACGGCCGGGTTGACCTCGTTGAGCCGCAGCGACGGCAGCACGTGCCAGAGACCGAACAGCGTCGACGAGACCGCCGTCGCCCACACCGTTCCGTGCCGGTCGCGGACCAGCGCCCACAGCACGCCCCGGAACGCGACCTCCTCGAACAGCACCGTCCCGAGCGGGACCACGACGGTCGCGGTGACCAGGGCCGTGCCCACGTCGTCCCGGTACCGCTCGTCGAGGAACGCGGACCGGGTCGCCGGAACCAGCGCGCCCACGACGTAGACCGCGCCGACCGCCGCGACCGACACCGCCGCGAACGCCGCGCCCCGCCGCCACGACCGCCGGCCGAGCCCGACCGCGTCGAGGTCGAGACCCGCCCGGCGGGCCAGCACCAGCATCACGACCGCCCCGATCGGCCCGGCGACCACCATGGTGTGCCGTGGCCCCAGCCGGCCCGCCGCGGCCACGGCCACGAGCAGCCCGATGGCCAGCAGCACGTCGGCGCGTCCGGCGCGCCGGGTCGGTTGCGTGGTCACCACGGCCGAAGCGTGCGCCGCCGGACGGGGCGGGGTCGTCACCCGCGTGAGGTGAACGGGGGCCCGTCGCCGTATCCGGGCGGGTCGGGCGGCTCGGGCGGGTAGGTGGGCCGCTCCGACGGACCCGACAGATCCGGTGGCGGCGCGGCGTGCCGCGGCGGGTAGTCCGTGGCCCGGGGCTCGTCGCCGGCGCCGGACCCGTAGGGCGTGGCGCCGTAGCCCGCCGCGCCGGGCTGACCCGGTCGACCGGCCATGCTCGGTGCCGGCGTGCCCGGCTGCGGTCGCGCCGACAGCACCGCGGCCAGCGCCTCCTGCGCCGCGATCACGCGCGGACGCAGCAGCCGCCACTCGCGGTCGGCGGCCAGGACCTCGTTCTCCTGGTCCACGGCGTCGACGAGGTCCTGCAGCGACGTGCGGACCTCGTAGGCCCACGCCCGGCGCTCCTCGTCGGCCGTCCGGCTCGCCAGCACGTCCCAGCTGCCCATCAGGTTTCCGAGGTCGTCGCGCAGCGGTGGCCAGGTCAGCGCGCGTTCGCCGGCCGTCGTGGTGGTCAGCATCGACGGCAGGCGGTTCAGGACGGCGGTGGTCGCGCCGACGAGGTTGGCCGCGTCGGTGTCCCAGTCCGACCGGTGCTGGGTGCGCCACAGCACCAGGCCGCCCACCAGCAGGCCGACCATCAGGATCAGCAGCAGGCACCACACGTCACCGCTGCCGGTGGACTCGGCGGCGACGTCCGACGCCGCCGGCGGTGTGGTGGCCGGCTGGACCGGCTGCTGCGCCGGCGGGGCCGCCTGCGCGGTGTCCGGCGGCTGCTCCGGCGCCTGGGTCGGCTGCGCCCGGGTCGGCTCGGGCCGGGGCTGCCCGGTGGTGGGCGCCGGCTGCGCGGTCGTCGGCGGCGCCTCGGTCGGGCGGGCCGTCGGGGTCGCGTCCTCGGTGCGGGTGGGCCGGCCGGTGCGGTCGTCGGTCGGTTTGGGGGTTTCCTGGGTGTCGTCGGTCGGCCGGGTCACGGTCCGGTCCGTCGACGGGCGACCGCTGGGCAGCGAGGTGCCATCGCCACCGCCGCCCTCGCACGCGCCCGCACCGAGAAGGACGAAGGTGGCCAGAAGCATCGCCGCGCCGGCTCGCCGGCAGACTGCCGCTCTCATGCGGCGACCGTAGGCGGGCGGGTCGCCCCCGGACATCGCTCCGCGCGGATGGGCCGGCGCCGCCCCGACGACCACGGGTGAAGCGAACCATCCACGCCGGGTGAGGTGATCCGCACGGGGGTCCGTCAACGGTGGAGGGCACGCCTGACACCGGACAGGAGGCGCCCCCATGACCGAAACCAGCAGCGCCGTAGAGCCGAAACCGGACGTCGGTGCCGACGGCCGGCCCTGGTTCGCGCAGGACGCCGACGCGGTGGTGGCCGCCCTGACCAGCGACACCGGAACGGGCCTCGGCGCCGCCGAGGCGGCCGCCCGCCTGGGAAAGTACGGACCGAACCGGATCGCCGCGGAGAAGCCGCCGTCGGCGTTCATGGTCGCGCTGCAGGAGATGCGCGACCCGATGAACATCATGCTGGTGGCGGTCGTGGTCGTCAGCCTGCTCATCGGCGAGGTGTCGACGGCACTCATCGTCGGGCTGCTGATCGCGCTCAACGTGGTGCTTGGCGCCCGGCAGGAGCTGTCGGCGCGCGCGAGCGTCGACGCGCTCTCGCGCCTGCAGGTTCCGCAGGCCCGCGTGCTGCGGGACACGACGGTCACGCTCGTACCGGCCGTCGACCTCGTGCCCGGCGACATGGTCCACGTCGAGGCCGGCGACCTGGTGCCGGCGGACGGGCGGATCGTCCACTCCGCGACGCTGGAGGTGCAGGAGGCGGCGTTGACCGGGGAGAGCGCCCCGGTGCCGAAGGGCGCCGCGACACTGTCCACGACGGACGTTCCGCTCGGTGACCGCAGCGACATGCTGTTCCAGAACACGTCGGTGACCCGCGGAACGGCGACCATGGTCGTGACGGCCACCGGCATGCGGACCGAGCTCGGCCGGATCGCCTCGATGCTGACCTCGGTGACGCGCACCCGCTCGCCGCTGCAGAAGGAGCTGGGGTCCCTCACGAAGGTGCTGGGCGCCATCGCGTGGACCGCCGTCGCGTTCATCGTCGTGATCGCGGGGATCCGCGGCATGCCGCTCGAGCAGATCCTCCTGCTCGGCACGGCGATGGCGATCTCGGCGATCCCGACCGGCATGCCGGCGTTCGTCTCGGCGCTGCTGTCCTACGGCGCGCGCCAGCTCGCCGACGCGAAGGCCGTGGTGAAGAACCTGACCGACGTGGAGACCCTCGGCGCGACGAGCGCCATCAACACGGACAAGACCGGCACCCTGACGATGAACGAGATGATGGTCTCGGTCCTCTACGTCGGCGGCGTCTGGTTCACCGTCGAGGGGGAGGGGTACCGCAAGACCGGCGCGATCACGTCGGCGACGGGCGCCCCGGTGCCCGACTTCACCCGGGTGGCCCTGGGCCTGGCGCTCGACAGCGACGCGACCGTCGCCGACGACGGGAGCGTGATCGGCGACCCGACCGAGGCGGCGCTGGTCGTGCTCGCCGCGAAGCTCGGGATCGACGCCGACGAGGCCCGCCGGGCGCACCCCCGCCTCGCCGAGGTCCCGTTCGACTCGGACTACAAGTTCATGGCCACCTACCACCGGCTGCCGGTCGACGGCACCGAGCAGCTGGTCGAGCTGGTGAAGGGCGGCCCCGACGTCGTCCTCGTGCGCTGTTCCCACGTCGGGTCGTCGCTGCACGGTCCGCTGCGGCCGATCGCCGACAGGCGTGCCGAGATCGACGCCGCCAACGAGCGGATGGCGGGCAAGGGCCTGCGGGTGCTCGCGTTCGCCGCGCGGATCATCCCTGACGAGCAGGTTCCGGCGGCGGTGTCGGACCCGATGTCGATGACCCGCGAGCTGGTCTTCGTCGGCATGGTCGGCATCATCGACCCGTTGCGGGCCGAGGCGAAGGCGGCCGTGCGGACCGCGCTCGACGCCGGCATCGACGTGCGGATGATCACCGGCGACCACGCCGTCACCGCGCGGGCGATCGGGGAGACGCTGGGCCTCGGCCCGGGCGCCGCCACCGGCGCCGAGCTGCAGGCCATGTCGGACACGGAGCTGGCCGACCGGCTGCCGCGGCTGCACGTGTTCGGGCGGGTCTCGCCGGAGGACAAGCTGCGCCTGGCCCGCGCGATGCAGGAGCAGGGGCTGATCGTCGCGATGACCGGCGACGCCGTCAACGACGCCGCGGCGCTGAAACAGGCCGACATCGGTGTGGCGATGGGCAGCGGCAGCGAGGTCACCAAGCAGGCGGCCCGGATGATCCTCACCGACGACAACTTCGGCACGCTGGTGCGCGCGGTCGAGATCGGCCGGCGCGTCTACGAGAAGATCGTGGCCTACGTGCGCTACCAGATGACCCAGCTGCTGTCGCTGGTGCTGCTGTTCGTCACCGCGACCGCGTTCAACATCAACGACGGCGTCGCGATGACCCCGTCGATGGTGCTGTACCTGCTGTTCTTCGCGACCGCCGCCGGCGTGATCATCATCGCGCAGGACCCCGGCGACCCCGACGTCATGCACCGGCCGCCGCGCGACCCGGCCGTGCCGATCAGCAACCGCACGTCGATCCTGTTCTGGCTGCTGTACGCCGTGACCCTGTTCCTCGGCGCGCTCGTGCCCCTCGTCGCCGGGCCCGACGACCCGAGCTCCGAGGCGCCCAGCGCCGCGCTCACGATGACGTTCGTGGTGATGGGCTTCGGGACCGTCGTCAACGCGCTGATGAACCGGCGCGACCCGGGCAGCGGGCTGGGTGCGCCGATCCTGAAGGCCCTGGCGGTCGCGCTGGTCCCGGCCGGCCTGGTCGTGCTGGCCACCCGGATCGACTTCCTCCAGGACGCGCTCCTCACCCAGCCGCTGACGGGTCCGCAGTGGCTCGCCTGCCTCGGACTCACGCTGCCGCTGCTCGTGGTCATCGAGGTGGGCAAGTGGATCCGCCGGCGACGCGTACCCCGGGCGACGATCGACGCCCGCCTCGCGGTCGCACCGGCCCGCGCCCGCACCACCGACCCGACGGGAGACGGCAATGGCTGAGCACAACACGGCGGTCCTGGAGAAGCAGGAGAAGAAGCGACCGCGGATGAAGGAGAAGGAGTACCAGCGGGAGCTGCGCCGCCTGCACGGCGAGCTCGTCGCCATGCAGGAGTGGGTGAAGGCCTCCGGTGCCAAGGTGTGCGTCGTGTTCGAGGGGCGTGACACGGCCGGCAAGGGCGGCGTCATCAAGGCCATCATGGAACGGGTCAGCCCGCGGACGTTCCGCGTCGTGGCACTCTCGGCGCCGACCGAGCGCGAGCGGTCCCAGATGTTCATCCAGCGCTACCTGCCGCACCTGCCGGCGGCCGGCGAGGTCGTCATCTTCGACCGCAGCTGGTACAACCGCGCCGGCGTCGAGCGGGTCATGGGCTTCTGCAGCGAGGAGCAGACGAGGAGCTTCCTCCAGGCGCTGCCCGGCGTGGAACGGGCGATCGTCGACTCCGGCGTCATCCTGCTCAAGTACTGGCTGGAGGTCAGCCCGGAGGAGCAGACCCGGCGGCTGGAGGGCCGCATCCACGACCCGCGCAAGGTCTGGAAGCTGTCCGACCTCGACCTGAAGTCCTACAGCCGGTGGTACGACTACTCCCGCGCCCGCGACGACATGTTCCGCGCCACCGACACGGCGTGGGCGCCGTGGAACGTCGCCGTCACCAACGACAAGAAGCGGGGCCGGCTCAACATCATCACGCACCTGCTCAAGCACGTCCCCTACGAGCCGCTCGACCGGGTGGACGTGAAGCTGCCCAAGCGGCAGAAGCCCAACGGGTACAAGGAACCCGACCTTCCGCTGCGCATGATCCCCACACCGTTCTGACCGCGGCACCACCGCGAACGCCGACGCCCGCGCGTGCAACGCGCGGGCGTCGGTGCATCGTCCGGGTCACCGTCCGAACGACTCGAGGAGCATCTTCTTCTCCTCGTCGGTGAGGTTCGTGCTGACCAGTGTGCTGTTCATGCCGTGGAAGCGCTCGGCGAGCCGGTCGAGGTCGCCGTGCTCGGTCACCGTGAACAGCGCCGAGGAGCCCTCGGTGAGCCCGGTACGGATCTTCGCCAGCTCGTCCCTGGTGATGCCGGTGCCCTCGGTCGCCTTGCTGAGCAGACCGAGCCCGGCACCCACGACGCCGCCGACCACCGGTACGAAGAACAGCGCGCCGAGCAGGACGCCCCAGATGGCACCCCATCCGGCGCCGTGCCATCTGCCCTCGTGCCCGTGCTCGGTGGTCGGTTTCGACGCGCCGACGGGCCAGGTGACCACGGCGTGGTCGTGCACCTGGACGAGCCCGTCCCGTTCCGCGTACTTGAGTGCCTCGGCCGCCTGGCCGGCGCCGTTCGGGTCGTCGAACTTCCATACCGTGAACGTCGTCATCGCCCTACCCTTCTGTGTCGTCGTGGCCGTCAGGCCGTTCGGAGGACCTTGGCCTCGCGGCCGTGTACGGCCACCGCGTAGATGACGATCACGTCAAGCGCGAGGGCCATGGCGCTCCAGATCGGATACGCCGACATGAAGGCGAAGTTCAGGATCGCGTCGCCGACGGCGAGAACCACGCCGACGACGTCGGCCCACGTGCGTCCGAACACGACCCCGTAGCCCGTCACCATCAGGAGCACGCCGAAACCGACGAGCACCCAGCCCCACACCGCGTAGTCGATGGTCGCGACGGGACCCGAGTCGACGGGGGTGTAGTAGTCGTCGTTGAAGACGGCGACGAACCCCTGAATGACGTTGAGGATGCCGACCGTCGCCATGACGATGCCGGCGAAGGCCACCCACCCGACCCACGTCGTGAGGCTGTCGGTATCTCCGATCCCGCTCCGTCGCCGGGTTGCCATCCGGAACCACCTTTCGATGTCGCGTCTGTTGATGCCACGATCGGTCGGGCGGGTGACCGCCGGTTCATCCCGCGTGAATGAACGCCCGCGGCCGTCCGGGGTCCACGCTGGCGGCATGCGACCCATCTCCAGACTCGTCGCCGCCGTCGCGGTGGTCCTGGTCCTCGGCGGCTGCGCCGACGAGCCGGACCGGCCCGCGGTGTGCGACAGCTACGACTCGGTGCAGGCCTCGGCAGACGACCTGCGCAACGCGAACGTCAGCGAGAACGGCCTGTCCCAGGTCCGGACGGACCTGGAGGACCTGCGGCACGCCCTCGTGCAGCTCGTCGACGACGCCAGGGCGCAGTACGCCACGGAGGTCGACACGATCGAGAAGGCGGCGGCCGACCTCCGGACGGCCGTGACCGCGGCCCGCGCCGACCCGGGACCGATGACGCTGTCGGCCGTCGGTGACGCGGCGGCCTGGCTCCGCGAGACCGTCCACCGGCTCGGAACGGCCATGGCGGACACCTGTTGACCCGCGGATCGACCCGCGGATTCCCCCGTCATCCCCGCGGGAGGAGGTACGCGGGGACCGGGACGCCGGAGGCTGTGCCTATTACGAGTCCGGAGGGGGCGAGGAGATGAGCGGGTACTCCCGGGCATGGGTCGGCTGGATCTTCTTCGCGGCGTCGATGCTGCTCCTCGTCGGGCTCTTCCAGATCCTGATGGGCGTCGTCGCCCTGTTCGACGAGGAGTACTTCCTGGTGACCCAGGACGACCTGCTCGTTCCGGTGGGCTACGTGGCGTGGGGCTGGATCCACATCGGACTCGGCGCCCTCGCCGTGGTCACCGGCTTCGGCGTCATGCTGGCTCAGCTGTGGGCCCGCGTCATCGCGATCGTCGTCGCGGTGGTGAGCCTGTTGTCGAACGTCGCGTTCATCTCGGTCACGCCGCTGTGGTGCCTCACCATCGTCGTGTTCGACATCCTCGTGGTGTACGCGCTGATGGTCCACGGCACGGAGGTCGAGGACGCGGCGTTCGACTCCTGACCCGGCATGAGGCGAGGCCCCGCCGGACGGCGGGGCCTCGTGCTGTGCGGTCGCGGGTCAGGAGCTGACGGCCGCCTCGCGGCCGGCCGGCAGCGGCGCGCCGACGTCGGAGACCAACAGTTCCCCGCCGTTGCGGCGCCACGCGCCGGCGCCGGCCCGCACCGCCGCCCTGGCCTGCCGCCACTGCCGCCGGGCGAGCTCGCTCGGTGGCACCTCCATCCGGTTGATCCGGCGCCGTGCGATCGCTCCGACCGCCACCGTGGCCAGGCCGATGCCGGCGATCCCGAGCGCCGCGGCCGCGGCCAGGAGCGCCGAGCTGGTGATCAGGAGCCGTGCGCCTTGCATCTTGTCCGTGTCGTCGCCCATGGATTCCACCCCTCGTCGGCTTGTGTGCCAACGATGTCGGGCGCGCCGGCCGGCGGCATCGTCCGTGCGGGATGATGCCCCGCCGGCGGTGGGCGGAGACCTTTGTGGCGGCGGAAGGCCGGACATGAGGGGTACGAGATGGAGTCGCTGAGGCGCTGCGCCCGTCGGGCCGGGATCGGGCGGAACCCCTTGCGCCGCCCCACGGACCGGTTCGAGACGTGGTTCACCGTGCTGCTGACGATCGCCGTCCTGGTGACCGCTCCGTTCGCGGTGTGGTGGTGCGCCGGCGACGCCTACGAGCGCGCGACGTCGGCCGCCGACCGGCAGCGGGACATGCTGTTCCTGGTGCAGGCGGTGCTCCTGGCCGACGCGGACAGGGCCGAACGGACCTACACCGACGACGGTGCCACGCTGCTGCTGGTGCCGGCGCGCTGGACGGCACCGGACGGGACGGTCCGGACGGGACAGCTGGAGCCGCCGGCGTACGGCCGCGCCGGTTCGACGGTCGCCATCTGGACGGACATCCGCGGTAACCCGATGCAACCGCCCACGTCGAACCCGCTGGGTGCGTCGGTCGGTGTCGGGCTCGCCGTCACCTCGTTCGCCGTCGTCGTGTACGCGTGCGTCCTGGCGGCCGTGCGGCGGTCGCTGAACCGGCGCCGGATGGCGGCCTGGCAACGGGAGTGGAGGAGCGTCGAACCGCGGTGGAGCGGGCGGCGGTGACCGACGCCGCGGGGTCAGGTCCCGTCGCCCGGGCGGCGGAGCTGGAAACCGACCACGACCTGGAGCGCGCCGGTGGCGACGAAGCCGAGGCCGGTCATGACGACCAGGACGAACAGCGACAGCTCCGGCACGAACAGGAACGTCAGCCCGATGAGGATCGACACGACGCCGATGACGGCCAGCGCCGTCCGCGTCCGGCCCTTCGCGTCGACGCTCATGACCGCTTCGGCGATGCCGCTCAGCAGCCACGTCATCGCGACCACCACCGACAGCAGCGCGACGGACGTCACCAGGTCGCGCAGGCAGGCGGCGCCGATGAGGACGAGGACGACGCCCACGATCCCCGACAGCACCTGCCGGCCCACCCCGCGACCGGTGACGAACGCGCCGAAGATGCGCATCAGCCCGCTGATCACCACCCAGACACCGGCGAGCCAGGCCAGCACGCGCAGCGTCGCGTCGGGCCACGCCAACGCGACGACGCCCACCAGCACCGACAGCGTGCCCAGGGCGACGAGCGACCACCACGGGAAGAGGCCGGAGTCGCGCATGACGACCTCCTGGCTGGTGAGGCTCGCGCGCAGGCCGTCCGAGGGGGCTGGACGCCCGGTGTCTCGCGTCGCCGGAATGTCGGTCATCGTCGTCTCCCGGTGGTCGGCAGCGGTCGTCCCCGACGATCCGCCTCCGGCCGCACGGCTGCCTCACCCCGATCGGGTGAGAACCCTCCGCGGCGGATGCTCGCGTGGGTCGACCGGGTCCAGCGGCGCCACGCGGTGCTGGCGTTCCCGTACGCCGTGCTGCGCAAGTACGACGACGACGAGGCGGGCCGCGACGCCGCGTTGATCGCCTACTACGGGTTCCTCAGCGTGTTCCCGTTGCTGCTGCTGGGCGTCGCCGTGGTGTCGCGCGCGCTGGTCCGCGACGCGGGGCTGCGCGAGAGCGTCGTGGAGGCGATCGTCCCGCCGGCGCTGGGTGCCACGGTCGACGAGGCGCTGGCGTCGCTGCCGACGTCGACGCTGGCGTTCGTCGCCGGCCTCGTCGGGCTGCTGCTGTCGGCGACGGGCGTGGCGTACTCGGTCGACCGGACGGTCAACCACGTCGCGGCCGTCCCGCGCGGCGACCGGGCCGGTGCGGTCGTCCGGTTCCTGCGCGCGGTGCTGACGGTGGTGGTCCTGCTCGTCGGGGTCGTCGCGGTCGGCTGCCTGACGGTGGTGGTCGCCGCGCTGCCCGGCCTGCCGCTCACCGGGCGGGTGGTCGTGGCGTCGGGGTCGGCCGTGATCGCCTTCGCGGTGCTGCTGGCGTGCGGGTGGCTGCTGCTCGACCGTCCGGTGCCGGTGCGCGAGCTGTGCCTGCCGGCGGCGATCGGCGCCGCCCTGGTGGCGGCGATGCTGCACCTGGGCACGCGGCTACTGGCGTTCCTGGTGGCCGGTGCCGGTCCGGTCTACGGCGGTTTCGCGACGGTCGCGGGCGTCTTCACGCTGCTCAGCCTGCTGAGCCACGGGCTGGTCCTCGCGGCGGAGGTCGCCGCGGTGCGCCACGCCCGCCTCTGGCCCCGGGCCGTCGACCGGTCGCGCCCGACCGTCGCCGACGCCCGGGCCCTGCTGCTGCTGTGCCGGGAGCAGGACCGCACCCCCGCCCTGCGGGTCGACGTGTCGGATGTTCCCGCGGACCAGCCGTCCGAGGTGTCCCGGGTCGCGGGCCAGCGCGTGGCCGACGACGGCCGTGGCGAGCAGGGCGAAGGACAGCGCGTACAGCCAGCTCACGTACGTGAACGCGAGCCCGATCGTCCCGTAGCGCTCGACGCTGACGTCCATGGCGTGCGGCAGCGCGACCGACGCGACGGGTCGCAGCACCAGCATCACCAGACCGAACAGGACGCCACCGGGGACGAGCTCGCGCGTCCGGACGGCACCGCCGAGCACCAGCCACGGGACGAGCACCGCCACCCCGATGTCGGCCAGCGACAGCAGGACGGCCGAGGTCAGGTGTGACGGTGGGATCCGGTCGGTGACCCACTCGAGCAGCCGGCTGCCGACGAGGAACGCGCACAGCAGGAGGACCGCCGCGAGCCACCGTGGCGCCATCGCCATACCCCCGCGTACGCGCGGAAGGTCCCATACGGCGCCGTACGCGCGGGCCAGCGCGCGCGACAGTCCGGTGGCCGAGACCAGCACCACCAGCGCGCCGACGACGCCGAACGCGCCGATGCCGGAGCCGCGCAGGGTGTCGTCGAGCAGCCGCTGCGTGGCGGCGGGAAGGTCGGCGGCGTCGGCGACCCGGGCGCTGGCACCGCGGCCGAGCAGCGTCGCGAGCAGGATCAGGATCGGGAAGATCGACGTGAACGCCTGCGCGGCGACGGTCATCGCCCGGTCGAAGATCTGCACCCGAGCCAACCCGGCCACCGATGCCACCAGGATGCGGCCGGGGCCGTGGTCGGTCACGCCGGAGGCGCCGCGGCGCAGCGCCCGGAGGGCGTCGCCGGGCCGGCTCACCGGCGTCCCGGTCCGCTTCGGGGCGCAGCCGGAGCGGTCGAGCCGCCGGACAGCAGCGGCGCGATCCACCGCGTCGCCGGGTCGACGTCGACCAGCAGGCCCTTGGCCAGCAGGCTCAACGGGATCGCGAGCAGCGCGCCGAGCGGGCCGAGCACCCACGCCCAGAACACCAGCGACAGGAACGACACGGTGGTCGACAGGCCGACCGCGTCGCCGACGACCTTCGGCTGGATGATCGACTGGATCACGAAGTTGACCACGCTGTACAGCACGATGACCGACAGCATCAGGTCGGGCCCGCCCTCGAAGAGCCCGAGCAGCGCCGGCGGGATCAGCCCGATCACGAAGCCGATGTTCGGGATGTAGTTGGTGATGAAGGAGAGCAGACCCCACAGCAGGGGCAGCGGGATGCCGAGCGCCCACAGCACACCGGTGTCGATGACCGCCACGATCAGGCCGAAGATCGTCGACACCAGCAGGTAGCGCCGGGTGCCCTGCGCGAAGGAGCGCAGCGCGCCGACCACCTGCGGGCGCTCCCGCTGTGCGACCTCCAGCCGGTCGGGCAGGTGCGCCGCGTCGAGGCACATGAACAGCAGCACCGCCAGCAGGAAGATCGAGTTCGACGCCACCCCGGCCACGGTGCCGAGCACGTCGGCGAGCACCGACTCGATCGTGCCCGGCTCCACGGTGGCGATCAGGTCGCGCACCGACTGCCCGCCGCCGCCGAGCGCCTCGACGGCGCCGGTGAGGTCGCCGCGCAGCGACGCCAGCTCGTCCGCATAGGCGGGCAGCAGGTCGATGAGCCGGGCGACCGACAGCACCAACGCCCCGCCGAGAAGGAACAGCAGGAGGTACACCGTGGTCACGGTGGCCGTCGTCGCGAGCCAGGTCGGCGTGCCCAGCCCGCGCAGCCACGTGGTCAACGGGCTGACCGTCACGGCCAGCATCAACGCGAGCAGCAGCGGCGCGAGGAAGCCGGCGACCACGCGCATGCCGCCGATCGTCACCACCGCGCCGGCCATCCCGAGCAGGACGACCGCCCCGCGCGGAACCGCCGGCGGTGCCGGCGCCAGGGCCGCGCGCGGCGCGGTTCCGTTCAACCGTCCCCGGAACCGCGCCGCGCGTCCCGACCGTGCCACGCCCTGGGCCACCGTGCACCTCCGCCGGTCGCGCCGTGACGCGGCCTAGTAGTGGGTCTTGACCTCGCGGCCGTGCATGGCCAGCGCGTAGATGACGAGGACGTCGGTGGCGATCACGATCGTGACCCAGATCGGGTACGCGGCCAGGAAGGCCATGTTCACCAGGGCGCTGATCACGGCCACGACGATGCCGAGGACGCGGGCCCACATCTGTCCCATGAAGATGCCGATGCCGGCGCCGGCGGCGACCAGCCCGAGGATCAGGTGGGTCCAGCCCCACGTCGTGTAGTCGAGGTCGATCACCAGACCGTTGCGGGTGACCATGTAGTACTCGTCCCGGATGATCGCGACGATGCCCTCCATGGCCTGGAAGCCGCCGAGCATCACGAGCATGATCCCGGCGAAGATCACCAGTCCGACCCATCCGGTCGGTTCCTGCGACCGGACGTCGGCGAGAGACGGGCCGGCCTGACGTTCCTGCGTGTCCGACATTCTGTTCACCTTTCGGGGTTGTGGGTATCGACGGTCAGGAGTCCGGTTCCCAGATCCGTCGCCGGCGCCGGGGTGCCCGGGGCAGGTCGTGCAGAGCGGCGGCGAGATACGGCCCGACGAGACTCGTCCGGTCCAGGTCCATGGCCGCGACCTCGACGCGCGACCCGTCGGGCAGGTCGAGCTTGATGGAGACCGGCCGGTGGCCGAGCCCCGCCACGTCGAGGGCGCTCAGCTGGTGGACGCCGGCGTGGCGGATCCGGCCCCGCAGCGTCACCCGGACCAGGAGCAACGGCCCCCGCCTGACGACGAGGTCGTCACCGTTCCACCGGGCCGACAGCCGGTGTCGTGACCACCGGTGCCGTAACCGGGGCCATTCGGAGCAGCGGCCGGCGGTCAGCCGGACGCGGCACCGGAACGCGCCGTCCGCGTTCACGACCCGCCGACGGCGCACGTACAGCACCGTCGCCACCCCGAGGAGCAGGACGACTGCGACGGCGATCAGCAGCGGCTTCACCCGATTGCCTCTCTCGTGCTTCGGACCTTTCGCATGCTCGCCCGCACCTCCGACCGGTCGCGCCATCCGCGGCGGATGAGAGCGGGGTGGGCGGTCACGACCTCATCCGTGTGGGGCGATCCGCCAGGTAGGGCCGTCGCGGTCGGATGAGCCGTGACCACCGGTGCCCTCGCGGTCGTTGCCGCCGCGGTGTTCGGCTGGGGAGTGCTGTCGGCGCGGCTGCAACGCGCCGACCTCACGGCGCCCATCGTGTTCGTGCTGCTCGGCGTCGTCCTGTCCGGTGCGCTGGACCCGGACGGCGGCACGGTGCACCTGCTCGCCGAGATCACGCTCGTGTGGGTCCTGTTCTCCGACGCCGCCCGGGTCGGCGTGCGCGAGCTGCGGGCCGACGCCGGGCTCTACGTGCGCCTGCTCGCGGTCGCCCTGCCGGTGACGGTGGTGGCCGGCTGGTTGTCGGCGTGGTGGATGTTCGGTGGTCTGGGCCTGTGGCTGGCCCTGTTCGTGGGCGCCGCGCTCGCTCCGACCGACGCCGCGCTCGGTGCGGTCGTCATCACGCACCCGGCGGTGCCGGTGCGGATCCGTCGCGTCCTCAACGTCGAGAGCGGGCTCAACGACGGCATCGTGACGCCCGTCGTGCTGGTCGCCCTGGCCGGCGCGGCCGCCGAGGCCGGCCACGACGGCTCCGAACCCGTGCACGCGCTGGTCGAACTGGCGCTCGGGGTGGCCGTCGGCGTGCTCGCCGGTGCGGCCGGTGGCTGGGTGCTGCGCGCGGCGCGCCGCCGCGGCTGGGTCGACGACCTGTTCGCCGGTCCGGCGGTGCTGGCGCTCGCGCTGGTCTGCTACACCGTCGCGCTGACCATCGACGCCAACGGCTTCACCGCCGCGTTCGTCGGCGGCATCGCGTTCGGTCACGTCGCCGGTCAGGGACGGCCGGCCGCCGTCTACTACGTCGAGCAGACGGCCGGCCTGACCTCGCTGCTGGTGTGGCTGCTGGTGGGCGTCGTCGCCGTGCCGCTCGTCGTGGAGCACCTGAGCTGGACGGTGCTGCTCTACCCGGCGCTCAGCCTGACCGTGCTGCGGATGGTGCCGGTCGCGGTGACGCTCGTCGGCGCGGGGCTGCCGCGCTCGGCGGTGCTGTTCGTCGGGTGGTTCGGGCCGCGGGGACTGGCGTCGGTGGTGTTCGCGTTGCTGGCGATCGAGGAGCTCGGCGACGCCGCCGGTCCCGCCGTCGCGGTGGTGGTGATCACGGTGCTGTCTAGCGTGCTGGCGCACGGGCTCAGCGCGTCCCCGCTGGCCGGACGCTTCGGCGCGCGCATGGCCGCCGGCGACGCGCGCGACCACGTGGCTCCCGGACCGGCGCACGCGTCGCGGCTCGGCCGTCGACCGTCCGCGGCGGCGCAGGCACAGGCACAGGCGCAGGAGGGGACCGATGGACAACGGTGACGCGTCCGGGGAGCGGCGCCTGCCGCGCGTGCTCGGCATCGTCGCGCTGGACTGGGCGGTGCTCGGGGTCACCGTGTGGCTGGTGCCGGGCGTCACGGCCGACAGCGGCTGGACGGTGCTGCTGGCGGCCCTCGTCCTCGGGGTGGTGGCGGCCGTCCTGCGTCCGCTGCTGGTCCGGCTGCTCACGTGGGTCGGCTGGGCCGGCGTCGCGCTCGGCTGGCTGCTGAGCCAGGCCCTCCTGCTCTACCTGGCGCTGTCGGTGACACCCGGGATGCACCTCGACGGCTTCTGGCCGGTGTTCTGGGCGTCGTGGCTGTACGGGACGCTGGTCTCGGTGGTGCTGTGGTTCGTCACCGCCGGCGACCTGTCGGTCCTGGCCCGCCACCTGACCCGGCTCAACCGGCGGCACCGGCGGGCCGCGGCGCCCACGGCGGTACCCGGCGTCGTCGTCGTGCAGGTCGACGGCCTGTCCGCGCCGCTGACCGGGTGGGCGGTGCGCTGCGGCAACCTGCCGACCCTGGGCCGCTGGCTGCGGTCGGGCAGCCACACGCTCGACGAGTGGCACGCGCAGCTCCCGGCGACGACGCCGGCCAGCCAGGCCGGCCTCCTGCACGGCGGGAGCGACCACGTGCCGGCGTTCCGCTGGTACGAGAAGGAGGCGGGCCGGCTCGTCGTCACCAACCGGCCGCACGACAGCGCGATGGTCGAGGCCCGGATGTCCGACGGCCGCGGCCTTCTCGCCGACGGCGGGGTCAGCGTGAGCAACGTGTTCTCCGGTGACGCGCCGACCAGCCTGCTGACGATGAGCACCGCCGGCCGCCGGGGTGGCCCCGGCCGCCCGGCCCGCTACCTGACCACGTACCTGCTCGACCCGTTCGGCCTCACCCACGCGCTCGTGCTGACCGTCGGCGAGATCGTCAAGGAGTTGCACCAGGCCCGCCGCCAGCGGCTGCGTGACGTCGAGCCGCGGATCCCCCGTACGGCCGCGTACGTGATGCTGCGCGGCGCCACCAACGTGCTGCTGCGTCACCTCAACCTGTCGATCGTCGCCGAGCACATGATGCGCGGGGCGCCGGTCGTGTTCTGCGACTTCGTCGACTACGACGAGATAGCCCACCACGCCGGCCCGGCCCGGCCGGAGTCGCTCGCGGCCCTGGAGGGCATCGACAACGTCCTGTTCACCCTGGAACGGGTCGCCGCCGCGGCACCGCGCCCGTACCGGTTCGTGGTGCTCTCCGACCACGGTCAGAGCCAGGGGCCCACGTTCCTGCAGCGGTACGGCACCGGCCTGGAGGACCTCGTGCGCCGGCTCACCGCCGTGCACGACTCCGACGTGGTGGCCACCGGCGCCGAGGAGCACCGGGGCCGCGCCGACACGCTGCGCGCGGGCATCACCGGGCGGGTGCCCGCCGGCGCGGAGACCGGTCCCGAGCCGGCTCCGGCCGCCCGGGTCGTCGTCGTCGCCTCCGGGAACCTCGGCATGGTCTACCTGGCCGACCGGCCCGGCCGGTTGACGATGGAGGAGATCGACGAGGCCCACCCGCGGCTGCTCAAGGGGCTGACCGGGCATGCCGGGATCGGCTGGGTCATGGTCCGTACCCGCGCGCACGGGCCGGTGGTGCTGGGCCCGGAGGGCCGCCACTACCTGACGGGCGGCGGCGTCGAGGGCGTCGACCCGCTCGGTCCCTTCGGCCCGTACGCGGCCGACGACCTGCGCCGCCACGACGGCCTCGCGCACGTGGGCGACCTCGTCATCAACAGCGCGTGGGACGCGACCACCGACGAGGTCACCGCGTTCGAGGAGCTGACCGGCTCGCACGGCGGCCTGGGCGGCTGGCAGAACCGCCCGGTCCTCATCCGGCCCACGGACTGGCCGGTCGACGGCACCCTCGTCGGTGCCGACGCGGTGCACCGGCAGCTGCTGGCGTGGCTGGGCAGGGAGACCGCGGTCTCCCTGCCCTAGATAGTGGCGGTCGGTGCGGGCCGGTCGCGGTAGCCGTTGTCCACGGGACCAGAGGGCTCGGCATAGCCAGCGGGTCTCGTTGCCGTGGCCGGGTAGGACCTGCGGGACAGCGACGGTGATCAGCTTGGCGTCATTGATCCTCGGGGTGCTGCCGATGTCCGGCCGGTACCGGTTGAGCTGCGGGGACGTCTTCGTCGCGCAGGTGGCCCGCATGGTCTTGTTGCTAGGCAACGCCGATCACGGATGCCCCCGCCTTCATCTGCCGCCCTGTACCCCTTTGGGAATCGATCATCCGGCGCTGGTGGGTGGGAGGTTATCAACATCAAAGACGCTTGTTGATGTTGATAACCTCCCACCCGCTCATGATCCGGGCCCTTGGAATAGATCGTCCAGGGTCGCTCAGCCGGCGAACCGGCCGAGGTGACGGCGTTCGGCCTCCATCAACGCGACCTCCTGTGCACCCGGCAGCACGACGGCCGGGTCGGGGGTGAAGTCCAGCTCCGTGCTGCGTTCCTTGTAGTCGACCGCGTTCAGGATCACCTTCATCGCGTTCAGCCGCGCCCGCTGCTTGTCGTTGGAGCGCACGACCAGCCAGGGTGCGGCCCGCGTGCTGGTCCGGCGGATCATGTCGTACTTGTACTGGGTGAAGTCGTCCCACCGGTGCTGGGCCTGCAGGTCGACCTCGCTGAGCTTCCACTGCCGCAGCGGGTCCTCCCGGCGCCGGGCGAAGCGGCGGGCCTGCTCCTCGCGGGTCACGCTGAAGTACAGCTTCACGAACACCGTGCCCTGCCGGACCAGGTCGCGTTCGAACGCGGTGACGCCGCGCATGAAGTCGCGGTACTCGCGCGGGGTGCAGAACCCCAGGACGGGCTCCACCATCGCGCGGTTGTACCAGCTGCGGTCGAAGAGCACCATCTCGCCGCCACTGGGGAAGTGGCCGACGTAGCGCTGGAAGTACCACTGCGACCGCTGCTCGTCGGTCGGCCGGCCGAGCGCCACCACCCGGTAGTGCTTGGCGTTCATGAACCGGGTGACGCGGCGGATCGCGCCACCCTTGCCGGAGGCGTCGCGGCCCTCGAAGAGCACGATCATGCGCATCCGGTTGACCTCGAGGTGCGCCTGCAGCCGCAGCAGCTCCACCTGCCACGGGCGCAGGTCGGCCTCGGCGCGCAGCTTGCGCCCGAGCGCGGCGCGGTCGCGCCGCAGCGCCTCGACCCTGCGGGCGAGGTCGTCGCGCTCCTGGCGGAGCGCCTCCAGCTCTGTCATCGGCTGCCCCCGGTCAGATCAGGCCGAGCGCACGGGCCCGGCGCACCGCTTCGTTGCGACGGGACGCGCACAGCTTGCGCAGGATGCTGCGCACGTGCGTCTTGACGGTGTTGACCGACACGTACATCGACGCGGCGATCTCCTCCGTCGGCAGCATCGCGGCCATCCCACCGAGCACCTCCATCTCCCGCTTGCTGAGCGGTTCGACGATGACCAGCTGGTTCGGGTCGGCCGCCGACCGGGCCCGTGCCGGCGCCGCGGAGGCGGGGTCGCCGGTCAGCGCCCGGTAGGGCTCCGCCAGCTCGGGGTCGTCGCGCAGGCCGCGGCGCAGCTGCGCCCAGACCTGGTATACGGCGCGGCGGTGACCCTCGGGAGCGGCCAGCCGCAGGGCGGTGCGCAGCGCGACCCGCGACCGGCCCAGGTCGCCGGTGTGCACCGCGACGGTGGCCAGCAGGAGCCAGGCGTCCACGGCGACGGGCGTCCGGACGCCTTTCGCCTCGGTGACCGGACCGACGGCCAGCGCGGCGCCCGCGGCCTCGCCGCGGGCCAGCATCGCGGCGGCCCGTACGACGGCCGCGTCGGGTTCGTCGGGCGCCGGGAGTGCGCGGATCATCGCGAGACCGTCGTCGGGGTGACCCATGAGGATGTGCAGCCGGGCGCGGGCCAGCGTGGCCTCCCGCTGCAACCACGGCGGCGGGGGCGGGCCGTCGACCTCGTCGAGGTCGCGCAGGGCCTGCATGGCGCCCCGCAGCTCGCCCCGCGACTGCAGCCGCCGGGACTTCGCCAGCGCGTACGCCACCGGCGCGAGCCCGTCGGCTCCGCCGTTGCGCGGGTCGGCGACGCGGAAGTGGTGCCCGGCCGACTCGATGTCGTACCGCTCCACCGCGACCCACGCCAGCGTGACCGCGGCCGCCACGGGACGGCGGTGGGCCGCCAGGCCGCACCGGTCGGCCAGGTCGATCGCCTGGTGCGCCAGCCGGTCGGCGTCGCTGAGCCGGCCCTGGTACATGCGGATGAGCGCGAGGTGCTGCAGACAGGCGATCTTCGGCCCCTCGAAGCCGGCGCCGGCCGACGCGACGGCCGCGAAGAGCGTGGGCACCGCGGCGTCGAGGTCGCCGACCCAGCTCTGCGCGTTGCCCTTGGCCGCGAGCACCAGGGTGCGCAGGCCCGCGTGCCAGCCCGCGGTGTCGGCTGGGGTGGCGGCCAGGAGCGCCTCGGCGACCGCGGCGTGCTCCATCACCCGCGCGGGGTCGCGCCGCGCGTCGGCCAGCCGCACCTCGACGACGCTGGCGGCCAGTGCCAGCGGCCCGGTGGTCGGGAAGCCCTGCGCGACGATCATGTCCTCGGCGCGGGACAGGTGCGCCGCGCACGCGTCGGTCTGCCCGTCGGACACGGCCAGTGCCGCGTACGCGATCGCCGCCTCCGGGGAGTCCAGGCCCGGCGGCATGTTGTCGAGCAGCGCGCCGAGGAGTCCTGCTCGCCCCTCGACCAGCAACGTTCCGACCGCGTGATGAGCCACGACCGTCGCGGCGGCCGTCCGCCAGTCGTCGGCCTGGATGGCGTGGGTGACGGCGTCGACGACGCCGCCGTGCTCGGCGAACCACTGCGCGGCGCGGCGGTGCAGCGGGGCGATCCGGTCGGGTTCGGTCCGGGTCAGCCGCGCCCGGAGAAGCTCGGCGAACAGCCGGTGGTACCGGTAGGCGGTCGCGTACCCGCCGGCCGGCCCGACGAACGCGTTCTCGCGTTCGAGCTCGGCGAGGATGTCGGCCGCGTCGGCGCGGCCGGTCAGCGCCTGCGCCAGGTCCGGGGTGAACGTGTCGAGGATGCTGGTGTCCAGCAGGAACCGGCGTACCTCGTCGGGCAGCGTGCGGAGGACCTCGACGGTGAAGTACTCGGCGATGGTCGCCTCCTCGCCGGTGATCCGGTCGACCACGGCGTCGGCGTCGGCACGCCCCCGCAGGGCGAGGGCGAACAGCCGCAGACCGGCCGCCCACCCCTCGGTCTGGTCCATGAGCGACCCGAGGGCCGGCGCGTTGAGGCTGATGCCGTGCATGTCGAGCAGGTCCGCGGCCTCCTCGCGGGTGAACGCCAGGTCGCCGCTGCGCACCTCGGTCAGGGTCCCGTCGAGGCGGTACCGGTGCATCGGCAGCGGCGGCTCCCACCGGCCGACGAGGACCAGGCGCAGGCCCGGGCCGGCGTGGCGGACGACGAAGTCGAGGTCGGCGGCCCACTGCGGGTCGCTGAGCGAGGAGACCCCGTCGAGGACCAGCGCCACCGACCCGCGAACCTCGGATAGCCCGGCGGCCAGCCGGATGAGGAACGAGCGGTTCACCGGGGTCGCGGGTCCCGGGACGTCGAGGGTCGGTAGCGCCAGACCGGCCCGGCGGAGCCCTTCGACCACGTAGGTCCAGAACATGCGGGACGAGTGCTCCTCGTCCTCCATGGTGATCCAGACGGCGTGGTCGGCCATCCGTCCACCGAGGACCCACGACGCCGCCAGCTGGGTCTTGCCGCTCCCCGCCGGGCCGGTCACCACCGTGACACGTCCCGAGTCGTCGGGGGCGAGCAGCCGTGGCCGGGGGACCATGAACCGCGGTGGTTCCGGGACCGCGAACCTCGATGCGAGCACGGGGTCGTCGTCGGGCGGGGATGTTCGCAGCGGACTTCGCACAGGCAGATCGATGGTCATGGGAACCCCCCGGCGGAGAATTGGGAAGGCCGGTCTAGCCGAGAGCCTTCCGGGATGCGGATGATTGCCGCATCGCACGTATCGGGTAGTTGACTGTGCGTGACGACTTGTCGCGGTCATGTACGGGTCGTCCGGAGCTGGTGACCTTGTGCTGATGCGGCGCCCTCACCTGTGCGGGATGAAGCGCCCGGCGGGGCCGTCGCGGTCTGCTGGAACGGTGTCTGTCACCGACCTTCCCGCCGCCCGTGTACGCCGCGATCCTGTGGCCAGCGGAGAGCTGGGACGGGCGGCGCGTGACCGCGTGCCGCTGTCCGGCCACGCCGACTGGCTGCCCGCCGACGACCGGCCCGACCCTGTCGCGGTGCTCGCCGCGCAGGCGCAGACCCGGGTCGCCGACCTCGTGCCCATCCGGTACGCCCGGATGCTGATGTCACCGTTCGCGTTCTTCCGCGGTGCGGCCGCGATCATGGCTGCCGACCTCGCGGGCACACCCACCTCCGGCGTCGTGACGCAGCTGTGCGGCGACGCCCACCTGTCGAACTTCGGCGCGTTCGGCTCACCCGAGCGGCACCTGGTCTTCGACATCAACGACTTCGACGAGACCACCCCCGGCCCCTGGGAGTGGGACGTGAAGCGGCTGGCGACCAGCGTCGCGGTCGCGGCGCGTGGCAACGGTGTCGGACGCGGCGAACGCGGTGACATCGTCGCCGCCGCGGTCGGCGGCTACCGGCAGGCGATGGCGGCCTTCGCGGAGATGGGTGAGCTCGCCGTCTGGTACGCGCACGCCGACCTCGCCGAGCT
Source organism: Virgisporangium ochraceum (assembly GCF_016863655.1). Taxonomy (GTDB): domain Bacteria; phylum Actinomycetota; class Actinomycetes; order Mycobacteriales; family Micromonosporaceae; genus Virgisporangium; species Virgisporangium ochraceum. The sequence continues at coordinate 150,483 of NZ_BOPH01000102.1, forward strand.
CGGGCCGCTGCTCGCCGCCCAGCTGTCGGCGGCGCGCCGGCGCCGGTCCAGCCGGGCACAGGCGACGGTCCGCACCCACGACCACACGCAGTCCGCCGCCAAGCTGACCGCCGTGGTCGACGGGCGGCGGCGCATCGTCGCCGATCCGCCGTTGATCGTGCCGCTGCGCGACCTGCTGCCCGACGCCGACCGCGGGCGCATCGTCGACCACGTGCGGGAGCTGATGGAGCACTACCGGCGCAGCCTCCCGGCCGAGCGGCGCTACCTGTTCGACGCGTTCGAGTTCGTCGACGTGGCCCGCGAGGTCGTCGGTGTCGGCGGCGTCGGTACCCGGTGCTGGGTCGTGCTGATGCGCGGACGCGACGACAACGACCCGCTGCTGCTGCAGGTCAAGGAGGCGCAGCCGTCGGTGCTCGTCCCGTACGTCGCCGACTTCGGGCCGCTGCTGCGCCACCGGCACGACGGCCAGCGGGTGGTCGCCGGTCAGCACCTGATGCAGGCGGTGGGCGACATCTTCCTCGGCTGGCACAGCGCCGACGGGTTCGACGGCCGCCGGCGCGACTTCTACGTGCGGCAGCTGCGGGACTGGAAGGGCGCGGCGGTCCCGGAGGAGATGGACCCGCCGACCCTGCGCCTCTACGGCGAGCTGTGCGGCTGGACGCTCGCCCGCGCGCACGCCCGCACCGGTGACCGGTTCGCGATCGCCGCCTACATCGGCGACGACGAGACGTTCGACCTGGCGCTGGCGGAGTTCGCCGAGCGGTACGCCGACCGGACCGAACGCGACCACGCCCAGCTCGCGGAGGCCGCCCGTCGCGGCTCGGTCCCCTCGATGGCCGCGACCTGAGACGCGGTACCGCCCCCGCGGGGGCGGTACCCGGTGATGACCCGTCAGGCGTGGGTCCGGGCGCCGGACCGCTTGGCGTTGGGCACGTACGGCTTGAACAGGCCGTAGCCGAACAGCCGCTCCAGCCGCCGCACCGTGAACGGGTGCGAGCGCGGCAGCTGGGCCAGGCCGACCCAGAAGCCCTTGAGCTGCCGGCCCTGCTGCACCAGCTCGTCGATGTCGACGTTGTTCTCGGTGTAGCGGCCCGAGGCGAGCAGCACGAGGCCGGCGGCGCCGTTGGGGGACAGGTACGCGCCGTGCCGGTCGCAGGAGTACTCCCGCAACCGCGACAGGGCCGGGCCCAGCAACGGGATCCGCTCGGAGTAGGCCACCGCGAGCTGGTACCACAGCGAGACGTGGTGCAGCTTGATGTGGCCCAGCTCGTGGCCGAGGATGAACCGCAGCCCCTCCCGGTTGCCGTTGTAGAGGTTGGCGAACAGCTCGTTCGACAGCACGACGTAGTCGTGGCCGGTCGCCTGCGCCGCGAACGCGTTGAGCGCCCCGTTGCCGTTGCTGAGGAAGATCTGCGGCTGCCGGCGCAGGCCCAGCTTGCGGGCGAACTCGTCGGCGGTCACGTACAGGTCGCTGTACTGCCGCGGCGACAGCTGCACCGCGGTGCCGCGAACGGCGGCCCGCTGCGTCTCACGGATGATCACAAGCGTGGGGACCAGGAGCAGCAGGCCGATCAACGCACCGCGTACCACGTGTGCCCAGTTGCTGTCCTCGAGCCGTTGGGGCAGATACGGCAGGGTCATCGCCGCCTGCAGGATCAGCGCGATGATGATCACGTTCAGTGCGACCATGAAAATGAAGAACGGCATCTCTGCCGGATGCCGGCTGGGACCGGCGACCGGCTGCGCGTTCCGCCTCGACGCCACGATGATCCTCCTGTTCCCCGCGATGGGGCGGTGACGGGTGTTCCCCTGTACCTGAGACGGTCGCCGTCCGGGCGCCGGGCCGCCTCATCCAACGCGAGTGATGTCCGTGGCCGGCCTGTCCCCGCACCCTCGAGAACACGGGGACAGACAGGTGACACGCCGATGAAGGGAGCGTTGCGATGCCGCACGCGTCGGGCCGGACAGAGCGGTGGCTGTCCCGGCTGTCCTTCCTCCTGGCGGGGGCGGCGGTTGCCGTTCCGCTGGCGGCCGCCGGTGTCCGGGGCAGCCTCCTGCTGATCGCCTGCGGCGCCGCGGCCGTCGCGGCGGCACTGGTCGCGACGTGGTGGTTCCTCAGCCACCGGCGGGTGCTGCGATGGCTGTCCGGCGTCGCCGCGGTGGTGGTGCTTCTCGCGGTGGCGGTACTGTTCGCGCGTGCCGAGATGGTGTGGGTGGTCGCGCTGACCGCGGCACTGTGGTCGGGCGCGGTCGCGGTGGGCCGGGGGGCCCTGGCCGGCGCCGAGGGCGTGGCCGGGTCGGCGACGCAGCCGGAGTTCGAGACCCCCGCGCCCCACCGGCCGTTCCTCATCATGAACCCGCGCTCGGGTGGCGGGAAGGTCGGCCGGTTCGACCTGATCGGCCGGGCCCGGGCGATCGGCGCCGAGGTCGCGGTGCTCGAGGGCGAGGTCGACGTCGTGGCCCTGGCGCAACGGGCCGTGCGTGAGGGCGCGGACCTCCTCGGCGTCGCCGGCGGCGACGGCACGCAGGCGCTGGTCGCCGGCGTGGCGGCCGAGAACGGCGTGCCCTTCATGGTGATCTCCGCGGGCACCCGCAACCACTTCGCGCTCGACCTGGGCCTCGACCGCGACGATCCGGCGGCGTGCCTCGACGCGCTCACCGACGGCGTCGAGCTGCGGGTCGACCTGGGACGGGTGGGCGACCGCACGTTCGTCAACAACGCCTCGTTCGGCGCCTACGCGACCGTCGTCCAGAGCCCCGCGTACCGCGACGCCAAGGGGGTCACCGCGCTGGCCCTGCTGCCCGACGTGCTCGCCGGCTCCGGCGACGCGCGGCTGGTCGCCCGCATCGCCGGCACGGAGGTCTCCGGGCCACGGGCGGTGCTGGTGAGCAACAACCCGTACACCGTCACCGACGCGGCGGGGATGGGCCGCCGGCAGCGGCTCGACGGCGGGGTGCTCGGTGTGGTGGCGGTGACGGTTCGCGGCGCGGCCGACGCCGCGCTCCTGATGCGCGGCCTGCGGTCGCCGGCGCTGACGGTGCTCACCGCCGACCGGGTGGTGATCGACGCGGACGGGTCGATGATCCCGGTCGCCGTCGACGGCGAGGCCCTCCTGATGCCGACGCCGGTGCGGTGCGACATCAGGCCGGCGGCCCTGCGCGTGCGGGTCCCGCGCCTGCGGCCGGGCATCCGGGTGCCGCGGCCGGTGCTCGACTGGGCGGCCCTCGGCCGCGTCGCGCTGGGTCGTCCGCCGTCGGGTGGGCCCGCGCCGGACCTGACCACGGTGTCGGCGGGCCGGCCGCCCCTGTGAGTGCCGCTCCGGTCGTCATCGCCCACGTGTCCGACCTTCACCTGGGCGCGCACGACCCGGTCGCGGTCGACACGCTCCCCGCCGACGTCGCGGCCGCCCGGCCCACGCTCACGGTCGTCACCGGCGACATCACGATGCGGGCGCGGGTGGGTGAGTTCGAGCGGGCCGTCGAGCTCGTGGCCCGGCTGCCCGAGCCGCGGCTCGTCGTGCCGGGCAACCACGACGTTCCCCTGGACCTGGTGGTGTCGCGGTTCGTGCGTCCCTACGCGCGGTACCGGGCGGCCTTCGGCACCGACGGCAATACGCTGCTGCGGCTGCCGGGCGTCACGGCCCTCGGGCTGAACTCGATGCCGCGGTGGCGGTGGAAGAACGGCCGGGTGACCGGTGGCCAGGCCAACGCCGTCGTCGCGACGCTGGGTCCGCCCGATCCCAGTGCCGTGGAGCACGGCCCGGTGCGGCTGCTCGCGCTGCACCACCCGCCGTTCGTCCGCGGGTCGGCCCGGCTGGTCGGGCGCGCCGGCCTGGTCGCCGCGCTGGTCGACGCCCGCGTGGACCTCGTGCTCGCCGGGCACGTCCACATTCCCCGGACGCGCGCGGTCGACCTCGCGCACGGCGGGCGCGGCCACCGGCTCGTCGAGGTCGTGGCCGGAACGGCGACGAGCCGCCGCACGCGGGGCGTGGGGCGGTCGTGGAGTCTGATCGTGGTGGACGACCGGGCCGTCGAGGTCCGCGAACGTCACCAGTGCGGCGACGGGTGGCGGACGGTCGCGACGGCCCGGTTCGATCGTTAGCGGACCCGGCGACGGGTACGCCGGACGGCGGCACGGCGACGCCGGACCAACCTGCGTGAGCTGAACATGGTCACCTCCGTTCCCTCGCGGTCCCGGGCTGGGCCGTCGCCCGGGTCTCGAACGTCGTGAGGTTCTCGGCCTCCTGCGCGGTGAGCAGGCCCACCGCCACGAGGTCGAAAGGACTGATGAACCCGTCGCTGACCCGGAAGCCGTTGGCGCGGGCGATTGCGTCGCGCAGCGGCACCGCCCAGTGGTGCTCGATCAGCAGCAGCGCCGCGGCGGTGTTGTTCGGGATGTCGGCCACGACGTCCCACGCCTCCTGCTCGTGGAAGACCTCGATCCCGTCGGCGGCGGCCTTCGCGCCGAGTTCGGCGCCGGCCTCCAGGCCCTCCTCGCCGGCGATGCCCAGACCGATCAACGCGCCGACCTTGCTGCCGAGCTCGACCGCCTCGTCGGTGGTCAGGTTGCTGAGGTGCTCGACCTCGACCTCGCCGGCGGCGTCCTTGTACACGGCGAGCGCGTCGATGACCCGGATCGTGTCGGTCAGCCGCAGGCGTTCGAGCTCGGCGACGATCTCGCCGTGGAAGTCGGGGTCGTGGAAGCCCAGCACGATCAGTTGCACCGGTCCGATGGCCATTGGTTCCCGCCCGCCCTTCGATGCCGTGCAGCGACCCGGTGAGCGTCCCCCGACGGGGTCGGCCACGCATCACCCGGCGGGAATGACGCGACACGTCGAGGACCGGTCGTGTCGAAGCGAACCGCCGCCATGCGTTTTCCGGATCGACCGGTCGGTCACCCGACGCGGATGATGCACATGGATAGAGATCCCGACATCCTCTGCTGTACGGATGTTCACCGGCCGTTGGTGGACATCGCGTCGGCGTCGCGCTCGGGTCCGCACGACGGAGCACCTCCGGCGTGGGTGTTTCTGTTCGTGCCCGGACCTTGGTAGCGTCCGTCGATCAACGCAACGACCTTGATCAATTAGTTGGATCCAGGACGGGGAACCCGGGGGCACGAGGTCGCCCGATCGACCGCCCGCGCGCGGGAGCAGGGGGGCCACGTGAACGGGGAGACCGGCCGCGGCGTTGCCGCCGACAGCACGGAACGGCTCCAGCCGAACCGTCGGTCGCTCCCCATCCAGCGCCCACTGACGGCCCAGCGCAACAACGCCGCGCGGCACTCGCGCCCGCGCCTGACACCCGGTGTGGTCCTGCGACGCCGGCTGATCGACCTGGTCGACGCCGGTGCACGCCGTCCGGTCACCCTGCTGTGCGCCGGTCCGGGATGGGGCAAGACCATTACCGTGGCGTCGTGGGTCACGACCGCGACCGACCGCGTCGCCTGGCTGACCCTGCACCCCGACGACAACGACCGGACCATGTTCTGGACCCACGTCGTCGGGGCGCTGCGCGGAGCCGGCGCGTTCGAGCCCGGGCATCCGCTGGCCGACCTGGAGCCCGCGGCCGGGGTCACCGACGCGGTCGTCGACCAGATCCTCGATGGGCTCGACGCGTTGCCGGTGCGGGTCGTCCTCGTCCTGGACGACTTCCACGACCTGGAGGCGGAGGCGGTGCTCCACGACCTCGACGACCTGCTGCGGTACCCGCCGGACCGGTTGCGGCTGATCCTGGTCACCCGCACCGAGCCCAGCCTGCGGCTGCACCTGCTGCGGGCCTCCGGCGAGATCGCCGAGATCCGCGGCCCGGACCTCGCCTTCCGGCCCGACGAGGCGGCCCTGCTGTTCGCCAACCGCAACGTCCGGGTGTCGGACGACGACGTGGCCCGGCTGATCGAGGAGACGCAGGGGTGGGCCGCCGGCCTGCAGCTCGCCGTCGCCTCGCTCGCGCAGGGCAGGAGGATCGACGACCTCGCCGGCGACCACGGCGTCGCCGACTACCTGACCCGCGAGGTGCTCGCCCGCCTCCCGCCCGACGTCCGGACCTTCCTCACCCGCACCAGCGTCCTGGACGAGGTCTGCGCCGACCTCGCCACCGCGCTCACCGGCGAGCGGTACAGCCAGCGGATCCTGGAGTCGCTGGAGCGGGCGAACGCCTTCGTCCAGGGGCTCGGCTCGTTCCCACGGTGGTTCCGGTACCACCCGCTCCTGCGCGACGTGCTGCGAAACGAGCTGACCGCCCAGTCCCCGGAACTGCTGCCGGAGCTGCACCGGATCGCGGCCCGCTGGTACGCCGAGCAGGGCGCGGTCATCGACGCGCTGCGGCACGCGGCCGCCGGCCGGGACTGGGAGTTCCTCGCCCGGCAGGCGGTGGACTGGGTACCGCTCATGCTCTCGGCCGACCGGGCGGGGCTGGTCGCCGTGCTGCGGCAGATCCCGGGTGGCGAGCTGCCGACGACCCCCGAGCTGCAGGTGTGCGACGCGCTGCTGCTGTTCCACGCCGGCGACTACGCCAACGTGCCGGCCCGGCTGGCGGCGGCCCGCGACCTGCGCGCCGAGCGCACCGGTCCCTGCGACCTCCCGCTCGAGGTCGCCCTGCTCACCATCGAGGCGGCCGTCGTCAACCGGGTCCGCGGCGACATGCCCGGCCTCGTGACGGCCACCACCGCGGTGCTGGGGCGGCTGTCGTCGCTGCGCTTCGGCGAGCTGCCCGCCCTGCTGCAGTACCGGGCGATCGCGCTGAACAACAAGGGCGTCGGTCTGCTGTGGACCGGTCAGCTCGACCGCGCCGACCGGTACCTGTGGGCCGGCGTCACCGCGGCCCGGGCCGCCGGCCTGGTGCTCGTGGAGATCAACGCCGTCGGTCACCTGGCGTTGCTCGCCGTGCTGCGCGGGGCGCTGCGCGAGGCGTACGAGCACGCGACGCTCGCGTGCGATCTCGCCGAGCGGCGGGGCGTCCGCATGTCGCTGCAGGCAGTGGCCGGGCAGCTCGCGCTGGCGCTGGTGGAGCTCGAGCACAACAACGTCGCCGAGGCCGAACGGGAGCTTCGGCGGGCCGTCGAGGCGCACCGCGCCGATCCGGAGGCCGCGCAGGTGCTGGTCTCCTCGCTCACCCGGGCCCGCCTGCACGTGGTGACCGGTGACCTGGAGGCGGCCCGGGCGGAGCTGCGGCGGGCGCGGCGCGACGCCGACCCCATGATGGTGGCACCGGCCCTGGACCGGTGGCACCGGCTCACCCAGTCGGAGGTCGACCTGGCGTCCGGGCACGCCGAGGCGGTCGTGGCCCGCTACGGCCGGCACACCGACTCCCTGCTGCCCGGCGAGACGGTGTGCCTGGCCCGCGCGGAGCTGGCCCTCGGCGGCCTCGACCTGGCGGAGGCGCTCGCCGCGCGGGCCCGCGCCACGTCACCCGGCAACCTCAACGCGGTCTGGGCGTGGACGGTCACCGCGCTGGTCGCCGACGCGCAGGGCCACGGCAACCGGTCGGTCGACGCGCTGTCGAGCGCGGTGCGCATCGCGCAGCGGGAGGGGATCCGCCGGCCGTTCCTCAGCATCGGCGACCGGCGGTTGGCGACCCTGCTGGAACGGCAGCGCTGGCTCGTGCGTGACAACGCGGCCTTCGTCGCCGACCTGCTCGCCGAGACGACCCCGACCCGGCCGGGCGCGGCGCCGGCGCCGGAGACCGACCTGAGCGACCGCGAGCTGGAGGTGCTGCGCTACCTGCCGACCGTGCTGACCGCGGCCGAGATCGCCGACGAGCTGCGGGTGTCGGTCAACACGGTCAAGGCGCACCTGCGGTCGATCTACCGCAAGCTCGACGTCACCCGGCGCCGGGAGGCGGTCGTCCGGGCCCGCGAGCAGAACCTGATCTGACCGGTCAGTGCAGCAGGGTCTTGAGAACGATCATGAGGACCCCGAACATTCCCGCCACGGTCGCGGTGACCAGCCGTTCCAGCGTCGTGAGCTGCCCGTTCCGCCCCATCTCCCAGCCGGCCAGGCACAGAACCATCGTGCTGCACCCGAGCCCCACCGTCACGGCGGTCTCCAGCGACCAGCCGGCGAGCCGCGCGACCACGAGGGCGAACAGCGGGAACCAGGAGGCCGACACCAGCTCCCAGCCGGTGGTGAGCTGCCTCAGCACCTCCCGCCGGTCGGGCCGCCGACCCTCGTGGATGCGCTCGGCGACCAGGCGGGCGAAGCGTTCGGCCGACCAGTAGACGGTCAGCGTGACGAGTACGGCCACGACCATGCGTACCGCCGAGGGCGCGTGCGAGGCGGCCATGACGGCGGCGCCGACGATGATCCCGTAGATGCCCGCGGCCGTCTCCTCGGCCGAGGTTCCGGTCGGTACCAGCCGGACCGGCCGCAGGCGGTTGCCCCACACCGGGCGGGTCACCCGGCCGCGGCCGCGGTGGTGGCCGACGGCGGTTCAGCGGGTTCGGGTGGCTCAGCGGGTTCGGGCGGCTCCGGGGGGTGCGGCGCCTCGAGCGCCGGCGGCTCGTCCGACGCCTCCAGCACCTCCGCCCCGTCCGGCGTGGTGCGCCGGGCGGCGAGCGTCACCAGCACCTCGAACGCGGCCAGGACCACGCCGATCACCAGCAGCGACATCCACGAGGACAGGAGCAGCGCGAGCACGACCGCCACGACGATCCCGCCCACCCGCACCACGTCCAGGTGGGCCGCGAGCCAGCCCGGCCCGTGCGCGGCCGTCGCCCGGCCGCCGCGCGCGGCACCCCGGCCGGTGGCGCGGGCCGCCCGTACCACCCCGCGGCGCAGCCACACCGGCAACCGGCCGGGGCCGACGAGGTACATCAGCAGCGCCAGCACGACACCGATCCAGATCAGCTGGGTGCCCCGCTCGCGCAGGCCGGCGAACACCGTCACCAGCGCCGCGTCGACGCCGTCGCGGTAGAGCCCGTCCGGGACCTCGAGCAGCAGCTCCGCGCGGACGCGCCGCAGCGCCGCCGTGACCACCACCGCGGCCACGACCAGCCACAAACCCAGCTGGAGCAGGGTCCGCCGGCGGCCGGGGGAGATCGCGAGCGCGACCAGCAGCAGCACGAACGTGGCGACGACGAACAGCACGAGCTGGCGCCGCGCAGCGAGGACCGCGTCCTGCACCGCGGCGACCTGGCCGGTGTCGTAGACGGTGAACCGGGCGAAGTCGGCCGGCAGCGTCACACCGACCGCGTCCTCGATCCGCACCCGCAGGTTCTCGGGGATCGCGCTGGTGCCGAGGTCGGGCAGCGTGACCTGTTTGCCGAACATCGTGGGCAGCTGGGCGCTGAGCTGGCGCAGCACCTGGTTGATCAGGGGCAGCAGGTCGATCTCGACGCGGTCGTCGCGCACCACGACGAGGGTGCTGGTGCCCTCCAGGATCGCCAGCGCACGCTGGTGCACCCGCCGATTGGCCTCCACCCAGATGCGCTGGAACCGGTCGCTGACCAGGACGTCGTGCACCGTCCTACGGACCACCTCGCGGACCTGGCCGGTGATCGGGCCGGCGACGAACCCGGCGCGCTCGGGCAGGACCTCGCGCACGCGGTTCTCCACGTCGAGGATCCGGAACAGCTCGGCCGTCGCGTACTCGGCCATGGCGGCGGAGACCTGCGGGTCGCGGGGCAGCGGTGCCACCGTCGCCACCCACCGGTCGGTGTCGAACGCGGTCTTCGCCGCCCAGACGCCGACGACGCTGGCGACCAGCGCGAACGCCGCGACCGCGACGAGCACCGCGGCCGCGGCGCGGCGCACCCCCAGCAGGACGACGCCGCGACGCTTGCGGGTGTCCAGCCGGGCGCGGAGGGTCGACACCTCCAGCCGTAGGCGGTCCAGTTCCTCGTCGGTGGTGGTCTCACGGTTGACGGTGGGAGTGGTCATGGTGTCCTACCCGATGATGCGGGCCTCGCGCCCGTGCACGACGAGCGCATAGATCACGATGACGTCGAGGACGATCGCGATCACGCTCCAGAACGGGTATCCGGCCACGAAGATGAAGTTCACCAGGGCGTCGAGGGCCAGGACGACGACGGCCACGACGCGGGCCCACGTGCGTCCGCTCAGCAGGCTGTAGCCGGCGACGGCCACGAGCACGCCGAAGGCGAGCAGCAGCCAGCCCCATACCTGGTAGTCCATGGTGATCGCCAGGTCGGTCGTCGCGGCGTAGTACTCCTCGTCGAGCAGGGCCACGAGACCCTGCATGACGTTGAGGACGCCGCCGGCGAGCATGACCAGCCCGGCGAAGACGACCCAGCCGATCCACCGGGTCAGCCGTTCCCCGGCAACGGGTTCCTCGGTCACGGCGGGGGACCGCGTCATCGCGCACACCTTTCCGTCTGCGGGTCGTCGGGTCCGTCTGCGTCCGTCCGCGTCCCTCAGGGGTATGCGCGGGGGACCGGTCGGATCCGCGGGGTCGGCGGCCGCAGGGCCGCCTTCGCCGTGCTGGCCACGAGCGTTCCGGTGGCCACACCGAGCACGAGGTTGAGCAGCGAGGTGCACATCCGCGAGGCGAGGGTGGCGTCGACCATGAACGGCGCCAGCATCCCGGCGAGCGTGGCCAGCCCGATCGCCCAGGCGAAGAACATCATCGGCCGGGGCGTGGTCAGCAGCAGCACGTGGACGAGGGCGGTGGCCAGCAGGCTGGCACAGGCGGCGCCGAAGGCGTACCAGAACGTGTTGGCGCCGCCCCAGACGCCGTCGCCCTTGGGCGCCAGGATGGGCACGCCGAACAGTCCGCGGGTGAGCAGGATGCCGACGACGGCGATCAGCGCCGCGACGAGGGCGGTGGCGGCGCCGCCGGACCAGAGCTTGCCGGCATTGACGGACGGATGCTGCGGTGCCTGCTCCGGCTGGTAGGTCATGCGGTCCTCCTCGTCCCGGCGTACCGCCCGACCCTCCGCGACCCGCGCGGGTCGGTGCCTCATCCGGTGGGGATGAGCGGCACCGACGCCCGTCGGGGCGCCTGGTGGCGGGTGGAAAGGGGCGGCCGGTGGCCCGGCCCGCGGTGCCGGGCTCATTCCCCCGGAATGAGGCCGGCGGGGTCGGCCGCGTGGCTCACTGGGCCGGACGCCGGCCGCTGTCCCCGAGCGGTGGCCGGCGTCGCAGCGCAGTCGCCGCCGCGCGGTGCGGTGGTGGCCCGGACGAGCAATGAAGGGAAGTGCACGTCATGGCAACTCTGGTCGCCATCGGATACCCCGACGAGACCACTGCCACAGCGGCGTCGCTGGAGGCGCGCCGGCTGGCCAAGGACCTCATCATCCAGCCCGACGCGATCGCGACGATCATCCGGGACCGCGAGGGCAAGTTCCACGTCACCACGACCCACCACCCGGTGGGCGCCGGCGCGACCTGGGGCATGTTCTGGGGTTTCCTGTTCGGCCTGTTGTTCTTCGTGCCGTTCTTCGGCATGGCCGTCGGCGCCGGGATGGGCGCGCTGATGGGCAAGATGACCAAGGGCGCGATCAACAAGGAGTTCCAGGACCAGGTCCGCGACCTGGTGAAGCCCGGCACGTCGGCGCTGTTCCTGGTCATCGAGCGGTCCACCCCGGACAAGGCCGTCGAGGCCATGTCCCAGTTCGGCGGCACGGTGCTCAAGTCGTCGCTGTCGAAGGAGACCGAGGCCGAGCTGCAGGAGGCCCTGCACGGCGAGAAGAGCGCGGCCGAGGTGTGATCGGTACAGACGCCGCGGGCCGGTCCGGTGATCCGGGCCGGCCCGCGGCGTTCGCGCGGTCGGACGGCGGTTCAGATGCTGGACGCGGCCCGGACCGCCTTGTCGGCGGCCGAGATGATCCGGGCGGTGCCGACGAGCGGGGCGAGCTCCACGAGCACGGCCCTGATCGTCGCCGGGTCGATGCCGGCGTCCTCGGCGAGCCGCAGGTGCACCAGGTAGGACGCCGGCGACGCGTCGAGCGCCACGAGCGCCGCCAGCCGGGTCAGCAGCGCCGTCCGTTCGTCGAGCCCGGAGCCGGTGAGGGCGGTGGCGTTCAGCCGGGCCAGCGCCTCGCTGACCGGGCCGCCGTCGTCGGTCATCGCCTGGAGGAGATCCTCCAGGTCGGCTTTCGCGGTCGTCGGTAGTCCCTGGGCCATGTCGGTCCTCCTGTCGTGGGCCTGTCGGACCGGACCAGCGTCACCGTCGCACGGCGGTGGCGGGCTCATCCGGGACGGGCGATTCCGCGGCGGGTCCGGGTGCTCGTCCACGCGGGGTGAGGCGGTCGCGGGGGCGGCCACGCATGATCTGCCGCATGCGGCAGTGGATCCCGGGCCTGGACGTGGTGGCGACCTACCGGGTGGCCTGGCTGCCCCGGGACCTCGTCGCGGGCGTGGTGCTCACCTCGCTCCTGGTCCCGCAGGGCATGGCCTACGCGGAACTGGCCGGGCTGCCGTCGATCACCGGTCTCTACACGACGATCTTCTGCCTGCTCGCCTACGCGGTGTTCGGGCCGTCGCGGGTGCTCGTTCTCGGCCCGGACTCCTCGCTCGGACCGATGATTGCCGCGGTGATCATCCCGATCGTGGGCTCCGGTGGCGACCCGGGCCGGGCGGTGGCCCTCGCCGCGATGCTCGCGCTGCTGGTCGGGCTGATGATGACCCTGGCCGGCATCGGCCGGTTCGGGTTCGTCGCCGACCTGCTCTCGCGGCCGACCCAGATCGGCTACATGAACGGGTTGGCGCTGACGATCCTGGTGAGCCAGCTCCCCAAGCTGTTCGGGTTCTCCGTCGACGGCGACGGGCTGATCGCCGAGGCCGCCGGGTTCGTCCGGGGCGTGGCCGACGGCGAGACGGTGCCGGCGGCCGTCACGATCGGCGTCACCGGCATCGTCGTGATGATCGTCCTGCGTCGCTGGCTGCCCAAGGTCCCGGCGGTGCTCGCCGCCGTCGTCGTCTCCATCGCCGCGGCGGCCGTGTTCGACGTCGCCGACCGTGGGGTCGACCTGGTGGGCGAGCTGCCACGGGGCTTCCCGCCGTTCACGCTTCCGTGGCTGTCGTGGGAGGACCTGCCCCTGCTGATCGGGGGAGCGGCCGGCATCACGCTGGTGTCGTTGACCGACACGATCTCGAACGCGTCGGTGTACGCCGCCCGCGCCGGCCAGGAGGTACGCGGGAACCAGGAGATGATCGGCATCGGCTCGGCGAACCTCGCGGTGTCGTTCTTCCAGGGCTTCCCGGTCAGCACCAGCGCGTCCCGCACCGCGGTCGCGGTGCAGTCCGGCGCCCGCACCCAGCTCACCGGCGTCGTCGGCGCCGTGCTCATCCTGCTGATGCTGGTCCTCGTGCCCGGGCTGCTGCGCAACCTGCCGCAGCCGACGCTCGCCGCAGTGGTGATCGTCGCCTCGCTGTCGCTGGCCGACCTGTCGGCCGTCAGGCGCCTGTGGAAGCAGCGGCGGGTCGAGTTCAGCCTGTGCATGGCGGCGTTCCTGGGGGTGGCACTGCTCGGCGTGCTGCCGGGCATCGCGGTCGCCGTGCTGCTGTCGGTCCTCAACGTGTTCCGGCGGGCCTGGTGGCCGTACCACGCCGAGCTCGGCCGGGCGGCGGGCGTCGCCGGCTACCACGACCTGCGGTCGTACCCGGACGCGGAGCGCCTGCCGGGCCTGGTGCTGTTCCGCTTCGACGCGCCGCTGATCTTCGCGAACGCCCGCGCGTTCCGCGAGGAGATCCGGCGGCTGGCCCGGGTCGAGGAGCCGCCGCGCTGGATCCTCGTGGCCGCGGAGCCGCTCACCGACATCGACACGACCGCCGCCGACATGCTCGAGGACCTCGACGAGGAGCTGAACCGCGAGGGGATCTCGCTGGTGTTCGCGGAGCTGAAGGACCCGGTGCGCGAAAAGATCGACCGCTACAAGCTGACCCGCACGATCGACCCCGAGCACTTCTTCCCGACCATCGAGGACGCCGTGGCGGCCTACCGGGCGCAGACCGGTGCCGAGTGGGTCGCCGCCGACCCGTCGTACAGGAGGCAGTCATGACGGCATTCACCAGCAAGGACTACGCCGCCCGGATGGCGCGGGCCACCGCCGACGCGGGGCAGGCGGGACTCGCCGGGGTACTCGTCGCGCCGGGGCCGGACCTGGTGTGGCTCACCGGGTACCGGCCGACGGCGATCACCGAGCGGCTCACGTTGCTTGTCCTCGCGGTCGGCCGCGAACCGACGCTGGTCGTGCCGATGCTCGAACGCCCCGACGCGGAGGCCGCCGCCGGCGCGCCCGCACTGTCCATCGTGGACTGGCGGGACGGCGACGACCCGTACGACGTGGCGGCCATGCTGCTGGGCGACAGCGGCCGGTTCGGCGTCTCGGACTCCACGTGGGCGCTGCACCTGCTGGGCCTGCAACGGATCCGGCCCGAGAACGGCTGGGCGGGGCTGACGGAGTGCCTGCCGATGCTGCGCGCCGTGAAGGACAAAGCCGAGCTCGACCGGCTCGCCGCCGCCGGCGCCGCGGCCGACTGCGCCTTCGGCGACATCCTCACGGTCCCGTTCGCCGGCCGCCGCGAGACCGACGTCGCGGCGGATCTCGCCGCGCTGCTGCGCAAGTACGGTCACGAGCAGGTCGACTTCACGGTCGTGGGCTCCGGCCCGAACGGCGCCAACCCGCACCACGAGGCCGGACCGCGCACGATCGAGCCGGGCGACACGGTCGTGCTCGACTTCGGCGGGCTCATGCGCGGCTACGGCTCCGACACCACCCGCACCGTCTCGGTGGGCGAGCCGGGCGAGGAGGTGCGCACCGTGCACGGCATCGTGCGCCGGGCGCAGCAGGCGGCGTTCGAGGCGGTCCGCCCGGGCGTGACGTGCCAGGACATCGACCGGGTCGCCCGCCGCGTGATCACCGAGGCCGGGTACGGCGAACGGTTCATCCACCGCACCGGCCACGGCATCGGCGTCACCACGCACGAGCCGCCGTATCTGGTGGAGGGCGAGGAGCAGCCGCTGGTGCCGGGCATGTGCTTCTCCATCGAGCCCGGCATCTACCTGCCCGGCCGGTTCGGGGTGCGCATCGAGGACATCGTCACGGTCACCGCCGACGGCGGGCGCCGGCTGAACAACACCGGCCGCGAGCTTCACCTGGTGGCGTAGAAGCGGGCGAGCGACCGGTACAGCGGATACCCGCACAGCACACCGAGTGCCACGGCGATCATCGTGCCGACCATGCCGAACAGGTCCTGCAGACCGGCGACGGCGTCGTCGCTGAGGTACTGGGTGATCCCGATCAGCCCGAGCGCGCCGGGAACCAGGAGCCAGAACGCCGGGAGGAACGACACCAGCGCCGGCGGCCCCGACGGCAGCCGCGCGACCAGGTAGGCCGCCGGGGTCATGACCAGCGCCCCGACGAACCCGCTCAGGTAGCCGCCGAGGACCAGGTTGCCGACGAACTGCCCGATCCACCCGACGTAGAGCACGAGACACAGCCAGGGCAGCGACCGGTGGGGTGCCGAGTGGTGGAGGTAGCTGCCGATCCCGACGAGGAGCACGCCGAGCCACGGTGCCCACCAGCCGACCTGGTTGTCGGGCGCGTCCACCAGCCGGTCGGCTGGGGGCAGGCCGACCACCTGCGCGGCCGCGATGATCCCGAACGCGAGCAGGAACAGCTGGAGCGTCCCGGCGACCAGGCGGCTGGCGCCGGTCACGATCTGGGCGGCCGACAGCTCGACGACGGCCATCGTGAGCGCGGCGCCGGGCAGGAACGTCACGAGCGGCGCGACCATCGAGCGCACATCGGCGTCGCCCCAGCCGTACCGGGACAGTAGGAACGTGGTCGCCGCCACGATGAACGCCGCGCCGACGGGCATGATCATCTGGGTGCTCGTCCAGCGCTGGCCGATGCGCTTCAGGAACCCGACCAGGACGCCGAAGCCGGCGGCCACGGCGAGGTCGACGGGCGTCGGCTGGAGCACGAGGCAGATGCCGACGGTCAGTACGACGTGGCCGAGGATGGTGGCCGTGCCACCGAAGCGGGGCTCGCTGTCGAGGACCCGCCGGATCCGCTCGCTGCCCTCCCGTAGGTCGAGTTCGCCCCGCTGGGCCGCCTTCAGGATCTCGAAGAGCGCCGTCGTCTGGTCCAGGCGCAGGCCGCCGCGCAGCTGGCGGGTCGGTTCCATGGTCGCCGGACGGCCGGGCTCGAGCGCGACGACGACGGACGTGGGCGCGACGCTGCACCGGGCGTCGGGCGCGCCGTACGCGCGGGCGACCCGCACCAGGTGGTCCTCGATCTCGTTGACCGCCTCGCCGGCGGTGGTCAGGGCGCTGCCCAGGTACAGCAGGAACCGCCGCAGGTCGCGCCGCCTGCGGTCGGCGGGGGAGCGGAGCGGGCGACGGTAGACCCGCTCCGCCGTCATCCCGCTACCGCCCGTCGGCGTAGGCGCGCAGGAACAGCGCTTCGGCCAGGGCCATCCCCGCGATCTCCGTGGGGTCGACGCTCTCGTTGGGCGCGTGCATCAGGCACATCGGGTCCTCGACGCCCATCAGGATGATCTCGGCATCCGGGTAGGTGTCGGCGAACACGTTGCACAGCGGGATCGAGCCGCCCTGGCCGAGCGCGGTCATCTCCCGTCCGTACGCCTCGCGCATCGCGGCGGCGAGCGCCGTGTACGCCGGTCCGCCGGTGCGGGCCTGGAACGGTTCACCGGACCCCTCCCGCTCGACGGTCACCTGCACGCCCCACGGCGCGGCGCCGTGCAGGTGCGCGATCAGCGCGTCGGCCGCCTTGACCGGGTCCATGCCGGGCGGCACCCGCAGGTTCAGCCGGGCCCGGGCCTGCGGCTGCACCGCCGACGCCGAGCCGACCACCGGCGGGCAGTCCATGCCGAGCACGGTCACGGCCGGCCGGGCCCAGATCATGTCCGACACCGTTCCGCCGCCCAGCAGTGACACCCCGTCGAGGACACCGGCGTCGGCCCGGAACCTGGCCGGCGGGTAGTCCTCCCCGTGCCAGGTCGTGGTGTTGTCCAGGCCCTCGATGGTGGTGTTCCCCGCGTCGTCGCGCAGCGAGGCGAGCATGTGGATCAGCGCCGCCAGCGCGTCCGGCGCGGCGCCGCCGAACATGCCGGAGTGCACCTCCGAGCGCAGCGCCCGCACCGTCACCACGACGTTGACCAGGCCACGCAGGCTCACCGTCACGGCCGGTACCCCGACCGCGGCGTTGCCGGTGTCGCACACCAGGATCGCGTCGGCGCGCAGCAGGTCGGCGTTGCGGACCACGAAGTCCTCGAGCCCACCGGTGCCCTGCTCCTCGGAGCCCTCGACGATCAGCTTCAGGTTCACCGGCACGTCGTCGCCCAGCGCGCGGAGCGCGGTCAGGTGCATGACGATGTTGCCCTTGCAGTCGGCCGAGCCCCGGCCGTACCAGCGACCGCGCACGTCGGTCAGCTGGAACGGCGGGGTCCGCCAGGCGCGTTCGTCCAGCGGCGGCTGGACGTCGTAGTGCGAGTACAGCAGCACGGTCGGCGCGTCCGGTACGGAACAGGGCCGGGCGCCGTACACGGCCCGGCTGCCGTCGGCCGTCTCGACCAGCCGCACGTCGCTGAAGCCCGCGGCCGTGAACCGGTCGACGACCCACTCGGCGGCCTTCTCGCACTCCTCCACCGGGTACTGGCGCGGGTCGGCCACCGACCGGTACGACACCAGCTCCTCGAGGTCCGAGCGGGCCTGGCCCATCAGCTCCGCCACGCGTTCCCTGAGCTCCATCGACGTCACCCCTTCGCCACGTCGGCGGTCTTCAGGTCCTCGGCGAACTCCTGGAACTCCTCGAGGTACTTGGGGCAGTAGACCTTGATGATCAGCAGCTGTCCCTTGAGGACGTTCTTGTCGGCGATGACCGGTCGGGTACCCGGTCCGCCGGCGCCGTTGGTCATCATGCCGTAGACCACGCCGCGGCCCAGCGCGCTGACCGGGTCGGCGCAGGTGGCCCCGCCGTCGTCGCCGAGCACCGCGACGACCGTGTCCTTCGCCGGCACCCGCAGCCCGGCGGCCCGGGCCTCGGAGATGAGCTGGTCGGCTTTCTCGTCGGCCTGCGCGGCGTCGCGCGAGCTCGTGAAGATCAGCAGTGCGGTGCCGGCGATCACGACGAAGACGAGCCCGAGCACCCAGTAGGTGATCGTGCGGTTGCGCTTCTGCTTGTCCACCCAGACGGTCATTCCGCCACGACCTCCTCGGCGCCGTCGCTGTCGCTCTCGGTCTTCCACGAGGGCTTGCGGGCCTTGTAGAAGAGATAGGGGACCAGGAGGCCGAGGCCGAGCGCACCGCCGGCGACGACCGCCACGTAGATGCCCGCGTTACCGGACTCGAACTGCGACGGCGGGATGAAGCCGATCAGCAGCGCGGCCAGGGAGGCGGCGAAACCGACACCGCACAGGCCCACGAGCATCGGGGCGCGGTAGCCGCGCGGGTGGTCGGGGTGCTTGCGGCGCAGCCGCACCGCGGCCACGAACATCAGCAGGTACATGATCAGGTACACCTGCGTGGTGATCACGGAGAAGATCCAGTAGGCGCTGGACACGTCCGGGATGAACGCGTACGCCATCGCGATGACCGTGGTGACCGCGCCCTGCACGACGAGGATGTTCTGCTGCACGCCGTGCTTGTTCAGGCGCTGCAGGTACGGCGGCAGGTAGCCTTCCTTGCGCGAGATCAGCAGCAGGCCGCGCGACGGGCCGGCGAGCCAGGTGAGCATGCCGCCGAGCGAGGCCATCACCAGCATGACGCCGACGATCGGGGTCAGCCACTGCGACCCGAACTCCACGAACACGACATCGAAGGCCTGCATGATGCCGGCGGTCAACGACAGCTGCTCGGCGGGCACGATCCAGCTGATCGCGAGCGCCGGCAGGATGAAGATGAGCAGGACCAGGCCCATGGACAGGAAGATCGCCCGGGGGAACTCCTTGCCGGGTTTGCGCAGCGACCCGACGTGCACCGCGTTCATCTCCATGCCCGAGTAGGACAGGAAGTTGTTGACGATGAGCACCAGGCTGGCCAGGCCCGCCCACGCCGGCAGCAGGTTGTCGGCGGTCATCGGCGCGGCCGACTCGTTGCCCTGGCCCAGGAACGCCATGCCGAGGATCACCAGCAGGGTGCCCGGCACGAGGGTCCCGATGATGAGGCCGGCGCTCGCGAGGCCGGCGACGCCCTGGGTGCCGCGCGAGGACACCCACACGCCGGTCCAGTAGCAGACCATGATGACGATCGCGGTCCACACGCCGCTGGACGCCAGGTCCGGGTTGATGACGTAGGCCAGCGTGCTGGCCACGAACCCGAGCAGGCTCGGGTAGTAGAAGATCGTCATGGCGAACTGGCACCAGACGGCGAGGAACCCGGCCGGCTTGGAGATGCCCTCGCTCACCCAGTTGTAGACACCTCCGCTCCAGCCCGACGCGAGCTCCGCCGACACCAGCGACGTCGGCAGCAGGAACACCAGCGCCGGCACCACGTAGAGGAAGATGCACGCCAGTCCGTAGACGGCCATGGTGGGTGACGGCCGCAGGCTCGCGACCGAGCTCGTCGTCATCAGAGCCAGCGCCACCCACGAGATGTATGCGGTTGCCCGGGCGGGCCGGGCGGGCCGGGCCGCGTCCTGCGGCTCGGCGGCTGCGGGTCCCTGCCGCTTGGCGGGGACATCCATCGCACTCACGCGATCGGTTCCTTCCGTCTCCGCGGGCCGGCCACGAGCCGTCCCGGTGGTTCCGTTCAGGGCGGCTGCTCCTGCGGATCACCCCGAGCCCTGGGCAGCTGACCGGCATCATGGGCGCGGCGCGGCGGACGCGGCATCATCCGGGACGGATTAACCGGTTGTGCCGGGGTCGCCGTCGGAGTCCGCCGACGCGCGTCGCCGCAGCCCGAGCTGCGTCGCGGCGAGCAGCTGGCGGATGCCGAGGCCGATGAAGATCATGTTGCCGATCATCTGGCCGGTCACGAGCAGCCGGGCGTCCGAGCTCTGCGGCGCGATGTCGCCGAAGCCGACGGTGGAGAACACCGTGACGCTGAAGTACAGCGTGTCGGTGCGGTTCAGCCCGGTGCCGAAGTTGTCGGTCGACGACCGGGCCAGGAGGTAGTACGCCGCGGCGAACAGCAGCAGGAACATCGGCGCCGCGACCGCGAGGGCCTCGATCGCCCGCATCCGCGGGTAGTGCGAGCTGACGATCGCCCGTACGTGCCAGGCGAGCACGACCGCCACCGTCGCCAGGCCCACGACCAGCAGGACGATGGTGAACGCGTCGCTCCGGTCGGGCAGCGGGATGAGGTAGTAGACGGCCAGCGACAGGCCCACCGTGCCGAGCGGCCGGAGCAGGACCCGGCGACGCGGCACCGGTGGGCGGTCGGTCATCGCGGCTCAGCGCCCCAGGCGGTACTTGGCGCTGGCGCCGATGTGGGCGATGTCGATGGCGGCCGCGATGGCGACCCAGAACCACTCCCAGCCGACGAGGCCGACGCCCGGTGTGTAGAACAGGACGTACATCAGGGTCGCGAACGGCAGGAACAGGATCCCCAGGATCGGCCAGAACCAGGTGTCGAACGCCGCGTCGACGAACCGCGGCCGGACGATGAAGATCATGAATAGCGCGAGTCGGGGAAAGAGCCCGGCGAAGATTGCGAACAGGCATCCCATGGTTCCGCCTCCGTTGCGTCCGAGGTGAGATCGTCCGGTCGGCCGGGCCCGGTCGGGCCGGCGTCGGGTGCGCCGGTGCCCGGCGCGGGTGCGAGCGGCAGCGAGCGCGGCCACACCGCGAACGCCGTCCCGACGAGCGTCGAGACGCCACCCAGCGCCAGCAGGCGGGGGGTGGCCGGGCCGTCGACGGTCGCGGCGATCACCAGCTGCAGGAGACCGCTCAGCAGCCACATGGCCGCCACCACCGGCGCGAGGACGGCCCATCCCGGTCCGAGCCGGCTGAGGCGGGAGATCCCGGCCAGCACGAGCCCGGCGCCGACCACGGCGACCATCACCCGCAGCGGCATGTCCGGCAGGACCTGAAGGGTGACACCGGCGACGATGGAGGCGACCCCGAGCGCGGCCGGCACCCACCACCGCAGAAAGCTGTCCCCGGGCGCAGGGTGCTGGTCGGCCATCGCGTCTCCGCTCCGTCGTCGGCGTCACGAGAGTCGTTTCCGGACGTCCCGTCGGTCATCACCCGCCGTGGGTGAGTGATCGTCGGGGGTCCGCGGGCGGTGGGTGGAGCAGGTCGGCGGTCACCCGTCGCGGACGACGACCGGGCACCGCGGGCGGGCGAGGATCGCGGTACTGGTCGTGCCGTGCGCCGGAGGGCGGGATGCGTCGATGTCAGAGGTAGGTCAGGACCGTCCGGCCCCCGTCGCCAACCGGCGACCGACCGGTGGACTGCTGCTCACCGCGTGCCTGTCGACGCTCGTCGTCAACGCCAACACGTCGGCGGTGTCGATCCTGCTGCCCGCCATCAGCGAGGACACCGGGTCGCCGATCTCCATCCTGCAGTGGGCGGTCACCGGGTACTCGCTCGTCGGCGCGGCCGTCATCGTGACCGCCGGCGCGCTGGCCGACGTGTACGGCCGCCGGCGGGTCTTCCTCCTCGGCCTGGCGCTGTTCATCGCGTCGTGTGTCCTCATCGGACTGTCGAACAGCGGGGCGATGGTCATCGTCGGGCGGCTGATCCAGGGCGCGGCCGGCTCCACGATCCTCGCCTGTGGTCTCAGCCTGCTGACCGTCGGGTCGGCCGGCCAGGGGCGGATGCGGGCGGTGTCGCTGTGGGGGGCGGCGTCGGCCGTCGGCGCCGCGGCCGGCCCGCTCGTCGGCGGCGTGCTCGTCGACGTCACCGGGTGGCAGGGCCTGTTCTGGATCGACGCGGCGGTGGCCGCGGTGTGCGTCCCGGTGACGCTGCGCACGGTCAGCGAGTCGCGCGACCCCGAGCGGCCGCGCTCCATCGACTGGCTGGGCACCGGGCTCGTCGCGGCGATCCTCGCGCCGTTCATCCTGGCCGTGAGCCAGGGACCCGCCTGGGGCTGGACCTCGCCCGCGACGATCGGCTGCCTCGTGGTGTCGGTCGTGGCGGCGTACGGCTTCCTCGCCGCGGAGCGGCGGGTGTCGGCACCGCTGGTGGACCTGGCGCTGCTGCGCAACAAGGTGCTCGTCGCCGCGACCATCGGGATCCTCATCGGCGCCGGCACGGTCAACGGGCTCGGCTTCCTGCTGAGCATCTACTTCCAGGACCCGGCCACGCTGGGCATGTCGCCGTTCGAGGCGGGGCTGGCGACGCTTCCGCTCACCGTCGCGCTGGTCGTGGTCGCGCCCCTGGTGGTCGGGCTCGCCCACAAGTTCGGGGTCGGTGCGGTCGTCGGTGGCGGCTTCGCGGTGAGCACCCTCGGCTTCCTCGTGCTGTGCTTCGTCGGCGCCTCGTGGTCCTACGTGGCCTTCGTCCTACCGATGGTGGCCGTCGCGGCGGGCCTGGGCCTGTCGAACGGGCCGTGCTCGTCGCTGGCGACGAGTGCCGTGCCGGCCGACGAGGTCGGCGCGGCCTCCGGGGTGTCGAACATGGCCCGCTACGTCGGCGCGTCGGTCATGGTGGCCGTGACGGCCGCCCTGTACGGCTCGGCCGGCGCCGGGGACGCCGACGCGCTCGCCGACGGCTTCGCCCGGGCGTCGGTCGGGCTCACGGTCGTCTCGGCGGCGGGGGTCGCGCTCGTCGCGCTCATCGCGCGGCACCGGATGCGCCGCCCGCGTCCCGTCGACCGGGCGGCCGCCGCGGCGGTCACCACGCACACGGTCAGCCACTGAGACCGGCGCTCATCCGCGCGGGGTGAGGGAAGTCCGCGCCCGGTTCGGGACCGTCGTCGCATGTCCACGCAGGCGCAGCCGGGTGGGAAGTTCCTGACGGTCCGCGCCGTCGAGGTCGGCCGCGTCCGCGGTCCGTAGCCAGCGGTGTTCGAACGCGGTCCGCACCAGGGTCCCGAACAGGAGCACCGCACGGTCGCGGTCGTGGTGCCACGCGGGCCGCTCGCCGAACCGGGTGGCCTCGTCGTCGAGGATCGCGTCCCGGTCGCCCCGCTCGACGTACGCGGTGACCCGCCCTACGACCTCGTCAGGGTCCTCCATGCGACGTTCTGACGGACCGGTTTCCTATGCTGTCCCGATGGCAGCGTGTCCCGAGCTGGCCGGAGCGCGTCGTCCGCGGCGCGCCGACGGCCTCTTCGGGGCAACCCCGAGGACGACGCAGTGAGCACCGCAGCGCATCGCCGGCGCGCATCCGCGCTCCGCGCAGGACGGCGCAGGCACGACGGGGCATCGTCGGGACACGCTGCCACCCGGCGGCAGGCGCCGCGTCGGGTCGCGTCGGCGCTCGCCGACGCGTTCCTGACCGTGGCCTGGCGCCGGGCGGAGCTGCTCGCCGTCGGTCGCACGGTTCTCGCCGCGCGGCCGCGCTGGCTCGGTCCGGTCGTCACGGCCGTCCTCCGCGCCTACCGCGACCCGCCCGTGGACAGGCCGCGCGAGCTCGCGGCGTTCGTCGCGGGTGCCACGGGACCGGCGGGGCAGCGGGTCGGCGCCGCTGTCGTGCGCGAGCGGCGCATGGTCCCCACCCGCACGCAGCGGATGCGCTGGGGTACGCCGGCCATCGACGACCTGGCGGCGCTCGCCGACTTCCTGGACCTCGACGGCGACCACCTCGACTGGTTCGCCGACCGGCGCGAGCTCAACCGGCACGCGCGTGACGAGCGGCTGCGCCACTACCGCTACACGTGGCTGCCGCACCGGCTCATCGAGGCGCCGAAGCCGCGGCTGCGGGCGGTGCAGCGGCACCTGCTCGACACGGTCGTCGGCCTGCTGCCGGTCCACGGGAGCGTGCACGGCTTCGTGCCCGGCCGCGGGGTGCACACGTTCGCGGCCGCGCACGCCGGGAAGCCGACGGTCGTGCGGCTCGACCTGCGGGCGTTCTTCACGACCGTCACCGCCGGCCGGGTCTACGGCGTGTTCCGCACGGCCGGCTATCCGGAGCCGGTGGCGCACACGCTGACCGCGTTGACCACCACCCGCACGCCGGCCGCCGTCCTGCGCACCGCACCCGACCGGGCCGCCGCCGGTGCCCGCGCCGCCCTGCTGCGCCAACCGCACCTGCCCCAGGGCGCGCCGACGTCACCGGCGCTGGCGAACCTGTGCGCGTACCGGCTCGACCGTCGCCTCGCCGGGCTGGCCGTCCGCTTCGGCGTCGGCTACACCCGGTACGCCGACGACCTCGCGTTCTCCGGCGACCTCACCGCCCGGCAGGCCGGGCACCTGGTCACGCACGTCACCGCTGTCGCGACCGCGGAGGGGTTCGGGACCAACCCCGCGAAGACCCGGGTGCGTGGCCGGGCCGACCGGCAACAGCTGGCCGGTCTGGTGGTCAACGCCGCGCCCGCGGTGCCGCGTGCCGAGTACGACCTGCTGCGCGCGATCCTGCACGACGCCGCCCGGAACGGGTTGGCCGCCGCCAACCGCGACGGCCACCCCGACTTCGCCGCGCACCTGGCCGGCCGGGTCGCCTGGGTCGGCCACCGCCATCCGGCCCGGGCGGCCAAGCTCCGGCGTCTCCTGGCGGACGTCGGCGCTCCACGCACGTAGGTTCACGGTGCCGCCGTGCCGAACGGGTTGTCGATGACGTACCGCCACAGGCCGTCGGTGCCGCGACGCGCCACGTCCGTGGCGGTGCCCCCGACGCGGGTGTCCCGTCCGTCGATGGTCCAGTCGACGATCAGCAACGCGAGGTCGTCGACGACATATGCGTGCCGGAGGCGGACGTCGATCGGCACCCCGAGGTCGAGGAAGCGTCGGTTGGCGGCGGCCCGCGCGGCGCCGGTGACCGGGCTACCCGGCGTGGGGACCAGGATCGCGCCGGGTTCGTAGACCCGCTCCACCGCGGCGACGTCGCCGGTGTTGAAGGCCCGGGCGAAGACCGCCGGGTGGTGGCCGGGGTCGTCGGTCAGAGCGAGACTGTCAGGGTGACTGGTGAACTCGGAGGCCATACCGGTAGCCAAGCCGACCCCCGCGCGGGTAACCAAACGGTAAGCGTCGCCTGGAGCACGCAGCTGGTCCCCGACGCCCGGGGCGCGACCCGCCGCCCCGAACCGACCTGCCCGGTCGAGGTCGCGCTCGCCGCGATCAGCGGCCGGTGGACGACCCTCGTCCTGCGCGAGCTGATGCACGGACCCCGGTCCTTCGGCGAGCTCCGGCTCGCCCTTCCCACGCTGAGCGCGAAGGTGCTGAGCGAGCGGCTCGCCGGTCTGGAGCGGCAGACCCTCGTCGAACGCCACCGCCGGCGGGGGTTCCCGGCGCGAACCGTGTACCGGTTGACCGGGGCCGGTGAGCGGCTGCGTCCCCTTCTCGTGGAGCTCTACCGGACCGGCGACGCGCTGCTCCGCGACCGCGCCCGGCGCTGACCGTCTGTCGGATTTCGGCGCCGTTCCGGGTTGACCGGATTCGCCCGTGCGTCAGGCACCTACCGTGCCGGACATGAAACGTCTGATCGCCCTGTGCCTCGCGACGCTGGCCGTCTCCGCGACGCTGCCGGCCGTCCCCGCCGGTGCGGCCTTTCCCGGGCGCAACGGCCGGATCGCGTTCCAGCGCTGGGACGCCCTGTCGGCGATCAGCGACGTCTTCACGATCAAGTCGAGCGGGGCCGGGCTGACCCAGCTCACCGTGTCGCCCGCGGTGGAGGACCAGCGGCCCGCCTGGTCGGCCGCCGGCGACCGGATCGCGCTGCGTCGCGTCGGCGGGGGTGTCGACGGGCTGTGGGTCATGAACGCCGACGGCACCGGGCCGGCCATGGTGCCCGGCACCGCGCTCGACCGCCACCCGGCCTGGTCGCCCGACGGGCTGTCGCTGGTGTACGAGTGCTACGCCGGACCGGCCGTGCCCGCCGACATCTGCCGCCGGGACGTCGGCGGTGGCGGCTTCGTGCAGCTGACCGCCACGGCCGCGGAGGAGACCGCGCCGGTCTGGTCGCCCGACGGCACGCGCGTGGTCTTCGCCCGGGAGACCGCCGTCGGCGGCAGCCAGCTCGTGGTCCTGGACCTCGCGACGATGGTGGAGACCCCGGTGACGACGGCCGTCGCGGGCCGCTACGACGGCTGGCCGGACTGGTCCCCGGACGGTACGCAGCTGGTGTTCTCCCGCTTCGTCGTCGGGTCCGGCGCGGGCAGTGGCGTGTTCCGGCTGAAGGTGGCGACCGGCGCGGTGCGGCGGCTGACCGCTCCGGCGCCGGGCCTGGACCTCCACCACACCCACCCGGTGTGGTCGCCCGACGGGCGCTACGTCGCCTACGCCGTGGTCGACGACGACGGCTCCTTCGGGCACATCTTCACGGTCAAGGTCGACGGGACGGCGAACACGCAGCTGACGTTCGGCGCCGTCACCGACATGTTCCCGGACTGGCAGCCCGTCTAGCGGGCCGGCCGCTCGTAGACGGTCTCCGGGCCGTCCTCGTCGTCCCACCGCTCGCCGACGCGCACGAAACCGTACGGCAGGGCCAGCGCGAGCGAGGCGGCGTTGTCGGGGCCGATGCTCACCCGCACCCGGCGGACCCCGGGCTCGCGGGCGGCCCGGTCGAGCAACGCCTCCAGGGCCGCGCGCGCATAGCCCCGCCGCCGGTGGGCGGGGTCGACCCGGTAGCCGATCTCGACCATGCCCGACGCGTCGGGTGGCCCGTGGTAGCCGGCCGCGCCGACGGCCAGGCCGCGGTGCGCGTCCCAGATGATGCCCGTGACCCAGGCGGCGCTGGCCGGGTCCCGTTCGCACTGGGCGCTGCGCATGCGCCACAGCCCCTGGCACTGCGGCCCGGCGAGGTACGGCGAGACCGGCACCGGGCTGGCCGCGGTCGCGGCGCCGAGGTCGCCGTCGGCCAACGCGCGGAACGCGGCGCAGGTCAGGTGGACGACGCGGACGTCGGGTTCACTCACCCCGCCATGCTGCCGCACCGGTTCCGGAGCCGGGAAT
>NZ_BOPH01000103.1 GCF_016863655.1 Virgisporangium ochraceum
CTGTCCGCTGTACCGGGAACGCTGGGATCATGACAGTCGACCGCTCCGGATCCCGAATCGA
Organism: Virgisporangium ochraceum; assembly: GCF_016863655.1. GTDB lineage: Bacteria > Actinomycetota > Actinomycetes > Mycobacteriales > Micromonosporaceae > Virgisporangium > Virgisporangium ochraceum. The sequence continues at coordinate 62 of NZ_BOPH01000103.1, forward strand.
CCACCTCAACGTCGCCGTGCCCGACCTCGCCGCCGCCGTGGCGTTCTACGAGCCCGTGCTGGCCGCCATCGGCATCGCGAAGATGCTCGAGCACCTGGCCTTCACCGTCGACACGCGTGAGGACGTGGAGACGTTCTACCGCGCCGCCCTCGCGGGCGGCGCCACCCCGTTGCGGGAGCCCGCCGTCCACCCCGAGTACCACGACGACTACTACGGCGCCTTCGTGCTGGACCCCCACGGCATCAACCTGGAGGCGGTCTGCCACCGGCTCTGACGTCAGATGCCGGCCGGTGTCGCCCCGGGCCGACACGTCGTGCAGGGTGTTGCCGGCCCGCCCCACGCCCGCAGCACCGGGTCGACCGCGACGAGGTCGTCTACTCGGTCGTGGGCGGCATCTACGCGACGATCCACCGCCACATCGCCGCCGGCGGCCACGACCGGTTGCCGGACCTGCTGCCGTCGCTGACGTACGTCGCGCTGGCCCCGTTCCTCGGCCCCGCGGCGGCGGATGCACTCAGGTCCTGAAATGACCGGCCCCACCACACCGGACCGTCGAGCCGTTCGCGCACCGCGGTCCGGTGTGGCGGGCCACCGCACGCATGCCGGGGTCACGGCGCTGGCGCCTGCGGCCGGAACCGGTCGACGGCGACCCGCCGGCCGCGCGGGCGCAGCTGTTCCCCGCGTTCGACCGGCAGGTGGAGCTGTTCGCGGAGGGCGCGCTCCGGGAGGCTGCCTTCGACGGGGGTGGCGGTGACGTGAGGTTCTCCCCGCTGGTGCGTCACGCGGTGTACGAGGCCGTCCACGAGGCCAGCCGCCGCGACGGGGTGCCCGCGGGCGTCGGTCACCTGCTCGCGGCGGTGTTCGCCGCGCCGGGCAGCGCCGCGTCGACGGTCGCCGCCCACCTGTGGGTACCGGCGCACCTCGACCGGCAGTCGCGCCGGTACCGCGCCGGGGACGGCTTGCCGCCGTGGGCCCCGGAGGCCCTGAAGGCCGCCGGTGTCCTACCGTCCGACGTCTCCCGCGCCGGCACGGGGACCGTCGAGGTGCTGCTGAGCATCCTGGAACTGCACGAGCAGCTCGACCGTGCCGGGGCGGCGCTGCCGCCACCGGTCGACCGGGACAACACCGCGGGCCGGGTCCTGCGCGACCACGGGATCACCTACCTCGACGCCATCCGTCGCGACCTGCGGGTCTAGGCGTCGGCGCGGCGCTTGTGGGCGCCGACCAGCAGCGGCCACATCACGCTGTGGTCGCCGTGTTCGGTGGTGGCCCGGGCGATGTCGGCCAGCCAGGCGTCGCGCTGGTCGGTGGTGACCACGCCCAGCGTCACGGCCAGCGGCGACACGCTCCGGTACGTGCCGGCCAGCATGCCGCCCGCGGCGGCCAGCGGGTCGAGCCGACCGACGACGTCGGTTCCGTCGGGGGTGCCGATCCCCGCCCCGGCGAACAGGGTCGGCAGCCGGTGGCCCAGCCGCACGTCGCGGCCGGCGGCCGCGTAGGTGCCGAGGAACACGCGCCGCCACTCGTCCACGACGGGCAGCGGCGGGTATGAGTCGACGCCGCGCAGGTCGTAGTCCTGGACCACGAGGTGGCCGCCCGGCGCGGTCCAGCGCCACATCCGGCGCAGCGCCGCGACCGGGTCGGCGAGGTGCAGCAGGACCAGCCGCCCGAACACGAGGTCGAAGCCACCCTCGGGCAGGTCCGGGTCCTTCTCGACATCGGCCTCGACGAAGTCGAACGAGCACCGGTCGGCCGGCAACGACTCCAGCGCCGCCCGGCCGAGGTCGGCGTCGGTGTCCAGGCCGACCACGCGGCCGCTCGCGCCGACCCGGTCGGCCATCAGCCGCATGGTCTCGCCCGGCCCGCAGCCGACGTCGAGGCACCGCGCGCCGGGCGCGAGCCCGACCCGGTCGAGCAGGGCCGCCGTGGCCGGTTCCCAGATCCGCGCCTGCTGGCGCAGCCGTTCGTACTCCTGGGGCGTGCGCCCCATCACGTAGGTGCCCATGGTCGCCTCTCTCCATCGACGGGAATGTGTCGCCATGCTGGTCCGGGCGGGCGGCATCGCCCATCGTGGAGCGCATACTGAGGTTTTCCCGCCGGGAGCAGCGATGATCGGGCGCGACACCGAACTGGCGGCCGTCACCAGCCACCTCGCTGCCGCACGCGCCGGTTCGGGCCGGCTGCTGGTCCTCGAGGGACCGGCGGGTATCGGCAAGACGACACTGCTCGGCGCCGCGGCCGCACTCGCCCGCGCCGACGGGATGGCCGTCCTGCGGGCGCGCGGCAGCCCGATCGAGCGCGACTACCCGTTCGGGATCGTCCGCCAGGCCTTCGCGCCCGTCCAGGAGGAGCCCGGTTGGGACGCGCTGTGCCGCGGCCCGGCACGGCTCGCCGACCGGGTGCTCACCGCCGGCACGCCCGCACCGGCCAACGGCACCGACGCCATGTACGCCGCGACGCACGGGCTGTTCCGGCTCGTGGCCAACCTCGCCGCGCGCCGGCCGGCGCTGGTGTGCGTCGACGACGTGCACTGGGCCGACGCGCCCTCGCTGCGGTGGCTGGTCGGGCTGGCCCGCCGCGTCGACGAGCTGCCGCTCGCGGTGGTCGCCGCCGTGCGGTCCGGTGAGCCCGTCGCCGACGAGGACCTGCTCGGCGAGCTCGACGCCGCCGGTGCCCCGATGCGCCTCGACCCGCTCCCGGCCGCGTCCGCGGCGGAGCTGGTCCGCACGGAGCTACCGGCGGCCGGACCGGCGTTCGCGCGGGCCTGCCACGCGGTGACCGGCGGCAACCCGTTCCTGCTCGCGGCCCTGCTGAACCACCTGCGCGCCGAGGGCTGCGACGGCACGGACGGCGACGCCCCCGCGGCCCTGGGCAGGGTCGGGCCGCGGCAGGTGGCGCGCTGGGTCGAGGCGCAGCTGCGCCGGCTGCCCGCCGGCACCCGCGAGGTGGCCCACGCGATGGCGGTGCTCGGGCCGGCCGCCACCCCGCGGCAGGTCGGCGCGCTCACCGGTCTCGACGCGCCGGCCACCGCCGCCGGCACCGACGCGCTGCGCGCCGCCGGCCTGGTCACCGGCCCGGGTCTCGCGCTGGCCCACCCGATCGTGGCGGCGGCGCTGTACGACGGCACGGGACCGGGAACCCGCGCGCTGTGGCACGCCCGCGCGGCCCGGGTCCTCGCCACGGAGCCGGCCGGCGACCCGGAGCGCGCCGCGGCGCACCTGCTCCGGGCCGACCCGACCGGCGACCCGCGGGCCGTCGACCTCCTGCGGCAGGCCGCCGGCCGGGCCAGCGCCCGCGGCGCCCCGGAGACCGCCGCGACGTTCCTGCGCCGCGCGCTCGCCGAACCGCCCGACGAGCCGTCGACCGTGGCCGCGGTGCGGCTGGAGCTCGCGCTGGCCCTCGCCGCCGGCCGGCAGACCGGCGCGGCCGAGCTGGCCCACGACGTGGTGGCGCGGATCGGCGACCCGGTCGCCCGGGCCGACGCCGCGCTGCGCACCGCCCGCGCGCTGGCGGTGGCCGGTGAGAGCGACGCGGTCGTCCGGCTGCACCGGCTGGTGCTGGGCCGGCCTGTCGGCGTCCCGGAGCAGACCCTCGCCCGGGTGGACGCGGAGCTGGCGGCGGCCGTGTGGACCGACAGCCGCACGAAGCCGCTGGCCCACGACGCGGTGCGCCGCGCCCGGGCGGAGGAGCCGGCCCTGCCGCTGTGGCGGGTGAACGCGGCCATCGAGGCGACGTTCGCCGGTCGGCCGGCCCGGGAATGCCTCGACCTGCTCGGGCCGGTGCTGGAGCCGGGCGTGCTGGCCGCCGAGACCGACTCGCTGCTGCCGACCGTCGCCGGCATCGCGCTCGTCGCCAACGGCGAGCTCGTGGCGGCCCGCGCCGCGAGCGACGCGGTGGTCGCCGACGCGTCGGCCCGCGGCTGGCCCAGCACCCTGGCGCACGGCCGGTTCATGCGCGCGCTCGCGGAACTGCCCGCCGGCGCGGTGACCGACGCGGCCGCCGACGCGCGGGCGGCGCTGGAGTTCAAGCTGGCGACGGCCACCCCGCTCGCGGCGACCCTGTGGGCCCTGTGCCCGCTGGTCGACGCGCTGGTCGAGGCCGACCGCCTCGACGACGCCGACGACGCGCTCGCGTCGGCCGGCGTCGGCAGCCCACCCGACCACGCGCTCACCGCGCCGATGATCCTGCAGAGCCGGGCGAGGCTGCGGTCGGCGCAGGGCCGCCCGGCCGAGGCACTGGCCGACCTCGACGACGCGGCGGCGCGGTGGGCCGCGCTCGACGTACGCCACCCGGCGCTGGTGACGTGGCGCGCCGACTCGATCGAGCCGCTGCTCGCCCTCGGCCGGCGGGCGGAGGCTGTCGCCGCCGCGCGGGAGCACCTGCGGGCGGCGACGACGGCCGGCGTCCCGGGCCCGCTGGGCACGGCGCTGCGGGCCGCCGCCAGGGCCGACCGCGACCGACGGATCGACCTCCTCGACCGGGCCGTCCGCGTGACCGCCGGCACCCCGGCCGTGCTGGCGCACGTCCACGCGCTGCACGACCTCGGCCGCGCGCTGCGCCGCGCCGGCCACCGCGCCGGGGCCCGCGACCCGCTGCGGTCGGCGCTGGCCCTCGCCGACGCCGGTGGCGCGGCGCGGCTGTCGGCGAACGCCCTGGCCGAGTTGCGCGCCGCCGGCGCCCGGCCGCGGCGGGCGGCCCTGCGCGGGCCGGACGCGCTGACCGGCGCCGAGCAGCAGGTGGCCACGCTCGCCGCAGGCGGCTACACGAACCGGCAGATCGCCCAGCACCTCACGCTGAGCCGGCGCACCGTCGAGACGCACCTCGCGCACGCCTACCAGAAGCTCGGCATCCACTCCCGCTCCGAGCTGGCGGGCCACCTGGGTTAGGCCGGTTTCGCGCGCCATTCGTGCCCGCCCCGGGGTGAACAGGCAGGATGTGCTGCATGGCCGCCCCCCGAACGCCGGCGTCGTCGCCGTGGGCGCCGCTGCGGCACCGCGTGTTCGCGGGGCTCTGGGTCGGGGTGTTCTTCTCGACGCTCGGCGTCTGGATGCAGACGCTGGGCGCGCAGTGGCTGCTCGTCGAGACCCCGAACGCGGCGGCGGTCGTGGCGCTGGTGCAGGTCGCGACGACGTTGCCGATGATGCTGCTCGCCCTGCCGGCGGGGGTGCTGGCCGACGTGTTCGACCGGCGCTGGCTGCTCCTGGTCGTCCAGGGCTACCTGACCGTTCTCGCGGTGCTGCTGTGGGTCGCCACCGTCACCGACCGGATGACGCCCTGGCTGCTGCTCGGGTTCACGTTCCTGCTCGGCGTCGGTGGCGCGGTGCAGATCCCGACCTGGCAGGCGAGCACGTCGGAACTGGTGCCGCGGGCGCAGGTCCGGGCCGCCGCCCAGCTGGAGATGGTGGCGATCAACCTGTCCCGGGCCGCCGGGCCGGCCCTCGCCGGGGTGATCATCGCCAACGTCGGGGTGTCGGCGGTGTTCGGGCTCAACGCGCTCGCGGCCGTGCCGATGGCCGTCGCGCTGCTGCTGTGGCGCCGCGAACCGACGCTGACGCCGGGCGGCCGGGAACGGTTCTGGTCGGCGCTGCGCGCCGGCGGCCGCTACGTGTGGCACGACGCCGACTCCCGGCGGATTCTCGTGCGGCTGGCCGCGTACCTGTTCCCCGCCGCCGCGTTGTGGGCGCTGCTGCCGCTCGCGGCCCGCCGGTTCGGCGTCGGCGCCGACGGGTACGGGCTGCTGTTCGCCGCCCTCGGCGTCGGTGCCATCACCGGCGCGCTGGTGCTGGGACGGGTCCGCCGGTTCCTGTCGACCACCAGGACGCTCACCGTCTCCGGCGCGGTCATGGCGCTGGCGCTGGTGCTGCTGGTGACGGTGCCGAGCTTCGCCGCGGCGGTCGTCGTCGGGGTCGCGGCCGGTGTCTCGTGGACGGCCACGATCTCGACCCTCATCGCCGAGCTGCGCCTGTTCCTGCCGGCGTGGGTGATGGGCCGCGGCATGGCCGTCTACACGATGGTCTTCACCGGGTGCCAGGCCCTCGGCGCGTTGCTGTGGGGCCTCGTCGCCGGGTGGTGGGGGCTCACGGCGACCTACGTCATCTGTGCCGTGCTGTCGGTGGTCGCGGTGGTCGCGGGGCTGGTGTGGAAGGTGGCGGACGCGGGTGAGCACGCCCCGGACCCCGTCGTCTACTGGGCGGAGGCACGGGTCAGCGGCGACCCGGACCCCGACGCCGGCCCGGTGATGGTCACCGTGCGGTACACGATCGCCCCCGACGACGAGGCGGACTGGCTGGCGGCGATGCGCCACCTCCGCCGGTCGCGGCTGCGCACGGGCGCCATCCGCTGGGAGCTCTACCGCGACGCCGAGTACCCCGACCGGTTCGTCGAGCAGTTCCGGGTCGGCTCGTGGCAGGAGCACCTGCGTCAGCACGAGGGCCGCCTGACCGAGCTCGACCGGCAGGTCGAGGAGAACGCGATGCGCTTCTCCGACCCGCCCGTCACCGCGACCCACCTGCTGCCGCCCTGACGCTGGCGCCGCACCGGCACCGCGGAGGCCCGACCCGCGCCGGTGGCGCGCTCATCCGCCCGGGAGGAGGCCGCCGGGTCCGCGGCTGCCGAGACTGGGACGGTCGGTCCGGGAGCCGGAGGGAAGCGGTCCAGGGGGTTGGTCCGCGACGGGTGATCGAGACCCCGGTCCCGGCCCGACCTGTCGGAGGGGACGCGTCATGTGCCGTTGGCTGGCGTACTCGGGATCACCGATCCTGATCGAGGAGCTGCTGTACAAGCCGCGGTACTCGCTGATCGACCAGAGCATGCACTCCCGGATGGGCGTCGAGACCACCAACGGTGACGGCGTCGGCGTCGGCTGGTACGGCGTCGACGGGCCGCCGGAGCCGACGCTGTTCCGGGGCGTGGGACCGGCGTGGGGCGACGTCAACCTGCGCGAGCTCGGCCGGTCGATCTCGTCGTCGCTGTTCCTCGCGCACATCCGGGCGAGCACCGGTACGGCGGTGCAGCAGACGAACTGCCACCCGTTCCGGTTCGGCCGGTGGCTGTGGCAGCACAACGGCTCCATCCGCGAGTTCGCCCGGCTCAAGCGCGACCTCGTCCTGGCCGTCGACCCGGCCTTCTACCCGTCGATCGCCGGTTCGACGGACTCCGAGGTGATGTTCCACCTCGCGCTCACGTTCGGGCTCGAGGACGACCCCGTCCGGGCGGTGGAGCGGATGGCCGGGTTCGTCGAGTCGGTGGCCCGCCGGCACGGCGTGCCCGACCCGCTGCAGATGACCGTCGCGACCACCGACGGCGAGCGGTTGTGGGCGTTCCGGTACTCCAGCCAGCGCGAGAGCCGGTCGCTGTTCGTCAACACCGCGGTGTCGGCGCTGCGTGAGCTGTACCCGGACAACGAGAACCTGCACCGCCTCTCGGACGAGACACGCATCGTGGTGTCCGAGCCGCTGGGCGAGCTGCCCGGCGCGTGGCAGCCGGTTCCGGAGTCCAGCTGGGGGATCGTCGTCAAGGGCGGCGACCGGCTGGGCCCGTTCCGGCCGCTGGAGCGCTGACCGCTCAGGTCCCGCGGCGGGCCCTGAGCTGACCTATCCGGCGCTGCCGCCGACCTGGGGGCGCCCGACCCGCTACGGTCGGCTTCGAAGGTCGTCGGCAGCACTGTGGGAGGTTCTCATGAGCGATCACGTCTACCGCGTCACCGAGATCGTCGGCTCCTCGCCCGACGGTGTCGACCAGGCCATCCGCAACGCCGTCTCCCGCGCGTCGCGCACGCTGCGCAACCTCGACTGGTTCGAGGTCGTGAACATCCGCGGGCACCTCGCCGAGGGTCAGGTGGCCCACGTCCAGGTGACGCTGAAGGTCGGGTTCCGGCTCGAGGACGAGTGACGGTCGGCCCCGTCACATCGCGTTGACCTCAACCGCGGTTGAGGTCGGACGATCGGCCGGTGAGTTCGTTGTCCGCGCCGTACCGGGCGCTCACCGTCGGCATGATCACGCTCGTCACGCTCGTCGCCTTCGAGGCGGTGGCCGTCACCACGGCCATGCCAACCGTGGCCCGCGCCCTCGACGGCCTGGCGCTGTACGCGCTGGCGTTCGGTGGGGCGCTCGCCGCGTCGGTCGTCGGCATGGTCGTGGCCGGGGCGTGGGGTGACGCGCGCGGACCGGCCGGGCCGACCTGGGCCGGTGTCGGGTTGTTCGTCGTGGGACTGGCGATCGCCGGCACCGCGCCGGACATGTGGGTGCTCGTCGGTGGACGGGTCGTGCAGGGCTTCGGCGGCGGGCTCGTGGTCGTCGCGCTCTACGTGGTGGTCGGGCGGGCGTACCCGGCGGAGCTGCATCCGCGGGTGTTCGCCGCGTTCGCCGGCGCCTGGGTGCTGCCGTCGATCGCGGGTCCGTCGGTCGCCGGGCTCGTCGTGGAGCACCTGCACTGGCGGTGGGTGTTCCTCGGCGTGGTGCTGCTCGCGGTCCCCTCGGTGCTGTTGATCCTTCCGGGACTGCGCGGCCTGCCGCCGACCCCGCGCGGCGCCGCCGACCTGTCCGTGGTCCGGTGGGCGGTCGCCGCGGCGGTCGGTGTCGGGCTGCTGCACCTCGGTGGCCAGCGCGGCGGCGTCGACGCGGTGGTGCTGATCGGCGCCGGCCTCGCCGGGCTGGTGCTCGCGACGCCGAGGCTGCTGCCGGCGGGTACGTTCGCCGTGCGCCGCGGGCTGCCGAGCGTGGCGCTGCTGCGCGGGTTCGCCGGTGCCGCGTTCATCCAGGCCGACGTGTTCATCCCGCTGATGCTGACCCGCGAGCGCGGGTTCTCGCCGTGGGCGGCGGGCCTCACGCTCACCGTGGGCGGGCTGGCCTGGTCGGTGGGCTCCTGGTACCAGTCGCGCCTGGGTCAGCGGTTCGCCCCGAGCGCGCGGCTGACCGCCGGGTTGGCGCTGATCGCGGTCGGGGTGGCGTCGGCCGCCGCCGTGGTCGCGCCCGCGGTGCCGGTCGCCGTGGTCGTCGGCGGCTGGCTCCTGGGTGGACTGGGCATGGGCGTGTCGTATCCGACGATGTCCGCGCTCACGCTCCGGCTCGCACCCGCCGGGACCGAGGGGCGGAGCAGCTCGTCGCTGCAGCTGTCCGACTCGCTGCACTCGACGACCGTCCTGGCGGTGAGCGGCACCCTGTTCGCCGCGCTCGTCGCCACGTCTCCGCCGGCCGCCTACCTGACCGGGTACGGCCTGGCGTTCGTGCTGGCCGTCGCCGGCGTCTTCGTCGCGCGGCGGACGGCGGTCCCGGTCGCGACCGACGCCCGGGTGCCCGCCCCGGTCGGCTGAACGCGGTCTCCGCTACGCGGTGAGCAGGTAGTCGTCGGCGTCGGGGTTCCAGCTCAACTGCACCGCGCCGGTGGTGGCGGCGGCCTTGCAGAACTGGAGGAACGTGCGGTAGCCGAGCTTCTTCTCGCTGAAGTCCGGCCGGATCCGGCGGACCTGGTTCTTCAGGCCGGACAACGCGACCGCGCCACCCACGTCCTGCACGACGGAGCGCAACAGCGCGAACGCGTCCTCCTCGTCGCCGTGCTCGGGGAGGGCGACCTCGGGGTCGCCCTTGGCGCGGCCGTCGCCCAGCTCGATCACGTTGCGGTCGGCCAGGTGGCGCAGCAGTTCGCCGAAGGCGCGGAACCCGTAGTCGGACTCGCTGAACGTCGGGTCCTTGCGCAGCAGCGTCCGCTTCAACGTCGACGCCGTGACCTCGCCTCCGGAGCTGCCCTGCAGGCCGGCGACGGTCTGTGCGACGAGCACCGCCAACTCGTCGTCGTCGCGGCCGGGTTCCGCCGGGGGCGGGTCCGCCGGCGCCGGTTCCGCCCGTCGCTGGTCCGCTTCGGCGGGACGCGCGGCGCGGCCGCCGCCGCGGGTGCGTGCCGCCGGCACCTCGACGCCTTCGAGCCGGTCGTAGTACAGGAACTCGTCGCAGGCCGGCGGCAGCAGGGCCGAGGTGGACTTCTCGACACCGACGCCGATGACGCGCTTGTTGAGGCCGCGCAGCTTGTGGACCAGGGGCGTGAAGTCGCTGTCGCCGGTGCACAGCACGAACGTCGAGATGTAGTCGCGTTCGAAGGCCAGCTCCATGGCGTCGACGGCCATCTTGATGTCGGCCGCGTTCTTGCGTGAGGCGCCCATGCGCTGCGGCATCTCGATCAGTTCGACGTGGGAGCGGGTGAGCATGCGCCGGTCCTCGTCGAAGTAGGACCAGTCGGCGTAGGCCCGCCGCACCACGACCCGGCCGCGCTCGGCGAGGGCGTCGGCGATCGGCCGGAAGTCGAACGTCATGCCGCCGAGGTTGTCGCGTGCGCCGAGGGCGAGGTTCTCGTAGTCGAGGAACAGCGCGATCCGGTCTTCCTGATCCACAGGCGCAGCGTACGCCGCCTCAGCCGGACCACACGGGAGCGCCGTCGACGAACGGCCAGTCGATCTTGTGCGTGCGCAGGTCCTCGACCAGGCTGCGCACGTAGGTCAGCTCGGCGGTGACCACCCGCTGCTGGTACTCCGACTCGATGGCGAACAGCCGGGGGAGGAAGGCGCCGACCTCGGCGATCTCGGCGTCGAGGGCGGCCAGTTGCCCCTCGAGCCGCTCGACGCGGGCGGTCAGCGCGCGGAGCGCGTCGTCGGGCGCGAGGTTGGGCAGGAAGGACAGCGCCGCCGGGAACTCGGTGTACTCGCGTGCCGGCGTCGACAGCATGGCGTGCAGCCAGTCCCGCAGCGTCGCCCGGCCCGCGTCGGTGATGCGGTAGGTGATGCGTTCGGGACGGTTGTCGGCGCGCCCGGTCGAGGTGACCTCGGCGAGTCCGTCGCGGACCAGGCGCTGGATCGTCTGGTACACGCTGTTGCGCTGGCTGACGTTGACGATGTCGTCCTTGCGGCGCTCCCTGATCAGCTGCTGCATCCGGTAGGCGTGCATCGGCTCCTCGGTGAGCATCGACAGCACGGCCAGTGCGAGGACGGAGCGGCGTGGTTCGGGCACCCGCAGATTTTACGTTGACCGAAGGTTAGTCATAATGTGTATATTCATAGTATGACGTTCACGCAGGCGGCACCCGTGTCCCGGCCCACCTCGAAGCCCGGTCTGCCCCACCTCCTCGCGCTCGGCGCGGTCGTCGGTCCGGTCCTGTTCACCGTGTCCTGGCTCGTACTCGGAGCCGTCAGCGACGGCTACACGCTCTTCGGACACACGTTCCGCGACTACTCGCCGGTCAGCCAGCCGATCAGCGGGCTGGGCATGGGCGACACCGCCCCGTACATGAACACCGCGTTCGTCCTCTGTGGACTGCTGCTCGTCGTCGGCGTCGTCGGCGTCATGCGGGTCACGTCAGGCGGGCGCGTCACCACGGCTCTGCTCGCGCTCACCGGCGTGGGGCAGGCGATGTGCGGCATCTTCACGCTGGAGGCGATGATGCCGCACTCGCTCGGTTTCATGCTGGCCCTCGGTACGCCGGCCGTGAGCTTCCTGCTGGCCGGCCGTCACTTCCGTCGCGTGCCGGGCTGGGAGCGCCTCGGCACCGGGCTGTTCGTCGCGGCGCCGGTCTCGCTCGCACTGTTCGTCGCGTTCTTCATGACGTTCCAGCCCACCGCCGACGGGGCGGAGCACGGCGTCGCGGGTCTCGTGCAGCGCGCCGGCGCGGTCGAGGTCTTCGCCTGGTTCGTCGCGATGGGCTGGATGGCGTTCCGGCACCGCTGACTGCCGAGGTCCGACACCGGCGCACCCTTGTCCGACCCGGTGGCCGCGAGGACCATCGGGTCGCGCGCCCCGGGCCAGGTGATGACGCGGTCGTGGGGACTGCACGGTGACCCCGCCCTGCTGGTCGAGGCCGCCCAGCGGCTGCGCCTGGGCATCAGGGCGGGCGTCTACCGGTCCCAACCGCCCGGCGAGTCCGCCATGTTCGGCGTGGCGCGACTGCTCGACGCGATCGCGTTCTCGATGCACGTCGAGGGCGCCACCCATCCCCGCGTCGTCACGGGCGCGACAGAGGTGGCGCACCACGTGCTGACGTACGTGCCAGCCGATCCGCCCTGACGGCACCACCACCGGTGACGACGCCCGCCTCACTCCAGGTGCGGGTCCGTCACCCCGCCCGGGCAGGTCAGGCCGGCCGCGTCCCAACCGGCGAGGCGGGCACCGGCCTGGTAGGCGCTCTCGTAGAAGGCGAGCACGGTGGCGCGCGGGTCGGTCGCGGTCCGCGCGTCGTCGTAGCGCAGCACGGCAAGGTGACTGGCGTTGCGCGGCACCCATTGCGCTGCACCGGGTTCCAACGGCTGGTCCGCCAGCCCGGCCGGCTCGGGGGCGGTGTAGGAGTAGAACGCCGGGTCGGCGAAGGCGTCGTCGCCGAACCAGAAGCCGAAGCTGATCACCTCCCGCGAGTACGCCTCACGCGTCACCGGGTCGACCTCCCGTGGCTGGACGACCTGACGCTCCGAGAAGCGGGTGTGGGCGATGTCGAACGTGTGCCAGAAGTGGTGGACCGGGCTGACCTTGCCGGAGTACCGGGCCGCGAACTCCTCCAGAACCACGTTCACCTGGCTGAGGACCTGCCAGTAGCGGTTGGCCCAGACCGGGTCGTAGGTGGCGTGCTCGGTGTCGTCGCTGAACGGCCGGTCGACGTCCGGCAGGTCGAAGGGCACCGGCCGGTCGATACCGACCCGGATGCCGAGCGAGCGCAGCGCGTTCATGGTGTCGCGGTAGAACGCGGCGACGGAGCGGCCGTAGAGGGGGAACGACACGGCCGTGCCCTCGACGGTCGTGACCAGCAGCTGGTGGTCGACGAAGTCGAAGTCGATGGTGAAGATGGTGTCGAGGTCGGCCGGGCCCATCGGGCGGCTGGTGATGCCGCGGCCGGTCAGATGGAACGGCACGTTCCACCAGTGGTTGCGGCGGGGGCTGGCGGCCAGGCGTATCTTGCCGACCACCTGGGCGAAGCGGTGCAGCGTGGTTTTCGTGTCCTGCCAGGCGGCGAGCGGCATCGGAGGGAACAGGTCCATGCAGTCACTCCTTGCGGTGCGGTGCGACGACCTTGTCACACGCTCCCGGTGATGTGCGGCCTTTCCGACACCCTTCACCCGGGACTCCACCGCGGTGACGGGACGCTCAGTCCTCGTGGAGGCGGGGAGCCACGATCGTGAAGGGCGCGTGGTCGACCAGGACTGCCTGCTCGCGCTTGCGGTGGATGGCGTACGTTCCCGCCGCGATGCCGTTGGCGCCGTGCTCGCCGGTGTGGACGAGCAGGGCGCTCTGCCCACCGGGCACCAGGAGGTACCCGAGCCGCACGCCGTCGACGTCGCCGCGCCAGCGCACGTCGGGGGAGTCGAAGCCGGCGTGCAGCCAGTGGGTGTTGCCGGTGGCCTCGCCGTGCACCACCGCGACCCCTGTGGCCGCGACCGGCTCCAGGCCCGACGCGGGCAGCGACCCGGCCGGCACCGGTACGACCAGCAGGTCGCCCTGCGCCTGGGGGCCGGACAGCAGCGGCACCGCGATGTCGGCGTCCAGGTGGGCGGGCACCGCGACGGCGGACAGGGCGAGAGCGGACGCGTAGGTGTGCATGACGGTCTCCCTTCCGGGGGTCAGGTTCGGCGTTGCAGGGTGCGGTAGACGTCGACGGGACAGTCGTACTGCCAGGCGGCGGCCTCGACCGGGTCGTCGAGGTGGCCGGGCACGGTCTCGGCGTACACCGTTGGACGGTCGGTGCCGTCGGGGCTGCCATTGGTCATGACGAGCACGCGGGTCGGGCCGAGGCGGCGTCGCGGGTCCTCGTACAGCCGCAGTTCGTGCGGGTGGTTGCCGGGGTCGGGGGCCGACGCGACCAGGCGCAGCCCCGCCCGGTCGATGTAGGTGAGCCAGCCCATGCGTTCGATCGCGGCGCGGCGGACCTCGCTGTTGTGGTGCCGGTGGATCTCGTCGACGGTCCAGCCGCGTTCGATCAGGCCGGCCGGCACCCGGGTTCCGTGCCAGAAGTACAGCCGCAGACCGTCGCGCCAGCGCACCGCGGGGCCGTCTGTCCGATGTGGACGGTAGCTTCCGCCGGCGTACTCGACGTGCAGCTCCACCGGGGGCTCGCTGACGACCACGAACTCCGGGTGGGCCCACCACCAGACGTGGCCGGCGCCGGCGAGCGTGGCGACCGCGTCGAGGTCGGCGACGGCCACCGTCCGGTGCCGCCACCTCCACGCGGCCGCCGAGCCGGTGGCCAGCCGGGTCAGGGCGGCGGTGACGCGCGCCGAGGCGACGGTCACCGGCTCCGGAGCGTCGATGATGCGCCGGACGAGGTCGGTGGCGCGGCGCCGGCGGTTCTGCGAGGCGACCGTGGCCATCGACCGCAGTCCGGCGTCGACAGCGGTCCGGACCGGTCCGCACGCGAGTTCGACCTGTCGGTCCACAGTGGAGTCGGTCGGCGGCGGTACTCCGACGTCGAGGAGGGCGGCCAGGACGCGGCGGCCGGTCGCGTCGAGGTCGGTCACGGCGCGGTCGTGCGTCGCGCGCACGGCCGCGTCCGCGCGCTGGCTCCGATCGGACCGCGTGAGCGTGGACGCGCCGCCGAGGAGCCCGGCGAGCACCGCGCAGAAGACGACGAAGCCCACCCGCTGCCGGTCCTCGACGACCACCGCGAGCAGTGCCGCGCCGCCAGCGCCGCAGACCGCGCTGATGACCACGGCGACGCCGACGTTGTAGACCTCCCGGACGACGGCGCCCACCGCGACGGCCGCGCGTCGGCCGCGGCCGGCCGGCGCAGTGGTCCGCCGCTGCCGCTCACGCAGGAGGGTCGCGGCCGCGGTCCGCGCGGCCAGGTCGCCGACGAGCGGCGAGGGGACCCACCACACCCGCCCCGGCCACGCCAGACCGGCCGCGAGATACGCCCGGTGCAGCTGCCCGACGATCGCGGCCCGGTCCCGGTCCGGCAGCGGCCCACACGTGAGGAACCGCCGCCGGCACTGCGCAACGAAGTCGATGACTGTCACGGTAGGCGTTCCGTCAACACTGCGCCTGAAGCGAGCGGACGCGGGCCCGGTGCCGGGCCCGCGTCCACGGGGTCACGGTGCGCGGTCAGCGCCGCAGGGTGAGCAGGCCGGGCCGGTAGGGCAGCAGGCCGTAGTCACCACCGGAGCTGGGGGAGCGGCCCTGGTACAGCAGTTGGAGGTTGCACGG
>NZ_BOPH01000104.1 GCF_016863655.1 Virgisporangium ochraceum
CTACATGGTCGGGAGTGAGGTGATGTCGGCGTAGCGGCCGTGCTGTGGTTGCCACGTCAGGTCGAGCGTGATTGGAACGATCGGCTCGGTGTCGACCAGCCCGGCTATGGCTTCGTACATGTCCGGGTCGAGGGCATGCCGTGCCCAGTTCACGAAGGGCGCGTAGTACGGGTGGTAGACGACCACCACGCGGGCCCCGGCCCAGGGCAGCGACCTCGTGAAGCGGATGGACGATGCCGGGCTGTCCTTCGACCGGGTAGAACCCTTTCGGAATCAGCCTTGACCACCGGCGCACTCGGGTACCCAGGGCGCCCGCGGCGATGACAACCTCGGCGCCGACCGCGGCGGGACGCCCAAGGGTTGTTAGCTTCGGCGGATGCTTGTGCGGGTCACCGGGGTCCTGATCGAGGACGGTCAGATCCTGCTGCTGAACCAGGACACCGACACCGGACGGGCGTGGAGCCTGCCCATCTGACGTTCGAGACCCGACGGGTCGGCGGCGTCATCGGTGACGTGACGGTCGGCGTCGACACCCGACCCATCCGCGGCGTGGCGTTCGTGAAGCTCTCCGACCTTTCCGCACACGGGTTCAGTGACCGCTTCGCCGAACTGGCCGCCAATGGCTTCCCCGATGCCGGGTCGTACCAGGGTGCCAAGGCCAACATCGGGCTGTGACGACCGGGCCGTCACGCGCGTCCACGATGATCTGATCCAGTTCGGTGACGCTGCGGACGCGGTTGTCCAGTGCGGCGATCCACCCGGCGAGTCGCACGCCCACGACCGGGACCGGGACGGGCCGCGCGTCATGCAGGGACCGGGCTGGTGATGTCCCCGGAGGCGGCGTCGCCGGGCGCGGGTGCGTAGCAGATCCGGTCGCGGCCGTCGGCCTTGGCCGTGTAGAGCGCCCTGTCCGCTCGGGCTACGAGCATCTCCAACGTCTCGGCGTGGTCCCAGGTCGCCAGTCCTGCCGAGAATGTCTGACCCATGGGGGTCACCGGGCGCAGGCGTTCCAGGACGACGGCCGCCTCTGCGGTCCCGGCACCGGGCAGCAGAACGAGGAACTCCTCGCCTCCGTACCGGGCGAGGACGTCGGAGTGGCGCACCTGCTCGTTCCAGGCGGCGGCGGCCTCTTTGAGCAGGCGGTCGCCGGCCGGATGGCCGTACGTGTCGTTGAACATCTTGAACCGGTCAAGGTCGATCATGCCGACGCTGACCGGAACACCATTGGCTTTGCATTTCCCGAGTATCTGGGGCACCTCCTGTGCCCAGGCCCGCCGGTTGGGCAACCCGGTCAGCTCGTCGCGACGCGACATCTCGTGCACGACCTGCGACTGCCGTTCGGCTTGTTTGAGAAGCTGGGTGAACCTGCTCATGACGAGCAGGAACATGGCGGCTGATCCGATGGCGATGGCGTACCCGTCGACGATGTCGCCGGACACCTGCTCAGCGATCATCAGACCGGGTGAGATCAGCACCGCCCCGGTCAACAGGACCAGTTGGGCCCGGCTGATCTGCGACACGGCCGGCGCGGCCGGTCCGTCGTCCTGGACGCCCGTTCGGACGGTGGCCGAGGCCAGCAGCGCGAACGACAGCAGGTAGCCGTAGTTGATCAATCGGTCGGTCAACCACGCGTTGACCACGTTCTCATCCAGCAACGGCAGAACGACCCACAGCCAGTCGCCGGCCAGGTACAACCCGATCGCCGTGGCGACGATCAGCGGTGCCCGCCGGCCCTGCCGGCCGCTACTGCGCAGCAACAGGATGGTGAGGGCCAGCAGGAGAAGGTCACCGACCGGATAGGCGACCGCGACCACCCGGACCGACAGCAGCGTCGTCGCGTCGCGCAGCACCGGGGCGATCGCGTAGGCCCACAGGAACAAGGCGATCCCGACCGTCACGGTGAGCGCGTCGACCACGGCCGCCCAATCGGTACGGCGGCGCAGCTTGCGAATCATGAGTACCAGCCCTGCCGCGGCGGCCGGGTAGAACGCCAGATAGAACACGTCGGCGATGTCAGGGCCGTCGCCGGGGAACCAGTCGGTGTCCAGCTCGGCCGGTATCGGGCCGACGGCGGCGGACAGCACCCCCACGGTGACGAGTGCCCACGGCCAGCGCTGGTGGACGGGCATGCGCCGCAGCCCGGCGAGCATGGCGATCCCGCACGCGAAACTCAGCCCGGACTGGAAGCCGATCTCCCATCCGACGCTGCGGGGCGTCGCCAGGTACAGCACCCCCACGGCGACCGCCCCAGCCGCCCGGACCCGCCACCCGCGCCATCCCACCAGCCCATTACACGTTCCGCCGCCCGGTGATGATAAAGAGATCGACAAGAATCCGGACGCTGGGGCCAGTCGGCCGACCGGGTGGAGGCCCCGCTCCCGACGTGGCGCCTGCGGTGGCGGTCGACTCCTGAGACCGGAACGCTGTGGAGGCTGGAGAAGACCGGCGGACAGTGCTCCGTTGCGGTCAAGCCGGACGGATGGGGGTGGGCGGCGTGGCGACAGACAGGTTCGTGGTCGGAGTGGACGGCTCACCGGCGTCGGAAGACGCTCTCGAGTGGGCGCTGCGCGAGGCCCGCCTACGGAAGCTGCCGCTGAGCGTTGTCGCGGCATGGTGGCCGCCGGGTGAGCGGGCGAGGATCGAGCAGCCGGAGACGTTGACATCCGTCGAACAGCTCCGCGTCGGCATCCGTGAACGGCTCGTAGCCACAGTCGACGCGGTCGCCCGACGCACAGGCGTCACCGATGTCGTGGTCGAACCCGCGGTCGTCTACGGGCATCCGGCTCAGACGCTCGTTGCGGGGCGGTGTGCTCCATGCGGTGCTCACGTGGATCGCGCCGTACCAGGCCACCTCCGTGTGGTCGCCGCCGCTCCCGTCGAACACAGTGTGGTCTAGGGACCCGCCGGTCCGGTACTGGTAGCGGCGGCCAGTGACGCCGACATGCTCGTTGTGGGGTCCCGCGGTCGTGGCGGATGGAAGGCGCTGTTGCTGGGCTCGGCGTCAACGCATTGTCGTCGTCAATGCGCCCGGTCCGGTCGTGATCGCCCGCGAAGCTTGAACCCGACCCTCATGTGGATCTGTCGAGCCATTCGATCATCCACAGCCGCACCGCGGCAATGGTCGCGATGACGGCGATGAACGCGGCTAGCGCAAACAGCCCTACCCCGGCGGCCGTCACTGCCGCGAGGAACGCCGCGAGTGCGGCCGGTCCCCGCCATACGTGCGCCCGCGAACCCG
Source organism: Virgisporangium ochraceum (assembly GCF_016863655.1). GTDB lineage: Bacteria > Actinomycetota > Actinomycetes > Mycobacteriales > Micromonosporaceae > Virgisporangium > Virgisporangium ochraceum. The sequence goes on from NZ_BOPH01000104.1 coordinate 3,239, forward strand.
TGCCGGCGAGGCTGAACCGGGATGCGAACTCGGGGTCGTCCGTCCTGAGGCCGGCCTCGATCGCAGCGAGACGCCGTTGTTCGCCTTCGGACAGCATGGTGCCTCCTCACACTGGCTCATATCGGCCCGAGTGGGGCCGCCCGGTGGTGTCGGACCGATCGCAACGTGGACACAGCGACGCGTGTGGCCGGTCGCTCAGACGCCATCGTGGGATGCTCAGACCGCAGTGCTCGCAGGCGCCGTAGCGACCTTCAGCGATGCGCTGGAGGGCGTGGGCTGTGTCCGCGAGCGACGAACGAGCGGACGCGATCGATGCGGCGGTCGTGTCATCGCGGCTGAACCGGTACCGGCTGGTGAGCTGGATCAGTCGGTCTGTCTGCCCTTGAAACTGCGCCTCCAACGCATCGCGCAGTTCGTCTGACTCCTGTACACCTCCGTCTGGCCGGTACGACGTGGCACTCGTCATGGTGGCCTCCTCGGTTGTTCGGCCCTTCCCGTACCACGGTCCGTCGCCGTGTACGGACTCCGCAGTGCCCTGGACCGGCCAACGTCGCGCCGCGCGTTTGCCGGCGGACGGCAATCACGGCGGATCCATCCGGGATGCCGCTGCCACCGACCGTTGAATCGGCCGCCTTTCATGACAGCCCGAATCGTGCCTGCCGATCGTCGGCAAATACAGTGGCGGGAGATCGGTGAGGAGGTGAGCGACGTGGCGACTGCTGGTCGGAGACGCCGGACCGCTTCCACTGCGACGGCGCAGGAGGCGTGGCTGGTCGAGGTCGCCGCTGGCGCCAGCCGCGACGCCGGCGGGGTGCCGGTCGCCCTGCTCGGTGACTACCTGCCTCTGCTGGCCGACGCGGCCGTCACCGGGCGACGGCCCGGGCGCGCGGAGCTCGACGCCGTCGGCCGGCTCGGTCGGCAGGCGGCGGAACAGGGCATCTCCGCCGGACGGGTGGTGCAGCTGTACCTGTCGGCGGCCCGGCGGCTCTGGCAGGACCTGCCCATCGTGGTCCGCGACCGCGACCGTGACGCCGTCCGCGACGCCGCGGCGGCGGTGCTCCACGTCATCGACGACGCGGTGGCGACGCTGGCCGAAGGCTACGCGGTGGCCCGGCGCGATCTGGTCCGCCGAGAGGAGGTCCTGCGCCGCGACCTCGTCGACGACCTCCTGCGCGGCGACTCCGACCTGGGCGGGCTCGTCGAACGGGCCGAACCGTTCGGGCTCGACCTGGCGCGGGTCCACCAGGTCGCGCTGGCCTCCCCCGGCCGGCGGCTGCCCGACACCGACACCGCGATCAGCGCCCTGGAAGCGGTCATCTTCGAACGCCTCGGCGATCGCGACGTCCTCGTCGCCACCAAGGACGGTCTGCTCGTGGTCCTGGCACCGGCCGACCCGACCACCGCCGGCCGGACGACACATGCCGACGACCTCGGACACCTCATGTACCGCGAGCTGAACCGGCTTCGTCGCGGCCGTCCCTGGCGGGTCGCTGTCGGCCGGGCACACGCCGGTCTGTACGGCATCGCCCGCTCCTACGAGGAAGCCCGTGAGTCGTTGACCCTCGCCGGGCGGCTGAACGTCAGCACCCCGGTCGTCGACGCGCACAACCTTCTGATCTACCGCGTCCTGCTCCGCGACCAGCCCGCGATGGTCGACCTGGTGTCCGCTGTCCTCGGTCCACTGGCCGAAGCCCGCGGCGGCGCGCAACCACTCATCGACACCCTCGACGCGTACTTCGCCACCGGCTCGGTGGCCACCGAGTCGGCGAAAAGGCTGCACGTGTCGGTACGGACCGTGACCTACCGCCTGGAACGGATCAGGACGCTCACCGGATACGACGCGACCGACCCCGAGCACAGCTTCACCCTGCACGCCGCGGTGCTCGGAGCCAAGGTCCTCAACTGGCCCACCCAGCCGCTACCCATCCAGGGGTGAGGCAGGGCTGGTAGCCGGCAACCAGCACACCGATGGCGACCGGCACACCTGCGCGTCCGTCCTGACAGGCCGAACGGCTTACGCGGCCGCCGCGGCAACCAGGCCGGCGGTCCAGCAGGCGACCCGTTCGACCGGCCACCACCGACCACGTCGGAACGCCGCCACGACCCCGATCACGTAGACGACGGCGGCGGCCGACAGGACGACACCGCACATCCAGGCGGCCCAGGACGATCCAGCGGCGTCGTGCATGGTCAGACGCCGACGGCGGGACCGTAGAAGAGACCATCCGAGACCAGCCCGATCGCCGGCGTCGACCTGTCGTAGAAGTGGTGCCAGTGCAGCACCTGGTGGAAGACCGCCTCGTCGACGAACGCCGCCACCCCCAGGCACAGCAGCGCTCCGGACAACACAGTGCGACCCGTGGCGGCCGACGCTCCGGTCGCCGGCGTGAGAGTGGGAGCAGTGGAAGACATCGACACCCTCCGACAACGCGGTCAACGGTCGCGTGCCTACCCGGACCCGATCGGGTGAACGGCAGCCGGACGCGGGCACCCCGACCGGTCTGCACATGAACTCGGCGACCATCTCCGCCGCGATGTCATCGTGACGGCGAACGCTTCCAGGCGCGCAGTCCGGTCAGCCATACCCGGTGCACATGGGTCGCGCGAGGATCCGTTCGTCGCGGACGACGATGTCCATGGCGACGCGAGACATCGGTCAGAGCCATCCCTGCTCCTGGGCGTGGATCAGGGTCTCCGTGCGGTTGCGTTTGCCGAGGCGAGCGTAGAGGTCACGGAGCAACCGGAACATCATGCGTTCGGAATAGCCGGAGCGGCCGGCCAACTCGGCGACGCTGTCGCCGCGGGCCAGTTGTCGCAGCCAGGAGATCTCATCCGACGACGGTGTCCGATCCGCGTCCGCATCGGGCCGGCCCTCGACCCGGGTCAGGGCCCGGAGCACGTCCGTCGGGATCAGGCTCTTGCCGTCCACCGCCGCGTCCAGGACAGCGCGAAGCGTGTCCGGCGATGCGTCGCGGGGAATCGCTGCCACGGCACCGGAGTTGAGGGCGCGAACGTAGGCTGCGGGCTGCGGCCGGTCCAGCACCGCGATGACGCCGTTGCCGGGCGCGCCGCGGCATACCTCGTCCAGGGTCGCCCAATCGGCCAGTGCCTGCACGGTGAGGACGACGATCCGCCGCTCGGGCACGGCGGCCCAGGACACCACGTCGTCGGTCTCCTCCGCGCCGTAGCCCGCGGCGGTGATCGCCGCGATCATGCCATGTCGGAGCAGTGGCAACGGATCGACGACGGCGACCCGGAGAACCATCGCCCGATCTTCTTCCACTCGCCGGGCGTCCGCCAGCACATCGCCGGGCATGTCAGCGTCGTGCCGCGGCGGTGCGGCATACCGCCACCGTCAATGCGTCATGGACCTGCCCCGTGAGCCGGACATAACGTCGCCGAAGGCACTCAGTGTGATGTCCGGTGAACAATTAGCGATCGGTAAGCCATATGTTCCATCGGCGGTACTTCGGGGCCAGCATCGATCCCGACGGCTCCTTCGGGATCGTCGGGATCATCGTCAGCGCGGCACTCGTCCTCGTGGGGGCCGTCCTGTTCCTGGCGTTGTGCAGCTCAGGGCAGCAAGAACAACGTCCGGGACCGGGGCAGCCGGCGTCCCCAACTGCTTCACCAGCAGGGTGACCGATTCCACGACGCCGGGGGCCGAGGTGACGGCCCGAGCCGCCTGGAAGGCGATGACGGCGTCCTCGATGAGGTCCGGACGATCGACGGGCGACGCCAGCGCCATCCCGGTGAGAATCAGTCCCTGCAGGTCCAGCAGGTGGTAGTCGCGGCCCGGCGACGTCGGCAGGAGGCTCAGTGCGCCCTCGAACGCCGACAGCGCCGCAGGCTTGTCGCCGGTGCGGAGTGCGATCGCGCCCTGCAGGGCCAACCCGTCGACGGTCGGATCGTGCCGGACCGCGATCCGGACGGCGTCACCGGCCGGCCCGAGTTCGTCCCGGCACATTGCGATCCGCGCGAGCGCCTCGTGAGCGCTCCGGCGCAGCCCCTGGTGTCCGAGTTCCTCCGCGATGCGGCCCGCATCCTCGGCCGCACCTGCGGCATCCGCCCAACGCTCCCGCATGGTGAACATCTCCGCCTCGTGAAGGTGGACCTTCCCGAGCTCCACGGTGAACGGGGCGGTTTTCGCTATCTGTTTCGCCCGCGTCACGCAGCCGTCGGCCGCGTCGGGCTCGTCCAGACAACTGTGGATCAGCGCGCGATAGGTCAGGATCTCGATCCGCACCCGTGATGCGTTACCCGCGTTGCGTTCGAAGGCGAGCGGCAGCAGGCGCCATGCCTTCCCGAACAGGGCTCGCGCGCCGGCGAAGTCTCCCACCCGCATCCTGACCGCGCCGAGTTCGGCGTGGACGGCCGCTCGCGTGGTCGCCGGTTTGCCGATGAACCGCAACGGAATCGTCCGCAGCGTCCGGCGGTAGTACCCGACCGCCTCTTCCGACCGGTCCTGTTCGAGTTTGGCCGATCCGATGGTGTACAGCAGCCGTGCGGTCTCCCCGCCCGGAAGCGCGCGCCGCAGGGCCGCGGTCGCGTGGTCGATCACCTCATCGGGGCGTTGCTGTCGGCTGAATGCCCACGCCAGCGCGCAGCGACGGCGATACTCACCGCGCCACCACAGCTTGTCCTCCAGTAGCTCCAGGCGCCGGATGATCATGCTGGCCCGACCCCAGCGCATCAGATGTCGCTTGTTCACCGCCCTGATGCGAGCCATCGCCCACCGGTACTGCCCCGCCTGGATGCGAAGATCGATCTCGTTCAGATGGTTGTCGAGGTCTTTCGGGGTGGCGACCCTCTTCCGCGGCGTGCGGTGGCGGGCGAAGTGGTCCGCCGCGAGCCGGCTCAGGGCGACCCGGGTGAACCTGCGCGTCGGCGCGACCAGGTCGGCCCGACCACCCTCGGCGATGGTGCTCATTACGGCCCTCTGGTCATCGCGTGGCGGCAGGAAGAAGCCGCCGCCGTTGCGGCGGATCAGCCGAAGGCGGTGCAGCCGGAGCATCCGGCCGGCGCTGTACGGCTCCGGCACGTGCGGGCGCAGCAGATCGTCGACCGCCGCCGGGCTGACCGGCCGTCCGTAGATCGCCAGAGCCTGCAGGATCTTCACCTCTGCCGGTTCGATCTTCTCCAGCACCGCCCGGCGGACGTCGTCCATCGCGTCCCGGGTGGTCTTACGGCGAAGCTCGTCGATCAGGTCGTCGACGCCGAGAGCCGGCGCGAGACTCAGCAGCGCGAACAGCAGCTCCAGCGCTCGCGGCCAGCCGTCGACCACGCGGCACAGCTCGGTCACCGTCGTTGGTGGCTCCCGGGTCAGACGCCCCTCGCCCGTCGCGTCGAGTTCCAGCAGAAATCTCCGGTCGTCCGGTTCGGTCAGGCCCTCGGCCAGGCTCAGCGCGTCACAGAACTCCGGTACCCGGTCGCGACCCGAACCCCCCGGTTCTCCAACGAGAATCAGACGCACCCGGTGGTCTCTGCGCCCAACCAGGCGGTCAATTACTTCGCGCAGTTCACGGTCGACGAACCGGGCCTCGCGGTCGAGCAGCTCGTCGGCGTTGTCGATGACCACGCAGACGCACCGATCGCCGAGGCCGTCGAGGACGAGATTGAGAACGTCACGCCATGGCTGGCCCGACCGCTGCGCCGCCCTCACCACGCGAGCCTCGTCGCCGTCACGCAGCATTTCCGCGACCGCGGTGACGAACCTCTCCGCGTCGACCGGTCGGAGTCCGAACGCCGGAATGTAGACGAAGCTGCGGTACTCCGGCGCGACACCGGCTTCCAGTTCGGTACGGAGTTTGGCCACGACACCGGTCATGCCGATGCCGCTGCTGCCCTGCAGAAAGATGTGCCGTGCGCGCGGGTCGGTCAGGAGCCGTACCAGTTTGTCGAGGTAGGGCTTCCGGTCGTGGATGTCGTCACCGGTGACCTCGCTCGGTTGGCCGAAGCACTTGAAGTCGGCGTCCGTGTCGTCGAGGGGTTCCGACAGCCGGACCGTCGCCAAGGCGATGAGCTCGTCGAGATCGCGTAGTTCGGCGTCGAGGCGGTCATGCTCGGCCGGCGCCGCGCGGCGGCGCTCACGCCGGACCGCGTCTCGCCGGGCGACGAGTACGCGCAGGCGCCGCACCGGCTTGCTCGCTTCATCCAGGCGTCGATCCAGCTCCTTCCACCCGTCCCTCCCGTCGACGGCGTCCAGTCCGACCATCCACCGCGGCCGCGCGGACCTTACGTCGGGGACGATCGCGATGACGTCCGCTCCCGCGGCGACCGCGTCCTCGACCTCGACCGGTCGCACGGCGTCGGCGGCCCCGGTCGTCACGCAGAGGAGAACGGAGGGTCCGCCCGGTCCCTGCCCACGCCAGGGCTGAACCGGCAGCGGAGACCGCTCCAGGTACTTCTCCAGCTCGTACGCCAGCCATGTGCTGTCCGGCGTGTGTGTCAGCGCGACCTGGAGGTGACCGGACCGCTCGTCCGTGGTGGGCGTCGGCTGGGCCCTGCCGACGAGCGCGGCCAGCTCGGCGGCGTCGGGTAGCAGGCCGGACAGCTCGCGGCGGAGGGCGGCGACGGGGATTCCCTGGTTGTACTCAGCGAAGCCACGCAGCGACTCGTCCGCGTCGCCGGTCTGGTGGATCGCGACCCACTGCAGGTCCCGGCCGAAGCAGGGCGCCCCGGACGAACCCGGCTCCGTGTTGGTGCGGTACCGCACCCGCGTGCCGTTGGGGTTCGTCCCGATGACGGCGTCGGTGTCGAAGACCACCACCATCGGACGCCCCGCCGGATGCTGCACGATGTGCAGGGCGGAGGACGAGTCGAAGTCGTAGTCCTCGTCGGGCATGGTGATCCAGCCGCGCGGCACCCACCGGTCTCCGGTCGGGCCGCCGACCGGTGCCTCGCCGGGACGCCCGTCGACGCGCAGCAGTGCGAAGTCGAGCTCACCGGCTTCCGGATCACGGACCGGGTCGGCCTGCCGGTCAGCGGCGCTGCTCGGGCTGAACGCGACGCACCAGTCGGACGCGAGCCGGTACGGCGTGCCGGGCGTCAGTTTCTTCCCATCCTCAAGGTAGGCATGGTCGAACAGCAGGGTGACCGCCGACGGAGGGACCTTCTTCTCCAGAACCGGCCGGACAACGTGATGATTGGTCAGCACCAGGTCGGGTCCCACGAGGAACCCGGTACCACGCTCCCGGTGATCACCCCGGCCGAACTCGATCCGGCAGATCTGCCCTTCCAGTTCGCCGAGCCTCGCCCGCCAGTGGGCGATGTTGTGCTCCGACCCGATCCGCCTGACGTGCGACTCCAGCTGGCGCACCCGGTCACCGTGGCGGTCGATGACCTCCGGGCCGAGATTGTGCCGGGCGCCGAACGCCTGGAGACCAGCGTCCTTGGGGTCGGCCGCCCGCACGGCCACGAGCAGGGGCCGCCACCACAGGTCGGCGTTGGCGGTAGTGACGAGGTCGGAGATCGCGTCGTCGACAGACTCAAACGGCGCGAGGGTCCGACGCAGCCGGTGGTGCACCAGGCTCTCCAGCCGATCCCGGGGAAAGGCCGCAACGAGCAGGTCGGCGAGGACCGCGCACTCGTCCTCGGTCAGCCGGTCGCCTGCCATCCGAGGCTCCCTTCTCGCACCAACGAGTACCGTACGGGTTACCGTCGGTGATCAGCAAGGCATCGACGGAGGTGGCAGATCACGGACACATCAGGCCGGCCGGGGCCAGCCATGGTGTGCTGCTGCGATGAGTCGTACGCGCTACGGCGGCTGGGGAGCGCCCCTGGGCGACGTCGACTTCGCTCAGGCGCTGGCCGCCGCCGGGGTGGCTGCCGCCGCGGGCGAGCCGACGCTCGCCACGTTCCGGCACAGGGTCTCGGACGTCGGCCCGGCGCACTATCCGTGGCGTGATCCGGCTGCAACAGCCGGATGGAACCCGCACGCGGTGCCACCCGCACCTCGATGGGCGCAAGCGTGGCGGGACGCCACCGGCTGGCCCCGACCGATTCTGGCCGTGGATCTGGATCCGTCCGATCCGCAGGAGGTGTGGATCGCACGGAACCTGAATCACTGCGCTGACGCCTACATCCCCATCGAGGCCACACGCCCGGCCGAACCATGGCGCTTTCCGATCCGGGTCGGTGTACTCGGTGACCACGACGGACGGACCTTCCTCGAACAGCTTCTGCCGTCGATCGACCTGTCGCCATGGCGGGGCGATCTCATCGAGCCGGTGGTCGTCGGACGCGAGCGGGTCGCCTGCGACATTCTGATCCTGCCGGGATCCGCACGCGGGTCGATGAGCTCCATCGACAGGACGCGGGAGATCCGGACCGGGGCGGTCGTCGTGCCCGGCGACACAGGGGCCTGGTCGTCGGAGATGCTCGCGCACCTGGCAGCGCGCACCGAGGCCTGGTCGATCGGTATTCAGCCGACGCCCGTGTCCGCCGAGCCGTTGATCGAGATCTGCCGGGAGCTGTCCCACAACCGTTCCTTCGACGAGGCGTTCCGGACCGTCTTCTGGCCCGACGGAGTGGTGCTCGCCGACCGCGAGTCCATTGGGCAGACAGGTACCGTGCGGCGGGCGCACACTACCGCCGCCCGGCTCCGCGAGATACCGACTCCTGCGAACCTCGACCCCTCCCACCTCACGCTGGCCGACGAGTTCACCGACGTGGCGACCTCCGGTGTCTTCGAGAGCGAGTCCGGTGACGCGACGGCCCTTCTCGAACTCGAGCAGCGGGCGGCCCCTTACCTGCGGGAATGGGCCGGCATGCGCTCCCTGCAGGCCCGGATCACCGATGCCCGGCGACCCGGCGAGGCGCTCGCCCGTTTCAAGCCCGGCACCCGACATCACATCGACGTCTTCATCGGCTCACACCGACGGGACTGGCTACGGCCGGACGCGACCTTCCCCGAACAGCGGGGAGCGCTCCGACCGCGGCCGCTGACCATCGTCCTGACCGAGAACGGCCTACTGCAGACGCCGCAGGCACGCGAGGTCGACCTGCCCGTACTGGGCGACAGCGGCACAGTGACCTTCGAGCTCACCACCCGTCCGGAGACAACATCCGTGGACGCGCGGCTGATCGTCCTCAGCGGGGGGCGCATCCTGCAGACCGCGCGACTTCCGACCTCCGTCGGGCCGGCCGAGGTCTCCGTGGAACCGGTCGCGCGTCCAGAGGTCCTCATCAGCCCACCGACCGCCGAACTCGACGAACGTCGTTCGTTCGACGCCATGGTGTTCGCCGGTACATCCGCCGACGGTCAGACGCGGCTGACCACGATGGTCGGAGACGCCGCCGCGACGGTCCGGTTCACCGGCGACGCCGTCGCGAAGGCGACGGCGAAGATCCGGCGCCGGCTCGCCGAGGTCGTGATGGCTGACCAGCAGACCGCTGGCCTGGCCGAGCCCGCGGCGGTCGAATTGCTGATCTTCCTCGCCTTCCACGGCAGCCTGCTGCGAATGGCGATCGAACGGGACGTGGGTGGACTCACCGAGTCTCTACGGAGGTCGGAGTACCTGCAGATCGTCTCGGCCGAGGCGGAGGCGTTCCTGCCGCTCGAGCTCGCGTACGACTTCGAGCCTCCCGAGGAGACGGCCGAACTGTGTCCACACGCCGTCGAGGCGCTCAGCGTCGACGAACCCGGGTCCGCGTGCCCCGGCCCGCACACCGGCGACATCGTCTGTCCGTTCGGTTTCTGGGGACTGTCCAAGGTCATCGAGCGGCAGGCGTTCCGGCCGGGCGTCCCGGCCGGGGACCAGTTCCAACTGCGCGGCAGCCCGGCCCGCGACCGCAACCGGATCCCGCTCGGACCGATCGTGTTCGCCGCGAGCGACCGCGTCGACAGTTTCGCGACCGGCACGCTCGAGTCGCTGCTCACGACACTGCGCCGCGAATCGCCGACCGTCCGGCAGGTCGCGGCATGGAAGGACTGGCCGTCGGCCGTCGCGGAGTGCCGCCCGGCCGTGTTGATGGTGCTACCGCACACCGTCCACTCGGATCTCTTCGACGGATACGGCCTGGAGATCGGCGCGAACGCCCGGCTGTGGTCGCCGCAGATCAACCGCGACCTACTGCCGTCCGACCGACCGGTGATCATCGCGTTTGCTGGGATGCCAGACGGCGTGCGCGGGAGAGATCGGATACGAGGAGTTTCCCGGTCTTCTCCGCGGTGCCGGGGCGGAGGTCGTCATCGCTACCCTGACCGAGGTACTGGGCCGGTACGCGGCACCGGTCGGCGCCTCTCTGATCGAGGAGATCTACCGGGCGTGCCGACGCGAGCCGCACGGACTCGGCGAGGTCATGCTGCACCTGCGTCGACGCCTGCTCGCCGAAGGCAATCTGACGGTTCTCTCACTGGCGGCGTTCGGCGACGCCGACTGGCTGATCACCGCCGACGGTGTTCCGTGCTGACCCTCCACCTGCTACCGGCCCGGCACGGCGACGCGCTACTCCTGCAGTACGGCACCGGGTCCGACACGCATTCGGTTCTCATCGACGGCGGCCCCAGCAGTACCGTGACCCGACGGGCGATCACCGGTGCCCTGCACGACGTTCACAGCCTCGACCTGCTCGTGGTGACGCACATCGACGCCGACCACATCACCGGCGTGCTCGATCTGTTCGAGCGTGCGGGTCTCCCCGCGCGGGTGGACGATGTCTGGTTCAACGGCTGGGATCACCTGCCGAGCGACAAACTCGGAGCCAAGCAGGGCGACCGGCTCAGCGCGGCCATCCGGCGCCGCGGCCTGTCGTGGAACGGCGCCTTCGGCGGCGAGGCGGTCATGGTGCCCGACGCCGGCCAGTTACCCGTCCGCGAGCTGCCCGGCGGCCTCCGGCTGACGCTGCTCTCCCCCACCCGCCAGGCACTTGCCGATCTGCGGCCGGTATGGAAGAAGGAGGTCGAGAAGGCCGAACGGGAAACGGCCGCGCGGACGCGTCCCCCACAGCCGGACCGGCTCGGCGACGAGCGGTTGGATCCCGAGTCGCTGGCCATCACCCCGTTCGACAGCGACGATTCGGCGGCGAACGGCTCCAGCATCGCGTTCCTCGCCGAGTACGAGGGCAGTGGTGTGCTCCTCACCGGCGACGCGCACAGCGGAATTCTCGTCGCCGGGCTACGCCGCCTGGCCGCCGAACGCGGCAAGCTACCTGTGATCGGCGCGCTGAAGGTGCCGCACCACGGCTCCCGATACAACGTCAGTACCGAACTGATCAATGCGATCGACTGCGGGCGCTTCCTGTTCTCCACCGATGGCACGAACTACGGACATCCCGACGCCGCCGCGATCGCACGGATCGTGACACACAGGACCGGCAGCCGGCTGGAGTTCAACTACCGGACATCGGTCATCGAGGGTTGGCAGTCCCGGAGGCTGAAGCGGAGATTCCAATACGAGATGGCGTTCGGAGAGGTCGATGGCCATCTCCGGGTAGATCTCTGACCACGCTCGCACGCGAGGCAGGCGGTTCGGATCGGGCGACAGGCACGACGCGATGGTCGCCGCCGGGGCGATAGTCAACCACTGACCCGTTCCGCGGACGCCCGGTCACGAGCCGTACGGGTGGTAGCCCCGGACCCAGCGTCGACGGGTGTCGTCCCATCCGTGTTCGGTGACGGTGTCGGGGCTCTCCCCCGCTGCGGGGGTGGTCCAGCGCAACGGTTTGTCCTTGCTGCCGATGGTGTAGGTGACGGCTTTGCCGTTGACCGAGGCCTTGATGACCAGGGACCCGGAGTACCTGTGACCGGGCTGGGACTCGATACCGATGCGGACGTTCGCGAAGCCCTTCTCGCTCAACGTGATGGATCCCGGGCGCAACACGTATGCGGGCTTGGGATCCTCGGTGTCACCCCCCGCCACCACGTCCTCCCACACCCGCGTCTCCCGCTTCACCGTGTCGACCGTCACGTTGTAGAACGTCAGCGCACCGCCACCCCACGCGCACTGGACCCACGTGCCGGATCCGGCGGGCCGCAGCGTCCGCTCGTAGATGAGCACGTCGATGCTGTTCACGACGATGAGGTCGGGCTCGCCCGCCTCGATCGAGAAGTCGGTCTGGGGTTGGCTGTAGTAGAACGTCGGTGTTTCCTTGATCCATAGGTCCCAGTCCAGGCACTGCGCACCGGGGCTCTGGAATCCGGGCGGCGTGGGCAGCCGGTCCGGCGGGCCGTCGAACCAGAACCTGTCGATCGGGGCGCCCTCGACCGTGATGCGGGCCAGTGACGCGGGAGCGGGCATCGTGCAGGTCACGGAGATGTTGACACCCTGCGCGTTGCAGTTGCCGGTGATCGTCCCCGGCGACGCGGCGATTCCCGAACTCTGCACCGGCGGGTCCGGTGGTGACGCGGGTCCACAACCGCTGACGACGACGGCCACGGCCGCCGCCAGCGCGACCGCACGTCGTCGCGGCGTGTACTTCACGATGAGCCCTCCTCAGCAGCTGACGGTGACGTCGGTGCCCTGCCCGTTGCAGTCGCCGTTGATTTCGTTGACCTGTGGTGCCGGCGGCGGCGCCGGGTCGGGCGCGTCGCAGGCGGCGAACACGGCCAGGCCGATCCCGACGGCGGCACAGATCCCGCCGACACCGGCCCACCAGCCCTTGGCCAGCCACGCCTTCACCTTCACGTGCCATGGATCGGGTGCCGGTGTCGGGTTCGTCGGTGATGGGTTCGGGGAAGACACGGATGCTCCGATCTCAGAACGGTTGGAAGTCCCTCACCCAGCGACGGCGTTCGGCGTCCCAGCCATGGTGGTTCGGACCGGTCGGTCCGGCCTCGCTGTCGGTCGGGGAGATCCATCGGAAGGGCTTGTCGCGGGAGCCGATGGTGTAGACGGTCTCCTCGCCGTTGACCGAGGCGGTGACCACCATGGCGCCCTCGTACTTGTAGGCGGGCAACGACGAGACGCCGATCCGGACGGTGCTCTCACCCACACCGCTGAGGCTGATCGTCCCCGGAGGCAGTTCGTCGGTCCGGTCTTCGGCGTCGGGGTCGGGCCCGAACTCCGCGAACTCCTGAACGGTCGTTCTGCGGGTGGCGGTATCGACGTCGGCCAGGTAGAAGGTGTTGGACCCGCCGCCCCAGTTGCACTGGACCCACGTGCCCGATCCCACGGTTCTCACGGTGCGTTTGTAGATCGCCATCTCGATCTTGCGGATGACGATCTGGTCGAGCTCGCCGGTCTCCAACGCGAAGTCGATGGCGGGGTTCTCGAAGTAGATCCGCGGCGTGTCGCGGAGCCACTTGTCCCAGTCGGTGCAGTGGGCACTCGCCCTGTCGTAGGCGGGCGGTGTCGGAAGCTCAACGGGCGTCCCGTCGAACCAGAATCCGAGAATGGGGGCCGACTCCGCGGTGACCTTGGCGCGGGACTTCGGTGCGGGCAGGTTGCACGTGACGACGATGTTGACGCCTTGGCCGTTGCAGTTGCCGACGATGGCGGGAGCCGAACCCGCCGAGGTCGATGGCGGAACTGACGCGGCCGGCTGTCGACCCGTCGACTCGGAAGCCGTCGCCGACGACGAATCCGTGATCGCTGCGACGGCGGGGTCTGCGACCGGGAGCGGTCGACGACGAAGAACCCGAGGCCGAGGACCAGAACGGTCAACCCACTCAACGGGACAAGGAACTGGGGTCGGCGGACGAAGCCGGATGACATGCTTCCGGACACGACTAAGGGCGTGTCTCAGGTGGTGGTCTTCGCCCATCGGCGGTAGCTGAGTAGGGCGCAGCCGAGGTCAGCGAAGGCTTGGAAGTGTTCGGCTTTGCGTTCGTAGCGTCGGACGAGGCGGCGGTTGTTGAGTAACCAGGACAGCGATGATTCGACGACCCAGCGGTGGCGGCCGAGGCGTTGCGAGGACTCGACGTTCTTGCGGGCGATCCGGACGGTGATGCCACGTCGGCGGATCTCGGCGCGTAGCGCTGGAATGTCGTAGGCCTTGTCGGCGTGGAGTTTCCCGGGTCGGCGCCGGGGATGCCCACGCCGGCTGGGGATCGGCGCGAAGGAGTCCAGCAGCGGCACCATGACCTGCGAGTCGTGGACGTTCGCGGCGGTGATCAGGACCGCGAGCGGGATACCGGTGCGGTCGCAGAGAACGTGGATCTTTGAGCCCGGTTTGCCGCGGTCGACCGGGTTTGGCCCCGTCGCATCCCCCTTTTCTCTGCCCGCACCGCGATCGAGTCGACCATCGCCCGCGACCAGTCGATCTCCGAGACCACGTTCAACCGGGTCAGGAACGCGGCATGCAGCCGTTCCCACAGCCCGGCATTCGTCCACTCGCCGAAGCGGCGGTGCACGGTGGCCCGGCTGGTTCCGAACATCGCCGCCGGCAGCGTCCGCCACGAACAGCCGGCCTGGACCATGTACACGATCGCCGCCAGGACCGCTCGATCGCTGGCCCGTGGGGTTCCACCGCCTTGCGGCCGCGGCGGCGGCACCGGGATCAACGGCTGCGCGACCTGCCAGAAGTCATCCGGCGCCCAGGTACGGACCATGTCCTCGATCACGAATAGACAATCTTGCCGCAGGTGGCAGCCTCACCACCTGAGACACGCCCTAAACCCTTCGACGGAATGCGTCGCGACGATCGCGATGGCGACTACCGGCGGTCAGCATGGCATGACCGTGCGGACGGAAGAGCCACCGTGACCCACTTTCACCCGTCGATGAAGGACATGTGTCGGACCCGGCTGTTCCGGGTGACCGTCCGGCCGGGGGCGCTGGGTTATTCGTCCCCAGGAGAAACCCGACCGGTGCGGACCTATCCCGCCGCCTTACCGGTTCGGTTCGGCATCGGTGACGGATGACCGACCCTGGTCGGGGAACGATGGATCCTCGGCGGGGCGCTTTGCTTGGGACGCGAACTGGTGCCCTGCCAGTGGGGAAAGAACGGGCCGCATCTTTTCCTGTGAGGTTCAGCATGCGGTGGTGCCGGACGGTGTCGGTGCCGCAGGCACCTACCCGTTCCTGGTCGCCGGTCGAGCGGAGAAGCCAGTGGTCGCCGCGTCACCGCCCGCCGCGCCGGGCGAACCAGTGCCAGGGGTCACCGGTCAGTCCTCTGCCGCGTCCGGCAAGTGGCGCCCTGGCTCGCCGCGGCGTTCACCTGCGCGGCGGTCCAATTTGGAAACGGTGCCGCAGACATTGTTACTTCCGCACTGTTTCCTCTTGCGGCGCGCCCGAAAGGACCGTCTCGGCATTCGTCGGCTGCAATCATTCTGGACGTCACAGCGCTTCCACCGTGCTATCTTGGAATCGACATGCGGCTACCTTTGAGCACAGATCCGGCCGCACTCACCGGCTACGGAGGTTCGAAATGACCATCCTGTCGGAGTCGAAAGCCTATCTTCGTTGGGCAGCGGGTCTGCGGGAGTCACTGCGAACCGTGCGTCCCCTGGACTATCCGCATGAACAGATCCTCATGCGGATCGACAGCCGGAAGCAGTTGTCACGGCTGCGTGCCTGCGCGAAAGAGCCCGAAACCGTCGAGTGGATTCATGCCAACGTCGTACCGGGTACCGCATTCTTCGACGTCGGCGCGAACGTAGGCGCCTACTCGCTGGTTGCGGCCGCGGCGGCCAAGGGTGAGTGCACGGTGTTCGCCTTCGAGCCCAGCTTCGCGACGTTCGCCGCGCTGTCGGAGAACATCGCGCTCAACGGCCGGGGTGACGTGATCACACCGCTGCACGTGGCACTCGGCCGTGAAACAGCCATCCGCGACTTCCGGTACTCCAGCATGGTTCCCGGCGCCGCTCCACATAATCTGCAGGGGTCCACTCCCGGTTACACCGACGCCTGGCCGCTCACACGCACCAGCCTGCAAACCATCTCGTACCGGCTCGACGAGCTCGTGACGCGGTTCGGACTGCCGTACCCGGAAGTCCTGAAGATCGACGTCGACGGCGGTGAGATCAGTGTGCTCTCGGGCGCCGAAGGGTGCCTGGCGGACCGCCGGCTCCGCACCGTTCTCGTCGAGGTCAACGAGGAGCTCTATCCCGACGGCGAGTTGCACGCGCTTCTCGGGACGTTCGGGTTCACGGAGACCGACCGCCATCGCGAGAGGCGGGCCGACGTGCCGGATCACCAGTACAACAGCGTCTTCTTCCGCTGAAGGGCCTCGGCTAGACGAAATCGTCGATGCCCAGCCGGAGCGCTCGTCGCACCTGGATGGCCAGAACGACGAAAGCCACCACCGTCCACCCGGCACCCACGCAGAGCTCGGCGATCACCTCGTCCACCCACGGTTTCCCCTCAAGTCCGTTGCGCACCGCCTGGAGTCCGTGGCTCACCGGCAGGATCGTGCCCACGGCGTCGACGACCGGGATCCGGCCGGGCGGCAGGAAGACGCCGCTGGCCAGAAGAACGCCGAAGCTCACCGCGTTCGTCGCGAGCAGATCGGCCCGGCGTCCGACCGCGAGCAGGGTTGCGGCGAGCGTTGCCGCGCCGGTGGTGCACGCCATCAGAAGGTAGACCGGAAGCCACGGCAGAAGCGCCACAGTGGTCGAGGTTCGGCCCGTCACCACGCCGACCACCACCATGGCCACGGTCGCCATGGCGGTGGCGACCACGGGATACGGCCAGCAGCGCGCGGCCACGATCGCGAAGGGGTGCACCACACCGCTACGGATCCGCGCGAAGGTTCCCGCCCACTTGTCGGCCATCGGGACCTCGCCGACGTCCGTGCACAGCACCGCGATGATGAGCGCCGCGCTCCCGACGTACGCGAACTCCTTACCGTCGGGACCGCCCAGTACCGACCCCAGGACGGTGAAGAACAGCGCCTGGACCACCGCGCGTGGCAGGAGTGCGGTCAGCAGGATCACCGGCGGGTTCAAGGTCAGGAACTCCGTCAGTCCGAACCGGCTCACGGAGAGCAGACGGGCCACGGAGTCAGTCCAGCGCGAGCCGACCGGATTCGCGGGCATTTCTCACCACCCGCTCGAACATCCACACCGCGACAACCCCGTAGACGACCGTCAACCCGGCCAGCGCCGCCAGTTCACCCGTGCGCACCGATCCGCTCGCGGCGTGAGAGATGAACGCGCTCGCCCACCGAAGGCTGATCAGAGACGACAGCCATCCGAACGGCCCCGGCAGTACGTCGGCCGGTATGAGCATTCCACCGAGCAGGTAGATGGGGTACATGAGTGCCCCGGACAGCTGGGCCCCGTACGGAGTCTGGATGAACAGGCAGGCGAGCAAGGTGCCGAGGACCGCTCCGGACAGCAGGGCCGCCATCGCGCCGACCAGCACCCAGCCGGGTCGCTCGATGCGGACCGGCGTCCGGATCAGCAGGAGCGTCGCCGCCGCGGACGCCGCGACGACCACGGCGGCGTGTGCCAACGCACCCAGACACTTCCCGAACAGGATCAGGTACGCGGGATATGCGCCGGTCAGCGACGCCGTCAGTGTGCCCTGCATCAGGTCGCTCCGGAGGATTCCGCCGGCCATCCAGATGGTCGTGTTCCACAGCACCATGAGGATCACCGCGACGACGATCCGGTCGGCGCCGGCCGGGCCCGACGGCGACGCGACCCGCAGCGTGACGACGAGCAGAACCGCCGGCTGAATCATCCCGAGGACGATCAGGCCCGGGTTCAGGCCCTGCTGCCGCACCTGCATCGTCGCGGCGGCGAGCATCACCCCGCCCACTCCGCCCATGCGGTATGCCGTCATCCCGTCGTCCGCTGATGGAACTCGGAATAGACGTCCTCGAGCCGCACCGGGGCCACGTCGACGTCGACGACCTCCACGGCGCCGAGCAGGCGGCTCAGCCCGCCGAACGAGTCGGGGCTCCAGTCCTTCACCGTCATGCGGGCTGTCCATACGTCACCGTCGACGGTGACGTCCGGATCGAGTCCCGCGATCTGGCCGGTGGACGGGCGCGCACCGCGACCGCGTACCGTCACGGTCGCCACGCAGTCAGCGGTACGGGCGAACTCCGCGACCGTCATGTCGCCGACGGTCGTCCCCTTCCGCAGCACGACGACCCGGTCGGCGAGCCTCTCGACGTCGAGCAGGAGATGGCTGGTGAGCAGGACGGAAACACCGCTGGATCGCAGGTCTCCGATCACCCCGCGCACCCGCTCGGCCTCGATCGGGTCGAGCCCGGTCGTCGGCTCGTCGAGGAGGAGCAGGCGCGGCCGGCCCAGCAGCCCGATGGCCAGGTGGAGCCGCTGACGCATGCCCTTCGAGTAGGTCTGCACGGCCCGATCGGCGGCGTCCGCCAGACCGGCCTCGTTCAGCGCCGCGTCCACCCTGTCCTTCAACCCGCGGCGCGGTGATCCGTTGATCGTGGCGAGGAACGTCATGTTCTGCCGGCCGCTCAGCCGGACGTACAGACCCCGGTCACCGCCGAACACCACGGCGATGTCGGACCGGACGGCACGCGGTTCGCGCACGACATCGTTGCCGAACACGCTGACGCGCCCGGAGGTGGGCAGCAGGAGGGTCGACAGGATCCGCGTGAGCGTGGTCTTGCCCGCGCCGTTGCCGCCGAGCAGTCCGACAACCTCTCCCGGGCCGATCGTGAAGCTGACGTCCCGTAGGGCGTGGACCTCCTGCCCATCGGCTCGGAACACCCGGCCAACGGCATCGATCTCCACGGCCGCCACGGGCGGTCACCTCCCGGCTCTGCGAGTGCTGCACTCACGATACATGCGTATCACGTCGGTCGATGCGTCGTCGCCAGCATCGAGGCGATCGTCGCGGTGGCGTCACCGACGGCCTGGAAGTAGTCGTCGACCGACCGACCGGCGGCCGGCGCAAGCACCACGTCGTAGACGTCGAACGTCCGTCCGGACGCCAGACACCGCAACCCGTTGCGCCAGACCTGCAGGTCGACCGCCGCCGGAAGCCGCTGCCCGTCCTCGACGGTTCGGGCCAGCCGGACCAGTGTCTCTCTCACGTCGTCGGCCACGTCGTCGTCGACGGGCAGCACGCCGATCTCACGGCACGCCGGCCGAAGCGGCAGCTCCGCGTACACGTGACCCGCACAGCTGTTGTAGGTGACCCAACCACGCCCGACCGCCGCGCGGACCAAGGGCCGAACACCCTCCTCGATGCACTGCAGCCACTGCGCGTCGTGGGGGGTCAGGTCCGGCGCACTGTAGGCGGCCGGCTCCCCGGTCGCATTGACATTTCCGAATCTCGACCTGGCCAACCGGTAGTACCCGGACGGACGGCCCGAGTGCGGCGAGCGCCAGCGGGCCACGAACTCCATGACGTCGTCCATGTCGTTGCGGTACGGCGCCATCGGCGGCCGGTACGGTGGGTTCCGGCTATCGGTCAGCCGCATTCCGCACCCTCGCTCGCCGATACCTCGCCGGCACCGAGAGACCTCGCCCAGTCGATCATCTGCCCTCCAGTGATGGGAACGTGCTCGTCGCCGCGGCGCAGGAGCCACGTCGACGAATAGCGGTGCGGTGTCCATCCCGGCCCCCTGACTCGGGCCGGACACGGACTGGGCGTGGCGTTCACCGGCCACACGGAAAGGAGAATCTCGGCCATCACCACTTGAAGTTGACGGAAGAGAGCCTCGAGGTGGCACGTCGCGAACCCACCGTGGTCGATGTCGCGAAACCGGGTCGACACCGGCCGGTGCCCCAGTCTCGCCTGAAGGATCGGCAGCCACTTCTCACCGAGCAACGGCATGCCGGCCGCGGCGATCTCCGCGAGCGCCGCGTGAACGACGATCTGCCGCCACACGACGGCCGCGGAGTCGAGCATCGACGCCTCCGCGCAGCCCACCAGATCCTCCGCCAGACTGCCTATCCATTCCGCCTGATGCGCCACGGCCCATTGGCGGTAGACGGCGCGTTCCGCGGCCGACGACACCGCTACGGCGGGTCCGGGGATCCGCACTGCGGTCATGTACCGGGTCAGCCCCTCGATGTTCGCGCGCACAGCCCCGAACGTGTCCAGATGCGAGAGCCCCACGTCGAACGAGCCCAGCAGCGACCGGATAGCGGCCAGGTCGGCGTGGTCGTACGTCACCACGTCGACCCGTGTCCCGTCGACGATCCGGCTGAAGCGGCTGTGCCGGCCGAACCGGCCGCGGTCGGCCACCACCAGCCGGATGTCGATGTCGCTGCGCTGATGGGCAAACCCGCACGCGAGCGCACCCTCGACCCAGACGTCCGCGACGCCGGCTCCGCCGCGAAGTTCGTCGCCCACCGTCGCGGCGATCGCGAGGCGCTTCGTCGCCGCTTCCGTCGGTGTCGCGCTCATCACGCCTATCTCCGGTAGCGCCCGAACGCCAGGTCTCCTGTGCCGGCGACGACCTCCACCGGCGACGGTAGTCCGAAGTAGTGGTCGGACGCCCGCTTCACACCGGGCAGGCCGTTCCACGCCCGCGGATTCCGCTCGACATCCGCATAGTCGTCGATGATGAGCGCTCCCTTCCTGGACAGCAACGGCACCGTGTGCTCGAGGCTGACCAGGATCGAGTCGTAGAAGTCACCGTCCAGGTAGGCGAAGGCGATCGGTTGGGTCAGTGCCCGCGGAAGCGTCTCCTCGAACCAGCCTTCGTGGATGACCGGGTACCGGAGCTGCCACTTGTCGTGCGTGGCCAGGAAATCGGGGACGGTGGTCGCGATCTCCCCCGCACCGAGGTGGTCGGAGTCGTGCTCGCCCGGCTCGGGCAGACCGCGGAACGAGTCGAAGACCCAGATCTCGCGATCGGTGTCGCCGGCGTCGTCGAGCACCGCTCGCATCCACACGCTCATCGCCCCTCGGAAGCAGCCGAGTTCGACGACCACGCCCGCGACGCTCTCACCGACCATCCGCGTCAGCTCCGACCTCACCACGGTCAACCGGTCGGGATCGACCGTTCCGGCGTGTTCGTCCAGCAACCACGCTTCCAGGTCGTCGAGTCGAACGCTCATCTTCGCTCCGAGTTCTGCGCTCACCAGTCGTCGGCGAGCACGTCGTGGCCGTCCGCCGAGAGCGAGTACACCAACCTGTCGGTGACCTGCGGCAGAAGATACTTCGCCGGCAGGTCGACGATCGGCACCCACTCGAAACCGATCTGCATCGGATCCACCGGGTCGCTGAACCGTGGCTCGCCCGTCGCCGGTGTCGTCGCCATGAAGTTGAACTGCACCTTCTGCACGTCGCCGTACTTGCCACCCCAACCCTCGGGGACGTATTCGACGACGAACAGCAGTCGCCTCACGTCGACCGGAAGACCGGTCTCCTCGAGGACCTTCCGCCTGGCGGCAGCGCGCAGGAACTCGCCTTTGCGGGCCTTTCCGCCAGGAAGGTTGTAGTGGAACTCACCGTCATCGTATGACAGCAGCAGTACGCAACCGTTGCGCACGACGGCGACTTTGACCGATACGCTGATCTCTGGTAGCAAAGGGAACTCCCCGCGATCGGCATGGCCAGCGAGTGAGCGCGTCCGCCCACCCGCTGGCATGATCTCAGCGTCGGTCGGTCTTGGCGGCGAGCGCCTCCTCGACGCGGCGCCAATCCCGCGTGCTCACACTGGACGTGTGAGCCGTGGGACGCACTGCGCCCTCGTCACGGCGGAACTCACGCAACGCCGCCAGGAACGTGCCGAAATCCACGTTGTCCTGCATGCCAATCCTCCTCTCCCCAACTCGTCGGGATATCAGAGTGAAGCCGTAGCTTCCGGTTCCCCACAACGGAGAACGTCCTGCACGCTTGCAAGCCGCTCCCCGTCGTCGAACACACCAGTCTCGACGAATCGCTCGGCGACCCGGCGCATGCCCGAGATCGCCGCCCGGCTCAACTGGTTGGCGTAGATGCACAGTCGGTATCCCGCGTCGCCGAGCATGTGCCACGACATGTGCGGGAAGGCCGTCGGTACCGTCACCAGAGGCACCCGGTGATCCCATCGCGCGGCCACCTGCAACGCCTCCCGTCCGGCCGGATCCTTCGAGTGGATCAGGACCGCGTCAGCCCCGGCGTCCACCATCCGTGCGGCGCGGTCCAGGGCGACGGACAGGTCGAGCTGCACGATGAGGCTCTCCGTCCGGCCGATGATCATCGTTTCCGGACCCACCACGGACCGCATCTCCATCAACTGGGCGCAGACCAGTTCCAGATCGGCGATGCGCTGCTCGCGGTGCCCGCTGAAGCTGTTGCACTTCGGATAGGCGCTGTCCTCGAGGCACAGGGCGGCGGCGCCGGCGCGCGCCAGTTCGTTGGCGTAGCGGCGGGCGGTCAGGGTCGATCCCCCGGCGTTGTCCACATCGACGACGACCGGAAGGTCGCAGAAGCCGGTGAGGGCGAGGACCACGTCCGCGAGATCCCGGGATCCGAGGACATTGGCGTCAGGCAGGCCGCGGGAGGCGGACACCTCCAGTCCGCTGACCCAGAGTGCGTCGAAGCCGGCCTCCATCGCGACGCTTGCCGCCAGGACACTGCTGGTTCCGACGGCACGCACCGGCGGGGATCCGGTCGGCGCGTTCAACGCCGTCCGCAGTCGCGTCGCGGGCGTCTCCGACCCCGTGAACGTCAGCACGGCATGACCCCCCGCTCGGCCAGTGCGCGCCAGGCGTCGTGCAGAACCTCAGCCGGTTTCCGGGCCGCGTCGATGGCGACGACGTCTCCGCAGTACGGAAAGTCGTCGGGTTTGGCGATCACCGCGTCGTACACGCTCCGGACCCGGTCCTGGATCTCGAGGACGTCCCAGTCGACGCGAGCGGAGTCGCCGGACCGGCGGCCGACGCGTTCCACCGAGTCCTGCGGCGACACCGAGAGCACCAGCGTCACGTCGGGCGCGCTGCCGATCATCTTTCCGAGCCGGTCATGGACCTCGACCGCGTCCGCCCCGTGTTTGACCGCGAAGAAGGCGATCTCGCTCAGGAGCCAGCGGTCGGCGATGACGGGCCGGACCGCGACCGAGGGCGCGACCAGGCGGTGGAGCGTGGCGGCCTTGTCGGCACCGAGGGCCGCCAGATACTCCTCGCGGTTGTCGGGCGTCGGACGGTACTTGCCGTCGACCAGGGTCTGAATGTGCTCCACCGCCACGAAGTTCGTGGTGAGGACACACAATGGGGTTACCCCGAACAGATCCGACCAGATCCGGAACAGTCCTTTGCGGACGGTCGTCTTGCCCGCACCGTCGAGGCCCTCGACGACGACGAACGGATATCTCCTGATGCTCATTCGGCCTGTCCCGCTCCCGTACCGGACCTGTACTTGGTGAACCTGCCGCGCCAGGGGACCAGCAGACCGACCAGATCGACGAGGCGCAGTTCGGCCAGGATCTCCAGCAGACCGCCGACGCTCGCCTCCTCGGCGATCATGGCCGTCGTCAGCCGGCAGTAGGCCAGCCGTGTCCCGTCACGTCCGTCACCTCGCGCCGCCTCACCGACGAGCCGCAGCGCCGCCCCGGTCGCGGCCGTCCGCGCGGCCGACTCCAGCGTCTCCGCGCTCACCTCGGTCGAGACCGGCCGCAGCGTCGAGTGGTGCACCCCGCGGTGGCGGATGACCGTGAAGAACGCCGTCCACCAGGCGGCTGCCGCGGTCACCTCGACCAGGGCGCGGTGCAGGACCGGTTCACGGCCGGCGTCACACCACTCGTCGGCGAGCCCGGCCACTGACCGTACGAGCCGTCCCTGCCCGGTGCCCGGGTCGAACCGGTGGGCGAGCGACACGATGACATCCAGGCCGGCGTCGACGATCAGAGATCCGGCCGCCTCGTCCGGCTCCATCGGTGGCAGGGCGCCGACGATGTCGGTGGGCCTGACGTCAGGCGTGACGAGCGGAAGGATCCCGTCGGCCTCGAGGCACCGGGTGAACTCGTCGAGGTGCAGCAGCAGCCGTTGCCCCTGGAGGCCGTCGGCGAGAATCTGCCAGCTCGCCTCGATGCTCGGATCTCGTGTCGCTTCTATCGTCACCACGCCCGGAAGGCGGTCAGCAAACATCTTTCGGTCCTCTCACACCTCTGCACCGACGCGGACGAACTCGAGGTCGCCCGCCCGCGGCAGGCTGATGGTGAAGCTGCGGCCGGTCCCGAGGGTCAACCGGTAGCCGGGGCCGGCGAAGTCGTTCCCGTCGACGGTGAGCAGGTCCGTCGCCGACCCCCGTCGCAGCGCGAGCGCGCCGTCGTCGAGATCGAGCCGCAAGGGTAGCGGCAGGTGCCGGCAGCGGTACTCCCCCAGCCAGCCGGACGCTTCCGTCACGGTCTTCGGCGCGGCATCGACCGGGTCGACGTCGTCGTCGGCCGACCCCACCGCGCGGAGGCCACGCGCCAGCGCCTCGTGCGGTGTGCCTCCCGACCGGAGCGCCAGCTCGGCCGCCCCCGCCACGTGAGCCGCGTCGGTGTCGCTGCGGTTGGTCGTACACACGATCAGGTGACCCGCGTCGGACCACACGGCCTGGGCCGAGTAGCCCTGCTCGTGTCCCGCGTGGTTGAACCAGCCGGTGCCGCCACCGTCCCGTTCGACGAACAAGCCGGCGCCGTACCCCGTCGACGAACCATCGGCCAGGCGTCCCGGTTCGTGCAGAAGTCGGCGCAGCGCGGGGTTCGCGGGCTCACGCCGCGTTTCGCCGCGATGCCAGCTCGCCAGGTCCGAGACGCTGGTGAACAGCGCGCTCCCGCCGGGTATCGTCGTCGGACGGTCGGCGCGCATCGGCATACCGTCGACCTCGGCGTAGGAGTGGGCGAGGCGGGCCACGACCTGATCCGGTCTGCTGAGGACACCGGTGTCCGACAGGCCCGCCGGGGAGAACAGCAGCCGGTCGGCGACCTCGGCGAGGGTCTCGTCGAAGGCGCGCTCGACCACCATTCCCAGCAGGATGTAGTTGCTGTTGCTGTAGGAGAACCGGGTACCCGGCGCGAACATGCACGTCTCCTGCCGCGACAGCAGCGCGACGACGTCGGTGCGGGTCAGGTAGTCGTACTCGCGGAGACCCATCAGCGCGAGCATGGTCTCGGCGTCGCGGATACCGCTCGTGTGGTGCATCAACTCGATGAGCCGGACGTGGGCGGCGGACGGGACGTCCGGTACCCACGTCGCCAGTTCGTCGTCGAGGTCCAGGCGGCCGTCGTCGGCCGCCAGAAGCGCCAGCCGAGCCGTGAACTGCTTCGCCACCGACGCCGCCTTCACCACCGTGTGCGAGGTGAACGGCACCGCGTGCTCGACCACCGCCATGCCCTCCGAGTACTCGGCGACGTCGCCGGCCGGGCCTTGGACGAGCAGGGCGACTCCCCCGTTGGTCATGGCTCGATCACGCCGACCCGGCCATGGAGGACTGGAGGTCGAGAACCTGGTCCCGGTACCACCGGACGGCGTCGGCGAGGGCGGGCTCGGTGATGAGTTGCAGCGCCCGGTCGGCGTCGTCGCGGGCGGCCGACAGCTCCTCGGCGTGCTTGAGATACATGGCCCTCGCCATGGCGGCAACCTCCCGCGGCACCTCCGCCTCGGCCAGCCGTGCGCAGAACAGCGCGACGTGCGAGAAGGCCCAGACCCCGTGCAGGAACCCGAAGGCGGGACGCTTCATCTGACGCCACGGCGCGTAGTACGACGCGTCGTCCGGGAACGACACGTCGTGGGCCGCCAGGAGGTCGTTCATCGCGGTGTGGGCCGCCTCGTGGATGAGGTCGCGGGCGACGAAGTAGTGCTCGTCGAAGTAGTCGAGATGCACGGTGGTGGGCAGCGCGCTCGTGGTCCAGCTACGGACGTCGGTGTCGTGCATCGTCCGGCGCTGGAGGAGGACGACCACGCGGCAGTTGCGCGACACGGTCGGGCCAAAGTCCGCCTCGACCGCCATGGCCAGGGCGGCCTGGATCAGGCGCCGGTCCCGTTCGTCGGCGGTCGCACAGACGTCGGGGTCGACGACGGCAACCGGCGTGCGCGACAGTTGCTGGTCGTCGATCAGCGAAGCCTCGTCCGGATGGGCGACCAGGACCGGCCCGGCGGCCGTCCCGATCGGCCGGAGGCTGTCCTGGCTCGAACGCAACCGCAGCGCCCGCCGCATCCCCGGGACGTCTCCGGTCTCCGCCGCCCGCTGCACCGATTCCAGGACGTGGTGTGCCAGGCCGTACCGGAGCGGGAGGTCGGACGCCGCCGTACCGGCCCACCCGGCGTCGCCGGCGTCCGGGATCAGCGCCAGCATCTCGTCAATGCGCGCGACCTTCGCCACGCGGTGCTGGTCCACCGTGCGCCACAGACTCTCGTATGGCGTCGAGGTCGGCTCCGAAACGTCCACAGTGTTCTCCCACATAGTCGATCAGCCACCGACGGGAGGCACAGTACTCACCCTCCCATCCCGTATTGACCAGTCGCAGCCGATCGGCCAGCGATCCGCCGCAGCACACCCCTACGTGTGTGCACGATGAACACACCTCGAGCAGGGAACTCATACCCTGACGCAACTCCGGGTTGCGCTGGAACATGATCACGTCGTTCAGATCGGTGACCGTGTCCGTCGACCCTATCCGGGCATCGGGTGTCGAAATCTCCTCGGACGCTCCGATCGTTCCGTCAGGGTAGAGCGAAACGATGAAGGGCTCCTTTTTTTCGGACCAGTCGGTGAGCGCGACGTCGGCCTCGACGAAATGGAGCATGATGGAGAAGATCGGCTCGAGAATGAATTGCCGAAAGTGGCCCTCACGCCAGCTGTCGAAGCAGCCCGCGACGAACTCCGCGTATTCCATGGGAGTGGTCGCCCAGCCCGCGGCGCCCTGCCCGGAGCCGTTCAGGAGCTGAAGAGACTTGGCGTTTCCCTTCGGAAATTTCAAGGTCGTCACGTTGTAGTCCAGGCACGGGCTCAGCCGTACCGCACGGACGTGGGGGAACCCGGCCACCATCGCCATCGTCTCGGCCGCCCGCTGCAGAACCAGGTTGGTCACCGTGACGCACAACGCGATGGAACGGCCGCGCGCTCTCAGCAGTTCGATACCGCGCAGCACCTTGTCGAACGTCGGCATGTCGCGGTAGTCGACCCGGTAGGAGTTGGCCGACCGGGGACCGTCGACCGACACGCCGATGTCGATACCGGGACACAGTTCGTCGAACAGATCCAGCCAGCTGTCATTCAGCAGCATGCCGTTGGTCTGCATCGTCACCTCGAGCGGCCCCGGATATGCGCCGAGAACCTCGAGGAGCGCCCGCATCCGCTTCACCCCGATGAGAAGCGGCTCGCCGCCGTGCAGCACCACCCGCATCGGCCGACCCCGGCCCGCACGGAGAAACGAGTCCAGAACCTCCGGACTGAGCCATCGCTCGTCCGGATACGGCTTGCGTTTCTCGTAGCAGTAGTAACAGTTGATGTTGCAGGCTTCACCGGCGAGCTTGAGAATCGCTGTCAACGAATCTTCAGCTGAAGGCAAACGCAATTGCATCTGCGACTCCTTCGCCATGCTGCCACTGATTGTGCGCTGCGCCCGCGGGGAGCAAATTCCCCGCTCGTCCACAACAGCGCCGGATGCCGACTACGTTAGCTATTCACGTCGATGGAATCAAGGGATGTCTGGCGATGCAACCGTCAAATTCCGCGCGAAAGCTCCGCGTCTGCGGAAACACCTTCCGGCGGCATTGCAATTTCCGGGGATCTTCCTGTCGATGATTGGTGTGCATTCTCGGTTCCGATCCGGAAATCGGCGAGGAAAGAGTCGCACGATGCCGCGAGAAATACCGTGCGGGCCGTGACGGCCGCCGCCTGTGCCGACGGAAAGCCCCGATCGTTCGCGGCGATGTCCAATGCTGCGGGTGCCACCTCCCAACGCTCGGCCAGCCACCGCAGCACCTGATCCTCCGCCATCTCGTCCGGATCGAAGTCCGGCCGGTGCCGACGACCGAGCTCGTTGATGGCGGAGACCCGGTCGGCCAGACCCAGCGCCTGTGCGTATCCGGGAAGTTTCCGGAACGCCGCGAGCATCAGCTCGTCGGCGGTGATTCCCGGCTCGACACGGAAACTGCGCACCAGCACGCGAGCAACGATCTCCACCCGATCGGCGCCGGCCAGCTCGTGCTCGGTGACCCACGTGCCGAGCGGGCCCGGCAGCTCGTCCGGCCCGTACCAACCGACGTGCGCACCGTGGCGCACCGCCGCCTCCGGGAGTCCGGACCCGTTCCCGGGTACGGTCCCACCGGACCGGCAGCGGGTACGGCAGTCCTCCGCGAGCCACCGGAGCACCGCGTGGCCGTACACCGACGGGAAGTCGGTGGCCAGCACCTGACACATGCGCAGTGCCGCCAGTTCCTCGCTGTGGTTGGCCGCCAACTGCCACCCGTACAGATAAAGGGTGCGGGTGGGGGCCGCGGAGCGCAGGCCCGGACCCGCCCGACGCAGCACGCCCACCAGGCTCCGCGCATCGTCACGCTTGCGATCGATCGTCGACGTCGCAAGGAAGCGCCCCAGGCGCCAGGCTGCCGCATCGTCGACGCCCGACGCCACGGCGACGGTGACGACCTGCCGCCAGGACCGGTCGCGATACGGCATGGCGCCGAGCTCCCCCACGATGCGGTCGGCGGTCTCCGGATCGCAGAGCCCCTGCCGGGACGCCTCCACGAGTTTCGCGCGGGTGTTGACCAGCGGCTCGGACAGTGGCCGGTATCCGTCCTCGGCCGTGCCGTGCATCAGCGCGACCTCGTCGTCGGCCCAGAGGACCCGGTCGCGGTAGTCCTCGAAGATGCCGCCGACGCCCACCATCCCGTGGTCGGCGAGCTCGGCCGCACGCAGCGCACCGATGCTGGCGGCGCCGAACACCGTCGCGCCCCGGGCCATCAGATCGAGGATCTCCTTGTGCGGAACGGCCTGTGCCTGGTGGAAGTAGCCGTCGATGATGCCGACGGCGTCGCCCACCTCCACGTCGAGCTCGATCAGGTCACCCGCGGCCACGGGCGGACGGACGGTGATGTCGTCGCAGGAACGGATGTCCGGAAGCGAGGGTCCGACGAACAGGTATCGGTTCACGAGGCGTCCTCAGTAGCCGTCCGGACAGGTAAGGCGGGGTGCGAGGATCCGCACCACAGGAATGCCGATGTCAGGTCTGGTCAGGTCGACGGCCAGCGGCCGGAGCCCCGTCGACGCCGTCACCCGGTCGACGAGAAGCCCGACCGCCGCCTCGGTCGTGGCGGCCGCGCCGAACTCCGCCGGCACGCCGTTCCGCACCTCGGTGAGCTCCACCGACGCGGCAGGCGCGTCGCGCCGGGACGGCGCGCGCGTTCGTCGATGCACGGTCTGGCCGATGTCCTCCCGCGTTCCCGCGATCGCCGCGACCCTCGACTGTGCCGCCTCCGTCAGCGCCCGGCACAGTGCCAGATCGGGATCCCCGTGCGCGGCGCTTCCGCAGAACTCGACCGGAAAGTCCTCACTGAACACACGCGCCACGAAGCACACCACACCGGTGGGTGACGTCGCGAGATCGACCTCGACACCGACGCCCGCCCGCCGGAACCGGTCGAGAAGTTCCGTCGCCGGTCCGTCGATACTTCCGGACCTGACCCGGACCCCGCCACCCCCGGCGCGGGCCATCGCGTCGCGCTCCACCACCTCGTACAGGCCGTGCAGTACCGCCTCCCCGTACGTGTTACCGCTCGCGAGCCCGTTGCTGGTGACCTCGAACAGCGGCACCGACCACATCGGACGGACGGTGCTGTCCATCCGCAG
Organism: Virgisporangium ochraceum; assembly: GCF_016863655.1. Taxonomy (GTDB): domain Bacteria; phylum Actinomycetota; class Actinomycetes; order Mycobacteriales; family Micromonosporaceae; genus Virgisporangium; species Virgisporangium ochraceum. Next base: position 32,821 of record NZ_BOPH01000104.1, read on the forward strand.
CAGGGCCGTCGGAACCATCGTCTCCTCCGTGGTGCCCAACACACTTGCGGGGCTCCACTCGAGCGTGGTACCCGGGTGGAGGAGGTGCCGGTCAGCGAGCCGCAGCGCCGAGAGAGGACAGCTCATCCGGTCCTCCATCTCACGGACGGGCGCCACCGTCTCCGCGGGACCGAGCTCCTCGGAGTGCCATACCTCGAGTGCCTCCATGCACGCCGACACGACCGAGTGCAATGTCGTCATTCCCTTTCCCTGGGAAACCGACAGTGTCCTCGCGTTGGGGCGAATGGCCTGACACACCGGTATACCGACGTCGTCGAGCCACGTGACATCGGCGATGCGGGTGACGCCGACACGCTTCAGGATCGGCTCGATCTGCCTGAAGGTCTCCGCCGGTGTGCGGCACCGGTGTCTGTCGTAAACCGGGACGCCATCGAGCACGGTCCGCTCCATCCTTGACGTTCCCACCGCGAGGCCGATGACGGCCGCCCGCCTGACATCGTCACTTCTCACGGCAGCCAAAGCACCATAACATCAGTGTAGGGTGACATTCGTCTATGGCACATCCGACACATGTAGTTTCCGGTCTATTTCCGTGACACGTGTGTGGCAGACCGATCCCACCGGACGGGAGAGCAGAATGCATGTAGCCGAATCCCTCACAGTGACCAGTTTCGAAGGCTTTCTCGAGGCCCAGGAGCTCGACACACTCCGGTCGTCACTGCGTGACGTGTTGGCGGACATCGACCGTGGCGCACACTCCGAACGCGACCGGGGCAGTTCCGTACACGTCATCGACGGATACTCCCTGACCGAGACAATGACGATCTTCGAGCCCGCTGGTCGCGCCGAGACCACCGCGCTGCCGGACGAGGCGGCGAAGCTGCTGGCCCTGGCAAGCGAACGCGCCGTGCCGCGGTTGCGCCGGTTCCTGCCGTCGGCCCGCACCGTGTCGGACTGGATCCTCGTGAGCTACGGCGTCGGCCAGTACATCACCCCGCACATCGACCTGGCACACAACGACGACGACCCGAACCACCCGAAGCTCGCGGGCATCGGAGTTCCACTCACGCCCGCCGACGAGTACGAGGGCGGTGAGTTCTTCGTCGAGACGACCGCCAGCCCCAGCATCTGGGCCGGGGAACACAACGGCGTGCCCTACACGCGGCCGGACTGCGACGAGTCGGCGGAATGGTTCCGTTCGCTGCGCCGCACCCGGTGGCAGGCACGCGCCCAGGCCGGTGACGCCCTGCTGTACGGCTCCCAGCTGACCCATGGCACCACACCCGTGACAGCGGGCCGGGTCACCAAGGTGATCGGGTTCGTCCTTGCCTGACCGGTGGGAGCCGGATCGCCGACCACGACCACCGGACTCGTGATGATCGGCGAAATGATCACGGTGTTCGTCCGATGACGCGTATCGAGACCCCGTGGGGGCCGTGGCAGGCGGTGACCGTCACCCGGGCCGCCGAGCTCTTCGCCCACCTCGGCGCTCCCTGGTTCGTCGCCGGCGGCTGGGCCATCGAGCTCGCCGTCGGCGGCCCGGTGCGCGAGCACGCCGACATCGACATCATGCTCCTCCGGCGGGACCAGGGCCGCCTTCACGACGTCCTGCCGGGCTGGGACATTCACGCGGCGGACCCGCCCGGCACGCTTCGTCCCTGGCCACGCCACGAGGTGCTTCCGTCCGGTGTGCACGACGTCTGGTGCCGGCCGGCGGCCGACGAACCCTGGCGTCTCCAGGTGATGCTCGACGAGTCCATCGGCGATCGCTGGGTGTCGCGGGTCGACGCCCGCGTGACGCGTCCCGTCGCGTCCCTGCGGAACCTCACACCGGACGGGATCCCGTACCTCACGCCGGAGGTGCAGCTGTTCTACAAGTCACGGCACACACGCCCGCGTGACGAGACCGACTTCTCGGCGGTCCTGCCGTACCTCGATGGCCGGCAACGGAGCTGGCTCGACGACGCGTTGGCGCTGACCGCACCGGACCACGCGTGGCGGCGCAGACTACGGGACAGCCCGATGTGACCGGCCGTCGGCGGGCAGCAGCCGTTCGACGACACCGGCGATCGTCGGATCTTCCACGAACGACTCGTACGTGATCATCGAGCCCATCCGCTCGTCCACCAGATACAGCATCTTGATGGCCAGGATGGACGTGCCGCCCTGCGCGAAGAACCCGGGATCGCCGGAGGCGTCCACAGGGTGGCCCAGTACCTCGCTCCAGATCGCCGCCACCGCACCCGCCATGGTCGTCACGACGCCTCCCCCCACGCCGCCAGGTCACTCAACACCGCGGACACGACGGTGCGGTACACAGCGCCCACGGCGCGCCCGTCGACGTCCTTCCGGTCGGCGTTGGCGAACATGGACATCGACATTTCCTTCTCCGGATCGGCCAGGACGACGACGCTGCTGTAGCCCTTGTGGCCGAACACCCGCCGTCCGCAGTCGGGCGAGAAGGAGATCGAGGTGTTCACCGGATGCCAGTTGCTCTCGATCTCGAAGCCGATGCCGTAGTCGACGATTCCCCCGTGGCACTCGGGATATCCGACCCTGACCCGGCTCGTCAGGGCCGTCGCGGTGGGTTCGCCGATCAGCCGCACGCCGTCGAGGGTTCCGCCGTTGAGCAGGCACCGGTACACCCGGCCCAGGTCCGCCATCGGCCCCCAGCAGGAGTTCGAGCCGCCCGCGTGCGTCACGGTGCTCCCCCGCCGGAGGTCGGGGAGTTCGTCCATGCCCATCGGGGCCGCGCGTGCTCCAGGCGGGGCCCCGTAGGAGGAACGGGTCATTCCCAGTGGCTTCAGGACGTGCTCCCTGAGATGGCTGCCCAGGTCGGTACCGGAGACCCGCTCGATCAGAAGGGCGGCCAGGACCCATGGCCACAGGCCGTACCAGGACCGTTCCCGCGTGGTCGGCTCCGTCTGCAACGACTCGATCGCCGCCAGCAGGTTCTCGTCATCGGCGTGTCCCACCGGATCCAGCCAGGTCGGTACGGGGACCCGGTAGGTGAGGGCGTCGCGGAGCCGCGCGTGACCCACGATCGGATCCTTGAAACGCAGTTCCGGTAGGGCATCGGCCAGCGTGACGTCCAGCGACAGCCGGCCGGCCTCCCAGAGCTGTCCGAGCGCGAGTGCCACGACGCACTTCGTCGCGCTCGACCAGTAGCACGGCGTGTCACGCGTCATCGGCGTGTCCGGGGCGGCCATACCCGCGGCCGCGTCGATCCGCACGGCAGCGCCCTGCGTGACGTGCAACTGGTACCCGGTGTACAGCGATCCCAGGTGCCGGTCGAGAATGCTCAGGGCCGCCGACCTCATACCCGAACCTCCTCCAGGCGCTCCGCGATCGATCCTTCGACCCATCGGTCGAGTTCTGTGCGCACGTCACCGCGCTGTCCGCCGACGTGCGGGGTGACGAACACGTTCGGCGCCGCCGACAACAGCTCCCCGACCGCCATGACGTGTTCGTCGTCCACGGGGTCAATGGCCAGGCCGAACAGCTGCCCGGCGCGCAGGGCCGCCGCCACGCCCACCAGATCGAGGGTCTCCATGCGTCCGACACACGTGAGCACCGGCCGGCGCGGCGCGGCCTTCGCCAGCCATGCCGCGTCGACAATGCCCGTCGTCTCAGGACGCAACGGCAGGGCGACCACGTGAATGTCGGACTCGGCGCGCAGCCGGTCGGCGTCGGCCTGTGCGAGATGGCCCGGGTTCGACGGCCAGCGCGCGTAGCGGACCGCGGCGCCGTACCGGTCGAACAGCAGACCGGTCGCCCGGCCGACAGGCCCGGCGCCCCAGATGGCGACCCGGCTACCGGCCAGCGTCCGGCCCATGCACCGGGCCTTGAGATGTACGCCCGCGGTGAGGCCGCGAAATCCCTCCGCCGCCCGGCGGAGGACGACCAGCGTGGACATGAGGGCGATCTCCGCGATCGCGTCGGCGCTGATCTCGGGGCGCCGCACGAACGTGATGCCGCGACGTCGCAGCGCGGTGAGGTCGATGTTGTCGGTACCGGAGCCCGGTCGGATGACCCAGCGCAGGGCCGGCAGGTCGAGCAGGTCCTTCTCCGTGATCCGGGGAGTGGAGCGCAGGACCACCCCACAGACCTCGTGCCGGACGGCCTGACCGACGTCGGGCCACTTCTCGAACTCGCTCAGACGGAGGCCGGGGAAGCGTCGACGCAGACCACGCAGGTCCGCTGCCCCCCGGGCGACTAGTACGTGCAACGACGTGTCCCATCTCCGGTCGCCTCGGCGAGGTCACGGTGGATTGACCCGGCACCCCGGCCCGGAATCGGTTTCCGATTGTTTCCGCATTCTTTCCCGATCGATCCCCGTAATTTCCTAACGGCTCGTCGGCCACGGCCCCACCCACAGCAGGATAGCCATCGGGCGCATCAATGCAAACGGTCATGCGCGGCGTTGACACTCCGGGCGGGCCGTCGCTATCGTCGTAAATCGATCGCCGCGACGGCGGCCGCATCTGGGCATTCGCGTCGTGGTTTCGACATTTCCCTGGCACGCCGACATGCATGAATCGAGGTGCAGGATGACGGGCGATTCACCGGAATCCCGGTTTGATCTCGTCGCCCGGCTCATCGAGATCTGGTCGGAAGTCCTCGTGAGCGGCGTCGTGGACGGGCAGACCGACTTTGCGGAACTCGGTGGCTCCTCCCTGACGGCGGTTCGGATCCAGTCGCGGATCCGCAAGGAGTTCGGCCGGAACATCGAACTCGTCGAGGTCCTCGAATTCCGCACACCGGCCCGGCTTGCGGCACGAATTCCGGCCGCTCCGGCCTGGTCGAGAACTGACTGAGCGCCCTGACGCGCACTTACGAAATCCGGGGGATCCATGCCACCCAACGTTGTCAACTCGCATGACGAATGGAGTCCACTGGAAGAAGTAATCGTGGGTACTCCCTATCACCTCGATTACCACGACGACTCGTCTTTCCGCATGTTCTTCCACGATAATCTCAAGGACGCGAACAGCCGCGGCGTGTTCAGCCGGCGAAAGCCCGACAATCGACTTCGCGACGAATGCCTCGAGGACGTCACCGAGCTCATCGGGATTCTGGAGAGCGCGGGCGTCACCGTCCGCCGGCCGCAGGCGCTCAACAACGTGCCGACCGTGAGCACACCGCACTGGAGCGCCCCGATGGGCCATGCCCTCATGAGCCGCGACAATTTTCTCGTCGTCGGCGACGAGATCATCGAAACCCCTCCGCTCGTGCGGGCCCGGTATTTCGAGAGCGACCTGTACCGCGAGCTGTTCACCGAGTACTTCAACCAGGGTGCGCGGTGGACCTCGGTGCCCAAGTCGAGGCTGCTCGAACACAATTTCGACTACAGCTATCTCATCGAGAACGGGTACGACGGTCCCGTCCCCGCCGATCCGTTCTTCGAGATCATGTTCGACGGCGCGCAGGTCATGCGACTGGGTGCGGACCTCGTGTTCAACGCGTCGACCGAGAACCACCGGATGGGCGCCCGCTGGCTCGCCCGCCACCTCGGGCCGGACTACACGGTGCACGAGGTGAACGTCGCCGACAACCACATCGACGGCAAGATCCTTCCGCTGCGACCCGGCACGTTGCTCGTGCGGGAGGGCGTCGACCTGGAGGATCTTCCGAAGGGCCTCCAGAAGTGGGAGGTGATCTGGTACGAGTGGTTCGACAAGCCGGTCGAGTCGGAGCAGGACGGCATTCCTTTCCTCGCGTCACAGTCGATCGGAATCAACGTCCTGTCGCTGGACGAGGAACGCGTACTGGTGCAGGACATCCAGCATCCCCTGATGAGGAGCCTGGAGCGGGCGGGATTCACGCCGGTCCCGTGCCGGTGGCGACACGGCCGGTCGCTCGGTGGTGGCTTCCACTGCATGACGCTCGACATCCGCCGCCGCAGCACCCGTACCAGTTACATGTGATCCCGTGGGAGCGGCATACTCGTGACCCCCGATGTGACCCCAAAGGAGCACACGCTCTGGACGCTGCAGCACCTGGCGCCGGACGTGGCCGTCAGCAATCTTCCGGTCGCGGTCCGCGTGCCGGGCCGTCTCCGGTGGTGGCCGTTGCGAGCGGCGGTCAACCACCTGGTGATGCGCCACCCGGCGCTGCGTACCGCCTTTCCCGCGGTGGGCCACGTTCCGACGAAGGTGGTCCTCGACGAGCAGGCGTGCGATGTCGAAGTGGACGTCTTCGACACGTCCGAGGCCGCCCTCGCCGACGAGTTGCGACGGTACGCCGCCCGCCCTTTCGACCCGGCCGCCGCACCCCTCCTACGGGCCGGTCACTTTCTCTGTCCGGACGGCGACGTGGTCTGTCTCGTGGTGCACCACCTGGTGTTCGACGCCACGTCCGAAGGAATTCTCGTCCGCGAGCTGGCCGCTCTCTACACCGGCTTCGCCGACTCCGAGGAGCCGCCCGCAGAACTCGGGGCCACGGCGGGCCGGTACGTCGAACGCCCCGTCACGCAGGAGAGCCTCGCGTACTGGAACCGCGAGCTGCAGGGCGTCGACCGATCGGCGATGCAGCTCGGCATCGGCCGGCCGGAACCCGCAGACCCGACCTTCACGGGTTCCCGGCTGACACACGTGCTGTCCGATGCGTCCCATCGGGGGCTCACACAGCTGGCGCGTGATCTCAGGGCCACCGACAACATCGTGGCGCTGGCCGCGTTCTGTCTGCTCCTGCGACTTCACGGTGCCGGATCGGATCTCGTCGTCGGCGTTCCGATCGACATACGTGACTCCACCGGAAGCGACAGCATCGGATACCACGTCAACACGCTCGCACTCCGGATCGACATGTCCACCGCGACGACCTTCCGTGATCTGGTCGCACACACCCGCGATCGCATGCTCACGGCGCTGTCCCACGCGGACGCACCGTTCGACGTACTCATGCCCGAGCTGGACCGGGCCGGTTTCGGCTGGCGGACCCCCCTGTTCCGTCACATGTTCAACTTCCGCCCCGCGGTGACGCGTCGCGTCGAGATCGGCGGCATGCCTGCGACGCTGATCGCGGTCGACAAGGGACTGAGCCGGCTCGATCTGGAGTTCGCCGTCTTCCACGAGAAGGGCGGCACCGGAATCACCGTCGTGTACAGCACGGAGTTGCATCACGCCGACGATGTCCAGGCGTTGGTGGACAGGTACGACGCGCTCCTGCGTGCGGTGGCGCTCGACCCCGGGCAGCCTCTGGACGACTCCGTCCGGTGGAGTGAACGCGACCGACGGACCGTGACGACCGCCAACGACACCCGTCGCCACACGCGGTGGAGCACTGTCGGTTCGGCCTTCGCGGCACAGTGTGCCCGCAGATCGGACGCGGTGGCGATCCGGTCCGGCTCCACCGACGTCACCTACCGGGAACTGGCGACAGCGGCCCGGTTCCTGGCCGGCCGGCTGACGGACGCCGGGGTCCTCGCCGACGATGTCGTCGCCGTGTCCCTGCCGCGCGGCCCGGAGCTGGCGGCGACCGCGCTCGCGGTCTGGTCGGTGGGCGCGGCCTACCTGCCGCTGGATCCCGGGCACCCACCGTCGCGGCTCGCGTTCCAGATCTCCGACTCCGGCGCCTCGCTTCTGGTCACAGACCGCGAGCCGCCTGAGGACGTCGCCGCGGTCTGCACCACGGTGATCCGCGCATCCGGGCCGTCGGGCCGCGTTCCGGCCGAAACTGCGGACGTCGTCCCCGCGCCGGCGGCGCCGGTGAAGCGGGAGTCGCTGGCGTACATCATCTACACGTCGGGGTCGACGGGCACCCCGAAGGGCGTCGAGATCACGCACGGCAATCTCGCCAACGTGGTGTCCCACTTCGCCGACGAGCTCGACGCACGAGCGGGCGAATCATGCCTGTGGATGACCACCTTCGCCTTCGACATCTCCGCTCTCGAACTGTTCCTGCCGCTCACCGTCGGCGCCCGGGTCGTCGTCGCCCCCGACGACGCCCGTAGCGACCCGGCGGTCCTTTCCGCACTGGTGAGGGACGAGGATGTCGGTATCCTCCAGGGCACACCGACGACCTGGCGCATGCTGGCCGGCGAGGCCGGCGGATGTCTGAAGGGGCGGCGGGTGCTGTGCGGCGGGGAGCCGCTGCCGCCGGTGCTGTCGGCCGCTCTGGTCGGCACCGGGTGCACCCTCTGGAACGTCTACGGGCCGACCGAGACGACGATCTGGTCCACGTCGAGCCGCATCGAGGCGGCCGACGGCGACGTGGTGCACGTGGGACGGCCGATCGCCAACACCCGCATCCTCGTCCTCGACGGGACGGGACGCGAACAGCCACCGGGCCTGCCCGGCGAGGTGTGCATCGCCGGGGACGGGGTCGCCGCCGGCTACCGGCGCCGGCCCGAACTCACGACGGAGCGGTTCCACACGGACCCCGTCCACGGCAGGTACTACCGGACAGGTGATCTCGGCCGGTGGCGGCACGACGGCGCCGTCGAGCTGACCGGCCGGGACGACCGGCAGGTGAAGCTGCGCGCGCACCGGATCGAACTGGACGAGGTCGAGGCGGTACTCGAACAGCACGCCGGCGTCCGGTCCGCGGCGGTCGTCCTGGTCGGCGATCCGACGTCCGACGGGCACCTCGTCGCGTTCCTCCGGTCGTCGCCGCGACCCGGTCTCGTCGAGGACGTCTGGGAACACGCGGCGCGGCTGCTCCCCCGCTACTCCGTGCCGAGCCGGTTCGTCGTGCTGGGGCAGTTCCCCCTGACGGCGAACGGCAAGATCGACCATCGCGAGCTGACGCGCATGGCCCAGCGGCGGACCTGGCCGGACGAGGCCGGCGGAGCGTCCCCCGCCACCCCCGACGACCTCACCCACCAGCTGCTCGAACTCTGGTGCCAGTTGCTGGGGCGTGCGGACCTCGGACCGGAGGCCAACTTCTTCGTCAACGGTGGCCATTCGTTGTCGGCGGCGCAACTGGTGACGCGGATCTCCCGTCTCACCGGTCGGCCGACCTCGCTGTCGACGCTGTTCGAGGCGCCGACACCGGTGGCACTTGCGCGCGTGCTGGCCGCGTCACCGGTCGCCGGCACGGTGCGTTCATGAGCGATGACGCTACCGCTCCGATCGCACCGACGCTGCGCGGTGACAGGGTTGCGATGCCGGCGCCGTTCGGTCTTCCCGGGCTGTTCCGTGACGTCGCGCTGTCCCGGCCCGACCGGATCGCCTGCGAGGACTCCGACCGCCGGCTGACGTTCCGACAACTGGACGCGCGGAGCGACGTGCTGGCGGATCGAGTTCTCGCCGCGACGGACGGGCGGTCGGGCGCCGTGGCGCTCGTCATGCCGCGCGGGGTGGACCTGCTCGTGGCGCTCGTGGGGATTCTGAAGGCACGCTGCTGGTACGTACCCCTCGGCGTGGAGGAGCCGGCGCGGCGCGTCGCCGAGATGGTCACCGCCGCGCAGCCACTGGCCGTGCTGACGGACGACAGGGAACTGGTCGCACCGCTCGCCTCGCGTCCCCGGATCGCGGTGCCGGCCGACGACCACGGCGCGGCCGGTCCGCGCGCGCTTCCGCCGGTCGGCGCCGACCACCCCGTGTACGTCATGTTCACGTCCGGTTCCAGCGGCACTCCCAAGGGTGTGCTCCAGGGCAGTGATGCTCTGTGCAACCGTCTGGTCTGGATGGCGCGCCACTACGGTGTCGGCCCGGACGACGCCGTGCTGCAGAAGACGCCGTACACGTTCGACGTCTCGGGGTGGGAGCTCTACCTGCCCCTGATCACCGGTGCACGGTGCGTGCTGGCGCCCGAGGGCGACCATCGTGACCCGGCGGCGCTGGCCCGCTTCGTCCGCGGACGCCACGTCACGATCTGCCACTTCGTGCCATCCATGCTCGACGAGGTTCTGCGCTACGCTCCCGAGCTTCTCGACGCGCCGCTACGGGACATCGTCTGCAGCGGCGAATCCCTGTCCGCGGGCACCGTCGCACGGGTACGCGCCCGGACCGGAGCGCGTCTGCACAATCTCTACGGTCCCACCGAGGCGGCCATCGACGTGACGCACTGGACCGTACCCACCGCTTGGACCCCGGACCGGCCGATCCTGATCGGGACGCCGATCGACAACACCGACCTGTACGTCCTCGACGAGCGGACCGGGCGGCCGGCGGACTCGGGAGAGCTGTGGATCGGGGGCATGCCGGTCGCGCTGGGCTACGTAGGGGCCACGGACCTGACCGCGTCCGCTTTCCGAACCATCGGCGCCGAACGATGCTACCGGACTGGGGACCTCGTTCGCGTCGTTCCGGGCGCCGGGCTCGAGTACCTCGGCCGGCGCGACGGGCAGGTAAAGGTGCGCGGTGTCCGCGTCGAACCCGGCGAGGTGGAGCACGCGCTCGAACGGCACGAGGCGATCGAGCGGGCAGTGGTCGTCGCCGTGCCCGCGAAGAACGGCCCACGCCTGGCGGCGGCGCTGATCGGCGCGGCGCGCGTTCCCCGTCCGGGCGACGCCGACCTGCGCGATCATCTCCGTACCCGCCTGCCGCCCGCGTTCGTTCCCGCGCAGTTCCTCTGGGTCGACTCGCTGCCGCTCGGCGCCACCGGCAAGGTGGACCGTCGGGCGATCCAGGAGACGCTCGTCCGTGACCACCACCGGCCACCCTGCGACGACGAGGTGGACGAGCTCGCCGCCGGGTGGTGGCGGTTGCTGCGGGCCGACGCCGCAGAACGCGACGAGGACACCGGTTTCGTCAGCCTCGGCGGCCACTCCCTGTCGGCGGTGCGGCTGGCCGCGTGGCTGCGTGGTCATGCGGGGGTGGAGGTCACGCTGGCCGACCTGCTCCGGGACAACCTGTCGCTGGCCGGCCTGCGCCGGCTGGTCGCGCGGACGCTTCCCGACGCTGCCCGGGCCGCGCCCGTCACCGACACCGCGCCCGTCGCCGACACGGCGGTCTCCCGGCTGACACCCGGGCAGCGCCGGCTGTGGCTACTGACCCGGACCCACCCCGACGCCGTGCGGTACAACGTCGTCACCGCGCTCCTGTTGACGGGCCCGATCTCGGTCACCGCCCTCCGCATGTCCCTCGACGACGTCGTCGCCCGCCACGACTCCCTGCGCGCGCGGGTGGTGGAGGACGACACGGGCCACCCGTTCCTGCGCCACGACGCGGGTGTCGAGGTGCCGTTCACCGTCGAGCGCACCGACGCACCGCTGAGCGAGAGCGTGGTGCACGCACACGTCCGGAGCTCGGCCGCCGTCCCGATCCCCCTCGACGACGCGCCGTTGCTACGCGCGGGTCTCCTGACGACGACCGACGACACCGACGGGTGTCTCGTGCTGTCCCTGCACCACCTGGTCGCCGACCAACGCAGCGTGGACATCGTGCTCGCCGATCTCGCCACGGCCTACGCGGCACGATCAGCGGGCCGTGCGCCGCATCTGCCGCCGGCACCCCGGTTCGCCGGTTTCGCCGCGCGGACGGCCGGGGAGAACCGCGGCACCGCCGACGACGTCGGGTACTGGAGGACGGTTCTCGACGGCACCCCGCCCGAGCTGGCACTGCCGTTCTGCCGTGAGGCGGATCCGGTACCGTCGCTGCGCGGCGGGAGCGTCCGACGCGACCTGGGCGCGCAGCGCACGGCCAGCGTCGACGCGTACGCGCGCCGGACGGCGGTCACACCGGCGGCGGTGTTCATGTCCGTCGTCGCCACCGTGCTGTGCGCCTGGTCGGCCCAGCCCTGTGTCGTGATCGGCATCCCTTCCTCCGCGAGGCGCCGGGCGTGCGACGACGACCTGGTCGGGTTCCTGGTGGACACACTGCCGATACGGATCGACACGTGTGCCCAGCAGGACTTCCCGAGCCTGGTCCGGCACGTCCGTGACCGGTACCTGGCCGCCGTCGCGCACAGCGGGCTGCCGTTCCAGGAGATCGTCGCCGCGTGCGACCGGCCGTCCCGACCGCACCGCAATCCGCTGTTCCAGGTCTGGTTCAACGACCTGTCCAACGCGGCGCCACCACCAACGATCCCGGGCATCTCAGTATCGGGTGTCAGCCCGCCGGGCGACACGGCCCTGTTCGACCTGAACTTCTACCTCACCGCGCACGACGGCCGTCTGCGCCTGGAGCTGGTGCACGCATCCGACCGGGTGCCGGCCGACGTGGCGGTGGCGCTGCTGGGGCACTGCGTCGACCTGCTCGACCGGATCCTCGACGGCCGGCCCGTCACCCCGGCCAGCCCCGTCCTGCCGCCGGCCGGTCCGCCCGGCCCCGGTGCGCCGCTCCCCGTCGCGCCAGCCGTCCCGTCCGACCGGCTGGTCGCCCGGGTGCTCGGCTTCGGCGCCACGGCACCCGACGCGATCGCGATCGAAGCCGCGGACCGTTCCTGGACCTACGGCCAGCTCGCCGCGGAGATCGGGACGGTTGCGCAGCGGCTCACCGCGGAGTCGGTGGTGGAGATCCGCGCGGAGCGCAGCGCATACCTGCCGATCGTGCTCCTGGCCGCCTGGCGGGCCGGAGGCGTGCCGGCGCCGGTCGACGCCGCGCTCCCTCCCGCGCGACTCGACGCGCTCCGGACGACGCTCCGTCCCCGGCACGTCGTCCATGCCACGGCGAGCGGTCCGCGGTGGTCCGAGGATCACAGTGACGGGCGGTCGGTGACCGGTGCCAGTCACATCCTCTTCACCTCGGGGACGAGCGGCCGGCCGTCCGCGGTCGTCGTCCCGCACGGCCCCCTGACCGGCGCGCTGGACTGGTACGTCACGCGGTTCCGGCCTTCTGCCGCCGACCGGGTGATGCTCCTCGGCGGACTCGGACACGACCCCGTGCTGCGGGACATCCTGGTGCCGCTGTGTTCCGGCGGCACGTTGGTGGTGCCACCGGCCGGTTCCCTCACCACCCCCCGGCGGCTGCTGGAGTGCGTCGCGCGGCACCGGATCACGCTCGTGCACGCCACGCCGGCGCTGCTGGAGCTGCTCGTGGCGGGCGCCGCCGAACGGCCGGATCTGCGGCTGCCCACCGTGCGGGCGATCGTCGCGGCCGGTGCGCCGCTGACCGTCGGGCTCGTCCGCCGGCTCAGGGACCTCACGCCGGCCGAGATTGTCAACGGCTACGGAACCACCGAGACGCCGCAGATCGCCGCGGCCCATCAGGTTCTCGCGCCGGGCCGGACCGCGCGCCCGCTCGACCGCCTGAGGGCCGAGACGACACTGCCCGTGGGGGTGGGTGTGCCCGGCGTCGAGATGGTGGTCGAGGCCGTTCCCGGCCGGCGTGCCGGAGTCGGCCAGGTCGGTGAGGTCGTCGTCCGCAGCGCGCGCCTGGCGACGGGCTATCTCGACGCCACCGACACCGGTGGGTTCGGGAGCGATCCGTGTGGGCGGCCCGGGGTGCGCGCGTACCGCACGGGCGACCTGGGACGGACGGACCCGTCCGGACTCCTCCACCTCGCCGGACGACGCGACCGGCAGGTGCTCGTCGACGGATTCCGGGTGGCCCTGGAGGAGGTCGAGGCGACCGCGCTCGCGCATCCCGCCGTCCGGCAGGCCACCGCACGGTTGCGGGAAACCCCGGCGGGTGCGGTCATCGCGCTGTGGGTCGCCGTGTCCAGCGCCGACGGGCCGAAGCCCGCGACGCTGCGCCGCCACCTCCGGTCGCTGCTCCCCTCCTACGCCGTTCCGGCGATCGTCACGATCGGCCACAGGTTGCACGTCGACGCCAACCACAAGGTCGTCGCGGACACCGGCACCGACGCGCGGCGCGCCCATCCGTCCCGGGTCGCCACGGCGTCTCCGGCGCTCGAGCACCTCGCCCGGCTGATGCGCGAGGTGCTCGGCACGGACATCGGTCCCGATGACAACTTCTTCGAAGCGGGTCTCACGTCCATCGGTCTGCTCAACCTTCACGCCCGGCTCGGCGAGAGCTTTCGGAGCGGGCTGCCGGTCACCGAACTGTTCACCCACCCCAACCTGCGAAGTCTGGCCGGACTCCTCGATGCCCGCGAGGAGGGCGCCGAACCGTCGCCACCGGGGCGCCGGCCGTCCGCGCCGAGATCGCGGACCGCTGACGAGCGGCGACAGGTCAGGCGATGGATCGAGAGTCAGAGGGAGAAGAGATGACCGATTCCCTGGACCACATCGCTGTCATCGGCATGGCGGGCCGGTTCCCGGGCGCCGGGAACGTCGACGAGTTCTGGTCGGGTCTGCGCCTCGGCCGGGAGGGTGTCCGGACCGCCGGCGACGAGGAGCTCGTCGCGGCCGGCGTGCCGATCGAGGCGCTGCGCGATCCGGCCTACGTGAAGGCCGTCGCCATGGCGCCCGGAATCGACATGTTCGACGCCGAGTTCTTCGGCCTCGCGCCCCGCGAGGCGGCGCTGTGCGACCCGCAGATCCGGCTGTACCTGGAGACCGCACACGCGGCGCTCGAGAACGCCGGGTACGACCCGCACCGGGTGTCGGACGTCGGCGTGTTCGGGTCGGCCGGTGTCAACCGGTACATCGACTCGCACGCGGGACCCGGTGTCGACCGGGTCCGCAGCGCCGCCGGCATGTCCCTCGGCGTCCTCAGCAACTCGGACTACATCGCGACCCTCGTCTCCTACAAGCTCAACCTCCGCGGACCCAGCATGACAGTGCAGACCGCCTGTTCCAGCTCGCTCGTCGCGGTGCAGCTCGCCGCCCGCGCGCTGAACAACGGTGAATGCGTGATCGCGCTGGCCGGGGGCGCCGACGTCGAGTTCCCGGTGGGCCACGGGCACTGGTGGGCGAAGGGCGGCCCGCTGACAAGGGACGGTCATTGCCGGCCGTTCGACGCGAAGGCGAGCGGAACCATCTTCGGCAGCGGCGTGGGCGTCGTCGCGCTCAAGCGCCTGTCCGACGCGTTGGCGGACGGTGACCACATCCGGGCGGTGATACGTGCCGTCGCCATCAACAACGACGGCGCCGACAAGGTCGGGTTCAGCGCACCGGGGGTGACGGGCCAGGCCGACGTGGTCGTCGAGGCACTCACGATCGCGGGTGTGGACCCGGCCCAGGTGTCGCACGTCGAAGCCCACTGCACCGGAACCGAACTCGGCGACCCCATCGAGCTGAGCGCGTTGAACCGCGCCTTCCGCCGGCTCGACGGTGACGGGCTGCGCCAGGGCTCGTGCGCTCTGACGTCGGTGAAGGGCAACGTGGGACACCTCGGCCACGCGTCGGGGGTCACATCGCTCATCAAGGTCGTGCTGTCACTGGAGAACGAGGCGATTCCCCCCACCATCAACTTCTCCGAACCGAACCCGAAGCTGGAGCTCGACGGTTCGCCCTTTTTCATCAACGACACCCTGCGGCCATGGCCGCGCGACCCGGCACGACCCCGGTTCGCCGGCGTCAACTCCCTCGGAATCGGCGGTACCAACGTCCACGCCGTCGTCACGGAGGCGCCCGTCCGGAGCAGCCGGCCCGACGATCGCCGGCCGCGCGTCGTCATCTGGTCCGGCCGTACCCCCGAGGCCGAAAACGCCTACCGGGACGAACTCGGGTCGCATCTCGCCCGGTGCGACGCAACCGCATTCGGCGACACCGTCGACACCCTGCAGCACGGGCGGACCGCGCATGCCGTCCGCGCCGCGCTCGTGGCGAGGGACGCGGACGAGGCGGCCGGTCTCCTGGCCTCCGCCGACACCCTCGTCACCGGGGCGGCGCCGGTCGTCGTACCACCGGCGTTCCTGTTCCCCGGTCAGGGTTCCCAGTTCCCGGCCATGGCCCACGACCTGTACGGTCACGACCCCACGTTCCGCGCCGCCCTCGACGAGTGCTTCGACCTGTTCGACGCCGACGGGGTGTCGGTCCGGGGGGTCTGGTCGTCGGCCACCGACGACGCGGCGCTGCGGGACACCGGTGTCGCGCAGCCGCTGCTGTTCTCGGTCGGGTACGCACTCGCCGCGGTACTGGCGCGGTGGGGCGTGCGACCGACGGCACTGCTGGGTCACAGCATCGGCGAGCTGACCGCGGCCACGGTGGCGGGGGTGTTCGACCTCCCCTGCGCCGTGACGCTCGTGGCGGCGCGGACCCGGGCGATGGCGGCGCTGCCCCGGGGCGCGATGCTGGCTGTCACGGCCACCGAGGACGCGGTCCGGCCGCTGCTGGGGTCCGACGCGTGGGTCGCGGCGGTGAACGCGCGGGACCAGGTGGTGGTCGCGGGCGCCGAGGACGCGCTGGCCGATCTCGCCGGGACCCTGCAGCGATCCGGTGTACCGAACCACCGTCTGTCCACCTCGCACGCCTTCCACACACCGGCGATGGCCGCCGCCCGCGACGACTTCCTCCGCGCGTTCGACGGCGTGACCGCGCGGCCTCCCGGGATCCCGGTCTTCTCCGCCGCGTCGGGCGCACTCATGACACCCGAGGAGGCGATGGATCCGCGGTTCTGGGCCGACCAGTTGACGCAACCGGTCCGGTTCGCCCGGGCGCTCGACGCCCTCGCCGGTCATGCGCGGGTCCGGCCGGTCGAGGTCGGGCCGGGCGCGTCACTGGCGGGTCTGGCCCGCCGGCATCTGGGAACGTGCGAGACGCCGGTCATCATCCTGCCCCGGCCACGCACGGGTACCGCCGACGACCGGACGGCGCTGCGCCGCGCCGTGGCCCGGTTGTGGGTCGATGGGGCGGACATCGATTTCACCGCCGACCTGGACGGGGCCCCGGCCCGACGCACGGTCGTGCCCGGATATCCGTACCGGCGCAAGCGGCACTGGATCACACCGTCCGGCGAACGCCCGGCCGCGCCCGCCGACGACCGGACGACGACCGCCTCCGCCGGTGAGCCGGAGGCGGCGTCTCCCTACTCCACGACCGTGTGGATCGAGACACCCGTCCCCGAACCGCACGACTCCCCCGCGGGCGACGTCGCCCTCGTTCTGCTGCCGGACGACGAGGAACGGGCGACCGATGTCGTCGCCCTGCTGCACGAGGCCGGACTCCGGCCGGTGGCGACGCGCGTCGGCGATCAGTTCTCCAGTGGGGTTCTCGGCTACACCGTGCGGCGCGGCTCGTCCGCCGATCTGGCCCGCGTCCTGTCGGACCTCGCGGCGCGCGGGGAGTACCCCCGGGTGCTGGTGCATGCGCGGGCGGTGGACGACTGGCCCGCGGCGACGACGGAGAACGTCGACGGTCAGGTCGAGGACGGCGTGTACAGCGTCGTCGACCTCGTGCAGGCCGGCGCCAGGGCCGCCGGTGGACACCTGCCGGGGCTTCTGGTCCTCACCGGGCGCGCTGTCGACGTGTCCGGGTCCGAACGGGTGGAACGCGCCAAGGCCGTCCTGCAGCCCCTGGTCCGCACCCTCGCTCTCGAGGAGAGCCGGTCCTCAGCGAAACTCGTGGATGCCACCGACCTCGCGGCCACCTGGTTGGTGGAGGAGGTCCGGAACTGGCACCGCTCCGAGGTCGTCGCCGTGCGCGGCGACCGCAGGTGGGTCCGCTCCGAGCGTCCGTACCGGCCGGCCCACCCGGTCGGTACGCCGATCCGGAGGAACGGCGTGTACCTGATCACCGGTGGTACCGGTGGTCTCGGCCTCGAGGTGGCGGCGGCGCTCGTCGGCACCGGTCTGCGGCCACGGCTGGTTCTCCTGTCCCGCCGGGGAGTCCACGACCGGGACGAGGCTCATGCGCAACGCATCGAGGACGCCCTGTCCCGGATCGTCGCTGCCGGCGGCGTCTACCGGACGCTGTCCTGCGACGTGACGGACGCCCGCGCGGTGCGACGGGCACTCGACGTCGCGACCTCCTCCTTCGGACCGGTCAACGGGGTCTTTCATCTGGCCGGTGTCGCCGGTGACGGAATGATCCAGTTCCGTCGCCGGGACCGGATCGCCGAGGTGCTCGGCCCGAAGGTACGGGGTTCCCTCGCCCTGGAGGAGTCCTTCGCCGGCCGGCCGCAGCCGGACTTCTTCGTGTCGTTCTCCAGCCGGTCGGCCGTCGACGGACTGATCGGTGGCGGCGACTACGCCGCGGCCAACGCGTTCCTCGACGCGACGCCCCCCGATGCCCTTCCGGCGACACGGTTCCTCACCATCAACTGGCCCGCATGGAACACCGTCGGCATGGCCGCCGGTGCCACCGGCGACGGCCCGCCCGACCACCACGGGGCCGACCGGCCACCGTCGGACGCCGACGTGACGCACTGGTCCCTCTCGATCTCGCCCGGAACGTACCCGCCGCTCGACGAACACCGGATCGACGGCCGCGCCGTCCTCCCGGCCACCGCCTACATCGACCTGGTCGTACGTGCCTTCCGCGAGTCCGTCCACCCCGGCGACGACCGGCCGATCCGGCTCACCGACGTCGTCTTCCAGCGGCCCCTCGTGGTCACCGGGACCTGCCGGCTGGAGGTCTCACTGGCGACCGCCGGCGGGACACGGGAGTTCACGGTCCGCTCCTACCTCGATCCCGGGCCGGCCGGACAGGTGCACGTGACGGGTCGGATCGGCCGCGTCGAGGCAAGCGGTGAACGCGTGGATCTGGCAGGCCTGCGTGACCGGCTGCGTCAACCGCGAACGGTAGCCGGCCGCTCCCACCCGAACCGTCTCT
>NZ_BOPH01000105.1 GCF_016863655.1 Virgisporangium ochraceum
CCTGGGCCCACGGTGGAACAACGTCGCCGGCGCATCGATGGACCCCGACATGCCCGGGGAGAGCCTGTTCGACCTCGCCCTGCCTGCCGCGTTCCGCGGCGACCTCGACGACCACCATCTGCACCCGGCGCTGCTCGACTCGGCGACGTCGTTCGCCCGCGATCCGGAAACCGACCCGTTCCACCTGCCGTTCATGTACCGCGAACTGACCGTTCTCACGGCGCTCCCGGCCGAACTGCACAGCCACATCCGGCGCCGGCAAGACAGTCCGCCCGGGACGATCGTGGCCGACGTGGATCTCGTGGCATCCGACGGCACCGTCGTCGCGCGGGTGCGTGGTTACACCATGCGGGCCGTCACCGACGGGTCGTTCCTGCCGCAGCCCGCCACTACCGGCGGACCGGACGGGGTCGATCCGGCAGGGGCGGACCCGGAGCGCAACGGGTCGGTCGGGATCGCTCCGCGCGTCGGTGCACGCATGCTGCTCGATCTTCTCAGCGTCCGGACCCCGCGCCAGGTCGTCGTCCGACCGTTCCGCGATGCGCACCCGGTGCCGCTGAGCGCACGCGCCGATGCCGCCGGCGGTACCGGCGCCCCTCTCCGGCACCCGGGAGCGGGCCCGGGCGTGCAGCCGCTCGCGACACCGGCAGAACCGGACCGGCGCGCCGCGCCCCCACCGGTGGCGCCCGGAACCGATGACACGCACCGGCTGCTGGAGCTCTGGCGCGACGCCCTCGGCACGGAGGATCTGGGCGAGAACTCCGACTTCTTCGAACTCGGCGGGAACTCGCTGATGGCCGTCGAACTGATGTCGAAGATCCGCGACACGTTCGGCGTCGACCTCAGCATCGCCGCACTCTTCGACCACCCCACGGTCGCCGCCCTCTCGGCCGAGCTGCGACGTCTGGGAACCGTCTGAGATGGCGCAGGCTGCCCACACCGTCCCGCTGACGTCCGAGTGGTCGGTGTGGCGCGTCGGCGCGCTCCGCAGCGCCGGCACGCCGTTCGACTGGCTGGATGGTCTGGCCGTCGGGGCCGGCAGCGACGGTGCCGGGACCGCGATAGGCCGGGCGCTCGGCGAACCGCGCATCGTGGAAGCCCTCTCGTGGCAGAACCCGCCGCTGGTCGAGAACTGGGTGGGCGCGTACAGCGCGGCCGCCCGCGACGGGGATCCTCCGCGCTGCACCGGCAAGCGCGCGGCCACCATCGCCCGGTACCTGCAGCGCTACTGCGCCAAGAACGACACCATCGGCTCGTTCGGCCCGGTCGCATGGGCCCGCCTCGACACCGAACACGACGGGGTGGCGGTGAGCGGGACGACGGAGATCCGCCACAGCACCGTCTATCTGGAGCCGTGGGTCCTCGTCGCACTCGGCGCGCGGTGGCGCCGGGACGGGCGGCTCCTGCCACATCTGCCGGTCCGTCTGCACCCGGCCGTCTGGTGGGACGGCCGGGTCCTACGACTTCCGTCGCGCGCCGGTCCCCCGGTCTCCGGACCCGTCGCGGCCGTGCTCGACGTGCTGCGGGACGACCACCGGCTCACGGTTTCCCGCACCGCGGCTGAAGCCGCGCGACGATCCGGCACGACGGCGGCCGAGGTGCAGGAGGAACTCGTCCGGCTCGGCTCGGCGGGCATCGTCGACATCGGATTCCGGATCCCTATGGACGAGTCGCCGGCCGCGCACCTGCGTGAGCAGGTCGCCTGGATCACGTGCGCCGACACCCGGGCGGTGCTCCTCGCCGAGGTGGACGAGATCGAACGCGCGCGCGACGCCGTCGCCGAGGCCGTCGGGGATCCGTGGCGCCTGCACGAGGCGCTGTCCGCGTTGTCCCGCACCGTGTCCCGGCTCACCGGCGCGGCCGGCCACCGCTCGAAGGACCGCGCCCGGGTAGGTCGCACACCGGCCTATGTGGACTGCCGGCGGGACCTCGATGTCGATATCGGCCGGAATGCGATGGACGCGCTGCGACGTCCCCTCGGTCTGGTCCTCGACAGCGCCCGGTGGCTCGCCGCCGAAGTGGCGGACGCCGTCGAGGCCGCGCTGCGCGTCCGTCACGCCGAGCTGGGCCGGACCGGCCGGCAGATCCGCCTCAGCGAGCTCTACTTCAGCGTCGCCGACGTCCTCGCCGGTCGTCCCGGAACGGTGATCGACGAGGTGATGACCGACTTCCACCTACGGTGGCGCGAGCTGCTGCCCGACGACGACCGGCCCGTCGTGCGCCTGTCCTCGGCCGATATCGGCTCCCGGGCCGCAGCGCTGTTCCCCGCCCGCGCCGCGCGTTGGCAGGGTGCCCGCTACCACAGCCCCGACCTCATGCTGTCCCTGCGCGGTGACAGGCCACAGTGGATCCTCGGGGAGCTGCATGTCGCCCTGAACACGTTGGAGAGCCGGGTCTTTCACACGCAGTCCGACGACCCGCGGTGGCTGATCGGCGCGACCGCGTCCGACATGGCGGCGGGGCGCGTCGTGGCGCTGCCGCCGGTCGACTCCCCGGAGGTCAGTCCACGAACCTACCCTCCGCTGACCGTGCACGTCCCCGGCCGCTACGTCTACTGGTCCACCGGGCTCGACTCCGGCGCGCCGGACGGCTCACCCGCGTGGCCGGCGGCCGCGCTGACGGTCGGAAACCACGACGGGAGGCTGGTGGTCGAGGCACCCGGCGGAGCATGGCACGCACCGGTCCTGGAGGTTCTCGGCGACATGCTGACAGCACTGGTCGTCGACCGGTTCCGGATCACCGCACCGCGGCCGTCCACCCCCCGGGTCGTCCTCGACGATCTCGTCGTTCAGCGACGGAGCTGGACCGTCCCGGGAGCACACCTCGCGGGGGGCGTCCGGGCGGTGGAGCGCATCCGGGCGGACCTCGCCGCGCGCGGGCTACCACGACATCTCTTCGCGCGGACGGCGCCCGCTACCAAGCCGTTCTACGTCGACCTCCAGGCTCCGCTGCTGGTCCGCAACCTGATCCGGGCCTGCGGCCCGCCGAGCGGTACCGGCGACGTCCGCCTGGCCGAGATGCTCCCCGGCCCGGAGGATCTGTGGCTCACCGACCCGGCCGGCCGCCGGTACACGTCCGAGCTCCGAATGATCGCCGTCGACAACCTGACGGGCAGCCCGCGGCGCGAGCCGTGGACGAAAGGAGAGGTCCGTGGAGCGTGACTACTGGAGGACGGTCCACTCCGGACAGAGCGGCACGACGATCGCCGCCGTGGACTTCGTCGGCACCCATGCCCGAGCGACGTTCTCTCACATGGCCGCCGCCCTGCCGGGCAGCCACACCATGATGAGGACGGCGGTTCCGAAGGAGGTCGCGGATCGGCGGACCGGCGACCCGGGACCGTACCTGGCCGCGTGGATGCGGGAACTCGCCGAGATCGACGACGTGGTGGCCGTCATCGGCTACTGCGCCGGTGGTCCGTTCGCGATCGAGATGTCACGGCGTCTCGCCGCCTCGGGTCGGCCGGCGCCTGCCGTCGTGCTGATCGATCCGGAGCCGGTGTCGGCGGAGACGCTGCGGTACCAGTTCCGTCTGGTCGCACGGGCGATGGGACAGGAAACCGCCACCGGAGCACCCGACGTCGCCGGTACCGGACCGGTCGCGGACGGCGGCCCGGGACATCTGCTCGCCCTGGCGGCGGACCTGTCCGGCCGGTACGAGGCGATGGTGCGCGACAGCTTCGTCCGCCTGGACCTCGCCCCGGACCTCGGCGACGAGCTGGTGCTCCACTTCCGGCGCTACCTCGACTACCTGTGCGCGGCGGGAGCCCTGTACGGCAGCGCGCCCGCTCCGGACGCGCACGCCTTCATCTCCGCCGACCACCCCTTCCCCGACGGCCTCGACGGGCCGTGCCGTCGGTTCGACGTCGCCCGGGAGGACTTCCTGGGTGATCCCGGCGTCGTCGACGCCGTCGCGCGGCTCGTTGCCGCGGACCGGCCCGGCACCGCGGTCACGCGTGGCGCCGGCCGCTGACCGGGCGGCCGCGCATCGCGTCGAGAACCGGACACGACCCGGTGGCCAGGAACGTCAACGCCGAACCGCCGCCGGCGCTACGCCGGCCCGACCACGGCAGCTCCGCCACGGTGTCGCCGCCGAGCAGCAGTGCGTTGTCACCTTGCAACGCGAAAGCGCCGAGGATGACGTCGGTGGTTGCCCGGCAGCCATCGACGTACAGCGCTGGCGTTCCGGCGAGCAGACACCTGACCGGGCGGCCACGCGAGCCGCTCAGCCGGCCGAGGGCCCAGGGTTCGAGAACGAAGTCGACGATCATGTCGGCGTCGGGGATCGGCTCGCTGACCCGCGCCCGCCGCACGTCGGCGTGCCGGTTCCCGGCCGCGCGGACGAACACCTCCGACGCGACGTGCAGCTCCGCGCGCCGTGGCCGGGACCGCACCATGCGGGCCGCCGCCACCATGCGGTCGGCCGACGTGCCGAGGAAGGAGCCACCGATCGAGTGCCCGCCGGCGCGCAGCAACGCATTCAGCACGACGCCGCCGGCGATGACGAGGTCGTACCGGTCGACGAGATACGCCAGACCGACCTCGACCTTTTCCCGCTTCATCCCGCCCAGAACCGCCACCGAGTAATGACTCTCGTCTGTTCCGGCCCACCGGTCCAGCGCGGTGACCTCCCGGACGACGCTGTCGGCCAGAAACGCCGGGCGGTGCGCCAGTATGCCGACATTCGAGGCGTGTGCACGGTGCGCCTTGGAGAAGCCGCCGACCGCGACCTGATCGCCGAGCTTCGCGAACTCGGCGGCGAGCTGCGGGTCGTTGTTCTGTTCGCCGGCGTAGAAGCGGGTGTTGCCGAAGACGGTGACCGAACCTGGAGCCATGGTGTGCGCGAGATCGACCGCCTCCCCACCGACCGCCGCGGGCACGTACTGCACCCGCGTTCCCAGCCTGTGGCCGAGGTAGTCGGCGACGTGGCCGAGATGCGCTGCCGAAGCCGGGCCGTCGCCCTGGTGCGAGAGCAGAGCCACCCTGGCGCCCCCTCGCACCAGCCGTCGCAGATCGGCGACCTCGCTGTCGATCCGCGCGGAGACCGGTAGCTCGCGTCGGCCGGCCACGGCGGGCACGTTGAACCCCGCCGAATAGACCCACCGCGATCCGCGCTCGACGACCGCGTCCCGGAGCAGAGGGACATCCCGCAGCGCGGATACCCCGGACAGCGAAGCATGTGACATGACGACCACGTCCTGACGCATCGAGCCGACCCTGTTGTATTGTGCCGCACGGCATGGCCGCTGACACGCCGCCGGCAATCCACCTGCTCGCATCGGGACCCGCAGGCATACGTATCGGGGCGGCAAGAGGTCGCCGCAGCTGATCAGGCCGGGTACTGTCGGCCGACAGGGCGACTGGAAGCTAACCGCGAGGGCTGTTACGGAGTTCGCCGCGCCAGTGCAGGAGTTTGTCGCGAGTCCTCAACGTGTCGGGGTGGTCCCGGCCAAGAAACCGACGTTGGTCGACCAGCAACTCTTCCAGTGCTGCAGCAGCGCCGGCCGGGTCTCCGACTTCGCCCTGCCAGTGGGCCAGGTCTTCGCGGTAGCCCAGAGTCTCGCGGTGGTGAGGACCGAGCGCTCGCGTAGTGTCCCTCACCAGATCCCAAAGTTCGGCGATGGCAGTCGCCGGGTCTCCGCCTGCACGGCGGAAGAAGGCGATGTAGTAGCGGCGCGAGAGGGTCCGGGGATGATCGGGCCCATACAGCCGCAATGTGTAGGACAGGATTTCGTGGAACGCGTCGACCGCACCCTCGTTGTCACCGGCCAGGCCGCGCCAGTAGGCGTGGTTGCTACGGATCGTCCAGATCACAGGATGATCGGCGCCGAGCAGGCGGACGGCGTCGGCCTCGACCACCTCGAATTCAGCAACGGCTTCAGCAGGGTTGACGGCCATCCCTCGCCAGGTGGCGATGTCCCCACGGGTTCTGAGCGTATCCGGTTCGCCCGGCCCCAACACACGGGTCTGGTCGGCGAGCAGCGTCATGAACGTAGCAAGCTTCTCTGCGGGGACCTCACTGTCAGCCCAGAAGGTTGCGAAGTAGCGAGTTTCGAGAACGTCTCGATGATCCGGACCATGCCTCGCGTCCACCGCGATCGACAGTTTCTGAAAGTACTCGGACGCGCTGATCGCGAGGCCGGTGCGACCGACGCTGTCTCCGGACTTGAACAGCACCCGATGGACACCATCTTCTCCATCCAGGAGAAGCGAGCCGGTGTGCTCGTACAACCTCGCGACGTTATTACGAAGCAACTGGGCACGAGCGGCGTCGTACTCCACCGGTGGCCACATCTCCAGCAGCGCGTCGGCGGCGGCCTGCGCCAGGGCGCGCATCTGATCAGGAGCAACAGCCTCACGCACGGCACGTTGAAGTAGGCCATGGATGCGAATCGCGCCTGCGACCTCGTCTATGGTGATCAGACTGAAGCGGCGCAAGAGATGCAACGCGTCATCGATGTCGAGAGCTTCGATCGGCCGGCCCAGGCGGTCGGTGCAGTAGTTGGCGATTGCCCGGCTCGCGGACAACTCACCGGGGACAGCGTTCGGATCGAGCAGCGCACACAACTGGAGAACAGGACGAGCCATGCCGACGGGGGCCAACCGATCCGCCTGGTCGATCGACAGGACCCACGTCGCGGACACAGTCGCCTGATGCTGGTCAGGCAGCGCATGAGGGGCCAACTCAGACAGCCGGCGGCGCTGGTCGGCCAGCCGCTGCCGATAGGCGGCGCAGGTCATACGAACTCCGCGGTCGAGGATGTATGCCGCCGCCTGGGCCAGGGCCAACGGCAGGTAACCCAGATCCGAGGCCAGTGCGTCGGCCTGTTCCAACCGGTGGGGATGGTCCTCCAACTTGCTCTGCAGATAGTTTCTTGCTTGCGCTGGGGTGAAAACATCCACGTCGATCACTCGTCGGCCGGCCAGCAACGCGGCGTCGCGTCTGCGGGTCGTCACGACCGTACGGCCCCGTTCCACGACGGGCGGCCATAGACCTGTCAGGTCGGCCGGGTCCGCCAGGTCGTCCAGAACGATCAACCACCGCCGATCGGTGACGGCCAACCACGCCAGCAGCCGATCCGCTCCGTCCAGCGGGTTCGGGTCGTCGATCCCGGTACTGGCGGTCGCGGCTTGCGCATAGGCATCAATGATGCCCACACGCGAGGTGGCGGTCACCCAGACGAGCAGGTCTACCGCGCCTCCGCTCCACAGTTGATTCGCGATGGTCGCGGCGACCTGGGTCTTACCGACCCCTCCGAGTCCTGACACCACCTGACCTACCAACACGGCGCCAGGTTCAGCCATCGCAGTAGCCAACCGGTGGTCGGCCGGGCGGTCCTGCCGGCAGTGCACCGGAGGTGGCACTACTCCGACACGCACCGGCCAGACCGGCTCACGCCCCGGATAGACGTGAGCGTGAACGACGTTGGTGGTCAGGGGCGCGTAGACACTCCCCCCGACTCCGACTGAACCAGATCCGGAGACGTCACCGACCGGCGCGACCCCGCCGAAGTAGTTGTACTGCGAGTTGTGATCGCCGAACTGGCCACCCCTGACCGATGCGACGTCAGATGCCGGCGAAGCTGTCGACCGTCGGTCCGGCGACTCGGCCGAGGGTCCGGACGACGGGTCCGGCACCAGATCGATCAAGGCGAAGAGCCGCCGAACGGCGACCAGCACCTGCTCGTCATCGCCGACCCCGGACTCGATCAAGACCTCGCCGAGACGGTCCCGCAGCATCACCGGTTCGACTCCATCGGCATCCAGTTCCTGCACGACCTCGGCATGGGCGACGCCGACACGATCCTTGATCAATTCCTTCAACTCGACGTGCGCGGCCACGACGGCGGCCGAGGCCGGACCCTGTCGTCGCATCCCAGCACCGGCGAACAACGCCGCGACGATCGCCTCTACCGCCGACATGTACCGCTCCCACCCAGGTCGATGGACACCTATGTTCCGGAAGACCGACCGTCACTCACACCTGGAGAACGTATCGATCTCGCCGGACCCCCTCGTCGAGAAACTCGGAGGGTCGAGCTGTCAGTCCGGGGAGCTGCGGTCGTTCTGTCCACGCGGAAGAACCGCAGGTCCGAAGACGACCAGGTCGACAGCACAGCCGGCCGGATCGGTCCGCCTCGCGGTGACCTGGATGCGGCGGGGCCACTCGGTCACATCGACGTGGACACCGCCCCGGTCCCGATCGTCGTCCAGGATTCCGGCCGCGACGGATCGCCCGTCGAGGCGGACCTGCCACTCGACGGCCGCACCGGCGCAGTCCGGGGACTCCATCCGGAACACGCCCCGGACCCGCCGTGGTGTCAGGACGCGAAGGCCGTAGCCGTCGAAGGTCGTGTCGATGGAACCGGCCCGGCCGAGGGTCCAGCGGTGCCCGCGGTAGTCCTTGGCGCATCCGCCTCCCCCTACTCCGTTAGCCGTCACATTGCAGGAGAGCGTGACCACGTCGGTCTCCGGCCGGTTGCCTGCCAGATACGGCGTGGGAGAGACCGAGTTGGTCCCGGTCACCATGACCACGAACGCGGCCGGCACGGCGGCGCACAGACGTGCGGCGAAGTTCCGCCATACCGGCCGCTCGGTCGGTGCCGACGCGACGTACGGGTCCGGAGACGGTTGCTGAAGCCCGCCGGCAAGCCATTTCTGGACCCGACCGTGCCGGAACTCGTAGCGGACACCGTTCTGCCGGATGACGCCACGCCGGTGCGCGTCCTCGAGAAATCGCACAAGCCGCACCGGGAGCCTGCCCGTCATCGCGAGCCAGGCCCGTGAGTACGCGTAGAGCCCCCACGGTGAGTCCATCAGAGCCCCGACGCCGAACATCACCCCGAAGATCACGACGAACTCGAACGCGACGTGCTGCCGGAGTTCGAAATTGGACCCGAAGGAGAGGCCGAGGAGAAGCCCGAACACCGTTCCGCCGGCGACGCTGCGCAGGGTGGCCCGCCGTCGTTCTCGCATCAGCACCGCGCGGGGAGTGGGACTGCGGTCATCGTCGACTCTCATCAGCGGGTCGCCCGCGTACCGCAGAGCTACCGCCGTCGCGATGGCCGAGCAGACCGCGGTTGAGATCGTCTGGGGCATGTCGAACCCCACCAGCCACGAGGCCGTCGCGGTGAAGCAGCCGATCGTGGTGGCGGCGGTCAGCAGCGACAGCGGGCCGGTCGCGCGGTTCAGTTCCCACCACGCGAACGCCGTCGACCCGTTCCGCTCCATGTGCCGTGCCAGGAAGGTCAGCCACCGCTCAGCGCTCGCCTGCCGGTAGCCGATCAGCCTGGTGGGCACCGCGAAATGGCGCCGGCGCCGGCCGTAGGCGGCGGGGACCAGCTGCTGGATCAGGTACGCCTCGACCGCGGCCAGATCGGCGAACCGCTCCGAATCGGCGAGATCCCGGGCGGCCGTCGGAGACCGGGTCAGCAGGTGGTTCGTCAGTGAGGTCATCAGGGGCGAGGTCAACGCGCGGGTCAGCGGCTTGTCCTCCGAGGCGAGCACCCGGTCGAGCGACCCGGCCGCCGCCGTCACTCCATTCGGGCGGGGCCGGGCCAGGAAGGCGGCCGCGTCCGCCACGGCCAGCGGTTCGATCCGGACGGCACTTGCCCGACCCAGCAGGTTCTCCGCCACGGCCGCCGGGTCGTCGTCGGGTCCCGACCGGACCGTCAGGATCATCGGGACTCCGCGGGCTGCCGCCGCATTGACCGCATCGATCAGGGCCCGTCGGGCCGCCGGGGCCACCTCGTCGACCCCGTCGAGGACGGGCATCACCCGCGCCCGCACCACCAGCTCCCGGGCCAGGGGCAACGGGCAGATGTCGGGATAGTCGTCGGCGAGCTGCCGGGCGACCCAGTTCTCGATCTCCTCACCGGCCGGTCGCCATCTCGACGGGCTCAACACCACCGGTACCGGCTCGCCCGGCGTACGGGTCCGCAGCAGATGGACGGTGAGCAGCATCGCCAACGCCGTCTTGCCCGCACCCTCGCCACCCAGCACCACCAGCCGCCGCGCCGGCAAGCCACGGAACAACGTCACGATGGCGTCGAGGTCACCGGCCATCCGCTCGCGCACTTCGCGGTAACGGGCCGCGGCCACCGACGGCCCGGCCCGGCCGTCCGGATCCGCGGTGTTCATCCACCAGGTCGTCATGACCGACGCCGGCGGCATCAGCCCCCGCTCGTGGCTCTCCGTCGCCCATTGCAGATGGATCACCCGCGCCAGCTCGGCCGCGGCGGTCTCGACCTCGTCCCGAACGAAGTAATTGTGCTGCGTATTGTGGTTGCCGAACTGACCGCCCTGCACCACGTCGACCACCGTCGGACCGGCCAGGACCAGAAGCAGCCGAGCGGCGTCGAGAACCTCCTCGTCAGCGGCAACTCCGGATCCGGTCAGAGCGTCGGCGATGTGGTCGCCGAGCACCGCCGGTCCGATCGCGCCGTCGTCGGCGACCCGGACGAGATCCACATACCTGGCGGCGGCCCGGTCTCTGATCAGGTCAAGCAGCCGCGCGTACGCGTGGCGAACGGCAGTTGGGGTCGCGGCGGACCGGGCCGTGCGGGCACCGGCGACCAACGCCGCAATGAGCACTTCCTGCGCCACGATCCGCCCCCGTCCGAGACTGAAGGATCTCCATTCTCGGGGAAAGGCGCCCGTCGATCACACGCGAAACAGTCTCGCCTCGCCGCCCCATTACCGGCGCCCGACGACGATCCTCAGTCGCTCACGCGGCTCAGGAGACGGCGCGGCATCGCCGCTTCCCGTTCCCCGACGAACCGGATCGACGTGAGGCAAGCCCAGCAGGAGACATGGCCGTTGGCCTGCCCGAGCGTGGTGTTGCCGAGGTTGGTGTGCCGCAGGCTGGTGCCACGGAACGACTCCCGGTCATGGCCGAGGGCGTGGAGACCGGGGCGGCAGCCGACCTGCTGGCCGCGCTCGGCTGCGATCTGGCCTGTCCACCGGAGTAATGCGGTTGTCGGAGAGGTGCACGCCGGCGCCGGCGTACTTTCCGGCGGTGACGGACTCAGGAAGTCCGGTGCGTGACCGAATTGTGGGTCGACCTCGGCATCGCGCCGTTCAGACCGGAGAGCCAATGACCTACTACCTTGCCGCCAGCGTGGTCCTGGTCGGCGCGTTCGTCGTGGCGGCGCTGGCCGGTGCCCCGGCTGACGTGGGTATGGCGCTCGGTGAGCTCGCGTTGATCCTGGGCCTCGGCGCGGCCCTGTTCGGCATCCGGCGGTACCGTCTCAACTCGGCCTGCCCTTGGCTGCTGGTCGCCGCGATGGGGCTGGTGTTGGTGGCGGGATTCCTGCCGTCCGGCGTGCTGGCGGGCACCGCGTCGCCGCCCAGCGTCGCGGACGTCCTCTATCTCGCCTCGTACGCGGTCGGGGGCCTCGGTCTTCTGCTGACGGTGCACCGGCGCACACCGCAGCACAGCCTGCCCGGCCTGCTGGACTCCGCGATCATCACCGTATCGGCCGGGCTGCTCACCTGGATCTACCTGATCGGCCCGATCCTCGGCGCCGCGGACGTCGGCCTGGCGAGCCGGCTCGTGGCCGCCGCCTACCCCTTGGGTGACCTGATGCTGCTCAGCCTCGGGGCGCGTCTACTGCTGGACGGCGGCTCGAGGTCGGTGGCGATCTACAGCATCACCGGCTATCTGGCCCTGACCATTCTTCCCGACACGCTCAACACGCTCGACGCGCTGGACGGGCAGACCCGGTGGACCGTCGTGGTGTCGCTGTTGTGGATGGTCTCCGGCCTCGTTCTCGGCGCGGCCCTGGTACATCCGTCGGCCAGCGACCTGTACGCCCCCACCACGGCGGAGAATCTCGATCTGGGTCCGGTACGGCTGGGCGTGCTGATGCTCGTCACGCTGCTCGCGCCGGCGGCCCAGCTACTGCAGTACGTGCGCGGCGCGCCGACGTACATCCCGCTGACCTGCGTCTCGTGTTGCGTGCTGTTCACTCTGGTGATCGCCCGGCTCGGTGGCGTGGTCGCGGTGCAGCGCCGGATGGCGGTGACCGACCTGCTGACCGGTCTGCGTACGAGGCGCTACTTCGAGAACGCGGCGGCGCGGCTACCACAGACCGGTGACCGCGCGGTGGCGGTGCTGCTGCTGGACATCGACCACTTCAAGAGCGTCAACGACACCTACGGTCATGACGGCGGCGACCGGGTCCTGCGTGAGGTCGCGCGCCGGCTGTCGCAATCGGTGCGGCCCAGCGACGTCCTCGCACGCTACGGAGGCGAGGAGTTCGTCGTCCTGATGCCGCAGACCCGGCCGGAAGACGCACGGATGATCGCCGAACGTGTTCGCGAGGCGGTCGCCCGCCGGCCGATCGAGGTGACCGACGGGGTCGCCATCACGGTCACGGTCTCGGTCGGCATCGCCTGCCGACCCGGCGACGTCGACGAGACGCGGCAGCTCACCACCTTCGCCGACCGGATGCTCTATCTGGCCAAGGAATCGGGCCGCGACCGGGTGGTCGGCGCGGCCGATGCCAGCCTGCAGGCGGCGAACCGTTGAGAACGCCGGGGCCGGCACGCCCCGGGGCACATCCGGCGCAGGATCGGGAAACGGTCATCGACTCGCCGGGCGGGCGTCTGCGCGAAGAATGCCGCCAGCGGCTCGCGTACAGCGGGTCGCGCACGGGCGGAACGCTAGTCGGCCGGTGCGACAGTTCCCCGCGGGTGCCCGCCCCGCGCGAGTACCCGGACCATGATGTCCGGCCGCAGCAGCAACGGCATCGGCGCGATCAGGTTCGAGACCCGGGCGAACGTCGTGGACACCAGTGCGTCGCGTTCGGCGGCGGCGTGCAGCCGGCCGATGTACCGGTTCATCACGCGGTCCATCACCGTGCGCCTTCCCGGCACGTCCGGGAAGGACTTGTCCGCGCCGACGCTGATCTGCCACGGTACGTCGATCACCGGTCTGATCGCGGCGAAGAACCGCCGCCAGTCCGGCCCGCCCGCGGCGAGGTGGTCGCGCAGGATCGTGGCCTCGACGGCCGAGACACTCATGCCCTGGCCGTACATGGGGTTGAAGCTGCACACCGCGTCGCCGATCACGAGCAGCCCGGCCGGGAAGCGGCGCAGCTTGTCGTAGCGGTGGCGCACGCTGCCCGGGAACCGGATGAGCACCGGCCGGTCGATCGGTTCGGCGACCCGGATCGCCTCGTACAGGTCGGGTATCGGCAGGGTCTTCGCGAAGGCGAGGAAGCCCTCGTCGTCGGTGGGTGCCTGGTCGCCGAGGATGCCGAACAGGGTGACGATCGCGCGGTTGTCCTCGCCGATCTGGATCACCCCGCCGCGGGGACGGGTGAGGGTGGGCCCGATCAGGATCACGATGTCGCCGCCGAGCGCCGCCGGGCCGAGCCGGTAGGTGCGGGTCGTGTAGGTCAGGTCGATGTCGAGGCGTTCCTCGGGCGGCTGCTCGTATCCGAGTTCGGTGAGCCAGCGCGGCGTGCGCGAGCCGCGCCCGGTCGCGTCCACCACCAGGTCCGCCTCGATGACCTCGGCCGCGGTGGCCTCTCTCCTCTGGACCCGGGCACCGGTGACGCCCCTCGAATCGGCCGAGGCGACGAGCCCGACGATGTCGGTGCCGCCACGCAGGTCCACGTTCGGCAGCTTCGCCACCCGGCTGCGCACGTAGTTCTCCAGGAACGGCCGGCTCGGCGCGAGCCCGGCCAGCCCGACGTCGGCCTGCTTGAGCCGTCTGCCGTTCGGGCACATCCTGACGTTGCCCGACATGTCACCCATCGGGACCCCGGCGGCCGCGACGTCGTCCGTCGTGCCCGGCAGCAGGTCCTCGATGGCCCGCAGACCCGCGGCGAGCAGGCCATGCGCGTGCCGCCCCTGCGGAACCCCGCGCCGCGGTTCGGAGTTCACGGCGACGGCGACGTCGTCCCGCTCCACCACGACCACATCGGCGTATGTGGCGGCGAGCACGCGGGCCGACAGCAGACCGGCCAGGCTTCCTCCGAGGACGACAGCACGATCCCTGCCGGTTGCCATACGTGCCTCCCTCGCAACGATGGGTGGCAATGTAGCGCGGGCGGAACCGTCGCGGGCAGGGGAATGGACGGAGATTTTCCAAACCCCTACGTTCGGGCCGGTGGACCTGCAGA
The DNA here is from genome assembly GCF_016863655.1 of Virgisporangium ochraceum. Classification (GTDB taxonomy): domain Bacteria; phylum Actinomycetota; class Actinomycetes; order Mycobacteriales; family Micromonosporaceae; genus Virgisporangium; species Virgisporangium ochraceum. Next base: position 14,132 of record NZ_BOPH01000105.1, read on the forward strand.
TCACTCTCGGCCCGGACGGCGATCTCATCGGGCAGAGCTACCGCCAGTTCGGGCCGCGCGGTACCGGCGACCCGGGAACTGGCACGCCGCCCGCTGGTGCACGTGGCGACGGCCCTCCTCGGCCAGCGGCCATCAGTATTCCGGCCGGCCGCCCGGCCCGGTACCCCGACAGGCGTGGGCCCGGGAGGTTCCCGGGCCCACGTCGTCATGCCATCAATGGTGGTCGCTCGGACCGCACCGGCGTCCGCGGTCGAATCACCGGCGACCCGCGTGCAGCTGGGTCACCTGCTCGGCGCTGAGCTCGTAGCCGTACAACCGGAAGTCGTCGATCAGTCCGTCGAACCTCGCGTCCCCCCAGCTCGTCCCACCGATGAAGTTCGCCGTGGTGTTGCCGCCCACGCCGACATCGCCGATGCCGATGGTGAAGTCGGTACGGGTGGCCTGCAGGACACCGTTGAAGTAGATCTTCGCGGTGGAGCCGTTCATGGTGAACACCACGTGCGTCCACGTGTTGAGCGGCAGGTCCCTGCCCGCGCCGAGCAGGAGCCGTTCCTGCGTCGCCACGCCCGGTGCCTTGAACGTGGCCCCGAACCCGGTGGTCGTGCCGTTCGTGGACGACTGGAGCAGGAAGAACGTGTCGGTGCTGCTGCCGATCTGCAGCAGCGGCACCCAGCTGGGCAGCGTGTCGGGGTTCGCCCAGAAGGACACGGTGAACTGCGTGGTCAGCCCGGCGTCGATGTTGTCGGGCAGCCGGACCTGGTTGCCCGAGTCCGCCGCACCGCCGGGCAGGGACACCGCCGGGCCGTACCGGCCGGCGGTGCTCCAGGACGTGGTACCCGTCAACGACGCCGCACCGATCGACGACGTCGCTCCCGTGTTCGCCGCGGTGGTGCCCGTGCCTTCGTCGAAGGTGTACCGGACCGCGACACCTTCGTTGTACATCGCCGCGACGTCTCCCGCGGTCAGCGTCGACGTGTACACCCGGACGTCGTCCATCAGACCGTCGAACGCCGCGTCCGGGTATCCGTTGCGCCCCAGCCAGTTGTTGGCCGTCGGACCGACCTCGGTCATGCCGACGGTCAGGTCGGTGCGCGTGGCGATCACCACGCCGTTGAGATACAGGGTGCCGATCGAGCCCTGGCGGGTAAAGGCCACGTGGTTCCACTGGCCCGCCACCACATCCTGCGCCGGGCTGGCGTAGACCCGCTCCTCCGGGCCGGTCTTCCCCTTGAAGGTGACCGCGAGCCCGGTGCTCCCGCTCGCCTGGGTCTGCATCTGGATCTGGTAGTAGCTCCCGGCCGAGCCGGTGCCGTCACCGATGTGGAAAAGGCTGGTCCAGTTGCTCCTGGTGTCGGGACGCACCCAGAACCCGGTGGAGAAGTTCACCGCGCCCTGGAGCAGGTTGTCCGGAAGGTCCACCGCGTTGGCGGTGCTGCCGCCGGGCAGGTTGATCGCCTTGCCGAGCACACCGTTGGTGGACCAGCCGGTGGTCCCGGTCAGGACGGCGGCTCCGACACTGCCGACGGTGCCGGTGTTGGCGGCCGACGTGCCCGTTCCCTCCTCGAACTCGTAGCGGATCGGGATGCCGGTGGCCGGTGGTGGCGGGTTGTCGCCGACGATCACCAGGTCGTCGACCATGAGGCCGACACCGGTCCCCCGCAGCGTGAGCGTGGTCGTCGCCGTCGGGGTCGTGAAGGTGCCGACGTACGTGCCGTAGGCGGCCGTGGAGGGCAGGGTCGTCGGGGCGGTGAGCGTCGTACTCAGGTTGCCGATCGACAGTGCGGCCGTCGCCGCGCCGGTGCCGCCCGCCCGGGCGTCGCGTGCGTAGCGCAGCGAGATCCGGTAGGTGGTTCCGGGGGTGAGGTCGTTGACGGTGCGCGTGATGCTGCCCGAGGCGCCCAGGGCGAGCTGGTAGCCGGTGAGGCCGAGGCCGCCCTGGCCGGTGGCGGTGCCGCGTACCAGCTGGACCGGGCTACCGACCGCCCACGGCACCATCCGGCTGTTGCCGGCGGCGACATCGACCGTCGTGGGCGGGTTGGCGGTGCGCCACTCGGCCGGCAGGCGCGGGTACTCGAACTGGTCGACGACCCGCGGGTTCAGCTGCGCCAGCTTCACCGCGGGGTCGATCTGCACGATCTTCGCGACCGACGGGGTGCCGTTGGTGTCGAAGACGAACAGCATGTACGCGCCGGGCGGTGCGTAGTTGCCGTTGAGCGGCGCCGTGACGTTCACGGTGCCACCGGTCTGGCTGAACGCCAGGTTCTGGAAGTTCTGGTCGTTGTTGAACCCGTGCGTCACCGAACCGTTGCGGACCAGCGCGACGCGGGACACCGTGCCCGTCGCGGTGATCTGGAAGGTGCCGTTGTAGCCGATCTTCGCCGGCGCGGAGCTGATCACCGGACGGACGGCGGGCTGGTTGCCGTCGAACAGGTAGCCCGGCGAGTAGTACTCCACGTCCGTGTAGTTGCGCGGGCCGGGGGTACCGCCGCCGCCGATCATGACCCGGCCGTCGGGCAGGAGCAGGGCGGTGGAGTGGTAGAGCCGGGCGTGCTCGTGCGGAAGGACGACCTCGGTCCAGTTGCCGGTGTCCGGGTCCCAGATCTCGGGGTTGGTGACGTATCCACCGTTGCCGTTGTTCTCCCGGGCGCCGCCGGTGACGAGCACCTTGCCGTCGGGCAGGACCGTCGCGGTGGGCCAGTGGCGCTGGTACTTCATCGGCCTGGTCGCCGTGACGACCGGGTTGGCGGTGCCACCGGTGATGTCGACGACGAAGCCGGCGCGGGCGCCGTCGGGGCCGCCGCCGTTGCCCCACCAGCCGCCCCCGACCTGGAGGATCTTGCCGGGACGGTACATCGCGGCGGTCGAGGTGGCACCGACCGGGTTGCCGTTGGCGCCCTGGTTGGCGATGGCGGTGGGCAGCGTTCCGCGAAGCGTCAGCTGGCCGGTTCCGTTGTTGCCGGCGGGGTTCAGCTCGTACATCTGCGTGCCGGTGATGTTGAACAGCGTGCCGGTGGTCGGCGCGACGAACGCGCGGGGGTACCACCAGCGGTTCTCGTCGGCGCCGGCGTGGTCGGAGCCGCCGTCTCCGTATGCGGCCGGGCTCCTCGCACCGTCGAGCTTCTTCCAGCCCGAACCCTGTTCCGGGGTGTAGATCTCCGGGGTGAGGACCCCGGGTCCGCCGGTTCCGCCGCGCAGGCTTCCGCCCTGGACGACGACGTCACCGTTGGGCATGACGGTTCCCGTCGGATACCACCGGGGGAAGTTCATGGGCGCACGGTTCTGCAGCCCGTTGTTCGTCGTGTAGCTGGTGACGCCGATGGCGGCGTCGTTGGGCGAGTTTCCGCCCAGTCCGTCGTCTCCGCCGACCGTCATGGTGGAGTGGTCGTGCGGCATCTGCACCTGCATGGCGCAGAACAGGTCGGTGTAGGTGGTGTTCGGCAGGATGCCGTTGCGCAGGTTCGCCAGCGTGCGTGGCACGGCGGGGTTCCAGACGTCGACCTCCATCTGGCCGCCCTGGGTGACCGAGTCGTTGCCGGTCCAGTCGTACGGCGTGGTGTCGTTGCCCCAGCCTCCGACGCTGCCGAAGGACTGCACCCTGCCGTCGGAGGTCAGGGCCATGTTGATCGGGACCAGCGGCCACGGGATGACGCCGCTCCAGGCGCCGGCCTGGTCCTTCGTCGGCGGTGAGCAGTCCGCGGGCAGCAGCTTGGCGGCGTACGCGAGGCCGTTCTTCATCTGGGCGAGCATGTAGGACTCGGCGTAGGCGCTGCCCTCGTGTCCCATGGCCGTGTACCAGGACCGGCCGGAGTCGATCTGCTGGCACCAGGTGATCGGGTGCGAGGAGCCCTGGCGGCCCATGCCGTACGAGGTCTCGTCGGCCTCGATCAGGGTGCGTACCCACGGCGCCGGGTTGACGACCCAGTCGTACCACTCGTCGCTGCGGGTGAGGCTCGCCGGCACGCCCTGGGTGAGCGGGTGAGCGGTGTCCTTGACGAACACCCTGCCCGGCCGCACGCCGGGATTCTCCGGGTGCCCTTCGGACACCGCACCGACGAGGCGGGCGTAGAACGGGTTGACGTCGTGTTCGCTCTCACCGACCGACCATCCGGTGTAGTGCAGGCCCATGTAGCCGCCGCCACCGCGGATGTAGGACTCGAGCGCGGCGCGCTGCGAGGCGTTGAACAGGACGCCACCGGTCTGCGCGAAGACCACCGTGTCGCGGTTGGCCAGGTTCGCGGTGTTGAACACCGCCGGGTCGTCGGTCTCCTGGATCTCGACCGGCTGGTTGTACTGCGTGCCGAGTTGGGTCGCCAGGTCACGCACGGCCTGCCGGGCCTGTACGTGGGAGGCGTGGAAGTTGGACTTGTAGAACAACAGCACGTTCAGTCGTCCGTCGTCGGCGGGGGCCGCCTGGGCCGCCGCGGGCAACGCGGCGGCGGCCGTCGTCCCGGCGACCAGTGCCAGCGCGGCGAACGACGCGGTGGCCCGACCGGACAGACGCCTGAGCATTCGATGGAGGGGGAAGCGGGGTGACCTACGGGGCGCATTCATACGAGATCCCTCGAGGTTCGGCGGACGTGGCGGTAGGGCGGCACCGCCACGCGGAGGCTGAACGTATGACATTCATGAATGAACAGTCAAGAACTGAGTACATGTATGTGAACCCAGTTTCGCGAGGTTCTCATATGCGAACCATGTCCGGATGAGGAGACAGGCCCCGGAGAGTCTCCGGGGCCCGCCCCGTCGGATCACACGGTCATCGAAGCTCGGCGATGACGGTCTTCAGCTCGGTGTAGTCGTCCAGGCCGAACGAACCGAGCTCGCGGCCCCAGCCCGACTGCTTGAAACCACCGCGGGGCAACGTGACGTCGTCGGCGTGCCAGGTGTTGAGCCACACCGTGCCGGCCCGAAGCCGGGCACCGACGCGGTGCGCCGTACCGATGTCCTTCGACCAGACACCCGCGGCGAGCCCGTACACCGTGTCGTTCGCGGCCGCGACCACTTCGTCCTCGGTGTCGAACGGAACCGCGGTGACGACCGGACCGAAGATCTCGTCGGTCTGCACGGCCATCCGCTCGGTCACGGACGTGATGAGCGTCGGCGCCACGAAGAAGCCGCGGTCACCGACGGCGTCGGCACTTCCCGCGTTCAGGACGGCGCCTTCCCGCACCGCCCCGCGGATGTAGCCGAGCACCTTCTCGTGCTGCTCCTGGGAGACGAGCGGACCCATGTGCGACGTCGGGTCGAAGCCGTCGCCCACCTTGATGGCGCGGGCGGCCGCGGCCACCCCCTCGACGACCCGGTCGAACACACCACGCTGGACGTAGAGGCGGGAGCCGTTGACGCAGCACTGCCCCTCGTTGAAGTAGCCGCCCAGCACCGCGCCGGCGATCGCGGCGTCGAGGTCGGCGTCGTTGAAGATGATGTTGGGGGCCTTGCCGCCGAGCTCGAGGGAGACCTTCTTGAGATTGCCCGCGGCCGCGGCGGCGATCTTCTTGCCGACCTCGGTGCTGCCGGTGAACGCGACCTTGTCGACACCGGGGTGGGCGACCAGCGCGGCACCGGTGTCGCCGAATCCGGGCACGATGTTCACCACGCCGGCGGGCACACCCGCCTCGAGCAGAAGCTCACCGAGGCGCAGCGCCGTCAGCGGAGTCTGTTCGGCCGGCTTGAGGATGACGGTGTTCCCCGCGGTGATGGCTGGGATGATCTTGAAGCAGGCCATCAGCAGCGGGAAGTTCCACGGCACGATGCCGGCCACGACGCCGATCGGCTCGCGGCGGGTGTAGGCATGGAAGGCGCGACCGGGCACCGACATCGGGATGGTCGTGCCCTCCATCTTCGTCGCCCATCCCGCGAAGTAGCGGAAGAGCTCGGCGGAGGTCGCGACGTCGCCGTCCCGGGCCGCTTCGACGCGCTTGCCGTTGTCGAGCGCCTCCAGTTGGGCGAACTCGTCGGCGTGGGCCTCGATGAGGTCGCCGATGCGCCACAGCAGGTGGGAACGCTCGCGCGGGGTCATCTTCGACCACGGCGACGGTGACTCGAACGCCGTGCGGGCCGCCACGACCGCACGGTCCACGTCGACGGCGGACCCGTACGCGACCTGGACGAGCACCTCCTCGGTCGACGGGTTGACGGTGGCGAACGTTCTGCCGTCCTTCGCGTCGACCCACTCTCCACCGATGAGCAGCCGCTTGGGCGCGGACAGGAACGACCGGACGGCGGGCAGGAGCGCGGAGTTCTCGTGGGACATGGTGGCCTTCCGTAGATACAGACTGGAGCTACTTGATGATCGAGATTTTGGACCGGTCGAGGGTGAGCGCGACGGCGATGACGATGATGACGCCGTACAGGATCTGTTCGTAGGCGGACGGCACACCGACGATCGGCAGGCCGACGCGCAGCAGCGTCACGACGAGCGCACCGGCGAGGCTGCGCCACACGCTGCCGTGACCACCGGTGATCGCGGTGCCGCCGACGACGATCGCCGCGACCGCCGGAAGAAGAAGGTTGTCGGCCATGGTCGGACCGCCGCTGAACTGACGCGAGACCAGCATGACCGCCGCGAACCCGGCGCAGGCGCCGGAGACACAGAACGCACCGATCTTGACCAGGTCGACCGGCGTGCCGGCCAGCCGTGCCGCCGACTCGGAGTACCCGGTGGCCGAGATCCAGCTCCGCAGCGGCGTGACCCTGAGGATCACGGCGATCACGGCGACGACGAGGACCGCCATCGCGGTCGACATCGGCACGTAGCCGGCGACGTAGAGGTCGAGCCACTTGACCGTCGAGTCGTCCACCACCCGCACCGTGCCGGCGCCGGAGACGACCAGGGCGACCGCGGACAGGATGCTCATCCCGCCGAGGGTGACGATGAACGACGGTAGCCGCAGCAGCACGTGCGCCAGGCCCTGCACCGCGCCGATCGTCGCCGCGACGGCGATGACGGCCGGTGTGGCCAGGCCACCGAGGTCCGGCAGCCACAGGGCGAGGAAGACCGTCGACAGTGAGGCCAGGGCCGCGATGGACAGGTCGATGCCGCCGCAGAGGACGACGAGCGTCGCGCCCGCGGCGAGCACGATGAGCGGGGCGGCGGTCCGCAGTGCCGCGGTCAGGCTCCGCTGGGTCAGGAAGTCGGGGTCGGCGACGGTCAGGGCCGCCATGAGCGCCACCAGCGCGATGAGCGGCATGAACCCGGTGAGTCGCCGGGCGGTGCGCCGGTCCCTCGTGACGGTCGCGGGTTCGTCGATCGGCTTCGTGGCCACGGGAGTGCTCATACCATCTCTTTCACGAGGTCCAGAGGACTCGGCTTGCCGCCACTCGGGCAGGCGACCTCGGCCACGACCCGTCCGTCGCTCATGACCAGGATCCGGTCGGCCATGCCGATGGCCTCCTCGAGGCTGTCGGCCAGCAGCACCGTGGCGACCCCACCCGCGGCGAGCTCACGCATCAGCCGGTACACCTCCGACCGGGCGCCGATGTCCAGGCCGCGCGTCGGGTGGTCCAGCAGGAGCAACCCGATGTCGCCGCCGACCAGCCACCGGGCCAGGACCACCTTCTGCTGGTTGCCGCCGGACAACCGCTGGATGGCGGTATCGCGGCTCGGCGTGCGGATGGACAGCCGCTGGATCCAGCGGTCCACCAGGCCGGCCTGTTTCCTGGGCGCCACGAACGGGCCCGCGCAGCGGGCCTTCTGCTTGGTCAGGGTCATGTTCTCGGCCACCGACATCGGCCCGACCATGCCCTCGACCTTGCGTTCGGCCGGGACGTAGCCGATGCCGGCCGCGCACGCGGCACGCGTGCTGGACAGGTCGATCCTCTTCCCGTCCAGCCGGATCTCGCCCGCGGTCGTCGGCTCGGCGCCGAACAGCGCGCGGCAGACGTCCTCGCGACCGGATCCGTGGACGCCGACGATCGCCACGATCTCGCCCACGGCCACGTCGAGGTCGACGTCGCGGAACGACGTGCCGGAAAGCCCGCGTACCGACAGCCGGGGCTGCTCGGCGACGACGGGTACGGCGGCGTTCTCGTGGTAGTGGTCGTCGGACCCGGTGGACCCGATCATCATCCGGTGCAGGTCGCGCGGGACGGCTCCGGCCGCGGCGACCTCGCCGACCGACCGGCCGCCGCGCAGCACGGCCACCCGGTCGCACACGTCCAGCACCTCGTCGAGCCGGTGGGAGACGAAGACGACCGAGGCGATCTCACGGAGCCGGCGGATCTGTGCGAAGAGGGTGTCGATCTCCTTCGACTCCAGGACCGAGGTCGGCTCGTCCAGGATGATGACCGGCGGGTGCTGGCTGCGCTCCTCGATGCGCAGCACCTTCGCGATCTCGACCATCTGCCGGTCGGCGAAGGTGAGCGTGTCGGTACGGGCGAGCGGGTCGATCGTCGAACCGATCTTGTCGAGCTGCTCCTGGGCCAGGCGGCGCATGGTCTCCCAGCGGTAGACACCCCGACGGACCGCTCCCCCTTCGCTGCCGAGCAGGATGTTCTCCGCGGCGGTCAGGTTGGGCACCAGGGACTGCTCCTGGAAGACCATCCCGATGCCGTGGTTGGCGGCGTCGACGACACTGCGCAGCTTGACGGCCCGGCCGCGGACGTAGATCTCGCCGGCGTCCGGGGAGACCAGGCCGACCAGCGCCTTGAGCAGCGTGGACTTGCCGGCGCCGTTCTCGCCGGCCAGACCGAGGACCTCGTGCTGGCGGACCACGAGGTCGACGCCGTCGACGGCCTTCACACCCGGGTAGTGCTTGACGAGGCCCCGGACCTCCAAGGCGGGTACCGTCTCGCTCACTTGACCACCTGGTTCCTTCGACGCTGCGGGATGACCGCGGCGGCGACCGCGGCCACGACGATGAGGCCCTCGACCCCGCCCTGCCAGTACGGGCTGACCCCGACCTGCACGAGTCCGTTCGTGAGCACCATGACGAGCAGGACACCCACGGCGGAGTGCAGGATGCCGCCCCGTCCCCCGGTGAGCAGGGTGCCGCCGACGACGGCGGCGGTGATGGCCGAGAAGTCGTATCCGCTGCCGGCCTGGACGAGGCCGGCGCCGAGCTGGCTGGTCACCATGACCCCGCCCAACCCGTAGAAGGCGCCCGCCAGCGCGAAGACCGCGACCTTGTACGGCTTCACCCGCACGCCCGAGAGCAGGAGCACCTCCTCGGCCCCGCCGATCGCGAAGGCGTACCGGCCGAGCCGGGTGTAGCGCTGGACGAGCCAGCCCACCAGGATGCACGCTGCGGCGATCCAGGTCAGATAGGAGAACCCGAGGAAACGCTCGATCGCCCAGCTCTTGAGCATGGGGTCGGAGACGTTGGGCTGCACGCCGGCGAACATCAGCGTGGCGACGCCGAGCCCGACGGCCGACACCCCCAGGGTGGCCATGAACGACGGCACCTTCAGCAGCACCAGTGCCAGTCCGCTCAGGCAGCCGAACGCACAGCCCAGCACGATGGCGACCGCGATACCGAGGAGCCCGAAGTCGTTGTCGGTGCGGTTGTTGGCCACCAGCAGCGACACGGTCAGGGCCGAGGCACCCATCACGCCGGCGGCCGACAGGTCGATGGACCCCATCATCAGCACGAACGTGATGCCGCAGGTGACGACGGCGAGCACCGCTGCGGCGTCCATGATGTTCTGGACGTTGTCGATGCTGCGGAACTGCGGGCTCAGGACCGCGAACAACACGAAGATGACGACCAGAGCGGCCGGTGGACCGGCGTCCCGGAACGACACGCCCCGCCGCGGGTGGCGGCGAGACGTGTCGACGACCTCGGATTGCACGGTCACTTCAAGGGCCCGGCCACACGGTTGAAGACGTTGCCGCACTCGAAGTCGGACGGGTTGGTCTTCGGCGCGGCGAAGTCGGCGGCGTTGTCCTTGGTGATGAGGAACTGCTCGGCGAAGAACGCGCGGTTGTCGGGAGCGATGTCCTTGACCGCCAGCTTGCCGGTGGCGACACAGAAGCCGATCGCCAGACCGATCCCGCCCTGCCACGTGCCGTCGCTGGAGACGGTGGCGGCCATGGTTCCGTTCTGGACCGCGCGGACGGCGTCCGGAACGGCGTCGATACCGACGACGGCCACCTTGCCGGTGAGACCCGCCTGCTGGAGTGCCTCCAGAGCGCCGAGCGCCATGTCGTCGTTGGCGGCCCAGATGCCCTTGACCTTGTCGCCGTGCTTGGTCAGCAGCGTCTTGGTCACCGTGAGCGCCTCGGCGCGGGAGAAGTTGGCCGCCTGCTGGTCGAGCAGCTGGACGCCGGGGTTCTTCTTCAGCGATGCCTGGAGGCCGGCGAACCGGTCCTTGGCGGCCGCGGTGTCGAGGACGCCCTGCAGCGCGATGATGCCGCCCGAGCCCCCGATCGTCTTGATGAGCGCGTCACCGATCTGCTGGCCCGACTCGACGCCGTCGTAGGTGATGTGGCTGACCCAGGTCTTGTACTCGGCCGGCTTCAGGTCGGCCGGCTTGTTCCACTGGGTGACGAGGTAGGCGCCGGCCCGGTCGGCGCCCTTGACGATCGGCGCGGTGTCCGAGTCACCGTTGGGAAGCACGTTCATGACCAGGCACTCGGTGTCGCGGGCGAGGATCTGGTTGATCTGTTCCTGCTGCTTGGTCGAGTCACCGGCGTAGGTGAGGCGCTCCTGGGTGAGGCCGACCGACTTGGCGAAGGCGTCGCCGCCGGCGAGCCACGAGGCTTCGTAGGGGTTGGACTCGTTGCGGACCTGACCCACCAGTTTGACGTCGGACGGCTTGCAGGCGCCCTCGCTGGCGGCTTCGGCTCCTCCGGCCTGTTCCTCGGTGCAGCCGGCCAGGGCGGCGGCCAGCAGGGTCAGGCTCAGTAACGTTGCGGCGGGACGGGTGGTGATCTTCATGGTCATACTCGATCTCTTCAGTGCCGGGGGGATCCGGCGGGTTGGCACACATAGAGAGATGCGGTGGAGGCCGTGGTCAGCGGGCCATCCAGCCGCCGTCGACCACCAGCACGTGGCCGTTGACGTAGTCGGCGGCGGCGGAACTCAGAAAGACCGCTGCTCCTGCGATGTCGGAGGCATCCCCCCATCGACCGGCAGGGATGCGTTCGAGGATGGACCGGGAACGGTCCGGGTCGGCACGCAGCGCAGTCGTGTTGTCGGTGGCGATGTAGCCGGGCGCTATGGCGTTGACCTGCACGCCGAGCGGCCCCCACTCGTTCGCCAGGGCCCTGGTGACTCCGGCGACGCCGTGCTTGCTGGCGGCGTACGACGCCACGCGGATGCCGCCCTGGAAGGACAGCAGGCTGGCGACGTTGACGATCTTGCCGTGCCCCCGCCCGGCCATCGGGCGTCCGAACTCCTGGCAGAGAAAGAACAGGCCGTTGAGGTTGGTGTCCAGCACGCGGTTCCACGACTGCCGGCTCACGTCCACCGAGTCCTGGCGGTCGATGATGCCGGCGTTGTTGACCAGGATGTCCACCTGACGGTTGCCGTTGATCTCGGCGGCGACCCGCCCGATGGCATCGTGGTCGCCGACGTCGAGGTCGACGACCTCCACGTCACGGCCGAGGTCGGCCACCTGGTCGCGCGTGGACGACTGGCTCCCCGGCCGGCCCAGGAGAACCAGGTCCGCGCCGGCCCGGGCGAGACCCTGGGCGATGGCCTGTCCCAGACCGCGGCCCGCGCCGGTCACCACGGCGCAGCGGCCGCTCAGGTCGAACGGTGACCTGAGCGCGGCCTCGGGGTGGGTGATCACAGCTGCTCCAACGCCACCGGCGTCAGGTCGGTGTAGTCGTTGTTCTCCCCGCCCATCGCCCAGATGAACGCGTACGAGCCGGTGCCGACGCCCGAGTGGATCGACCACGGCGGTGAGATGACGGCCTCGCGGTCGCGGACGACGAGGTGACGGGCGGCGCCGGGCCGGCCCATCAGGTGGAAGATCCGGTCGTTCTCGTCGAGATCGACGTACAGGTAGACCTCGGTGCGCCGGTCGTGCAGGTGGGGCGGGAAGGTGTTCCACACGGAGCCGTCGGCGATGACGGTCACGCCGAACTGGAGCACCGAGGTCTGCAGTTCCTGGCCCCAGGCGTACCGGTAGAGGCTGCGTTCGCTCGCGCTCTGCGGCGTGCCCAGCTTGACCGGCTCGATCGCCGAGTGGCTCAGCAGGGTGGTCGGGTAGACCGCGTGCGCCGGGGCGGAGACGAAGTAGAACGCGGCGTCGGCGCCGGCGAAGACGACCTCGTTGCCGCGGCCGACGAACAGGCCGTCGAGGTGGTCGAGTTCGAACTTCTCGCTGTTGACCAGCACGTGACCGGACTGGCCGACGTTGACGATGCCCAGCTCGCGGCGGGCCAGATGTGACGGGGTGCCCAGGACGTCCCAGGCCGGCAGTTCGAGCTGACCGGCACCGGGAACCGCCCCGCCGACGACCAGCCGGTCGTCGTGGGTGTACACCCCGTGCACCTCGCCGGTGCTGAACAGGCGCTCCACGAGGAAGTTCTTCCGCAGGTCCGCATTCGTCGCCGTCTCCACCTCGGAAGGCGATGCGGAATACCTCGTTTCGATCAAAACTTGCTCCTCGTTTGTGAACCGTGTTCCGCTACGTGAACTGAGCGGACCATACCTATGGCTCCGATCACAGGTCAAGGGGCTGAAACTGGTTCCTCTATGTGAACTGTGATTTAGTGTTGTACTCGGGGTGCATGCGCATGATCGATGAGGAGGCCTCGGTGGATACGGAGAGAGCGGGCAGAGGGAGCTCCGCCACTTCGCAGGTCAAGTCGGCTGCGCGCGTCCTCGACGTGCTGGACGACATCGCCGCCAACGGCCCCGGCACCCAGCTGCAGCTGGCGACGCGCCTCGGGATTCCGAAGAGCAGCCTGCACGCGCTACTGCGCACCATGTGCGCACGTGGATGGCTCGACACCGACCAGACCGGCAGCATCTACCGGCTCGGGGTCCACACGCTGACGGTCAGTTCCGCCTATCTCGACGGCGACCCGGTGCTCTCGCGCGCCAACTCCGTCATGGACGAGATCGCTGCTGCCACCGAGGAGACCGTGCACCTGGGTCGCCTGGAGGGCGCGGAGATCATCTACACCGCGAAGCGCGAGTCCAAGCATCCGTTACGCATGTACTCGGCCGTGGGTCGCCGCCTGCCCGCCTACAGCACGGCCCTCGGTCGGGCGATGCTCGCCGAGATGCCCGAGGACGTGCGCGACAAGCTCGTGCCGCACGAGATCAAGTCCATCACCTCCCAGACGATCACCGACCGGGACGCCCTTCTCGCGATCATCGACAAGGCCGCCCAGCTCGGCTACGCGGAGGAGAGCGAGGAGTCGTGCCTGGGGGTGCGCTGCTTCGGCGTCGCGCTGCCCTTCTCGCGTCGATCGGTCGACGCGCTCAGTATCGCGGTCCCGATCAGCCGGCTCAAGCAGGGCCGGGAGGACTTCATCGTCGAGACCCTGCTGAGCGTCAAGGCCCGCCTGTCGGCGATGCGCGACAACAGACTGGCCCGCTGACGACGATGGGCCGACCGTGTCGACGGTCGGCCCATCCGATCTCAATGCCGCTTGAGCGCTGCCACCACACCGGCGCGCGAGGCGTCCTCGCTGGCCAGCACGCCTCCGTTGGCCACGTCGTCCGCGGTGATCTCGGTGAACACCATGCGGACGTCCTGCAGGCGGGCTCCGAGAATCTCGACGGCGCTGTCGGCCACGGCCCGCGCGAAGGCCTTGCGCTGCTCCAGGGACCGGCCCGCAAGCAGTTCGACGGTGATGTTCGGCATGGTGCCCCTCTCCTGCTGGCCGTTCACGATATGGACCTCAGTTCACCAGCGTGAACGAACTTATCGTGTCGTTCAGGGAGCCGCAATGCACCGCCGGTCAGTTCACATACTTGACATCGATTCAGCCTGTTGGTCGAATCACCGTGACCCCGGCCCGCGATCGAGGATGCGACATGTGGCGCAGTTCAGTTCGGTGGTGGCACGGCCCCCGCTCGACGGCGCCGACGAACATCGCCTACCGGGCAGCGCGGCGACTCGGGCTGGTCCTGGCCGTCGTACCCGCGATGCTGCTCGGCTTCCCCCAGCCGGCGCACGCACACGCCCGCCTCATCAGCACCGACCCGGCCCAGGGTGCGGTGCTGCAGACCGCCCCCGACCGGATCCTGTTCCGGTTCAACGAGGTGGTGAACGGCGTCCCGGGCGGCGTCCAGGTATTCGACGCTCGGGGTGGGCTCGTCCACACCAGACAGACGGTCACGGGTACCGACCTCGACGTGGTCATGTCCCAACCGCTGGTCGACGGCACGACCGTGGTCACCTGGCGGGTCGTCTCCGACGACGGGCACCCCATCAGCGGCTCCCTCACGTTCTCCGTCGGCGCGCCCACCCCCGCCGTCACCCCGCCGTCGACCGGGTCGAGCAGCGTTCCGACGGTTCCCTGGGCGCTCACCCTGGCCCACGCGGTGGGCTACGTCGGGCTCCTTCTCGCCACCGGGCTGGCGGCGTTCGCCGCCCTGTTCCTCCCCACCGACCCCCGCACCGACCGCCGCACCGACCGCCGCACCGACCGCCCGAGACGCCGCCTGGCCGCCGTCGCCCGTGCCGCCGCGGCTGTCGCGGCCGCGGCATGGCTCGCGGTACCGCCGATCACGGCGCTGTATCTGCTCGGTGGCGGGCCGGATCTGCTCCTCCGCGGCGCAACCTGGTCATCGCTGCCGCTCACCGAGTACGCCGTCGCCACGGTCGTCGTCAGCGGACTGGCGCTGACCGTGGCCCTGCCCGGCGCCGGGTCGCCCTCGCGACGACGGCGCATCGCCGTGGTGGCGGCCGCCGCGATCGCCGTCACCGCCCCCGCCCTGGTCGGGCACACCCGCGCGGCGAGCCCGGAACTCCTCGCCATCGGCGCCGACGCCCTGCACCTCCTCGCCGGCAGCGTCTGGCTCGGCGGACTCGCCGGCCTGGTGCTGACACTGCCCGACCTGTCCGGTCGCGGTGCCGCCGCGGCCGCGGTGCTCACCCGGTTCTCCACCGCCGCCGCCGGCATCCTCGCGGCCCTGGTCGCCACCGGCTCATTGCTCGTATGGCAGATCCTGGGGTCCTGGACGGCTCTCCTCGACACCAGCTACGGCCAGCTGGTACTGGCCAAGGTCGCCATCGTGCTGTGCGCTCTCCTCATCGCGGCGTGGAACAGGTGGTCGCTCCTCCCCCGACTCACGCGGGCCACCAGCAGGACCGACCGACAGGCGCACTCCCGACCGGTGGTGCGCGCCGCCGCGCTCGAGGGCACGGTCCTCGCCTGCGCCTTGCTCATCACCGGCTTTCTCGTCGACACAAGTCCCGCGGGCGACTCCCCGCCGGCGAGGGCGGCGGCCGGGACAAGTCCCGACACGCACACCACCACACTGGGCACCATCACGGTGCGGGCTTCCCTCACACCACTCGTCCGCGGCGCCAACACCGTCACGCTTCGACTGACCTCCGCGGCCGGTGAACCCGTCGAGGGTGTCGCACCCCCGGTCGTACGCCTGTCCTCCGACCGTGCCACGCTCGGCGCCGTCCCGTTGACACAGGTATCGCCGGGTATCTATACAGCACAGGTCGTTCTCCCGGTGACAGGGACGTGGCGGATGCAGGTGTCCCTGCGCATCAGCGAGTTCGCCAACCCCGTCGGTGAGCTGGAGTTCGTGGTCAGGGACTAGCGCAGGCGCCGACGGGAGTCGGCTCTAGCTGTTCTCCTCGATGTACCTGGCCGGGTCCTTGTCGACGAACGACAGGCCCCGTCCCTGCGGATGCTCCCCGAAGAAGCGCAGCCAGCGTGCCCCGAGTTCCAGGCGCAGCTCCCGGCTCGCATGCTTACGGAAGTCGGGAAGCACCTCGTCCTCCTCTTCGGCCAGATGCTCGCTATTTTCGGTGCGCGCCTTCCACACCCCCTTCCACCAGGCGTCCGAGCCCACCGGGTGCCTGCTCGCCTCATCGATCCCGTCCCGGATCTTGTTGTGGTCGCGGATCGCGTCGTCGGTCTCCTCCTTCGCGTTGTCGCCGCCCGCGTCCTTGAGCAGATGCGGGTAAAGGATCTCCTCCTCCGCATCGGCGTGGATGTCGAGATGCAGTGCCAGCGGCGTCCAGATCGCCTCCAGCTCCTGCGGCGACCTCGCGTCGTCCAGCCTGGCAAACCCGACTCGGAACCGGTGGTGATCCTCAAGGATCAGAGCGGTGATGTCATCCACGACAACACGATAAGGCCGCCAGGACGCCGACCTCCGATCCGGCCGGCGACCGGGACCGGATCTCCTCCCGCGTCGACGACAGCCCCTACCGGGCGCCTGGATCCACTCGAGCAACGTGCGGTTCGCCCCGATGCCGTGGTCGCGGTGGTACCCGCGGACGACATCGGTCAGCCAGGCGTACACCCGCTGAAAGGAGTGACCACCCGGATTCCCGTGCGACGCCGCTCTTCCATGGCGACGACCGCCCGCCCTTCGATCGTTTCCAGTGACCGCTGACGGCCTGCTCAACCTGACGCACGGCCGACCGAGGCGGCAGCATTATCGCCGCCCGCGACGACGACGCTTCAACCCATGCGGTTGACAAGGATGGCGGCTGCCTGGTCGGTGGGGACCGCTTTGACATCGGGCTGCTCGCCCGGTCCGAGCAGCTCCGCAATGATCATCATTGCGCCTTCCGCGAGTTCGGTCGATGGGTAGGCGAAGACCCACGCGGTGCCGTAGTCGGGGTCGTACTCGCTGCAGGAGCCGGCCGCCGCCGACACCGTGCCGGGGGCCTCGATCTGCTGCTCATGCGTTTCACTGTCTTCGGTGAGCCGACACTGCACGATGTGCCTGACCTCGCCGCTCTTTGTGGCCAGGCGCACCAGCACCCGGCTGCCCTGCGCCGCGGCCCCGCCGTCCGGGCCGACCGAGGCCATGAAGAAGTCCTTGGTGTACAGGGCGCAGACATGCGAAACGGCGCCTGCCCGCGTGTACGAACACACCGGTTGACGGACGTCGCCATTGGGCGCCGTGAGGTGCGAATAGCGCTTAATGAGAGCACCCGCCTCATCGGAACGAACCCCGCCGAGAGCGCCGAACGTCGACATCGTCTGGCTGTTCGTCCGGAGACAGTCCGTCGCTATTCCGCCGATGCCCTGGCTCAGATTGCTGAAGCCGTCGCCGGCCCTCGTCATCCAAGCCGCACGACCCACCGTCAAGGGCTCGGCGGTGTAGTCGAGTTTCAGCGAAACGTCTGCGACATACGCCCGGGCGTCCCACGATTCGACACCCTGGGTCTCAGGGCCGACGGTCAACGTGAACCGCTCCGACGCATGCGGTTCCACCTCGAACCGCATCTCACGGGTCACCGTGAGTGGGACGGCCGTGAGGCCGCGGGGCAGTTTGACGTCGTAGTCGGCCTCGACCTGCAGCGGCCCGCCGGTCTGCGCACAGTCCTCCAGCTCCTTCCCGAAGACGATCGTCACCTGCGCCTCGAGCACCACCGCCGACGTCGCGCCGCTGTTCTTCAGGGTGATGTCGATCGGAGTAGCATCGATCGGGCTCGGGCCGTAATCCTCGCGATACTCCGTTCCGTCACCCCGGGTTCCGGACTCGAAACCGGTACCGTCGACCACCGCCGGCGGTCCCAGACGCATGGCCACCAGCCGCACATCCGGGCCCTTACCCTGCTGCAGCACCCAGATGACGGCGACGCCCAGAACAGCCGCGACGACGATCGCCAGGATGGCGATCCTCGGATTCAGAATGATCTGCCACTTGTTTTCCTGGCGTCCGTTCGGACCGATCAGGACGCCTTGCGGATGGCTCATACGAATGTTCAAGCGGTCAGCCATTGTGAATGTCGTCCCTCCGACGCACTCGGTCCCACCGATATAACCCGAGTGGTCCATGCGCATGCGCTAGAGCGAATGGCTCGAAAGGGCCGGATGATCGGATTCGGACGCGCGAGATCAGGTTCGTACGTATCGACCTTCGGCCGCGGAGAGGTGCGGGCACGGCCCCGACGTCAGCCACTCCTACCCATGCTGAATATCGCGGACGCCTGCCGCACCAAGGCCGGTGCCGCCACCGGGATGTTCCACGCCCGACGCGGCGCGGACCGCTCCGGAAACGCTGCGCCCCGACCGGATCCTCGCCGCGGCAGTCGCCGCGGGCGCTTCCTTCCGCCCGACAGCGCCGTCCCCTACCTCGGCCTGCTCCCCCTGGCCCTCGGCACCCGGTCATTACCTCGTACTGAAGTGCGACGGCGGCAGCCGCGGCCGGGAACGGCAGGTCCGGCGCCGGGAGGCCAATCGCCGGGACCGTCACCGGTGCGTCGCGAACTTCGCGCCCACCGCGACGAGGGCGTCATTTCAGCACCTCGTACCGGGCGGTGATGACGCCCGCTCCGAGGGACGCGATCTGCGCGAACGCACCGCGCGCGAGGTCGATGCACCGGCCGCCGACGAACGGGCCACGGTCGTTGACCCGCACCACCACCGACTTGCCGTTCGACGGGTTGGTCACCCGGATCCTGGTGTTGAACGGCAGGGTCTTGTGCGCGGCGGTCAGGCCGTCCGGGTCGAAGCGTTCGCCGTTGGCCGTCGTCGAGCCGGTGGAGTAGAACGAGACGCCGCACGAGCCGCTGCTGCCGGTACCGGCCGAGGTCGACTTCTTGGGTGAACGGCTCGGGGTCCGGCTCGGGGTTCGGCTCGGGCCGGAACTGGCCGCCGACGGGGTCACCTCGCTGGGACCGACCGTCCCCGAGTCCCGCATGTTGTTGCGCGCGGCGCGCTCGTCCTCGCGGGCCGTGTCGGCCGCGTTCGCGCCTGCGCTGGTCCGATCGGGGTTGGAGCCGAGGCCGAGCGAGACGGCCGTGACGCCGCCGACCACAGCGAGAAAGACGGCGCCGGCCGCGACGACCACGCGCGATCGGGCGAGCCAGGGCCGTGGGGGCACGACGTCGGTGTCATCCGCGTCGTGTCGTGCGTCGTGGTGGTCGGACACCCATCACCCTTCATCGACGTACGGGCCAGGTGCGACCGTAGCGGCGGATGCCCGCGCGGTCAGGTCGCACCGTGGCAGATGTCCGCATTTACAGTGGTAGATCCCACCGAACGGACGAGTGTCTCACCGCCCGAACGGCCGAGGACAAATCCATCCTTTACCGGGGAAACGGCCGCTGCGATGCGTCGAGGACGCGGCGGGTACTACCCTCCGCGACGTGACAGAAGATCGCGTTCGGCTGTTCGTCCCCGGGGTCGCGGCGACGATGGCCCGGTGGCAGGCGGCACTCGCACGTGCCGGCGTGACGCTGGACGACCGTTCGCTCACCTCGCAGGCCCTCGACTTCCACGCGACGGTCGAGTGGGTGGACAACGACGGTTCGTTCGGCGAGGCGTTCGGGTACGGCACGATGTCGGCGCAGGAGCAGAGCGCCGTCGCCGACGCCGGCAGCGCCCTGGTCCTCGACCTACCGGTGTATCTCGATGCCGCGGCGCCGGCACTGGCCGCCCTGATCGGCGCACTGGGCGACGCCGGAGCGCTGGGGGTACGACTCGAGCAGTCGAAGTTGGGCTGGTCCGTCGCGCACTGGATCCGCGTCCTCCACAGCGGTGACCCGTGGATGCTCTACCGCTGCGCCGTGGTCACGTTGCGCGACGGCGACGGATCGCGGTCGTGCGGCATGCACGCGTTCGGGTTGCCGGACGCGCAGATCCAGGCCCCTCCGTCCGACGCCGACGAGCTTCTCGGCCCCCTCAACGTCTATCAGCTGGCGGAGGATCCGGTGCTGGTCAGCGGCGACACGTTCGCGCCCGACGCGCAGACCCCCCGCCGCCGCCTCGAGCGCTGGCCCGATGACGGATATCCGCCGGGGCACCCGTGCCACAACCCTTTCGGCGTCTGGCGTCTGGGCGCCGAGGGAGGTACGGCGGATCCGAGGAGCGACCTGCGACCGGTGTTCATTCCCGCGCTGGTCGCCGTCCTCACCGCCGCCGAGCAGAACGCTGGCCGACCCCTGCGCCGGGACGAGGTCGAGAACCTCACCGACCGGGGCGCCTGCATCATGATGACCCACGACGACGCGAAGAAGCTCGAACGCAGCCGCGGCTACGCCGACCTGGAGCCGGAGCTCGCCTGGCGGCAGTGGCAGGTCGTGCGCGAGCCCCCGGCCTGACGTCGTAGAGGAAGGAGAACGACGCAGACAGGCGTGGGCCGCACACCACCCGGGAAGGACGAGAACAGGCCCGCCGTAGTCGTGACCCGAGGTGAGCATGGTTCCGCCGCGTTGCTGCTCCATCGCCCGTCGCCCGCCGCCCGTCTGGTCGTGACGGCCGCCGGCCTGGACAGACTCGTCGCCGTGAGCGACGACGCGCTGCCGGCGCCCGTGCCGCGCAGATGACTGCCCGGATCAGGCTGTTCAGGCCGCTGTCTGTCATCAGGCCGGACCACACACCAGCCTTCGTCGGGCGCCGTGAGCCAGCGCGGCAGGTCCGACCCCGGGCGGACCTGACGCCACCACACGGGCAGCAGCGCCGGGTCACGCACAACCCCGTTGATCGGCATTCTTCTATATTCTGATGGCGTCACTCCGCCGGTCCGGCGGGGCCACGGATCCCCCGGTGGAGCGAACGCAATGAGACGCATCGGAACGGTTGTCGCCACATCGCTGCTCGTCCTGGTCACGTCGACGCCTGGCCGCGCCGACGCGTCCCCGCCACGATTTCCCGGCCCGCCGACGGTGAGTGAGCTGACCCTCAACAGCGCCCTGCTGACCTGGCAGCCGCCCGATACCGACCCGGCACCGGCGTACTACGACATCTACCGGATCGTCGACGGCCAGGAGCACACGTACAACGGCAGCTACACCACGTCGCTGCGGCTGGCGTCGCTCGCCCCGAACACCTCCTACACGTTCGTCATCGGGGTACGACCGCAGGCCGGACACAACGGCCTACGCTCCCCCGCGGTGACGTTCCGCACCCCGTCGGCACCGGTCGAGTCGAACCCCCCGACGGCACCGGGAACACCGGTGGTGACCGACGTGGCGCCGGGCCGGCTGACCCTGACCTGGGCCGCGTCCCTCGACGACAGCGGAATCGACCGCTACCTGGTCTACCTGTCAGGCTTCGGCCAGACCGTGCTGCACTCCGTCACCGTGGTGTACCCGGGCAACCCGGGAACAACCTGGACCGACACCCGCACGCTGCCTGACTACGACTACGAGTTCCACCTCGTCGCGGTCGACCACGCCGGCAACCGGTCGGCCCCGTCAGCGCCCGTGAACGTCCGCACGCCGCCGCTGCCCGGCGGCTCGTGCCGGGCAGCGGTACAGATCACGCAGGCGGGCGGCGGCCGATACTCAGCCGTACTGACCATCGTCAACACGGGCGGGTCGGTAGACGTGCACACGATCCGCGCGACGCTGCCACCCGGACAACACAACGACCCCATGGCGAGCTGGAACTTCGTACAACTCGGCAACGAGCTGGTCTACGCCTATTCCGGCTGGTCCGGCGGATTCCCCAGCGGAGGCCGCAAACAGCTGCCGTTCGTGATCCGGTACGACGGCGCACCGGTGCCGCCCACCGGCTGGCGCCTCAACGGCCAGCTCTGCACGGCTCTGTGAATTGCGCGGCGCCGTTTCCCGGCCGACCACGCACCGCGCCGGCGGACCTGGACGGTCCCGTAGCCTGAGCAGACGGGGCGATGGCCCCTCCGGGCCGAGGCCGACCAGATTCGCGTTGCCGACGGCGTCCGGCCCGCGCGGTTGCCGAGCCGTCCGCCGGCGGCGAGCCGTTGGACCGGTGGTGGGCCGCGGTCGACGCGGTCATGCGTACCGAGTCCCACGACGACCGTGCCCGCGGCGCGTCGGTGTTGTGCCAGTCGCTATCGCCGCCTCCTACGACGGGGCGAACCACCAACACGAACCAGCCTTCGCAGCGGACGCCCCGCGACCACACAGGTGGTGGCGTTGTAGGTGGTGGCGTCGCCGGTCGGTCGGTCAGGTCACGCGAGCAGGCCGGCGATCTCGGTCCGGATGGACAAGTCCAGACCGGCCCGGCCCGGGCTCGGCGCAGGCGTTCGCCGGTCACCGTGCGCAGCAAGAGCTCGGTGGTCCATCCGGCACAGTTCGTCGGCGTCGGCGTCGGCGAACACGGCGACGGGACCGGAGCGCCGAGCGATGCAGCGACCGGGTCAGCCGATCACCGCGCCGGACGGAAAGGAGCTCTGGGTCCCGATGCCCCGTGGGGGTCCCCGAGAGCTCTGGTGTCAATCTCACAGCGGAACGGGTCGTCGAGAGTCAGGATGGCGCCGAACGGCACCATGGCGTCCTCGACGTGGTGCTCGCCCTCCAGACGGAACATGCGCAAGACCACCGACTCGAAATCGGTCAATTCGCGGCGTTGCTCGGCGAGACGATCTCGCAGATCACGGCGACTTCGGACGCCTCGATCACGCCACCCTTGGGATCCGTGTCCGCCACCACAAGATCAGGAATGACGATCCGGTCGGTACGGAGCCGGACATTGGCCGCTTGGTACGCGCGCAGGCCAACGGCCCGGGCCGCAGGGCGAATGCCGGCCATCAGGAGGAAGGAGATGTCCTGATGTGGCTTATTCGGTGCCGGGCTGACCCACAGTCCCCCATCGATCAACTCGATCCTGTTCGGCGTCGCACCGAGCGCGAAGTACTGCTCTTCGCTCCATCGGCCCGGATGATCCAGTAGCGCCACGCTCATCGACATCACCTCCAGACCGATGCGCGACCTTTTGCCGCCTGCCCGGCGCCGCCCACCGCACCCCGGCAGGTGTCTCGGCTACCTCGGAGCCGGGAGGAGCACCACTCTGTCGCCCACGTCGAAGCTCTCGCGACGACGATCGCGCGCGAACCCGTACCGGGTCGCCACGCCCAACGCCACGCGGGCAACATTCCGCAAGAAATCCGGATCAGCTGCGCTCACACCGCGGGACGGAGGCCGGGATGGCGCGCCTCCCACGCCTGGCGCACCCCGCGCGGCAGGTTCAGCGACCGCCACACCCGGACCAGTAGGCCCGCGTTGAGCCACCGCCGCAGTTCCTCGGTGCGGATCGCCTCGCGAAGCACGTTCTCGTACATCCACCGCAGCTGGTCAGGATCGTCGAGGTCGAAGCTGCGGTCGGGACTCCACATCAACCGCTGCGGCAGCTCGACCACACCGTGATGGGGCCCGGCCAGCTCACCGAGAGACGCGGCGACCACGGCGGGCCGACCCGGCCGTGCCAGGAAGGCAGTGCCGGGACGGGCAGGACCGCCGCCGCTCATGCAGCGAGGGTAGCCCCGGAACCGGCCGGACGGCGTCGGGGCTCTCCAGGCCGGATCCCTGAACGAGGAGGAACGGGCTCTGAGCTGCCGACATCGAGAGTGCGGACCAGCATCTCCGGTGCGTCGGGCCGGGTCACCTCGCACGGTGCCGGCCACGTCAGGGCATTCGGAGGGACCGCATGGCCCATACGCCGAGCGGGGTCGTCTGCCAGCGGGCGGTGAACGTACGGGCGGCCGGGTCCAGGGTCAACTGGAGCCGGTGCGGGCTCTCGAGGAACACCACATCGATCAGCAGGGTGTCGCCGGACCATGCGTACGCCGTCGCCAGCGGTTCGTCGCCGACGGTCCAGCTGGCCGGGCCGCCGATCGCCGCGGTCAGCTCCTCGCCGTCGTCGAGCACGAGCTGTTCCGCACGGATCCCGACGGTGCGCAGCGCCTCGATCTCGTTGTCGGTGCCCGGGCCATAGGTCCCCTCCGGGATCTCGCGCGAGGTGCCGTCGCCGACGGGGCGGACGAGCTCGTCCGGTCCCGACGAACCGTCCGCCGACGACGGCCCGGACCCCACATCAATGGCCGGCAGCAGATGAGCCCACATCGCGTCGAGCACGGCCTGCATGTCGGGGCTCTGCGAGGTGAGGGCCACGACCGCGTCGGCCTCGGGCAGGACGACCATGAACTGGCCGAGGGCCCCGTCACCGCGGTAGCCGTGACGGCTGCGCCAGAACTGGAAGCCGTAGCCCCGGTCCCAGTCCGAGTCGCCGGTGGTGCCGGCCGGGTTGGTGGCCACGTGCGCCCGGGTGGCCTCGGCGACCCAGCCCTCGGGCAGGATCTGCTTACCCTGCCACCGGCCGCCGTCGAGATGGAGCTGGCCGAGCTTGGCGATCGCCTCGGTCGGAACATGGAGTCCGGTGAAGCCGAGCGTGCGCCCGACCGGGTCGGTCGACCATCCGTACCGATGGATTCCCAGCGGCTGGAACAGCCTTGGCCGTAGGAACTCCGTGAGCGTGACGCCGCTGGTCCGCTCGATGATCGCCGCGATCGTGTAGGTGCACGGCTGGTTGTACGCGAACACCGCGCCCGGCTCGAACGTGGGCGGCAGCAGGAACATGCCGAGCGCCATGTCACCCATGCCGGCCCGCAGCGCCGGCTCGATCGTGTCTTCCTCGTGGCCGCTGGCCATCGACGCGAGGTGCCGCACCAGCACTGACCGTGACCAGGCATCGGTGACCCGGGTGTCGAACTCGGGGAAGTACGACAGCGCGGGCGCATCGAGGTCGATCAGCCCTTCGGCCACCGCCAACCCGAGCGCGGCCGACGTGAAGCTCTTGCTCAGCGAGTACACCAGCTGCGGCGTCTCGGGCCGGTACGGCCACCACCACCGTTCGGCGACTACGCGACCGTGTCGCAGCACCATCAGGCTGTGCGGCTCCACATCGGGCATCGACGTCAGCGCCGCGAGCAACGCGTCGATTCCAGCGGCGTCGATGCCCTGCGCGGCGGGGGTACTCCGGGGAAGCTCGGTCACCCTTGCTTTATAGCCCGGCGCGTGCTCGTACCGGGAGCGGCCCGGCCGTGTGGACCCGGCCGCCGGGGAGCGGGCCCGGTGCGCAGGCCGCTGGCTCGGTGTTGTTCATGGTGATGCCGTGCCCATCGAGACCCGCGACGGCGTGTCACCCGTGAACCTGTAGCGGCCGGCCGTCGATACCGTCACCGGGCAGCGGGACGGGCCCGAACGACCCGCCGCCGCCGGCGGACCCATGCGCCCACCGCGCACGACCGCGGCCACCACGTCCCGGCTCGTCGGGCACAGGCGGCATGGCCATCGCCAGACCGGGATCGACCGACGACAGCACCCCGAGCCCGAACAGGCCGACGGCGACTGCCGACACCGCCGGTCCGTAGGTCCGCAGCGCCGGGTTCATGGCCGGGTCGAGGTGACCGTTGCGTTCCTTGATCCGCGTAAGCAAACGCGGCCACCAGCCACCGGCCGGCCGGGCGAACGCCCACGACCTGGCCTGGAGCGGCAACATCGCGGCGCCGATCGCGTCGCACGTTGATCGGGGCGCCGACGCATGTCGGAATCTGCCGGCCGCCCGCCGAGTGCGGCTGTGCGGGGTCCTTCTCCCGGATGTATCCGCTGGACGACAGGTGGTTTCCGGCGGCATGCACCCCGGCTGTCCGTCCGGAGAAGGGCAGCGGCTCGGCCCTGGGCGCACCCTCCATCGGGCGAAGTGTTCCATCGGTCCCCACGCTGCGCCCGACATTGACGACGGCAACTATGATTTCCGCGTGGTAGCGAAGTGCGGGCGTGTCAACCGAGTCTCGCCCAGGCGGCTCGGATGACGTGGACCGGGTGGCTGGCGCTCCTGGCGTCTCAGGTGGCCGTCTTATGGATCTCCCTGTTCCTTCTCTTCCGTGACCTGCCCAACTCGCTGTTCGTCTTCGAGAAACTGATTTGCGCCGTGCTCGGTGTGGGCCTGATCGCGGCAGACGTGGCTGTCCTCCTTGGCTACGTGGGTCCGGGGTGGCCGGTGCCGGCCCGCGGTAGCCTCGCGGTGCTCGCGGCGGCGGTCGCCGCATGGCTCCTCAACGATGCGGTCTACCTGTACGTGAAGGGAGCGGATGACCATCATCCGTGGCTCTTCCGTGGCTATGATGTCCAGGGTCACCACTGGCGACGGATCATTCTTCGCATAATCGGCACGGCGCTCGCCGTCCGCGCCGCACTCTGGCTCATGCCACCGGGATAGCACGAGCTCGACCGCCCGAACCGCGCCCACCCTCCAGCCGCCTCGCCGCAAGTCGACCCGGCTCCTCGCTACCTTCCGGCAACGGACCGCGTCTGTCCAGATTGCGGCGTGGAACGGTCGAAGTCGTCGACGCAGACGCAATCACGTGATCGGACTGGGCTGTGCGCGGCGGGCTCGGCGGTTGGATGGCAGGACCCGTCTCCTCCAGGACATGAACTGCCACCAGCAGCACGGCCGGCGGGAACAGCGCCATCACGACGATCTCCCACCGGGACAACACCGCCCCGCCGCAGCGCACCAGCAGCCACCGCGCCCGCCACAGCCCCCAACCCACCGGCAGCGGATCGCCTTCGGACGACACGGAAACCTCTCAGCGCCTCCGTAGCCGTGTGGCGGTGACACCAGCAACGACGGACAGGCATGCGACCATCGCCAGCGCGAACAGCGCCATGCGCCGGTGGCCACGGTTGCCGACGGCTTCCACATCACTGTCGAGGAAGGCCGGGTCGTAGCGGATCTGGACGATGTCGCCCTCGACGAGATCGGAACTACAACTCGAACATTCGGCGGTAACGGCAACACCGTCGCGGCTGACGAACTCGACCGTCACGGTGGTCCCCTTCGGCCTGCGGATCGCCTCGACAACCCGTGCATCGGCGGCGACACCCCGAATCTGCAACGAGCGGTCGATGGCACCGGCGTAGCAGGCAACGACGAGGAAGAAAACGATTCCGACGGCAGCCCAGAGCAGGAGACCGACTCGACCCTTGTGGGACGAGCCCACCCCGCCAGACGCTCCCGGTCCAACTTCCATGATCGAAGGGTAAACGCGTCGAGGCCCACCGTGACAGACACGGTCGCAGCGTCACGTTCGGCCAATGCATCGGCACCACGAGCGACGGTGCCCAGACGTACAGCGGGACGGACACCGCACCGTCCGGTATGCGGTCGGTCAGGACCAGCCCACCGCCCAGGTATATCCACATCATCGCGACCGGCCCGATCGTCCACACCGACGTCAGCGGCTGGAACACCGGTACTCCCCGCACCACAGCAATCCGGAACCCGGCCGGCGGCCCCGGACGCTCCAGCCTCTCCGCCGCCGCCACGGCTGCGGCCACCACGGTGTAGAGGCCGGTCTCCACCGCCGAGGTCCAGATCTGGTCGCCGGTGTCCGCGCTCAGCAACGCCATCGCCGGCTCGGACATCCGATGCACGCCTCGGTGTGATGACAGCACCACGCGGCAGCGGCGCCGACGCCTACGACACGGGGATCGGCGTCCCCTGGTCGATGACGGTCAGCCACTTACCGTGCTTGAACGTGTAGGTGACGCTGATGATCTGCCGGAGCACGAAGCCCTGCGACGGGATGGCGTAGGTCGCGTCGTACACGATCGTCGCGGTGCTGCAGCCGTCCACCGCACGGGTTTTCTCCGTCCACGTCCAGGTGGCGTTGCGGTTGTTGAAATGGTTGCGCTGGGACTCACCGATGGCGGCCCTGCCCTGGACTATCTGGCCGGCGCTGTAGATGGCGATCGCGTCGTCGTCGTGTCCTGCTTCCCACGCGGCCCGGTCGAAGTCGCGGAACGACTCCATGTCGTGCCGCTGCGCCTCGTCGAACTTCCCGGCACACCACTGCGCCAGGCCCGCCGTGCCGCTCTGCCGCTCCGTGCCGGCGATCGCCGGTGTGGCGACCGCGGCACCGATCACCGAGACCGCCCCGGCCGCAGCCAGCAGCCGCACCTTCCACGAGTTCCACATTCCCCGCATCGAGATCTCCTCCGTAGAACCAGACTGATGAGATGCCGAGACGTTGGCAGGTGCCGGTGTCAGGACGGCTTCAGAGTGCGTCACACCGTCCCCGCCACCGAGGGTGAGGATCGACACGCATCGGTCCGACCGCGGGTCCAACCTTTCGCGGTCTCGACCCATCCATAGAGGCATGAAGTCCAGACAGGCCCAGGACCGGGAGTTCACCGCGTTCGTCGAGTCGCGGGTGTTGTCGTTACGTCGGACCGCATTCCACCTGTGCGGCAGTTGGCACGTCGCGGAGGAGCTCGTCCAGGACGCGCTGATCAAGCTGTACCTGAAGTGGCAGAGCGTCGGCGGCTCGGCGTCGCTCGACGGCTACGTCCGGCAGATCCTGGTCCGCACCTACCTGGAGACCACTCGACGCTCGTGGTTCCGGCGGATCCTGCCGACCACCGACCCGCCGGAAACACCCGCGGTCGCCGCCGACGCCGACCATCGCATGGACCTCATCGCCGCGCTCGCCCAACTTCCCGCCGGGCAGCGGGCGGTGGTGGTCCTGCGCTACCTCGACGACCTCGACATCAACGAAACGGCCCGGGTCATAGGCCGCTCACCGGGCACGGTCAAGAGCCAGGCCTCACTCGGCCTGGCGCGTCTGCGCGAACTGCTGCCCGGATACCTCAACACGTCCCGATAGGAGGGCACGATGTCTGAAACACAGCTGCGGGAGATGTTCTCCCGGCACGCCGATACGCCCGAGCCACCGCTGCCGCCGCGCTTCGTCGCGGACACCGTCGATGCCGGCCACCGGCGCGTCCGCCAGCGCCGTGCCGCGCGCGCGGCCACCGGAGGGGTCGCCGCCGTCGCCGCGCTCGCGGTCGCGGCCACGGCAGTTCTGGGACCGGGGGGCAGCACGCCGGGCCGCGTACCCGACGCCATCGAGGCCCCACGCGCCACCGGCAGCGGCAGCGCTACCGACGCCCCGGCCGACGCCGTGGCCCTTCTCGGCCGGATCGCGTTGGCATCGGCCCAGCGCCGCATCGACATCCGGGACGACCAGTTCATCTACGAGAAGCGTCAGTTCGCCACCCAGGTTTCCGTACAGGTCAATCCGGCAGGCGAGGTGGCCGGCACCTCCGAGGCCTGGACCTCGGTCGACGGATCCAAGACCGGATGGCACATCATGCCCGACAAGCGGGGACAGCTGTACAGCGGGCCGCATCCGGGCAGGCCCGAGTGGGGGCTGTCGAACCCGTCGTACAAGTACCTGACCTCGCTGACCACCGACCCGGACACCCTCCTGGCCCAGATTCGCGCGTCGGTCGACGCCCGGCCGACCAAGCCCGACCAGCGGTCCGACCGCGACCAGGAGGCCTTCGACGTCATCGGTCACGTGCTGAACTGGTCGATGCTGCCCCCGCAGCTCGGCGCGGCCCTGTACGCGGCGGCCGCGAAGATCCCGGGCGTCACGATGATCCCCCTCGTCACCGACCTGGCCGGCCGCCCGGGCATCGCGGTGGCCCGGACGGGCCCGCTCGACGACTCGTCCACCTGGATCTTCGACAGGAACACCTACGAGTTCCTCGGCGGGAACACGCGGCGCGGCGGCAAGGAACCCGGCGGCGGAAGCTACGCCATCCTCACCCGCGCGGTAGTCGACGACGTGCAGCAGCGTCCGTAGACCATGACATCGGCGGCGTGGGCAGCCCTTTGGCCGCGCCTCACCATCCATCCGGACCGCACGACAGTTCCCTGCCCACAGAGGCGTCGGTCAACCCCGCGGGCGGGCGACCTTCATGTCAGCGCCGACCGCAAGGCGACGTCGTGGCGTTCGTCAGATCCTTGAGGAGCGTGGTGCCGTCGGCCCGGGTCTGTACCGGTACCGGTACAGACCCGGCCGTAGTTGACCGAGTTGCCGGCGTCGACGGTGGCGGTGCGCAGGCCGAGTCCGTCGTAGCGGTAGCTGGTGGAGCTCCCGGTCGGGTCGGTGACCGACGCGAGACGGCCTGCCGGTGGGGCACGTCAGCGCGACCTTGGCGCCGGTCGGGTCCACTGTGGACATGAGGTCGCGGCCTCCGGAGTTGGCGCGGTCGCCGCCGTCCAAGACGGTGCGTCACGTTGTCGGCTACGCCACTCCGGCAGGCCGGCCGACAAGGACGTTCGGGCCATGGGCGCGGCACCTGTCAGCCGCGCCCCAGGATGAGTTCGCTCTGGAGCACCAGGACGGCCCCGCCGATCGCCGCCGCGTCGGAACCGTTGACCGACAGCGCGACGCGCACCCCGTGCGCCCGCCGGGCGAAGGTGCGGCGGTCGACCTCCCGCTGGACGACCGCCCGGTAGATCGGGCCGGCGACGGCGAAGCTCGGCCCGGCGAGCACGATCGCGTCCACGTCGAACAGGCCCGCCATGGTGACGGCGGCCGAGCCGAGGTAGCGGGCCGACCGCTCGATCAGGCTGCGGGCGTCCGGATCGCCGCTGTTCGCCGCGGCGGCGATCTGCGCGAACCCGGTGAGGAGGTCGGCGTCAGCCGGGTCGAGCGCCAGCCGCCCGGCCAGTCCCGGTAGTGCCCGGGCCTGCTGGACCACGGCCGACGGACCGGCGTAGTTCTCCAGGCAGCCGACGTTGCCGCACGTGCACTCGTCGCCGTCGGCGGCGATCGAGATGTGGCCGATCTCGACGCTGTTGGAGGAGCTGCCCCGGTAGATCTCACCGGCGACGACGACCCCGCCGCCGATTCCGCTGGCCATGTAGATGCAGCCGTAGGTGCTGCGCGAGTCGACCGCGCCCATCCAGTACTCGCCGATGGCGGCCGCCGCGGCGTCGTTGTCCAACAGCACGGGAAGGCCGAGGTGGCCGGCCAGCCGCTGTGCGATCGGGTGGTCGAGCCATTCGTCGGTGGGTTGGGGTGTCAGCTGGACCCCGGCGCGCCGGTCCTGCGGGCCGTAGCTGACCAGGCCGACCCCCAGCACCTTGTCGCGGTCGACGCCCGCGGTGGCCAGCAGCGCGTCGACCTGCGCGGCCACCAGTGGCAGCGCCCGCTGCGGCGGCATCGACGCCACGCCCGGCACCGCGGTGCGGGTCACCGGCCGGCCGGCCAGGTCGACGACGACGATGACGCAGGTGTTGCGCTCGAGCTGGACGCCCACGCTGTAGCGGGCCACCGGGTTGAGCCGGACCAGCGTGCGCGGCTTACCACCGGTGGACATGCCCCGACCGGCCTCCACCACCAGGCCGTTGCCCATGAGCTCGCGCACGACCTCGGAGATCGTGGCTCCGGTGAGACCGGTCGCCTCGGCGAGCTCGATCCGGCTGATCGTGCGGGCCGACCGGATCAGATCCAGGACCAGACCCCGGGTCTTCGACCGGCTGGCCCAGATCGGGCTGGTGGCCACGGTCTCCTCCTCCGTGCGGCCGGTGGGCGAGGCTACTCAACCTACTGCACGCACCCGGCTGGGCATTGATCCACGAGCGCCGATGTATTGACTTTCGTAAGTAACTTAATGAACATACTGGGAGCGCTCCCATCGACCTCCTTCACGTTGCGGAGAACAGATGAAACACCGTTCCGCACTACTCGCCGCCGGTGCCGCCGGCGTGCTCGCCCTGACGGGCATCACCGCAGTTCTCACCCCCGCGGCGGCCGCCACCGCCGGCTGCTCGGTCACCTACACCGTGCAGAGCCAATGGCCGGGAGGGTTCGCCACGGACGTCGCTGTCACCAATCTCGGATCGTCCATCACGAACTGGACCCTGGCGTTCGACTTCCCAGACCCGGGCCAGCGCGTCACGCACGGGTGGAGCGCCGTCTGGACGCAGTCCGGCGCCCGCGTCTCCGCCACCAACATGGGCTGGAACGCCCTGATGGGCACCGGCACCACCACGTCCCTCGGATTCCTCGGCACCTGGAGCGGCAGCAACCCGCAACCGGCGTCGTTCTCCCTGAACGGCACCGTCTGCACCGGTGAGGTGACGCCGGACCCCAGCTCATCCGGCCCCGGCTCGCCCGGTCCCAGCTCGTCCGGCCCGTCCACCCCGCCCGACCCGGCCGGTCCGGCACCCGAACTGCGGGTGTCCGGCAACAAGATCGTCACCGCGGCCGGCAGGCCGTACCGGCTGTTGGGGGTGAGCCGCTCCAGCGGCGAGTTCGCCTGCGTTCAGGGCAAGGGCCTATGGGACGGCGGCCCGGTCGACCAGGCGTCGGTCGACGCGATGAAGACCTGGAACATCCACGCGGTCCGCATTCCGCTGAACGAGGAGTGCTGGCTCGGCGTCAACGGCACCCCCGGCGGCGCCACGTATCAGCGGGGCGTCAAGGACTACGTCGATCTGCTCGTCGCCAACGGCATCAACGTCATCCTCGACCTGCACTGGACCTGGGGCGCCTACACCAACAGCCCCGACTGGCACTGCAAGGACGAGCACGCCACCTGCCAGAAGCCGATGCCCGACGCGCGGTACGCCCCGCAGTTCTGGACCGGCGTCGCCAACACCTTCAAGGGCAACGACGCCGTGGTCTTCGACCTGTTCAACGAGCCCTACCCGGACATGCCCGCCGACTGGAACAAGACCCTGGGCTGGCAGTGCCTGCGTGACGGCGGAACCTGCACCGGGATCCCCTACGAGGTGGCCGGCACGCAGGACCTCGTCGACGCGGTCCGGGCGACCGGTGCCACCAACGTGCTGATGGTCGGCGGGCTCGAATGGACCAACGACATGCGGGAGTGGCTGGCGTACCGGCCGACCGACCCGCTGAACAACATCGCCGCCTCCTGGCACGCGTACAGCTTCAACGCCTGCGCGAGCGAGGCGTGCTGGGACAGCCAGATCGCCCCGCTCGCGCAGCAGGTGCCTGTGGTACTCGGTGAGTTCGGCCAGGACACCTGCGGATTCGACTACATGCAACGGCTCGTGACCTGGGCGGACTCGCACGACATGGGATACCTCGCGTGGACATGGAACCCGTGGGGCTGCACCGGCGGCGCCGTGCTCATCAAGGACTGGTCCGGCACACCGGAACCCGGCGTCGGCGAGGGCTTCAAGGCCCACCTGTTGACCCAGAGCCCGTACGTCTGACGCATTCACGGTGGACCGGGTGCCGTGAACGCGGCACCCGGTCCACCGCCACCGATTTCCCGGTCGACGAAGCCGTCCGGGCCGAACGCCCGCAGCTTTGTGATCGCGGCCGGGCGGAGGTTGCGGAATGCACGACGCTCCAACCGCCCGACGTCGCCCAGCGTCCGCTCCCCGTCGGCATCGTCAGACAACTCGATATCGACGTTGCCGCCCCGGTTGCCCAGGCCTCCTCCGGTTGTCTCGCCGCGTTCGCCGAGAACGTCGTCGATCACATCATCGAGGTCGCCCCACGCGACGCCGGAGCTTGGCGGAAAGTACAGAAAGACATCCATGTCGTCACCAGCCCGGATTCTCGTCGCAAGTGTGCCCGATCTTCCCTCGAACGATGCGGCCGGGCGGACTTTCCGTTCCGGCTGTACCCCGAGGAGGGTGGGCTGTTGCCCTGGGGAAAGACCGGCGACGGCACGGACCTGTGCTGGCTCACCGAGGGGCAACCGGACGACTGGCCCACCGCGGTGTGGAACGTCCAGGACGGCGGCCACCGCTACGACCGCGGTGCCGCCGATCTGCTGCACGGCTACCTCAGCGGGCAGGCACGCGTGGAGCTGTTGAGTCCTCCGCCGGACGTCCCGTGGTTCGACCGGCACCGTTCCGCGACTGGTCGCTGGCCTTCCTCAGCGGCGACGGCCCCGACGGGATCGTGGTGCGCTTCCCGCCGGAGGACGGCGACGACGCCCGGACCGCCGTGGCGACGGCCGTACAGGCCATGGGCTCGCGGATGGTCAGAGCCATCAGCGACCGGGAGCCGGTCTGGTCGTGATGCTCCGGGGAACTCGAATCGCCACCACCATGGGCACCTCCTTCTCCTTCCAGTCATTCACCACCGTGAGGCTTGCTCCCCGTCCGAGCCGACCAGCGCGGCGTGTTCCGGATCAGCCGCCGGAGACGCGTTCGGCTCCGGGCGGGCGTCCGCGACCCGTGCGGCCCCGCCGCCGACGGCCGTCACCGAGACGGTCGGCCGGTACGACGCCGCGATCCTGGGCGGCGAGGTTGGCGCCCACTGCCGGACCGTCCTGAGGCATCGAGGAACACGTCGGAGGAGAGCCAAGCCAGTCCCTCGCTGGCGCGCCTCTGACCGACCTCGGCATGCTGCGCCGCCGGGACCCGGCCGAGTCCCTGAGGGCCGCCGGTTGGCCGCGATCGCCACAGCCGCGGCCGGCGTGCGGGCCAGGCTCCCCACCGTCGTCTGACCAGCGCCGCCTTCCCTTCAGTGAACGCGCAGCGTCGACACCGCAACTACCCAGCAGATTTTCTCGCGTTCGTGTAACGCCACTCGTGTTTCATCCGCTTCTCCGAGGTCATCGCGTCACACGGGGCCCTTCCGCCCCGCCGCTCCTCGGAGGCACATCTTGTACCACCCCCGCTGGATCAGCCGTCTGCTCGTCGCGTTCGGCGCGGCGTCGGCCGGCGCCCTGCTTGTCGCCGGCACCGCGTCGGCCGCCGTCGTCGTCCCCCTGCACGACGCCCACCGCAACACCACGGCGGCCGGCTTCCAGAACCGCAGCTGCGCGCAGATCCCCGGCGGCGATGCGGTCGCCGGCAAGGACGGCTGGGTCTTCGTCCTGCCGAAGAACGACGCCGACTTCGTCAGCCTGACGCTGCAGTTCCGGAACACGGCCGGCACCACCACGACCGTGACGGTTCCCAACCCGAACGACCCGTACCCGGACGGCATCACGACCAACGGGACCAGCAAGGCCTGGGTGCTACTGCCGGCGGGATGGACCCTGCTCGACGGGTCCGCGACGGTCAGCGGCCAGACGCGGGCGGAGTTCTTCAACCTCACCCACACGTGCCCCGGCACGCCGTCGACGTCTCCGAGCCCGTCCGGATCGCCGTCGGAGAGCCCGTCGTCGTCCGGAAGCCCGTCGCCCTCGGGTTCCTCCTCGTCGTCGGGCGGCAGTTCCTCGCCGTCGGGTAGCGCCTCGCCCTCGACGGAGTCGACGCCGTCGACCACCCCGTCGACCGGGTCGACGGGCGGGTCGTCCGGACCGCTGCCCCGCACCGGAACCCCGATCGGGAGCATCGTCCTCGCCGGCGGGACCATGTTCACCGCCGGCGGTGCGCTGCTGCTGCTCTCGCTGCTGCGACGCCGCCGGACCGCCCAGCAGTGATCGGGGTGCCCGTTCAGTGACGGGCACCCTGTTCTGGGCAACGACCTCGCGGCTGCCCGACCGCAAGGCTCACCGATAACAGAGCACGCCGCACCATCGCGTGCGGACGCATGCTTGAACTCCGCCGGGTATCTCCGTCGTCCCATGCCACTCTCCTCAGAATCGAGCGACACAAGATCCCGACAAACCGACTCCGCGCAACCCGGTGCAGACAGAGCCCCTCCGGAGGTGATTGCCGCGCTCGCCGCCCGACTGCCCGATCCACTCCTCGCGACGGCGGTGGACACCGTCGCCGGGCTCGGACGCTACGACAGTCCGGGCCGGGCAATGGCGGCTCTCGCACCACGCCTGTCCGGAGGGCTGCTGCGTACGGCGGTCGGTATCACCCGGGGCTTCGATGAACTGGCGGATTACGTTCAGGCGAGCAACGAGCTCGCGCTCCGTCATCCGCCGGCGGCCCGGCACCAGATCCTGCTCGGCTCCCTACGGCGCGTCGAAGGCAGGCCCGTGTGGACCCTCGAGCTGCGGCGGGCGTTCGTCCGGTTGGTGGAGCTGTTGCCGGCCCAGCTGGTGCCCAGGGCCCTGGGATCGCCGAGAAGATGTCGCCGAGCGACGGCGAGGCCGCCGTGCTCGCCGCGGTGGGCGCCCGTTTGACAGGGCAGCGACGCCTGGAGGTGCTGCGCAGGGCGTTGCAGGCGACACGTCGGATCGACGACGAGGAACTCCGCATGGCCACGGAGATGACGAGCATCCCCGTGCTCCGTGAGCTCGCGCGGCTGCTTCCCGGTGAGGTCCTCCCGTTCGTCCTGGAGCACCGGGATCCGCACGAGTCCGTCGTGGACTGGACCCTGGAGCGGCTCGGCGCGATCAGCCCGCACCTGCGGACGGACGAACTGCACCGGATCCTCCGCGTGGCGCGGGAGCTCAACGACGGCCGCGACCGGTGCGTGGCAACCGTTGCCCTGGTCCCTCACGTGCCCGAACCGGGCAGGTCGGAGCTGCTGCGCGGCGCGCTGTCCGACTGCCGGAGCATCCACCGGCACTGGGACGTCGCGATGGCGCTGCACGCGCTGGCGCCGGTGCTCCCTTACGAGATGGGCGAGCAGGCGCTGGAGATCGCGGAGTCGGTCCGGTACGAGGCCGGCGCGCGGGCCCGGGCGGAGGTGGCCCGCACCGACCTCTACCGGGAGGCACTGGCCGTCATCGGCACGACCGACTGGGACGAAACGGAGGCGCTTTCCATCGGGTTCGTCGCCTCGGTCGCCGCCGATCTGCCCGAGCACATGCTGGACGAGGTCGTCGACCTCGTCGTGGGTTACCAGGCCCTCCCGGACGATCACTGGCCCGCGCTGGCCGCCCTGGCGGCCCGCTTCGACGAACCACGGCGAACCACTCTGCTCGGCCGGGCGGTCCAGGTCTGCGCCCGCATCGCGCGGGAGCCGGCCAGAGTGCGGGCTCTCGCCGAGGTCGGGCCGTCATTTCCGGGCGCGGCCGACGTGATCCGCGGCGTGACCGACCCGTGGTGGCGGGCGGTGGGGCTCGCTCACCTCGGCGTGCCCGTCCCGCCGGATCTGCTCCTCGGAGCGCTCGACGGATCGGACGCGGTGCAGGCGGTCCTGGAGCTGCTGCCGTTCGTGCCGCCTGACGGCGTACGAGCGGTGCTGAGCCGGCTGCGGGCCGGTCCGCGATGGCCCGAGCAAGCGGCGGACGGGTGGTTCAGCGTCACGCTCGCCCAGGTGCTGGCCCGCCTGGATCCTGAACTGCTCCCCGACGTCCTGCAGGTGCTCGACGACATCCCGGCCACCAGACGCCCGCGCCCCCTGGCCGCGTTGCGCGGCCAGGGTGGTTTCGTTCACCGGCGGCATCTGTACGACCTGTGGAGTCATGCCCGGGCGGCGTTCGACAGCGGCGGACGCAAGGACGTGCTGCACACGGTGGCGACCCTGCCCGAACTGGTGGACGCGGTCGGAGGCCCTGACGCGGTGGGCGAGGCTGCCGCCGCGATACGGCTGGTCGCGCGCTGGCATCCGTAGCGGGGTGCCCGGGACCCGGCGGATGCCCGTGCCGAGCGGCAGGAGATGTGCCTCGGGCGGTGCCCGTGCGGGTATTCCCCGCCGTCGGGCAACGCTTCACAGATCGCCCGGCGACGGGCGTCTGCTCGGGGTTGAGGTCATCGGTGCCACGGGACTTCTCCGCCCGGCTGCTGTCACCGCGGCCGTTCGAATCCAGGTGTTGGATGCTCCTCCACGGCGCGGGCCCGCAAACGGATAGTGGTGGCGCGCGCCCTGAGGGTGACGGCCTTCGGCCCGATGTGGCGCGCTGGTGCGGCCTGAGAGTGCAGGTGCACGGCCAGATGGCATGGGTGGCGGTCAATGTCCGGACGGCAGTGCGGATAATGCTTTCATGGTCGGCGACGAGGGATTTCCGTCGAGATCGTTCCTGTGGTACTGGCGGGCCGGCGCTGTGTCGGCCTTCGGCACCTACATCACGATGTTCGCGCTCCAGGCGCTGGTCGTCCTGACTTTGCATGGCTCCGCCACCCAGGTCGGCTGGTTGAACTCAGCCCGCTGGTTGCCCTACCTGATCGTCGGCGTCCTGTTGGGAGCGCTGGTCGATCGCCGCCCCCGCCGACCCGTCATGATCACCACCGATCTTGTTCAGGCGGGTCTTCTGGCGATCATCCCCCTGCTCTGGTGGATCGATCTGCTGTCGTTCCCGGCGCTACTGGTGATCGTCGCGGCGTACGGAACCGCCGCGGTGATCAACGGGGCGGCCACGATGTCCTTCCTACCGCGCCTGGTGCAGCGCCGACATCTGCAGCGCGCACACGCGCGTGTCGACGGTGCCGACGCCGTTGCCCAGACCGCCGGTCCTGCTCTCGGCGGCGTGCTGGTCAGTGCCCTCGGCGCGCCCCTGGTGGTCCTGGTCGACGCTGCCACCTATGTGTTCTCCGCGGTCGCGCTCAGCCGGATCAAAATGCGCGAGCCCCGTCCCACAGCAGAGCCCGCCACCAGGAATCTGGTTGCCGAGATCCGCGACGGCGTGCGGTGGATCTACCGGGGCTCCGGTCTGGCGACCCTGGCCATCGCCACACACGGATGGTTCGTCGGAAACGCGGTGATCGGCGTCGTCGCGGCCCCCTACGCACTCGCCGCATTGGACCTCACACCGTTCCAGTTCGGGATCATCGGCGCCGCGGGCGGAGTCGGCGCGGCCCTCGGTGCGGCGGTCACCACCCGCGTGGGGCTGCTGCTGGGTACCGGGCGCACCATCATCGGCTGCCACCTGATCACCACCGCGAGTGTGCTCGTCATGGTTGCCGCCAGTGCAACCTCCCACACGTGGACCTCCGCCGCGGTCCTCGGAACCGGGACAGGGCTCTACGGCCTCGCGATGGGCATGAGCAACTCACACGAGATGAGCTTTCGGCAGCTCCTCACGCCCGATGAACTCCAGGCCCGCACGAACACGACGCTCCGGTCCCTCAACCGTGCCGTCATGGTCCTCGTCGCACCGCTCGCGGGAGCCGTGGCGGACAGCTGGGGGATCCGACCCACCCTTCTTGCCGCCGCAGCCGTGTTCGCGGCCGTGTCGTGCGGGCTCGCCCTGTCGCCCTTCCGTTCGGTACGGGCACCAGCCTGACGCGCATCCGCCCGGGCACCAGCGTGGCCAGGCTGCGTACCCCGTAGGTCCACGGCATGCGACGTCCGCCGATGCGGTCATGGCGTCCCTCCAGCAGCGATTGTCCGGGTTCCGATCGCGCAATCCGCATCCGGCGGTATTGTCGCGCCGACAACGGAACGGCAGCATGTCCGCTATGGCAAGGAGGGCGCTGCGTGACGTCATTGTGGTGCTGCCGGGTATCACCGGCAGTGTGCTGCGTGACGACGGCCGTGACGTCTGGGCGCTGAGCGGAGGTGCCCTCCGGTCGTGGCTCGGGAGCGGCGGTGACTCGCTGCAGCGACTCCGGCTGCGTGACGGCGACCCTGGCGGGACGGTTGCCGACCGGCTGATGCCCACAGCCCACCTCGTGCCCGGCCTCGTGAAGATCGACGGCTACTCGTCGCTGGTCCGGCTCGTGCGGGACATCTTCGACGTCGTACCGGGCGGGAACTTCATCGAGTTCCCCTACGACTGGCGCCTCGACAACCGGATCGCGGCCTGGCGACTCGCGCAGACCGTGGAGCGGGTGCTGGCCGACTGGCGTCGGCACACCGGGAACCCCGCGGCCAAGGTCATCTTCCTTGCGCACAGCATGGGTGGCCTGGTGGCGCGGTACCACCTCGAGGTGCTGGAGGGCTGGCGGGACTGCCGCGCCCTGGTCACGTTCGGCACGCCGTACCGCGGCTCCCTCGACGCGCTCGACTATCTGGCCAACGGCTACAAGAAGGCGTTCGTGAACCTCACCGACGTGATGCGCTCCTTTCCGTCGGTGCACCAGCTGCTGCCGATCTACCGCGCGCTGCGCGTCGGCGACGGGTACGTACGGGTGGCCGAGGCCGGCCCGGTGGACGGGATCGACGCGGCGCTGGCGGCCGACGCGCTGGCTTTCCACCGTGAAATCGAGAACAAGGTGACCGAGCATCAGGACGACGAGACCTACCGCCGCGACGGGTACACGATCATTCCGATCGTCGGGACCCGGCAGCCGACGCTGCAGTCCGGTGTGCTCGCCGACGGCCGGGTGACGGTCGGTCGTGACGTGCCCTCGTGGATCGATCCGATCCTTGGCGACGGCGACGGCACCGTGCCGCGGGCCTCGGCCATACCGATCGAGCTGTCCGAGGCCTACCGCGACACGTTCGTGCCCGAGCGCCACGGGTCGTTGCAGTGCAACGCCGCCATTCTGGCGGACGTCCGCGGGCGCCTGGAGCAGTCACAGGTGCGCGGCCTCCGCGCTGTCCGGGGGCCGGCGGAGAACCTGACGGCGGCCGAGCGGCCGGGCATCGCGCTGCACGTCGACGACCTCTACGTTCCCGGTGAACCTGTCACCATCCGGGCCGAGCTGATCAACACCGCACCGACCGTCGGCCTCCGGGCCCGCGTCGAGCCCGCCGGGGCGTCGCCAGGTCAGGCGGCACGCACCGTCGACATGACGCCCGGTGAGAGAGTCGAACTGGTCGGGCTCCCGGCCGGGCTGTACCGCCTGACCGTCGAGTCGGATCAGCTGGGTCCGGCGGCTCCGCCGGCGGTCCACGACATCTTCGCCGTCGCCGGAGCGGCCGATGAACTCGGATAGCGACGCCTCCGGCTGGCCCCCGTGGCCCCGCGCCGACGAACGCGGGCTGGTCCGCTACGTCACTCCCCGCGCGCGCCGATGGCAGCCGCTCGAGGTCAGCCGCTTCGACCTGTCCGCGACACCGGACCGGTGCACCGCCGTCGCCGCGGCCGTCTACGACGCGCTGTGCCGGCGGAACATCCGGTACGCGCTGGAGGAGTACCACCCGTCGGACGTACTGCAGACCATCCGGGCGCCTGCCGAGGTGCTCGACGCGCCACGCGAAGGCACGTGCCTGGACCTCGCCGCGCTGTTCTGCGGGCTCTGCCTGGCCTACGAGGTACTACCGGTCCTCGTCGTCGTCGACGGGCACGCCTTCGCCCTCTTCTGCACCACGCACGGCCTGCGCGATTGGAACGGGTACGACCGGCCCGGCCGTGAGCTGTTCGCCGCCGGCCCGGTCACCGACGTGACCCGGCTGGCGGAACTGGTCGACAGCGGCGCCTACCGGGCCGTCGAGTGCACCGGGTTTGCCCACAGCGACCTGCTCGGCCGGTACGTGGACCTGCCGGAGGGCCGCGGTCGCAGCGACGGCCTGCTCACGTTCGAGCAGGCGGTACGGGCCGGGCGGGAGCAGCTCGGCCGGCCCGACCGCGAGCTGCGGTTCGCGATCGACGTGGCGACCGCGCACTACGAATGGCGGATCGAGCCCTATCGCGTCGAGGCGCTGCCCGGTGCGTACGCCACCGACATCTTCCGGCTGCTCGCGCAGGCGCCCACCGTCCTCGCCGGAAACCTCAGGATCCTCGACAGCGAGCAGATCGTCGCCGACCGGACCCGCGAGTTCGTCGGCCGTGATGTCGTCTTCCGGGCCATCGACCGGCTGCTCGCGGACCCGCACTTTCCCTCGGGCTACATCCTGGTCCGGGGCGAGCCGGGCATCGGCAAGACGTCGGTCATGAGCATGCTGGTCAAGTCCCGTGGTTACGTTCACCATTTCAACGTCGCGCAGGCGAACATCCACAGCGCGCGGACGTTCCTCGCCAACATCTGCTCCCAGCTGATCGTCCGCTACCGGCTCGACCACGTCGCGCTTCCGCCCGAGGCGACCACCGACAGCGGGTTTCTGAGTCAGCTGCTCCGGGAGGCCGCGGAGGCCGCCGGCGACGAGCCGGTCGTGGTCGTGGTCGACGCGCTCGACGAGGCCGAGGACGACGGGTCGGCCCTCAAGGCCAACCGGCTCTTTCTCCCCCGGGTCCTGCCGCCCGGGGTGTTCTTCGTGGTCAGCTCGCGCGAGGAGTTCAACTACCGGCTGGTCGTGGACCGGCGCGAGGACGTGTACCTGGACGACACCGGTGCCGAGAACATGAAGGATGTCCGCACATACGTCGTGGCCCAGTTGCGGGCCCATCCGCAGCTCGCGCCGGCGTTGAACGGCGACGAGTTCGTCGAGGTGCTGACCACGAAGAGCCAGGGCAACTTCATGTACCTGGTCTACGTGCTGGCGGACATCCGGGCCGGAAAGATCTCGGTCGACACCATGGACGACATCAACCGGCTACCGTCGGGTCTACGCGCCTACTACGAGCAGCACTGGGCCACCATGCGTGCCCAGGACCGGGAACGCTTCGAACAGATCTACGAGCCGGTCCTACGCATCCTGGCGACGGTCCGGGAGCCGGTGGAGCTGGCAAAGATCCACGAGTGGACGCAGGTCGCGCCGATCCGGATCCGGGACGTGATCCGTGACTGGCGGCAGTTTCTCAACGAGACGCGGTCCGACACCGGCGAACCGCTGTATCGCGTGTACCACACCAGCTTCCAGGACTTTCTCGCGGTGGAGGGGGTGGGTCTGCGCCCCTCCCACGAGCGGATCGCGCTGGCCGCGCTGGCGAAGATCCCCGGCTTCCTCGACCGGATCTAGCCGTCCGGTGCTTCTCGACGACCTGTCCGAGTACGACATCCGGCACCTGTCCGGGCACCTCGTGCGCGCCGGCCGATCTGACGACCTGCACCGTCTGCTCTGGCTGTCCGGCGACTCACCGTCACACGCGTGGTACGAGGCCAAGGAACGCATCGCCGACGTCGACGGCTTCTCGGCCGATCTCCGCCAGGCGTGGCACGACGCCGAGTCCGGCGACGGCGAACTTGCGGTCCGCCTCGTGCGGCAGGTGCGCTGCCTTCTGCTCACCGTCTCGGCGCGGGGATTCGCCACGAGCCTGCCGGCGCGGCTCGTGCCGCTGCTGGTCGACGCAGGGCTGCTGCCGCTGGATCTCGCGCTCGGGCATACCCGGCTGATGTCCGACGACGACCGCGTGCTCGCCCAGTGCGATCTGGTGACCCGCCTACCGGCGCGCAGACAGGTGGAGCAGTTGCCCGAGCTGATCGAGTTGGTGCAGGCACAGCGGCTCGATCCCGGCTACATGTCCCGGCACGTCGCCGACGCGGCCGACCGGTTGGCCGACCCGGCCCGCGCCGCGGACCTGGTCCGTGCCATCCCACGCGTCGTCGTCCGCGTCGCCGCGATGGCGAAGCTGGCCCATCGGCTGCCCGGCCCGGCCGGTGCGGCTCTGGTGCGCACCGCCGTGCAGACGGCGCGGACCTTGCCCCAGGACCGCGACGAAGCGCTCGCCGCCGTGGCCGGCCAGCTCTCGGACGTGCGGCAGGCACTGGAGATCGCGCGCGACATCGGCGACGTGGGTTGGCGTGCCCTGGTGTTCGCCGCGACCGGCCTACCCGGCATGGCGGAGGCCGCGCTGGCAGAGCTCGGGCAGGGGAGGTTCGTCGCCACGTCCACCATGGACTCGGCCCGGCGGGCGATCGTCGAGCACCTCCCACCGGCACAGGCGTTGACCGTCGCGCGTGAGATCCGGTTCTGGCGGGAACGGATCGACGCGCTGGCCACGGTCGCGCATCGGGTGCCGGCCGGGGAACGCGGGGCGATCTGGGCGGAGGCGTTCGCCGCGGCGCCGCAGGGGTACGACGACCGGGCGGACGCGCTGCGCCAGCTTGCCGCGCACATGCCGCCGCCGGAGCGTGGCACCGTCCTCGCCGAGGCGCTGACCGCGGCCCGTCAGATCTCGCCCGACAACCAGGGCTACCGGGGCCAGCTTCTCGCCTCGATCGTGCCGCTGCTGCCAGCGGAGGACCGGGCCGCCGTCAGCGTCGAGGCGACTGCGTGCGCCCGCAGCGCCACCACGTCGCGGTCGCGCGCGTGGACTTTGACCGTCGTGGCGCAGCACCTGCCCGAGGACCTGCGCCGTCCGGTTCTCGTCGAGGCACTGGCACAGGCACGGGCCTTCGACGACTTGCCGGCCCTCGCAAGGTCGGTGCTCACGGTGGTCGGCGCGCTGCCGGAGTCCGTTGCGGCGTCGGCGCTGGCCTGGGCCCTTCCGATCGTTCGCGCAACGACGTCACCCGATGACCGCGCCCGCCTGCTGGCCACCGTCGCGACATTGGTACCGACCGACCGGCGTGCCGCCGCGGCCGGCGAGGCGATCGACGCGATCCGCGGCCGGTCGACACCGTCGGTCCGTGCCGATGTGGTCAGGACGGTCATCGGGGCTCTTCCCCGCGCCGAGGCGGTGCGCCTGCTCGACGACGAGATCCGGGCGGTCGCCGCGGGAGACGCCGATGACAGCGTCCTCACCGTGGCGGTCTTCGACAGTCCCGATCCCGACCAGGCGCTGACGGCGGCCCGCGCGATCACCGACCCGAACCACCGGGCACCGCTGCTCGCCCACGCGGCGAGCCGTCATCCGCAGCCGCGCCGCGGCGTGGTCCTGAGGGAGGCGCTGGCCGTCGCCCGCACCATCACCGACCCGAAGGACCGGTGCACCGCCCTGGCCGCTGTCGCATGGGATGCGCCGGACGCCGACCGCGTGGCCGCGGCCGACGAGATCCGCACCGTCGACCACCTCACGACGTTCGACCGCGACTGGGCGACCCTCGAGGCCGTGCGCCTGTCTCCGGACCTGCACCTGGCCGCATCGATCGACGACGACGCGGCCCGAGCCTACGCTCTCACCACGACGGCGCGGCATCTCGACCCACCCGATCGAACGCCGGCGCTGGACGCCCTGCACACCTGTGTGCGGGCCCTGCCCGAGGCAGTGCGACCGCACCATCTCGCCGACCTGGCCGCGCTGCTTCCCGACGCCGGGCCGACCGTCGACGAAGCGATGCGCATGGCGCCGGGAAGGTCACGCGCGATCGCACTGGCACTGGTGTCGGCGCACCTTCCGCAGACCGCACGCGTCAAGGCCCTGGCACAGGCGACCGCCGACGCTGCCGGCGAGGAGCACCCGGTCTTCCGTCACCGGGCCTACGTCGCCATCGCCGACCAACTCGAGCCCGGCCAGCGTGCCCAACCCCTCGCCGAAGCAGTGCGGGCGGTACCGGGCATGGACCCGTCGTCGAGCCGCTCGTATGCCATGGCGGAGCTGGTCACCCGTTTCCCGGACGTGCCGCTCGACGCCCTCCACGAGTCCTGCGGTGCCCTGCTGCGCGGACTCTCCGGCGACGAGCGGGCCT
The DNA here is from genome assembly GCF_016863655.1 of Virgisporangium ochraceum. GTDB lineage: Bacteria > Actinomycetota > Actinomycetes > Mycobacteriales > Micromonosporaceae > Virgisporangium > Virgisporangium ochraceum. The sequence continues at coordinate 58,911 of NZ_BOPH01000105.1, forward strand.
CGATCGTCGCCGATCTCGCTTCGTTGACCCCGGTACTCGAACGGCTCGGCGGCACCGAGGCGCTCACCGGAACCATCTCGGCGATCGTCCACATCGGACGGTGGTTCCCCTGACGCGGCCGCACAACCGGGCCGATCACGATCCTCAGGTCGGTTCTGTTCGGTCCCGGGTCGCCGGCTGCGTTCAGCAGGATCCGAAGGAGGGCTCGAGCAGCACCGGGTGCGGTGACGTACCGGTCGGGTACCGGTGCGGAGGTCTCCTCGTCGCTGGACCGGGTTGTCGTCGACGAGGTCGTGGCTGGCCTGCCGGTACGTGAGTTCCGTTGGTACAAGGTCGTACGCGATATGGTCGGGCCGATGCGTCTGAGATCGATGGCTGTCTGCGCGTCGCTGGCGGCGGTGTTTGCCTGCGGCTCCGCCGGCCCGCCGGACCGGTCGCCGCCGGTTGCGGACCCGTCGTCGCCCGTGTTGGCGCCGAAGGTGCCCGCGCGGGTTGCACAGGTGCCCGCCGTACGGTCGAAGCAGACCGGCAGCCTGCGGCTGCTGCCGTCGGTGGCCGGGGTGCTGATCGTGGCTACCTACTTCGGCGGCGGCTGCTCCAAAGGGTGTGAGCCGATCGAGCGGTCCGGAACGGCGGCGTGGTGGTGCGCCGGCCCACCATGCAAGATCACTTCCCGCCCGGCGCCGATGCCCGACCGGGATCCGTGGAACGTCGACGACGGCCGAAACGTCGTCTACGTTCAGCCCAGCAGCGGATACGACCAGTCCGTGATCGACCTGGCCCGTTGCGATCCGATCGGCTGCCGCGCGGCCGAATCGGTGACAGCGGCACTGGCGGGGCGCACCCTCCTCATGGCCGCGGTGGACGGTACCGACCTGCTGATGCTGCACAAGACGTCGAAGAAGTCGTCGCTCGATCCGCCGACCCCGGAGGAACACGACCTCTGGCTCGCCCGGTGCCCTATCGTCTCGTGTCTGGCCGGGTGGACCAGTCACCGGATCGCGACCGTGCCATATCTTAGGTCGTACGACGTGGCGCTCGGGGTGCGCGACGGGCGGCCGGTCGTGGCCTACCGGGAGGACCGGCCGGACCGGACCACCCTGCTGCTGTGCGCCGACCGCGCATGTGTCTCCACACCCCGTGCGGTCAAGGTCGATGGGATGGGGATGAGCCATCGCATGTCGATGCGCGTCCTGCCCAGCGGCCGGATCGCGATGCTGGCCGGCTCGACGTTGATGACCTGTGACGATCCGGCCTGTACCACCGCGTCCGTGGTCACCCTGCCAAAAGGTCGCGCCCGGGCGGTCGACGACACGGATTTCACCGTGGACGCCGCCGGCAGGCCGCTGATTGTCACCAACGACTCCAACGGCGAGCTGCTGCTACGAACCTGCGCCGAGGAGAGCTGCCGCAGTTCCTCGTCGGTCGTTGTCGGCCTGCGCGTCCTCGGCGACGCGCGGCCCGGTGTCGCGGTCGACGCCGCCGGCAACCCTCTGATCGCAGTTCTCGCCCGCAACACCCTGACGGTCGTCGCGTGTGAAACCCGCGACTGCCGCTGACCGCCGGCCGGGGTCAGAAGCCGGCGAACAGCACCATCGCTCGACGGCAGACGGGAAGTGCCGTACCAACGGGCCACCGGCGGCTTCCGCGACAGCAGGCTGAACTTGCCGTGGTCCGCGCCGCCCGGGACACCGCGGCGCAGTTGTGCCCACCGTCGCAGTGACTCGACGTCGGCACGCCCGACGGTCCGGTTGCCGCACCCGCACCGACGAGGTCGCCCGTATCAGGCTGTGGACGGTCGCGACCTGACCCGCCCGGCACCGGCGTCACCGGGTCGGTTCCACGACAAGCTCCTCACACGTCCCCTCACACGGTCTGGATCTTCACTTGGTGAAACCACACCTCACAGGGATTGGACAGAGATGTTCAGGAAGTTCGGCCGGGTCGCTGTACTCGGTTTGGTGTTCGCGATGAGCTGCGTCGGGCTGTTCCGGCCGACCAGCGCGAGCGCCGCTACAAGCTACACCTACCAGCAGGTCAACAACTACCACAGCAACTTGTGCATGTTCTACAGCGGTTTCCAGACGGCGTGTACCGGCAACTCGGGCCAGCAGGTGCGAGAGATGCCCGGCAACAGCGGCTACATCATGCTGAGCATCGCCCCGGCCGGCGGCTCGCAGTGCCTCACCGTGCAGGGCGGCTCGTACGCCAACAACGCGCCGCTGACGCCGACGCCGTGCAACTACGCCAGCAGCCAGCAGTTCCGCAAGGAACCGGCCCCGATCGGGGGCGGCTACTACCAGCTGGTCGCGATGCACAGCGGCAAGTGCGTCACGGTCCGGTCGGAGAGCATGGTCGAGGGGGCGCAACTGGTGCAGTACACGTGCCCGTCCCCCGGCCAGGTCGACTGGATCGGCGCCGGCTACTGGCGCAACCTCGCAAGCGCCACCTACCAGCGGGTGCGCAACTGGCACAGTGGCCTGTGCCTGAACGGCTACCCGCAGGTCCAGAACCCGTGCGGCGACAACGCGTACCTGCAGTGGCGCGAGATCCCGACCGATGCCGGCTTCGTCCAGCTGTACAACGCCAGCTTCGGCGGCTGCCTGGCCGTGCTGAACGCTTCGTTCACCGACAACCAGCCGCTCACCGTGGGCCCGTGCAACGGCGCGTACAGCGCCCAGTTCCGCAAGCAGGCGGCCCCGATCGGCGGCGGCTACTACCAGTTGGTCGTCCGGCACAGCGCCAAGTGCGTCACCGTACTGTCGGAGAGCATGCTCGCCGGAGCCCAGCTGGTGCAGTACACCTGCCCGTCGGCCAGCCAGGTCGACCGGATCGGCGCGGGCTACTGGCAGACGTTCTGACCGTCGCTTACGGCGCCGGTCTCGGCTCCGGCCTCGGCGACTCACGCCGGGGCCGGAGCCGGAGGTCCTGACGCGCTCATGCGGGCGCGGGAGGGCTGAAGTTACGGCAGAGCTGCGCCGCAACGCTCACCAGGTCGGCGGCCGGTCTCACTGTGGGTCGATATCCACACCCAGCGGTAGCAGCTTCCCGTCGTTGCAGGTGGCCGCCGGGCACGCGGTCACCGCCACGACCAGGTCGCGCTCGGCCTGGAACGTCACGCCCTGTCCGGCCGTCACGGTCGGGGGCCGGATCGTGAGCCGCCCGTCGGGGGCGACATCGGCCCGCATGAACACGTTGAAGGCGATCGTCACCGTGGCCGCCGGCACGCCGAACGCGCCCAGCGACGTCGTCAGGTTGTCGAAGCAGTTCGGGCGGGGACCGGTCGCGCCGTAGCCGATCTCGTACATCTCCTGGCTGCACGGTGCGTACAGGAAGTCGTGCACGCCCACCTCGTCGGCGACGATGCGCAGCAACGGGCGGCTGCGCCTGGAGTACAGCACCGACCCGGTCGTCAGCCGTACCGTTCCGCCGTAGTCGAACGAGCGGCCGTTGCTCTGCCCGTCGGAAAGGTCGTCAGCGGCGACAGCGAACACGTCACCGGTCTGCCCGCCCTCCACGTCGACCACCCGCAGCCGGGTCCCCGCGCTGAGCTCCCACGCCATCCCGCCTGCGGCGGGGACGATCACCGTCATTGCATACAATTAGCATACTGAATGTATTCTGGGCAACGTGAGTGAGGTCAGGCGCAGCACGGCCGCCGTGCAGCAGGGGATACAGGAGCTGATTACCGCCGGGGTTTTCGCCGCCGGCGACCGGCTCGTCGAGGACGACCTGGCCCACCGGCTCAACGTCTCCCGCACGCCGGTCCGGGAGGCTCTGCACGCGTTGGCCGCCCGCGGACTGGTCACCCGCGCCGCCCGTACCTGGACGGTCCGCCGCCTCGATGTGCGCGACGTCCGGGAGATGTACGAGTTCCGCTGCGCGCTGGAGTGCATGGCCGCCCGGCTCGCGGCGAGCAGGTGCTCACCGGAGGACGCGCGCGCGATCGCCGCGGCGAACGACGCCAGCCGTACCGGACCATCGACGAACTTCACCCCGGCAAGCGAGCGGGTGCACGGCCTCATCGCCGCGGCGGCCAACAACCGGCGCCTGGCGGCGGAGCTGGCGCAGCTCCAGCTGATCTACTTCAGCCGCCCGATCGCGACGCTGTACACGCCCGACGAGATCGAGGAAAGCATCGTCGAGCACGAGGCGGTCGCACGGGCCGTCGCCGACAAGGATCCCGACACCGCCGACGCCGCGATGCGTCACCACATCGAGCACGCCTTCGATCTGGTGGTGCGCAAGCTGGCCTGGCTCGGCTAGCGTCGGCTGGGCGCCTGCCCCTGCAACGGAAGCATGCGCCCGAGCCGCTCCGCGTGCCGGTAGAGGCATGGTCAGCGGCGAGGCCTGGGACTACCGCATTCGGGCTTTGGCCGTCGGCTTCCGACCCGCACGCTCAGTAGATGACCCACATCCTCCGATGGTTGCCCGACGGGTTGTGGAACCGGTCCTGGAGGTTGATCCCGGTCATGTTGCCCCCATTCGCGCTGACGGCGGCGATGGCCAGACCCCAGTGCTCGGACGGCACCAGCATGTCGTAGTAGCTGCCGGTCGTCGGGTCCCACTCCTCCCAATCCTCCCAGCCCTGTCCGTTGAGCTGACAGCTGGAGTCGGCCCAGACCTGGTATCCGAGGGCCAGGTCGGAGTTGTAGGTCAGGCACTTGCCGGTCCGAACGTTGTAGATCTTGAAGTAGGAGCCGTAGCTGATTTTGCGGAACTGCTGATAGCTGCGGAACTGGTCCCCACCCGAACGGCAGTTGTAGAGCTGGACGTTGGTGCGCACGTTCCATTCGGTCCCCGAGTCGACGTCCAGGCACCGCCAACTGGTCCGGTTCGCGAGTTGGGTTCCGGGCGAGGCCGGATCCTCCGGGAGGTCGGCGGCCACCGGCCCGAATGCCGGCGCCGCGCCGGCCGGTGCCGGGACGACCATCATGACCGTGATGGCTAGAACCGCTGTCAGCAGTGCCCGCCACCCGGCTGCCACGCCTTGCCTGCCACGCCTGCGTGTCCTCACGGTGCTTGTCGGCCGCATGTGTTGCCTCCACAGGTGGGTCGATGGAGCGCCGGCCGTTCCCGCCTTCGGGGCCCGGTGCCCATCGAACGTGAATGAGCCGAGCCGAGTCTCCATCGACGCCACGACGAGCGACAGGAAAGAGACCGGTCAATGGCCGGCAATCGGTGGGCTCGCCGTCAGTCACCCCGAATCCTTCCGGACCCGGAGTGTGCGCGGTGCACTACCTGCTCTACGCCACCTGAGTCGTCTCCGGCAGGCCGAAGGCGTCGAACAGGTCAGCGCGGTGGAAGGCGTGCACGGCGGACACGCCGGCCGCGGTCAGGGTCAGCACCGTGATCGTGTGTGCCCGGTAGACGCCGTCGCGGTTGACGTACCAGGCGAAGGTCGGCTGGGTGTTCGCCGACGTCGCCACCAGGATCCGGGTCCCGGCTCCGGGTAGGAGCTTCAGCCGTAGCAGCCGTATGACGTCGTCGCGGCCGGAGAACCAGGTCGGGATCGGCGGCATCTCCCAGGTGACGTCCTTGGTCAACAGGGTTTCGAGGGTGGCAAGGTCGGCCTGCTCGAACGCCGTGACGTAGCGGTCGAGCAGGGCGCGGCGGTCGTGTTCGGCGGGCTCGCTGAGCTGCGTCTCCGTCGGCGCGGTCCGGGACAGTTCAGCCCGCGCCCGTTGCAGCGAGCTGTTGACCGCGGCCGGGGTCGTGTCCAGCATCTGCGCGACCTCGGCGGCCGGCCACGCGAGCACGTCGCGGAGGATCAGGACCGCACGTTGCCGGGGCGGCAGGTGCTGCAACGCGGCGACCATCGCCAGACGCAGGCTATGCCGGCTCTCGACGACGAGGGCCGGGTCGTCGGCCAGCATCCGGTCGGGCAGCGGCTCCAGCCAGTTGACGTCAAATGCCCGCGGCGCCACGTCATGGGGGTCGGTGCCGGGGGCGCCCAGGGCCGCGGGCACGACGCGGCGGCTGCTGTGCTTGAGGGCGTTGAGGCAGGTCCGGGTCGCTATCCGGTAGAGCCACGTCCGGATCGACGAGCGGCCCTCGAACTCGTCGAACCCCTGCCATGCCCGCACGTAGGTGTCCTGGACGGCGTCTTCGGCGTCGTGCAGCGACCCGAGCATGCGGTAGCAGTAGGTGAGCAGCTCAGCGCGTCGCCGCGTGAACTCGTCCTCCAGGCTCATCCGACCTCCTGCGCCGTCCGGACGGCCGGTGCCGGCTCCCGCGGACCCCGGCGGGACGCGACTCCGAGCCCGGCGACGGCACCCAGCAATGACAGCACACCGCCGGCCACCAGGGCCCGGGCGAAGGCGGTCGGGAAGGAGGCGTAGCCGCCGGCGCCGACGAAGACCGCGCCGAGCACGGCCACGCCGATGACCCCGCCCAGCTGACGCGTCATGGCGTACAGGCCGGATGCGATACCGACCATCTCCGGCGGCGCCGCGCCGACGCTGGCGCTCTGCGCCGCCGGCATCGCCATCGACACCCCGCACCCGGCCACCATCAGCGGTACCACCAACCCGGCGTAGCTCGTCGTGCTTCCGACCAGGCCGATCCAGAACATGCCGACGGCCTGCAGCGTCAACCCGGCCACGACCAACGGACGTTCACCGATGCGGTCCACCACCCGGCCCGCGAGTGGCGCGACGAGGAACAGGGTGGCGGTCCACGGCAACAGCCGTAACCCGGCCACCAGCGGTCCCGAGCCGAACACGACCTGCATGAACTGGGCGTTGAAGAACACCGCCCCGTACAGCGCCGCGGTCAGTAGCAGCCCGGCGGCGTTGGCCGCGGTGAACGACCGCGACCGGAAGAGACCCATCGGCACCATCGGCTGCGCCGCACGACGCTCCCATGCCACGAATGCCGCCAGCAGCAGACCACCGCCCACCAGCGCGGCCGGCACCTCCGGGCTGCTCCAGCCGACCGCCGCGCCCCGCACGACTCCCCACACGACGCCGAACACGGCACCGGTCAACAGCGCCATCCCGCCCGGATCGAGCCGCCGGGCCCCGCCCCTGCTCTCGGAGACCCGGCGCAGCACGAGCGGAACCGCGACCGCGCCGACGGGCACGTTGATCCAGAAGATCCACTGCCAGGCCAGGCCCTGCGTCACCACCCCGCCGATCACCGGCCCGCCCAGCACCGCCAGCCCGGTCAGGCCGCTGAACACGCCGATCGCCCAGCCGCGGCGCTCCGGCCCGAACGCGACGCCGAGCAGCGCCATCGCCAGCGGCATCACCACCGCCGCACCCGCGCCCTGAACGGCCCGCGTGGCGACGAGCACCGGCACCGACGACGCCGAAGCGCACCCGATCGACGCGACCGTGAACAGCACCAGGCCGGCCGCGTAGGTCCGGCGACGGCCCCAGCGTTCACCGATCACGGCCGCCGGCATCATGAAGACCGCGAAGCTGAGCGTGTAGGCGTTCACCGTCCACTCCAGCGCCTCCACCGAGGCGTGAAGGTCCCGCCGGATCGTGGTCAAGGCCGCCGCCACCACGAGCGCGTCCAACGCGACCATGAACGCCCCGAGTCCGGTCAGGGCCAGCACCCATCGTTGTTCGCTTCTCACCGGTGTCCTCCATGAGTCGGCTCTCACCGGTGCTGACAACGGCGGCGCGCGGATCTCATCGCACGCCGGGCCTCTTTCTGGCGGAGATCCGGCCATCTCACAAGCGGCCCGCGGTATCGCTACCGACCGGATCGATACCCAGCGTTGCGCTCGATCGCGCTGAGTGCTCCCGGATCCGGTCCGGCCCGACGGCGTCCTGGGGGACGACGCTTACGGCGATCGGCCAGGACCGGCCCGTCGTCGACGACGGGCTGACGGGCGCGCCGGCGGTGCCGCGGCGCAGGGACCTCTCCTCGGCGTCGCGGAATCAGCACTGCCACCTCACGCCCACCCATCGATGCATGTCGCGATAATGGTGAGCATGCCTGTGCACCGCCAGGCCGGTCACGACTCCGCGCCGCAGCTCGATTCGGGCCTCGCATGGCGTTGCCTGACCTGACCGTCGTGTTGCTGGCCCTCGGTTTGTTGTCCGGGCCGTGGCTGGGCGGCCTGGTCGTCGCCCACTCCGTGGCCTACCGCCAACCATTGCGCCAACATTGCCCGGTCTGCGGTGTGGTCACGGTGGATGTCACGCGTGGTGGTGTGCTCGCGGCGGCTCCGCCCGACGCACGCTGTCGTCAGTGCCGTTCGCCGACCGGCCCGGCACCCGGTCTCCTCGAGGTCGTCGCCGCTGCGGTTCTCTGCCTGCTGGCGGTTGCGACGCCGTCGGTCTGGGTGCTGGCGGCATGGTCGTGGACCGCACTGTTGGGCATCGCCCTGGCCTTCATTGACGTGGCGGTGCTGCGCCTACCGGATGTGCTGACCATCGCCGCCGGCCTGGGAAGCCTGGGCCTGCCGGGTGTTGCCGCGGTCGCCACGGACAGCCCCCGCACGGCCGCTCCGGCGACGTGAGTCTGTCCGGCGTCGAGTTCGGCACCGGCGCCACCGGTGTCGTCCTGGCACCGCCCGTCGGCGAGATCCTGTGTGACTGGGTGGTCTACGCGACGCAACTCGCCCGGCTGGGATACCGGGTACTGGCGTTCGACTTCGCCGGGACCGGAGCGTCGGCGACGCCGCACAGCGGCGGCGTGAGCGCAGACGCCGACGTCACCGCCGCCGTCCAGTTCCTGCGCGACAGCGGTGTCCAGGCCGTCGCGTTGCTGGGCGCTGCGGACGGAGCCTCCGCGGCGGTCGTCGTGGCGGCAAGGCTCACGCCACCAGCCGCCGCCGTCGTCGGCCTGTCGACGGCCAGCATGCTGGCGACCGTCGACCTACGGTCGGTCGTCCCCACCCTTCAGGTACCCGTCATGTACGTGACCGGCGAGCAGTACCGCATCGCCCAGGTCCTGTACGACGCGACCCGGTCGACCACCACCCGCCAGATCGTCGTCTCCCGCGGCGACGTAGCCGGCTTCGGCATCCTCTACGGCCCGAGCTCAGTGGCGATCCCACAGCTGACCTCGATCACCGCCACCGCCTGACCGGCGGCAACCACCTCGGCCCGATCCGTCCGTTGCAGTCATGCCGTTCAGACCCATCATCCTTCAGGTAGAACGGCTTCCCAGCGTGGACTCGATCTCGTTCATCTCTCGGCCGCGTCGGCCAGACGCTGCAACCGCCTCCTTGATCCAGGCGACCAGACCTGATCTTCCGGCTGCGAGTATCAACAAGATCAGACGCAGTCATCTCGGCTATTGACCGAGCGCCGACCGTTCCGAGCTTCGTCACCGCTGGTAGCGATCGATCAGCGGCTACATATTGAATGGATCTACGACCGCAGCCCGGCCAGGCTTGGTCGAGGTGATCGGCGGGATGCTCGATTCAGCGGCTGCCCGTCCGTGGTTTGGAGCGTGGCTCTCATCTGGCATGCGCCCCGCCGGTCACCGCGGCGTGGAGTGGCTCCAGAGGGGACTGCCCAGCTCAATGTAGCGTTGCCCTCCCGCTGAACCCGGTTCGGTCACAGCGAGGAGACAAGCGTGGGGCACGTCGTCATCGGCATGGATCCGCACAAGCGGTCAGCGACGATCGAGATCATCGACGATCAGGAGAGCATCCTGGCGGGTGGCCGGTTCAGCACTGACGGGGATGGCTACCGGGCGATGCTCGCCGCCGGCCGGCGCCATCCGGAGCGGATGTGGGCGGTCGAGGGCTGTTACGGCATCGGGCGGCACATCGCGCAGCGGCTGGTAGCCGACGGTGAAATGGTGGTGGACGTGCCACCTAAGTTGTCCGCGCGGGTGCGGGTGTTCGCCACCGGCCAGGGTCGCAAGACGGACCCGGTCGACGCCCACAGCGTGGCCGTCGCTGCGTTACGTACCAAGGGTTTGCGACAGGTCGCCGCCGATGACGAGACGGTGGCGTTGCGGCTGCTCGTCGACCGCCGCGACGAGCTCGGCCGGGCCCGCACCGACCTGCTCAACCGCATCCACAAACTCCTGCTGGAACTGGTGCCCGGCGGGGCCAAGACGTTCCTGCGCGCCGACCAGGCCCGCGCCCTGCTCGCCACCGTCCGCCCGCGTGATCTCGTCGGACGCACCCGCCGGCGGCTGGCCTCGGAACTGATCGCCGAACTCGTCGGCATCGACAAGAAGATCAAGACCGCGAAGAAGGAACTGACCGACCTGGTCACGGCGAGCGGCAGCAGCCTGCAGGAGTTGAACGGCATCGGACCGTCCGGCGCTGCCCGGCTGATCGGCGACATCGGTGACGTCCGCCGGTTCCCAAGCCGGGGCCACTTCGCGTCCTGGAACGGCACCGCGCCCTTGGATGCCTCCTCCGGCGACCAGCAGCGCCACCGCCTGTCCCGGGCGGGGAACCGGCGCATCAACCGGGTGCTGCACATCATGGCCATCGTCCAGCTCCGCCACGACACGCCTGGCCGCGCGTACTACCGACGCCGCCTGGCCGAAGGCAAGACCGCGATGGAGGCCATTCGAGCACTCAAACGCCGGCTATCCGACGTGGTCTACCGGCACATGCTCCGCGATATCCAACGACTGCAGACGGGCCCGGGAGGACAACCGGGGGCGACTCTGCAATCCAGCGCGGCTGACTCAAACCCCGAGGTCAGCACTTCGGAACAGTCACAGCCCGGACCCGCCGACCACCACCCTAGAACACCCGGCTCAGCCGCCGCTTGACAAAGAGGGGTGCCAGATCCGTGAACGTGATCTTGGAGTCGACCATGGCTCGGGCACCGATCCGGCTCTTCCCGCCGCACTGATTGCGCCCCGTCTGCCGGCGGCTGTGCATCGTCCGGCTACCCTGGCGCCACTCTCGGAGACTTGACGCCGGAGGAGCTGTGAAGATGGACAGGTTCATCGAGCGGCAGTCCTGGAGCCGCTTCGACAAGCTGTGGGCGTTGGGCGGTGTCCTCTTCTACGGTGCGCCCTGCTGGGCGCTGCTGCTGGGGTCACTCATCGACGGATCGCTCTGGGTGGCGGCTGCTTGTGCCGGCGCACTGGCGATCTTCGGTGTGTTCAACTGGCGGATGCGCGCCCGGACGGCCGGCGCCCTGCTGGCGGAGGTCACCCCACTGGGCATCCGGTTCCAGGATGATCAGCAGCCCATCGCGTGGGCAGACGTGATCCGCGTCGACTTCTACGAGACGGGCGGAGGCACCTACTCACCCACCTACGACCACATCGCACTCCAACTCCGAAACGGCTCCACAGTGACCCACACCGTTCAGGGGATACTGCGGTCCCAGCTGGAGGTGGTGGTGCCGCAGTTCGCACCTCAGGTGCCACTCGGTCACGAGCGACCGGCGCCGTGACGGTGGGATCGACGGGCGTCCGTGACTGCCGATCGAACTCAGGGCGATGCCCGACGAACCACACCCGGTCGACGCGCCCGCGACGACGAGTGCCACCGACTACTTCGTAATCGTGTAGATGGTCCGTTTACTGTGGATCAGTTCGCAGTTAGCAGATCACGAATTCAACGATCACGGCATGTTTGGTATCGGAGCGCCCCCAAAGCGACCCTCGTTGGTGGCGCTTCGTCGGCGAACGTGCCGTAGACAACGCCACCGTCGACCAGGCTCCCGGCGGTCGTGGCCGTGTGATTCCTGCGCAAGGTTGATGTCAATGACGTCGATGTGAAACCCGGCGGCCCTTGCTCGCGGGTGGAATGCTGGCGCGCATGACGAGTGCGTTGGAGGAACTGGCGACCGTACCGATGGCAGATCGCGACAAGAGTTGGATGTACCGGCTGGCCGGACTTCCGGCTGCGCTGGCCCGAGCTGGGCAGCCGCCGCCGTCACCGGGCGACCACGACGCGGTGATCATGGCCACCGCTGCGGTCCAGCCGCGCCTGTTCGACGATCAGGGCAGGCTGATCGGGCAGGCGATCGCGCGTGCCCGGGAGGCCGATGACCACGCCCTGGCCGACCGGTACCTGCAGATCGCGATGTCGGTGGTCGCGGCGCGGCTCGGTGGGATGGCGATGCCCGCGGACCTGCGGGCAATGGCCCTGCTGGACTGGGGTCCACCGCCGCATCTGTGGCAGATCCTCGAACGGACGGTCACGGACAACGGCGATCCCGGATCAGTCAACGACGGGGCGGCCGGGGTCGCCGACCGGGAGCTGCTTCGGCACTCCGCGATGGTCGCGAGCGGAGCACAGGTCAGCAGCATCGGGTACTGGCTGCATCCGGACGAGCCGGCGCGGGAGTTCACCCCCATCATCGAGATCGGCGACGATCCATGGGAATGGCGCATCCTCGCGACCGGCTGCACCCTCGTCGAGGCGATGATCTGGCACTTCTGCCGGCGCGACGACGAGTACGACGACGTGATGTTCGAGGAGTACGCGGAGCCGCTCCGCAGCCACGGCGTGCCGGTCGTCCGTCGCGGTGATCCGCTGGGCGTGGTGAGCGTGGACCCGTACGACCTGTGGGAGCAGACCTACGAGGCCGCCCTCAAGAACTCACCCGAGTAGTAGGTGGCAGCTGCCGCAGCATGATCACCGCGCATTTCCAGAGCGCGGCCAAGATTGAAAAGGCGCCATCGACACCGGACTCCACTGCCCGCCGCAACCCACGTTTCCGCCGCGTCGAGATCGCCCCGCATCGCCAGCAGTGCGCCCAGGGCGCTCATCGCCGTCCCGTCGCGTCTCCGCCCGGCATCTGGCCGTGGTCAGCCTGGACGAGCTTGTCGTGTGTGACCGGCGGGGCCGGCGGATCTGGCGGCGTGAACTCGCCATCGAACGGGCCGGTCGTCGCTGCGAACCCAACTGCCATCTCGATACCCGCGCGGTGTGCTGAGGGTGTGCCTGCCCACCGGAGACCACCTGGTCACGACGCTGTAACCGGGGGCGAGATCGATCGCGTCATGCTCGACTCGTCCGTCGGAGCCGGCCACTTATGGCCCCATCCGATCGGCGCCGGCTCGGGCTGTATGTGGCAATGGCGCAGGACACATCATTGAGCCGCCTGGCGTGGCTGGAGGACCGGCGGATCACCGGACGCAACCTCCCCGGCGGCTTCCTTCACCGGCTTCACCTCCAGCGGCGACCGCTACCTGGCCATGCTCCACGATGACAACCGGATCTCCATCCGTGACCTGCACACCGGGGAAGCGATCGTCACCCGGCACACGGCCGACCTGACAGGCCACCACCCCGACGACCGACCGGTCATGGAGACGGCCGCACTGGTCAGCGACGAGTTCGTCCTCCACGCCGTCGTCGCCGGGGACGGGCATGAGGAACACGTGCTGCTGTCGACCCGGACCCTCGCCCGCGCAACCGGCCTCTACTACGGGGTGCCCATGACGCACAACTCCATAGCCGCCACCGACGGCCACGGCCGCTGGATCACCTCCAACCACCGCGACGACACACTGCGGCTCTCGCAGTTGCCCGACCCCGTCGACGCCACACCGGAACAGCGGCAGCTCTGGTGAACCGCGCCCGCTAAGGACAGTCCGAGGCGAGGGCGTGCAGCCGGTCGAACGCGCGACGCAGAGCCGGTAGCAGGGCGGTCGCGTCGTCGCCCGCCAGCCGGTACGCGGTCAGGAAGCAGCCGATGCCCAGGCCGGCGGCGAGCGCGGCGATCTCCCTGTCGGCTCCGCGCCCGGTCAGCAGGTTCGCGAGTTCGTCGGTCAGGTGGTCGAGCTTGCGGCGCATCCGGTCCGCGAGTTCGGGGTGGGCGGCGAGGAGCCGCGTGTAGACCCCGTAGCGGGCCGGGTCGCCGACGACGTCGTCGCTGACCGCCAGCACGACCTCGGCGACGACGCGCAGTGCCGCGGGCAGACTGTCGACGGGTGGGCCGCCGGCCGCCCCGACGACCGCCATCCGCTCGGCGTGCCGCTGCTCGTCGGCGAATACGACCTCTCGTTTGTCGCCGAAGTAGCGGAAGAACGTCGTGCGTCCGACCTCCGCGCGTGCGGCGATATCGGTGACGGTCACAGCGTCGAACCCGCGCTCCGCGAACAGCGCGTACGCCGCCTCGACGATCTGCTCCCTGGCCCGTTGCTGCTTACGGGCGCGAAGGCCGGGGTCGGTCATGCCCACAGCCTAGCGGAGCGGGACGAGGTACCGTACGGTACTGAGTACCAAATGGAATTCAGTCCTGGGGAGGACAACGTGGACCGAACGATGCTCATGACCGGCGCGAGCCGCGGGATCGGCCGGCATGCCGCCGAGCACATGCTGCGCGCCGATCCGGACCTCCACCTGATCGTCGTCGCACGCGGCCGCGACACCGCGACGCTGCCGGGTGAACTGGCCGCGGCCTCGGGCAACCGGCACGTGCGCGCGATCGGCGCCGACCTGGCGTCGCTCGCCGACGTGCGGGCGGTCGTCGCCGAGGTGACCGCGGCGCTCGACGCCGGCACGACCCCGCCGCTGTACGGCCTCGTCGCCAACGCCGGCATCCAGCGCACCTCGACCACCGAGGCGACCTCCGACGGCTTCGAGACGACGTTCGCCGTCAACGTCCTGGCCAACTACCTCCTGGTGCGGCTCCTCGCCGACCGGTTCACGGCTCCGGGCCGGATCGTCGTCACCAGCAGCGACACCCATGCGGGAGCCGGGGCGCCCCTCGTACCCAAGGCACGATGGGCCGACGTGGCGACGCTCGCCAGGCCCGGCACCGGTCCCACCGCGGCGTCGGCGACCGAAGGGCGCCGTGCGTACTCAACGAGCAAGCTCGGCGTCATCTACCTCGTCCACGCGCTCGCCCGCCGCCTGCCGGCGGGCGTCGACGCCTACGCCTTCAACCCGGGCCTGGTGCCCGGTACGGACCTCGCGCGCGACGCCGGCCCGGTGACACGCGGCCTGTTCCGGGCGCTCGCCCCGGTGTTGACGCTGCTGCCGTTCGCACAACGCGCCCGCGACGCCGGCGACCAGCTCGCCGCCGCCGCGACCGGGCCACGGCCGGGCGACTCGGGCGCCTACCTCGACCGCTCGCGTGCCGGCCGCTCCTCCCCCGAGTCCTACGACCCGGTTCGCGAGGAGGCATTGTGGCGTGACTGCGCATCGCTGGTCGGCCTCCCCGCGGACCAGCCCGCCTGAGCTCGACAGTCGCTGGAACTGTCCGGGGTCAGGCCCCAATGCCACGTAGTTAATGGTGGCGGTGGATGGACGGTGAGATCACGCGCGATGCTCTTTGGTGAGCGTGGCCCGGCTGGGGCATTGAAATGCAAACCCAGAGCGGTTCAGGTTGGGCAGGTCAAACCCAGTCCCAGAGTTGATTGGTGGCGTTGGGGATCCAAGGCCACATTTGAGCTCTTACGCCGTTGTTGTAGCGGTCGGGTCCTGAAATGTCGACGTCGATGACGTAGGTGGTGTTGGCCAATGGGCTGAGATCGAACTTGTCTCCCGGTCCTGTCAAGGTCCAGATCGCGTTGGCATCGAGCCAACTCGGATCGCAGTCCCATAGCTGAACCTTGGCTCCGTTCGGAAAACTGCCGCCGCTGTTATCGGCGTTGAGGCAGCGTCCGAAACGTTCATTTACGACGTGGTACCAGCCGTATCTGCCGGGCACTGGAACAAATCTCCACTTCTGGTGCCGGCCATTGTTGCTGATGTTGCAGTCCCAGAGGTGAACTTTATTCCCATTTCCACCGCCGCCCGTGAGGTCAGCATCGAGGCACCTCTGGTTGAAGTGACTCTTGATCCAGACAGCGACGGAAGGTGGCTCGGCGGCCCGAGCCGGATCCCCGTGCGCAATGACGACGACGCCGGTGGTGACGAGCAGGAGACTTGCGGCCATCGCGACGGTTCTGAGACGCATCAGGTTCCCTCCATCAGGTCATGCCGAACCGCTTCGGAACCACACCGAGCGTTCCCGCTTCCCGTGGACGCGACAAGGCAAGTGGTAGGCAACCCATCGGCAACTGCTGGTCGGTTGAATCTGACGGCGGCGGCCAGCTTCCTGACCATCGCGCCGGCAACCAGGGCGGTCGCCGCCGGCAGGTTGAACAGCGCTGTCCCGGCGGAGCCCGGGTCCAGGTCGTGAAAGACCCCGAGTGGGACGGCGGCGTTCTTGCCCTGGGCATCCGTCGGTCAATGGGCCTCGTCGGCGAGGATGGGTTCTGCCCACGCAGCGTGGGTGAAATCCCATGTCCACGTGATCTCGGCGGATGGGTCTGCCGACTCCCGTGCCACAAGTAACTGCCGGTGACGTCAGGCTCTGACTGCTGCCCAGGCATCGAAGAAGCCAACCAGTGGCGGGGAGAAGTACGCCTCTTCGTCCGCCCAGATCCGTTGGTATCCCATGTCGATGATCCCGGGGGCGTTGTCGCGTAACGCCCGGGCGGTCTCGCCCGGGATGCAATTGCCGGTGACGTCGAGCCGGCGAAGATGGCTGAAGGCCTGCCAGCGGTCGTGCAGCAGCGTCGCCTCGGCCGCGCCCAGCACACCGAACCGCAGGCTCAGCGACTCCAACCGGGCGATGAGCGGACTGTCGGCGAGCACCTCGATCAGTCCTTCGTCCAGGTCGCACACAACAACGAGATGTCGCAGGTTGGCAAACCCGGTACTGGTAAGCAACGGAACCAGGTCCTGTGCCGAGCCATCCCATTGGTACCGGAAAGCTCCGAGCCACAGGTCGAGCGACTCCAGCCGAGGGAATGAGCCCGCGCCGAGATCGGCGACCAGCGCCGGATCCAGCGCCGTGTCGCGCAGGACCAGCCGACGCAGATTTCTCATCTCCGGAAGCGGACCTGTCCGCTCGACGGCACTGCATTGGACGACCAGCGTCTCGGACTCCGGCACCGCGTCGAGTAGCTGATCGAATCGCAGGTTCAGGCTCCACGACGATCCGTCGCGCCACCGTTCGTCAGGAATGTGGGAACCGCGGTCGAAGTCGGGAAAGGTGAGGGCACCCAGGCCCAGGTGCCGTATCCGCGGCCGGTGCCGGGCCAGCACGTCCACGACCCCGTCGAACCAACCGTGGTGCACACGGCTGGTCGTCACCAGGAACTCCGTGAGGACGCGCCCAGGGTTGGCGCGCAGCCAGCCATCGACGGCGGCCGCGCAATGATCGTCACTGACTTCGTGGCCGTTCACGATGCCCGACCGACCACACTCCAGCGTCAGATGCAACTTCGTGTTCAGGCTGCGGTCGTCGACGTAGACGACGTGGTTGCACTCGAACACGCCCCAGAACCTATCGGGCGCTGCCGGCGCACTGTTCGTCGAGGGCCGCAGCCGGCCGCTTCCAACGCCTCATCGACCGCGTGAGTGAACAACCTCGCCGGCTGCCCCGACACCCGAACACGTGGGGAAGCCCGCGATCAGGGTCCGGATCTCTTGGGAGATCCGGTCGGCTCGACGTCCCCACCGGCACCGATGCCGGGGGCATCTCATCGCAGCACCCCTCTGGCCGATGCAACATGAGTCCACCGGCATCCCGCCGGAGGCCCTCGACCTGCTCGACGGCGTGGTGGAGACCGCCCCCGCCACTCGCGGCAATGAGGGCGTCGAAGTGATCAGAACGGCCGCGCTGTCCGCGGCAGATCCGCGCAGCCGATCGATGCGCACCGGCGGACCGCTGTCATCTCTCTGAAATGCCGATGTCAGCAGCCGCCTAGGATATCGACGTGCGGCTCATGCTCACCGGCGCAACCGGCAACGTCGGCTCGCGCACCCTGCCGGCCCTGCTCGCCGCAGGCCACGACGTTCGGTGCCTGATTCCGGACACCCCGGCCCAACGCCGCGCAGCGCGCCGCCTGCCGCGCGATGCCGAGCTGCGTTGGGGCGATGTGCGCGACGCTGCCGCGGTACGCGACGCGTGCGAAGGCGTCGAGGCGGTCGTCCACCTCGCCGCGGTCATCCCACCAACCAGCGAGGAACAGCCCGACCTCGCCCGCGAGGTCAACGTCGGCGGTACCGTCAACGTCGTCGCCGCCCGGCCGCAGCGACTGCTGTTCGCCTCCACCCTCGACGTCCACGGCCGCACCCAGGACCGCCCGCCGCCGCGGAGGGTCGACGACCCGCTCGTCGCGACCGACGCCTACACGGCACACAAGATCGAGTGCGAGAACCTCGTCCGTGACAGCGACCTCGAGTGGTGCATCCTGCGCCTGGCCGACGTGCCGGTGCTCGGGCCGCGGCCACCCCACCCGATCATGTTCGAGATCGGGCTGGACAACCGGATCGAGTCTGTCCACGTCGCCGATGTCGCCACCGCCATCACCAACGCGCTGCACACTCCGGCCGCATGGGGCCGCACGCTTTTCATCGGCGGTGGACCGACGTGCCAACTGACCTACCGGGAGTTCCTCACCCGGATGTTGGCCGCCTCAGGTCTTCCGCCACTGCCCGACTCCGCGTTCAGCACCGCCGAATATGTCACCGACTGGCTCGACACGGTCGACAGCGAGGCGCTGCTGCAGTACCAGCGGCACACGTTCGACGACATCCTCACGGCAGTCCGGGCCGGCCTGGGCTGGCGGCGCTACCTGGCCAGGCTGGCCAGCCCCATCGTCCGCGCATCGCTGCTGCGCATGTCGCCGTACTACAACTCGGCCCAGGTGCAGTAGCGGCCCCGAAGCGTCGGAGCCCGCGGCATCGAGCTCCCTACCGCCTGCGGCAGTCCGGCCTGCGTGCCACGGTGGTCCGCCCGACCGCCTTCATGGAGAGCTTCGCGCTCGTACCGATGTCCGTGGAGGACGGCGAGTTCGTGCTGACGATGCCGCTGCTGGACGGCGTCGGCCTCAAGCTGGTCGCGCTCAGATCGCCGTCGCGTTCGGCGCCCACGCCGGGCTGCCGGCACGCTACGAGGCCTTGCCGCTGGACGTCGTCAGCGACGCCGAGAACCGGGCGATGTTCAGTTGGTTCGCGCAGGCGGCCACGTATCCGGCAGACCTCGCAGCGGTGAGGGAGATCGAGCCGACCGTCTGGGGTCTGCCCGAATGGATCCGCGCCTCCGGATGGACCGCGCCCGCGGACAGCGGCCGTCGCTGAGCAGCACATGGGAGCCGCGTCGCCTGCCCGCCCACGCCGCTCGAGTGCCGCATGATTACTCGGCCGTCTCCCCCAACCCGGGCTGCCGACGCGTGGATCGTCGACCCACCGGACGTGGTGTGGACCCAGCACCGGACTCGACCTGGCCATCTGCAAACGAATCACCGGACGCCACGGCCCACGCCCGCAGGCACCTGTACACCTCGACGAAAGTCGCCATGCAGCGGCTCCCTTGTCCCCGGGGCGATACCATAAGATGTGCGGCTTTTGCGATGCCTGATGTATATCGTGGCTGTTTCGACCGCATTCGGGAGCGGCGGATGTGACCGGGTCGCGGAGCAGCCCGGCTCGCGCATCGCCGGTGTCGACGCGCTCCCCCTGGCTGCCGCCGGACCGTCGTGGGCGCCTGCACCACAGGAGGTTGACGGGCTGACAGTGCTCGCGCGGGCGGACGCGCAGGGATTCGCGCTGTCAACCCGCCATGGCGCGGTGCGGTTCCTGTCCGGTGTGAACCTCGGCA
Organism: Virgisporangium ochraceum; assembly: GCF_016863655.1. Taxonomy (GTDB): domain Bacteria; phylum Actinomycetota; class Actinomycetes; order Mycobacteriales; family Micromonosporaceae; genus Virgisporangium; species Virgisporangium ochraceum. Next base: position 78,410 of record NZ_BOPH01000105.1, read on the forward strand.
GCACGACGCCCGGTCACCAGCCCGGCGAGCTCGCCATCAACGCGGATGACTACCACGCGTGGTTCGCCGCGATGGGTCGGATGGGCGTCCGGGTGGTACGGATCTACACGATCCATCCGCCGGCCTTCTACCGCGAACTGGCCAGCTACAACCTCGCCAACCCCGATGCGCCGCTGTACCTCGTGCACGGGGTGTACTTCCCGGACGAGAGCTACGTCGACAAGCAGAATCTCTTCGACGCCGCCGTGACCACGGCGTTCCGCGACGAGTTGACAGATGCCGTGCAGGCGGTACACGGCGACCTGCAGCGGGCGCCGATGCGGGGGCGGGCCAGCGGCGCGTGGGACACCGACGTCTCCGCGTGGCTGGCCGGATGGATCGTGGGCGTGGAACTGGATCCGGACGCCATCGCGGTCAGCGACCGCCGCAACGCCGCAGCCCCGGGATTCACCGGACGGTACTTCGGCGCTCTCCCCGATGGCTCGCCGACCGAGCGGTGGCTGGCGGCGCGGATGGATGAGCTGGCCACCGCCGAGGCGGCACACGGGCGGTCCACCCCGATCGCGTTCACCAACTGGCCGACGGTCGATCCGCTGGTCCACCCGGACGAGCCCCTCAGACAAGAGGACCTCGTCGGCGTCGACGCCAACCACATTCGCCCCACCACGGACTGGCCGGCAGGCACGTTCGCCAGCTACCACGCCTACCCGTACTACCCGGACTTCCAGCGCCACGAGCCGGCCCTGCAGGCATTCAGCTACCGCGGACGCAGCGACCCGTACGCCGGGTACCTCGACGCCCTGCGCCGCCACCACACCGGCATGCCCGTGCTGATCACCGAGTTCGGCGTACCGTCTTCGCTCGGCTCCGCGCACAACGGTCCGCTCGGGCGCAACCAGGGCGGCCACGACGAGCGCGCGGCGATGAACACGACAGCCGAGCTGCTACGGATGATCAAAGATCTGGGACTCGCCGGCGGACTCGTGTTCGCATGGACCGACGAGTGGTTCAAGTTCACCTGGAACACCATCGCCCACCAGATCCCGGCCGAACGCAGGCAGCTCTGGCACGATCCACTCACCAACGAACAGCATTTCGGAATCGTCGCGATGGACCCCACCGGTGCGGTCAACCCGGACGAGCGCACGCTGCCCGGCGCGGACGGGGTGCAGGCAGACGCACGCGTCGACGAGGCCTACCTGCACCTGGAGATCCGCCTCGACCGGCCGATGCCGGGACCGGTCACCGTCGGGATGGACCCGCTGCCCGCCATCCGCGGCGAACCCCCACCGACCGTGACCGGCTCGCCCGCCCCGGCCGGAGCCGGCGACGGCAACGCCGACGCCGCGCTGGTGCTCGACCCGACCGCCCGCACCGGACAGGCGTGGATCAGGACCGGGCTGGACCCACTCCCCCTCGACTTCCCCGCGCCGCCCGGTGCCCGACCGGACCCGGTCGCCGGCTGGCAGCGCTACCAGCTCGTCACGAACCGGCCGCTGACGGTCCCGACCACCGGCCGGCGACTACCGATGGAGATCCTCGACGTCGGCCGACTACCGCATGGACACTGGGACCCGGCCAACCCCCACTACGACAGTCGAGCCCTATGGCACGCCGACGGTGCCGTCCTGCGCCTTCGGATCCCCTGGGCCTTCGCCGGATTCGCCGACCCCTCCTCCAAACGGGTACTCGTACCGGCGGCCATCGACCGCACAGTCACCTCGCCCGGCGTCACGATCAGCGTGACCACGGCCGGTCGCACCACCACCCTCGGCACCGTCACCTGGGACGACTGGCAACGCGTCGGCTACCGCGAACGGCTGAAGGCAGGCGCCACCACGCTACGCGACGCCCTGATCGCCACGGCCGGATGACACAACCGCGCCGGCTCCGTCCCATCCCTGGCGCCCCTGTCCACTCCGGCGTCTGCCCCGTGGTCCTGACCGCGAACTCCTTCGACAGCCTCGTCACCGACAGGCCGGTGATCCCGATCCCCCCGCTCAGCACCTCCCGCACAGGCGGTCGCCTCAGGACCGGTTCCCGGCCCCGCCGTTCACCGCTGCCGCGGTGTCACCGGGTGTCGGCCCGGACGAGTGCGTCGGCCAGCCGATCCAGGTCGGGGTGGGTCGGGCGTAGCGGGGTGAGGATGGTGTCGATGAGGCGGCGCCAGGGCCGGGGCATCGGCACGGCCGGGGCATCGGAGTCGGCCAACGTCCGGGCCAGGTCGACGAGGCGGGTGTCGGTGGGGTCGGTGGCCGCGCGGAGCAGGAGAAGTGCCAGGAGGGCCACCGGGTCGGCCCGGCCGTGGTCCCTGCCGGGTAGCCGCGCGATGTCCGGGTCCTCGGTGGCGGCCCGCCAGGCCAGCAGCTGCCCGGCCAGCTCGGGCAGGTCGCCGCCGAGGACCTGGCAGCTTTCGACGAGCTTCGCGGCGACCGTGACCAGGTCGTCGTCGCCGCCGGGCGCGATCGTCAGCAGCGTGCAGCACCAGGCCCGGGCGAGATGGTCGACGCCGGGTCGGTCGCTCCACCCGGTCAGCCGCAACGCCTCGCCCGGATCGAACGCGAGCCTCGGCGGCACCTGCCCGGACAGCCGGATCCGGACGAGGACAGGGAAGTGCAGGTGCGCCCCGAACGGGTCACTCGACGCAATGCGCAGCAACTGCTCGCGGGTGATCCGGCCGTTGAGACGGTCGAACAGCGCCGACGCCGACAAGGGCCAGCCAGGCAGCTCACGCACGACCACCCGGGTGTTCCCCGGTGCGACGAGGGCGATGTCGACCGGTACGGCGCAGAAGGCCCGCACGCAGCGCGAGGGATCGGCGCATCCGTGCCCGGGGTCGGGCTCAACGGGACCCCGAGCCGGCTGTCGCCGACTGCGGCGGTAGCCCATACGAACCAGTATCCCGGCCGACCGCCCAGCCCGGTACTCCCGCTGCGGTTGCGCGAACAGGTGACGCGGTCGTGCGGGAGCACCCGGCGAAAGCGCTACGGGACGAGGATGGCGCGCCCCCTGACCCGGCCGGCGTCGAGATCCTGGAAAGCCTCGGCGGCGGCGTCCAGTGGATAGGTGCGGGTGTGCAGGGTGACCCGTCCCGACTGTGCCAGCGCCATCAGCTCGGCCAGCTCGTTGTACGTCCCGACGATGTTGCCGATGATGTTGCGTTCGGTCGCGATGACGTCCAGCGTCGGCACGGTGAGCGTCCCGCCGTAGCCGATGACGTAGTACGAACCGGTCCGCCGGGTCATGGCGAACCCGTCCTGCTCTGCGCCCTGCTCGGCGACGAAGTCGAACACCACGTCGGCGCCGCCGCCGGTCAGCTCCAGCACCGCGTCGACGTGCCCGCCGTCGGCGGCGACGGTGTCGTGCGCGCCGATCTGCTCGGCGAGCTTGAGCGCGTCGGGGTTGCGGTCGACGACGACGATCCGCGTCGCGGACAGTGCGGCGAGGCACTGGATGCCGATGTGCCCGAGGCCGCCGGCGCCGATGACGACCGCGGTGGTGCCGGGGTACAGCAACGGAAGTGCCTTGCGCACCGCGTGGTACGCGGTGATTCCGGCGTCGGCCAGTGCGGCCACGTCCTGCGGGCGGGTCGCCGGGTCGAGCTTCACGCACGCCCGTGCCGAGGTCAGCAGGTACTCCGCCATCCCACCGTCGTGCGACAGACCCGGGAAGCTGCTGTCGGCGCAGTGCATGTCCTGGCCGGCGCGACAGGCGTGGCACAGCCCGCAGGTCGGCGTCGGGTGCAGGATCACGGTGTCGCCGACGGCGACGTTCGTCACCGCCGAACCGACCTCGTGGACCCAGCCGGCGTTCTCGTGGCCGACCGTGTAGGGCAGCGTGGGCGCCATCGCCGCCTCCCACTGGCCCTCGATGATGTGCAGGTCCGTGCGGCAGACACCGGCGCCGCCGATCTTCACCACGACGTCGAACGGCCCTCGCACGGTGGGCTCCGGCACCTCCTCGACGACAGGCTGCTGGTGGTATCCGTGCAGTCGTACGGCTTTCATCGCTCCTCCTCACCCGCGCCCGCGGTGGCGTAGCGCACCTGCAACATTCCGCGGCAGATACCGGTGTTGGCGTCCAGGCTGGTTCTGGTCGTTCGGGCCCGCCGCAGGTGCAACGGAACCGCCTCGACCGGCACCGCCGCACCGGTGCCCGGATCCAGCAGCAGCGGGTCGTCGTCGCCGGCGGGCAGCCCGAGTTCGGCCCGCCGGTGTCGCAGCCGGTCCAGCGCCGCGGTCGGTGCGACGTCCGCGATGGTCATTGTCGCGATATCGGACGCGCTGAGCCCGGCCCCCAGCAACGGCCGGCACACCTGATCCGTGCCGGCGAGCACGGCCTTGCGGAGGAAGTCGGCGCGCAGGGCGTCGAGCTCGCCGACCGCCTCACCGGCGAACGCCCGCGCGAAGCCGGCCCGGGCCGCCACGCCCTCGTTGATCGCGTCGGCCGCGAAGTGCTCGTCGAGCACCACATCGACCCGGCCGACACCGTCCACTGTAGACACCGCGTCGTAGGCGTCGGCGACCATGAGGAACGCGAAGTTCGGCGCGCAGAAGTATGTCGGCAGACGCAGGTGGACCTCTGCGTGGCCGCCGGCGGACACCTCGCACGAGGCGACGAATCCCAGCGTGGTCACCGGTTCGTCGAGCTCCGGGTCGCGCACGGTGGACAGGGCCGTGAGCACCCGGTCCCGAACGCTCATATCGACTCGACCAGCTTTGCGTCCTCGGCGGCCGCCGGTGTTCCCGCTTCCGCCGGTAGCCGGCACTCCTCCGGCACCGGGATGTCGTAGAGCGCCGCCGCGTTCAGGCCCAGGATCTTCTTCTTGGTCGCCGTGGTGACGCGCGGGAAGTCGTCGAACTCCTCGCCGGCCGGGTAGTTCCAGTCCACGAATCCCTCGACCTGCCACTGCGGTTCCCAGATGCCGTAGTCGCTGCCGAAGGTCATCTTGTCTTCGCCGACCCAGAACAACAGCTCGCCCATCACCTTCGCGAAGAACCGCGGACGCGCATGCATGAGGCCGCCGATCACCACCGACAGGCCCGCGTAGACGTTGGGCTCCTGAGTCGCCATGAAGCAGAAGTCCTCGATACGCGGCAGCCCCACGTGCTCGACGATGAAGTTCAGCTCCGGGAAGTCGGTGGCCGCGTGGTCGACGTCGGAGACGTCGAACGCGTCCTTGTCCAGCGGCCAGATCGTCGGGCCCTTGTGCAGGTGGACGTTCCTGATGCCCAGCTCCTGGCAGCGCTCCAGGTACCGGTAGGCCTCCGGGTCGGTCAGCTTCCAGCCGCGCGAGCCCTCCCGCCACTCGGCGGTGTAGAGCTTGACGCCCATGCACCCCCATCGGGCGACATTGTCCGCCAGCGTCCTGAGGCCGGCGTCGCCGTCACGGGGGTCGAAGCGGGTGTTCAGCACGAACCGGCCCGGGTGCTTCTCTGCCAGCCGCGCGTTGCGCTCGGTGGTGTTGAAGCCCTCCGTGTACCACTCCTTGAGGTACGTCGGCTGCATGATCGCCACATCGACGTGACCGGTTTCGAACAGGTCGTGCACGGTGTCCTGCTCGGAGTACTTCATGTACTTCTCCAGCGGCCACCTGGTGTGCTCCGGCCCAAGGCCGTGATAGGCGTAGAAGCACTCGATCCAGCCCTTGGCGAACTGCTCGGCACCGGGCACCCAGTTGTCCGGCGCGGCGTTCCAGTAGTGCACGTGCGCGTCGACCACGAAGAACTTCTCGCCGTCCTTCTCGTACATGGCTCCGCCTCCTCCGCTCCGGGTCATGACACCCCCTCGCCGGCGCACCGGCGGTCTCAACTTGAGACATCGACGCAGCGCTCGCCCCGGTAGCGTTCGCGCCCTAGGCTGGTCAGGACGGAGGTGCATGGTGCGGCCCACCCGACCGGGGCCGGCCGTCCACACGAACGGCGACCGGCTCGCAGAAGCGCGCGAGCGGTTCCTGACGACGGAAGCCGTCGATCCGGACCAGGTTCGCGACACGATCATGGCGTCGTGGCAGCGGTCGCGGCACTGGAACGTCGCGGCCGACCGCATCCAGCTGCGCTACGTCCGCGATCCCGATCTCGACAGCCCGTTGATCCGCAGCGCCCTGCCGGTGCTGCGCGGGCTGCGTGAGCATCTCGACGGCCAGCCGATCAGCCTCATCCTGACCGACCCGGCGGGCCTGGTGCTCACCCGGATGACCGGCGACGCCGAGTTCGAGCGGCACCTCGACCGGGTGCTGCTGGCGCCGGGGTTCAGCTACGCCGAGGAGTGGGTGGGTACCAACGGTATCGGCACGGCGCTCGAAGGTGGCCGGCCGATGCACGTCTTCGGGCACGAGCACTACGCGGAAAACCTGGAGAACCTGGCCTGCGCCGCCGCGCCGATCCACCACCCCATCACCGGCAAGACCGTCGGGGCGGTCAACCTGACCTGCTGGTGCCGCGACGCCGGACCGCTGCTGATCGCGTTGGCCAGGACCGCCACGGACCAGATCCGGCAGGCGCTGCTCGCCGACAGCGGCGCCGGCGAGTTCGCGCTGACGCGGGAGTACCTGCGCGCCTGCCGGCGGGGCGCCGGCCTCGTCGTCGCGTTCAACGACGACATGGTGATGATGAACGAGTCCGCGCGCCGGGTGCTCGACCCGGCCGCGCAGTCGGTGCTTCTCAGTCACGCCGCCGAGACCCTCGCCGCCGGGCACTCCGCGACGTCGGTCGTCGACCTGCCCAACGGCTCGACAAGCCAGTTGCAGTGCCGGCCGGTGCACGCCGAGGGACGCCTCGCCGGCGGCATCCTCCAGGTCAAGCTGATCGACCCGCCCGGGGCGCCGGTGTCGTCGCCGCATCACCCGCCGCTGCCCGGTCTCATCGGATCTGGATCTTTGTGGACGCGCGCCGCGCAGCTTGTCGACGCGGCCTGCGCGGCGCGGGAGTGGCTCGTCGTCGAGGGCGAGCCGGGCGCCGGCAAGCTCGCGCTGGTGCGGGCCGTGTACCAGCGCCGCCGTCCGGGAAGCCGGATCGCCGTCCTCGAGGCCGGCCCCGACCTACCGGACGCGGTCCGCCGGGAGGTGACCGACGGCACCGGCGCGCTGGTCGTGCGGCACATCGACCGGCTCGGCCCCGAGCAGGCCACCAGCCTGGGCGAGGTGCTGGCGTCCGCGGCCGACGTGTGGGTCGCGGCGACCGGCGGTCCGGGCGGGAACCGGCTGACCGCCCTGCTCGACCTGTTCCCTCGGACGGTGGAGGTGCCACCGCTGCGCTACCACCCCGAGGACCTGTCCGATCTGGTGCCGTTCCTGCTGACCCGGCTGGTTCCGGACGGCCGCCTGCACTGCTCACCGGAGGCGATGCAGGTGCTGATGCGCTACACCTGGCCGGGAAACACCGAGCAGCTGTGGCAGGTGTTACGAAAGGTGGTGCAGCACCAGCGCACCGGCACCATCCACCCCGACGACCTGCCGCCGGAGTGCCACACGGTCAGCCGGCGGCTGCTCAGCCCGCTCGAGTCGCTGGAGCGCGACGCGATCGTGCAGAGTCTCCGCGACGCGGACGGCAACAAGAGGAAGGCCGCCAAATCGCTGGGGGTCAGTCGTGCCACCATCTACCGGAAGATCCACGAGTACGGCATCGTCGCGCCCGCGCCCTGACGGAGCATGAATGATTGCTGGTCACGACGCCGGAGCTCACCTCAGAGATCCTCTCGATCCGCGACATGAGTGTGCACGTGATCGTGGCGAATGGTGGCGTGGTTTATATGCATGACGCGTGAGCCGGCTGGTTGCGATCATGTGACCGTGACCATTGACCCGCTGCTCGACCGAGCCCGACACATGTGGGTTGGCCTGGCCGGAACTGCGGTCGCTTTCAGAGCCGGGGCTGTCGATGTGGCAGTGTCGCCGAGATCGTCGCTGTGTCCTGCCGGCTGGGTGGGCATCGTCTCGCTGGGAGACGCGGTGATCGCCACCGCCCCCGATGACCATCTCGCCGGGATCGTTCGGCGTGTCCTCGGTGGCCTGTCCCCCACCGCGATCACCGATCCTGCCGTGGTGCGCGACGTGTTGCCGGTCGGTCAGATGCTCGGACCGGCGACGTTGGCCTACTGCGACACGGCCGGATTCCGTCCAGCCGGCTCCGAGGCCGTCGAGGCGATCCCCGCGGGTCATGCCGACCTGACACGTCTGCTCTCGCGTGTACCGACCGAGGACGCCGACGAGTGCGGACTGGCCGACATCACCTCGAGGGCGTTCGTGGTACGAAGCGGAGCCGAGGTCGTGGCCGCGGCGGGCTACGAGATGTGGCCCGGCGATGCCGCCCACATCGGTGTCCTGACCGCGCCGGCCCACCGCGGACGGGGACTCGCACGTGTCGTCGCCACGGCAGCTGCCGCCGACGCGCTGGAATCCGACCTGCTTCCGCAGTGGCGGGCCCGTATTCCGGCATCGCGTCGAGTCGCCCGAAGGCTCGGCTTCCAGGAACTGGGTCGCCAGTTCAGCATCCGCGTCGTAACGGACCCACGCACCGACGACGCGATCCCGCGCGGCGCTGTGCCCGATGAGGCGTGATCCGACCGGATAGCCGCGAGCGGTGCCCTGGCGGGCACCGCTCGCGATCTTCAGCGGACCGGATCGAGGTTGACGGCCCCGGCGTTGGCGCGCCGGACGCGGCGCCCGGCGCCGAGCCGGTGGCCGAGCATGATCAGGCCGAAGCCGGCCAGGTAGAGGACGACGTTGACAGCTGCGTAGCCGACCACGTTCGAGTAATTCGAGCTCGGGAACGGCCCACCGAACGCGGCCGTGCTTCCGCCTGCCCAGTCGGTGACGAGACTGAGGGTCTGGAAGGTGAACAGCGGGCCGAACGCCGCGATATACGCGATGACCGCCGTCGTGCGGTTGGCGAGGAAGTAGCCGAGTGGGAACGAAACGAGCAGGACGAAGATGAGGTTCATCGGGGCTCCTCGGTCGGGTATCGACGACGGCGTCCACCGTCGCGCACCCGGCGAGCGCCGGCATCCAGGCGAGCACCGGATCCCGGCAAAGTGCTGGCACGGATGCGCCGCGGCGCTCCTCCGTTCGATCATTGAGCGGTGACGGTCCGGTGGCGCGTGGCCGCGCTGGCTCCGGCGCTCGGTCTGGTGGTCGGCGCGGCGCTGGTGGCCGCCGCCGCCCTCGACGGCGTGATCGGCGCGGCTGACGTCGCGGTCACCGTGGTGAGCGCGCTGCCCGCCGTGGGGCTCGGGCTGCTGGTGCTCGCCCGACGACCGGACAGCCCGGCCGGTCCGGTGCTGTTGGCGCTGGTCGCCGCGCCGGTCCTCACGTACGGCGTCGAGCGCTGGGCCCTGACCGCGGACTCGGCAGACCCGTGGTGGGGTGCCGAGGCGGTCGCCGCCGCCGGTATCGGCATCTGGGTCTTCAACCTGGCCGGGTTCGTCCTGCTGTGCCTGACGTTCCCGGACGGGCTGCTGCCCGGCCGGTGGTGGCGGGCCATGCCGTGGCTGTGGCTGCTGGCCGCGCTGGCCGTCATCGTCGCCGCGGCCGGCTCGCCGGACGACCCCGCCAAGCCGCCTCCTGTGTCGATCTACTTCGCGCTGGCGCTGTTCCTCGCCGCACTGCTCGGCGTGCTCGGTTCGCTGGTGGTCCGCTACCGGCACGGCAACGAACTGGTCCGGCAGCAGTTGCACTGGCTTCTGCTCGGCGCGACGTCCGTGCCGGTGCTCCTCGCGGCCGGCTGGGTGGCCGAGGTGTTCGGCGCGTCGACGGAGGTGGCCTACACCGGCTTCATTCTGGCGATGGTCGTGGCGGTGCCGGCGGCGGTGGCGACCGCGATCCTCCGGCACGACCTGCTCGACATCGACCGGCTGCTCAGCGACACCACCGCCTGGCTGCTGACCACGCTGGTGTCCGCATGCCTGTTCGCGTTGGTCGTGGTGGGCGTCGCGGAACTGAGCCGCGACGCGGCCGGATCGCCGACCGGGATCGGTGTCGCCGCCTTCGTGACCGCACTGGCACTGCTGCCCCTGTACCGGCGGACGCACACGGCCACGGCACACCTCTTCGACCGGGAGCGCACCGTCACCATCGAGGCCGTGCGGCGGTTCGTCCAGCAGGTTCGCGACGGCCAGTCGGAGCCGGAGGACGTGGAGGCGGTGCTGCGCCGGGCCCTCGACGACGAGAAGCTGCGGGTGCTGCTCACCGCGCCGGGTTCGGGAGAGCGGGTCGACCTGCGTGGCCTGCCGACCCCGTCCCCCGCCGCCGGGACGGTGGTGCCGTTGAGCGCGCGCGAGGCCGAGGTCGCCGTCATGGTCCTCGGGCGCACGTCCCGGCGCAGGCTGCGTCTGGCGCGGGAGCTTGCCGTCGAGGCCCGGCTGCCGATCGAGGTGAGCCGGCTGCGGCTCCAGCTGCGCACGGCGCTGGCGGACGCGCGGGACAGCCGCGCCCGCATCGTCGAAGCCGCCACCGAGGAGCGTCGCAGACTCGAACGCGACCTCCACGACGGCGCCCAGCAACGCATCCTCGCCGTCGGCATGCGGCTCCGGTCGGCGCAGCGTCGACTGCCTCCCCAGGACCCGGCCTACGAGGACCTGGACGCCGCGGTCGCCGCGCTCGAGGCGACCGTGGCGGAGCTGCGCCGGCTCGCACACGGCATCCGGCCCAGCGGCCTGGACGACGGGCTGGAGACCGCCATCCGGTCGCTGTTCGCCGGTAGCCCGGTGCCGGTCGAGGTATCGGTGGCCGACGTACAGGTGAACGAGGCCGTGGCCACCACGGCCTACTACGTCATCGCCGAGAGCTTCACCAACGCGCTCAAACACGCACAGGCGCGCGCGGTCCGCGTGACGATCGCCCCGGAGGGCGGGCGCCTGGCCATCGAGATCGCCGACGACGGCCGCGGCGGCGCCCGACCCGGCTTCGGGTTGAGCGCGCTCCATGACCGGGTGGCCGCGCTCGGCGGGAGCGTCGACGTGGTCAGCCCCGACGGCGGCGGCACCTCGATCCGGGTGGTGTTGTGATGCGTGTGGTCCTGGCCGAGGACTCGGTGCTGTTCCGGGAGGGCCTGCAACGGCTGCTCATCGAGGACGGCCACGAGGTGACAGCGGCTGTCGGCGACGCCGACAGCCTGGCGGCGGCGGTCCGCGCGGAGCTACCCGACCTGGTGATCGCCGACGTCCGCATGCCGCCGCGAATGACCGACGACGGCGCCCGTGTCGCCCGCGAGCTACGGGCCGAGTTCGCATCGCTGCCGATCCTGCTGCTGTCCCAGCACATCGAGACGCACCAGGTCGTCGACCTCGTCGCCGCCGGGTCGTTCGGCTACCTGCTCAAGGACCGGGTCCTGCGTTTCACCGACTTCCTCGACGCCGCGCGCCGCGTGGCCGACGGCGGGTCGGCGCTCGACCCCGCGATCGTCGGGGCGCTGATGGCCCCGGTCCGGCGCAACGACCCGCTGCTGGAGCTGAGCGCGCGGGAGCGTGAGGTGCTGGCCCTGGTCGCCGAGGGCCTGTCGAACGCGGCCGTCTCCGCCCGTCTCCAGATGTCTGAACGCACCGTGGAGACGCACATGCGATCGATCTTCCAGAAACTGCGACTGGTGGACTCGCAGGACACGCACCGCCGAGTCCTCGCCGTCCTCGCTTACCTGACCCGCTGACATCCACTGCCGTAGGGGGGCGCGTCGGAGCATCAGGCACTGCCCGCGCGGCCCATTGCCAGCCCGCGGCGGTGCCGTCCTATCCGTGAGCGTTACCAGGACCGATGGGGGAACCATGCCACGCTCCACGTCCGTTGCCGTCGTCGGCGGTGGGATCGGCGGGCTGACCGCGGCGCTCGGGCTGCTGCGGGCCGGATTCGACGTGCGGGTCTACGAGCAGTCCCGTGCGGTGACGGCGGTGGGCGCCGGAATCCAGTTGGCGCCGAACTCCGCACGGATCCTGCACCGGCTGGGTGTTCGACCGGCCGCCGCTGCCGCGCTGGAGCGACGGTCCGGTCACGCTGCTGGGCGACGCGTGCCATCCGATGCTGCCCTACGGTGCGCAGGGAGCGGCCCAGGCCATCGAGGACGCGGCCGTGCTCACGACCTGCCTCGCCGAGGCCTGCGGCCGGAACCTTCCCCGGACGCTGTCGCGGTACGAGTCGCTGCGTCGCGGGCGGACCACCCGCGTCCAGCAGATGTCGCGCGCCAACGGACACCGTTTCCACCTCCCGGACGGACCCGACCAGGAGGCCCGCGACGCCGCGATGAGGACGAGCTTCGGGCTCTCGCCGGACATCGACTGGCTCTACGGGCACGACCCGACAGTGCCCGAGCCGGCACCTACCTGACGGGGAACCGCATGAGGATGCCGATCCCGCAGGTCTCGGGAGCATCGTCAGGGGGACGCCATCGCAACCAAGGTCATCCTGGCCGATGACCTCCCACCCGTTCGTCGAGAGCCGCAGTGCCGACGTCGCCGGTACCGGCACTGCAGTGGTTCGCCTTCTCCAGCAGTATCGGCCTTCGAGGAGCTGCCGTGACGCAGAAGCCTGCCCGACGCCTCATTGTCGCAGCCGGGATCGTCGGTGTTGCGTCAACCGTCCTCACGGCACTGGTCTGCTGTGTCCTCGTCCTGCCGCCGCTGATCGTCACGTGGGGCCTGAACGATTCCGCAGCGGCTCCGCTGTCGGCGGTGGACCGGTTGAGGACGGAGAACGATGTCCGGTCCGTCCTGCTGCAAGCGCTGGCTGGTCTGGTCGCGTTGGCCGGGGTGGCCGCGGGCGCGGCCGTCACGGTGCACCAGATCCGCGTCAATCGTGAGGGACACACCATCGGCCTGTTCACCACCGCGGTCGAGCAGCTGTCCAGCCCTCAGGTCTCCGTCCGGCACGGCGGGGTCTACACGCTGGCTTTCCTCGCCGGACTCGACTCCCGATACGCCGGAAAGATCCACGCCCTGCTGACCGCGTTCATCCGGCAGCAGGCGCCCTGGCCGCCGACTCGTCCACCCGCCGAGGTCGACCACGATCGCAGCCGGTTCCATGGCGGCCTCGCCGACGACGTGGGCGGCGCCATCTCCGCGTTGGCGGACGGAACGATGATCACCGAGGGTGCCGTGTCCGAACTGGAGAACGTGGACCTACGCGACGCCCAACTCAACGAGTTCGCCATCGGTCGGGTCTGCCTGATCGGTTCGAACCTGTCCAAGGCCAGCCTGGTCAACGCAGATCTATCCGGGGCGTCGATGACGAACACCATACTGCGCGGCACCAACCTGACCGGGGCCACGCTGTCCGGGGCCGACCTCAGCGCCGCAGACCTCCACGGCGCCGTCTTGGCCGCGGTGGTCTACGACGCCGACACACAGTGGCCGCCAGGCTTTCACCCACCCCGGTGAGGGTCCTGCCCGGCCTCATCGGCGGTCGCCAGGCCGCATCCGACCCGCCACGCAGGATCAACCGCAACCGCCTGGACGTTGCTCCATGAGCGGCTCCCGGCTCAGATCGACGTGGCCGCGCTCTTCGCGGCATGAGCGCGCACCTGGTCTCGACGCAGTGGTTATGGTCCAGGGCCACGCTCCGGCGCGCCGGATAGGCTCTTGCCGGTGCGGCTGCGTGATGTTGAGCGGAACGACCTGGAGGTCTACATCAGCATGCGGTGCGACCCGGTCATGATGGCCGAGCTCGGCGGCCCTCAACCACGCGAACGTGTTCCCCGCCAGCTCGAACGTGACCTGCAGACGGTCCGCGACGATACCGCCTGGATCAAGATGATCGTGGTCGATGACGTGGACCATGCGGTGGGAACCGTGACGCTGTACTCCCACGAGGACAGCTCTGAGATCGGCTGGATGGTGCTGCCCGAGTTCCAGGGCCGAGGACTTGCGACCGAGGCCGTACGCGCCCTGCTCGATCTCGCCCGAGCAGACGGGCGCTGGGGACCGATCCACGCGTACCCCACCACGACCAACGTGGCCTCGAACGCCATCTGCCGAGCGGCCGGGTTCTCCCTTCGCGGCCAGGAGGAAACGGAGTTCGCTGGGCAGGCGTTCGTGTCCAACCACTGGGTCTTCAACCCGCCACATCCGCCTGATCCCCGAGATCGGTAGACGCCGGCGACATCACTCGATGTCACCAAGGTCACTGACCAACTCGGAAACGACCGATCGGCCCCAGATCCCCGTAGCGCGCGGAACCGGCGGTACCGCCCGGTCCAGGGCGGTCGATCATCGCCGGACCCCTCGCCCCAATCGGCGTCGGCCTGGGAGAGACCCTGCACGTCTGGCGCCGATCGAGTCGGAAGGCTGGCTGCGGCACAACGGAGGGTGTTGCGCGGCGCTTCACTGGCTCCTCGTCTGGCCATCACACCTGGTCGGTGCCGCCGTTGGGGTCAACGCGAGCCAGACCGGTCTGGTAGGCGACGACAACGAGTTGGGCGCGGTCGCGTGCCTCCAGCTTGGTCATGGCGCGCTGCACGTGGGCGCGGACGGTGAAAGGGCTGAGGTACATCCGGTCCGCGATCTCCAGGTTGGACAGACCGGTCGCGACCAGAGCGACCATCTCGCGTTCGCGCGGGGTGAGCGCGGCGAGTCGTTCGGGACGGCGTGGTGGAGTGTCGACCGGCGTGGCGAGGAAACGGGCCACCAGGGAGCGGGTCGCGGTGGGAGACAGGAGGGTGTCGCCGTCGGCGATCGTACGCACGGCATTCAGCAGCTCTTGGGCCTCGATCCCCTTGCCGATGAAGCCGCTGGCCCCCGCGCGGAGGGCTTGTGCGACGTACTCGTCGGTCTCGTAGGTGGTGAGGATCAGTACGCGGGTGGCGCGCAGATCCGGATCGGCGCAGATCTCCACGGTGGCGGTGAGGCCGTCCATGCCGGGCATCTGGATGTCCATGATCACTACGTCCGGGCGCAACTCGCGGGTCAGCGCCACCGCCTCAAGGCCGTCGCCTGCCTCGCCGACCACGGCGATGTCGTCGGCGCTGTCGAGGAGCGTGCGGAAAGCACCGCGTAGCAACGCCTGGTCGTCGGCGAGGAGCACTCGGAGCGTCACAGCGTATCCCTGGCCTCTGCTGGTGTTCCGTCAGTCCTCCGTGCGGTGTTATCGGCAGTGTTCTCGGCAGTGGGAAGAGGCAGGTGGGCGGAGACGAGGAAGCCTCCCTGGTGGCGTGCGCCAGCCGTGAGGGTTCCGCCGACCGCGGTTGCTCGTTCATGCATGCCGATCAGACCGTGGCCGGGTGGGCGCTCCGGCGCGGGAGAGCCTCTGCCGTCGTCCGTGACGGCGACGGTCACGTAGTCGCGGTTCCAGGCGACCCGCACCTCGGCGCTACTGGTGGGAGCGTGCTTGGTCACGTTCGTCAGGGCCTCCTGGATGATGCGATAGGCAGTCAGGTCCACTGCCGGTGGTAGCGGCCTGGCTGTGCCGTCCTCGTGCATCCACACCTCCAGTCCAGCGCGGCGGAAGGCGCTCAGCAGGGCGGGGACCTGCGACAGCCCGGGCGCCGGATCGGTGGGTGCGGATGGGTCGTCGGGCTGGCGCAGCAGGCCGACGGTGGCCCGCAGGTCGTCGAGGGCGTGGCGGGTGGTCTTGACCAGTTCCTCCAGGCTGGCACGGGTCTGCTCCGGGCGGGTGTCGAAGAGGTGGGCGGCGACGGCGGCCTGCGCGTTGGCCAGGGTGATCTGGTGGGCTACCAGGTCGTGCAGTTCGCGGGCGATGCGGACCCGTTCCTCGGCTACCTTCCGGCGGGCCTCGCTGTCCCGGGTTTCCTCCGCCCGACGTGCCCGCTCCTGCACGACCGTCAGGTAGGCCCGCCGGTGCTGCGCCGAGCGGCCGAAGACGGCGGCTACGAGCGGGGACGCGGCCACGGTCACCAGCCTGCTTGTGTCCTCCCACGAGAAGTCGGTCTCGAAGAACGGGGTGACGGCGACCAGCAGCGCGGCGGATGGGACCAGGACCGCGACCACTACCCGCAGTTCGCTGCGTACGGCGAGCGAGTAGGCGCTGATGAGTGCGGGGGCAACGACGAGTGGGCTGGGCAACAGGCCCAAGGGCGCCACCAGCATGCCGCACAGGGTCGTGGCCATCGTGGTGGCCACCGGCGCGCGGTGCCGCGCCAGGAGCATCGCCGACGACACCGCGGCGATGAGGTAGGTCGGCGCCGGCGGCGGTGCCAACGTGTCGTCGTCGTGCAGCAGACCTCCGAGCAGGCAGAGCACGAACGCCACCGCGACGACCGCTGCCTCCCGCCACCACCACGTGCCGGGTCGCCTCGCCCGTGATGTCCACTTACGCGACACACGGTCAGGCTACGGGACGGCCACCCCCGCACACGGGCGATGCGTGTAGTGCATCTGCACCAGATGCGGTTCCGGGCTGGTCCGCGGGCACCAGGCGAAGACGGTGTGGGCAAACGATGTGGGACACCGCGGTGGACGACAGGGTTGGTGAGTGAATCGTCCGGCACCGGGTCGGACGGCAGAGCGGCGGGGAGGAATCGTTGAAGGACACCGGAGACATCACCGACGCGGTGCGGCTGACGGCCGTCCGCAAGGTCTACGGAAGGCGCGACAACCAGGTGGTCGCGCTCGACGGCGTGACGACGCGGTTCGGCCGAGGAACGTTCACAGCGATCATGGGGCCATCGGGCTCCGGCAAGAGCACCCTGCTGCAATGCGCGGCCGGGCTCGACCAGCCGACGTCGGGTTCGGTTCTGATCGAGGAGCAGGAGCTCAGCGAGATGAACGAGACCGCGCTGACGAAGCTGCGGCGAGACCGGATCGGCTTCGTCTTCCAGGCGTTCAACCTGCTGCCGGTGCTCACCGTGCGGCAGAACGTGACGTTGCCGCTGCGGCTCGCCGGCCGCAAGCCGGCCCGGGGCCGGGTATCGACCGTCCTGGACCAGGTCGGCCTGGCCCAGCGGAGCAACCACCGTCCGGCGGAGCTGTCCGGTGGGCAGCAGCAGCGGGTCGCCATCGCGCGGGCGTTGGTCAGCGAACCCGCCGTCATCTTCGCCGACGAGCCGACCGGCGCGCTGGACACGAGGACCGCGCGCGACATTCTCGCGCTGCTGCGGCACGCGTCACAGGCGGCTGGCCAGACGATCGTGATGGTGACCCACGATCCGGTCGCGGCGTCGTTCGCCGATCGCGTCCTGTTCCTCGCCGACGGGCGTCTCGCCGGTGAGCTGGACTCGCCGACGCCGCAATCCGTGGCCGACCGCATGACCCACCTGGGTGCCTTCGCCGACGACGGTCCCCTCCCGCGGTTGGTGACGAGCCGAGGAGGGCAGCGCTGATGCTGGCGTTCGCATTGCGCACCCTGCGGTTACGCGCGGGCATGTTCGTGGCGGCCTTTCTCGCCATGTTCATGGCGGCGGCCATCATGATGGCTTGTGGCGGCCTGATCGAGACCGGCATCCGCACGGCTGTCCCGCCGCGGCAGATGGCCTCGGCCGACATCGTCGTCGCCGGCGACCAGGAGTACCACGACTCCGGTGGCGACCCCGACGAACCTCCGATCCTGCCCGAGCGGGTCCGTATCGCCGCAGGGCTGGCGGACACGATCGCGGCGCTGCCCGGTGTACACAAGACCGAAAGCTTCGTCTTCGAGGGTGACCCGCCGGCGGGTACGGTCGACGCGATCGGTGTGATCGCCGAGCCGGGAGTGGACGTCGGCGAGCTCCGGAAGCGCATCGACGCCGAGCTGGACAGCACAACCATCACCCTGGTCGGTGACGAACGGGGGCGGGCCGAACTACGCGAGGCCAGGGCGAGCGGCGTCACGGTGATGGCCATGGCCGGCGTCCTCACCGCCTATGCGATCCTGGTGTCGATCTTCGGAGTGGCGTCCATGCTCGCCCTCGCGATCGCCCAGCGCCAGCAGGACCTGGCGTTGCTGCGGGCCGTGGGGGCTACACCTCGTCAGATGCGCCGGCTCATCCTTCGCGAGACGCTGCTGCTGTCCCTGCTCGCCACCGCACTGGCCTACCTCCCGGGCCAGCTCCTGGGCGAGCTCGTGTTCGACCAACTGGCCGAGCGCGGGATCGCCGCGGAGGGCGTGGTCTTCCACCAAGGTTGGATCCCGACCGTGGCCGCCATGGCGGTGGCGATCCTCGCGGCCCTGGCCGGTGCCCTGGGCGCCGGCAGAAGGGCGTCACGCGTCAGGCCGACGCAGGCGCTCGCGGAGGTCTCCGTCGAAGGCAGGCTGATCGGCGCCGGGCGCCTGCTGCTGGCGGTGGTCTTCCTCGGCGGTGGACTGGCCATGACCATCGTGACCATCGCCGTGATGAGTGGACCGCTCACGCCGGCCACCGCCGCACCTGCCGTGATCCTCCTCGCCATCGGGTTCGCCTCACTGGCACCCGTGCTGACCAAGGTCACAACCTTTGCCGTGCAGTGGCCCGTGCGCGCCCTGGGTGGTGTGACCGGCCAGCTCGCCGTGCTCAACGCGCGCGGCCGCGGCGGCCGGATGGCGGCCGTGATGGGGCCGGTCATCCTGCTGACCGCGGTGTCGACCGGCATCCTGTACCTACAGGCGACGAACGACAAGGCTGATCGGCAGAGCTTCGCCGACAACCTGGTCGCCGACGCCGTGGTGACCGCTCAGGACCGCTTCGACCCAGACCTGGTGGGACGGATCAACGGCCTGCCGAGCGTCGCCGGCGCCTCGGAGTACGTCGACAGTGTCGGCTTCATCGAGAGTCCGAAGGACAGCTCGCCCATGAACGAGGGCTGGACCCTGCTGGGCGTCACCGCCGGGGGCGCCGACGCCACCACGCCGGTCGAGGTCACCGCGGGCAGCATCTCCGACCTGCACGGTGACTCGGTCGCGATCGAGGACCGGCACGCCGACAGGCTGGGCGTCGACGTCGGCGACACGATCAGGCTGCGGATGGGCGACAACACCGCCCTCGACCTGCGGGTGACAGCGCTGTTCTCCGCCCCGGACGACTACAACACCCTCCTGCTGCCCGCCGACACCCTGGCCGCCCACACCACCGAGGGACACGCGACGCGCATCCTGGTCACATCCGAGGGGAACGTCACCCCCGAGCAACTGGTGGCGGACCTGACCGGGGTGACCTCCGCCGAGAAGGGACTGGCCGTCACCGGCCGCGACGTCCTGTTGACGGAGTTTGACGACCAGAAGCAGACCGCCAACGTCGCGATCTACATCATGGTGCTCATGATCGCGGGGTACGCGGCGATCACGGTGATCAACACTCTGGCGTCGAGCACGGCGGCGAGGCGGCGGGAGTTCGGGTTGCAGCGGCTCGCGGGCTCGACTCGAGGCCAGGTGATGCGGATGGTCGGCGTGGAGGGTGCGATCCTGGCCGCCAGCGGCATCGCGCTGGGCTCGGTTGCCGTGGTCGGGGTCCTGGTGCCGGTCAGCCTCAAGCGCCTCGACTCGGTCGTACCCGCTGGCTCCCCGTGGATCTATGTTTCGACGGCCGCACTCGCCGTCCTGCTGACGCTCGGAGCCATGCTCCTGCCCGCGTGGCGGGCGACACGTGGCCGGCCGGCCGAGGCGGCGCTCGCCATCGAATAGCCCGGCGGCATACCTCGGCGGTTGTGAGAGCCACACGCTGCGAGCGCGGCGATGCAGGGAGCGGCCTTCGGTCCGCTACGGGCCTGTCCCACGCCGTCCGGACCTACTTCGCGATTCCCGCCGCTCCGTCGAGGCCGCTCCGGGCTGACTCCCTCCGCGCGTCGAACAGCCCGGGCAGCCCGGGTCGTTGTAGCCGGGCGCCTCGTCGGCTATGGTTCTTCTATCTGAGATGTCTTTCTTATTTGAGAATGGAACCCCACAGTGTTCATTGTTGCGGCGACGGACAGACTGTTCATCGCTCCGAACTGGGATCGCGTGGCGGTGGCGAAGACTCGCCGTCTGGAGCAGGTGCCGGCGGCCAACGTCGGAGACGCGCTGCAGCGGATGACCGTCATGGACGGCGGCATCCGGCTGTTCACCGAGCGCGCCGCGCTGCTTGGAAACGCGCTGACGGTGGACGTGCGGTCGGGTGACAACCTGGCCGTCCACCGGGCGCTCGACGAAGCCCGGCCGGGCGATGTCCTGGTTGTCAACGGGCACGGGGACGTGACCCGTGCGCTGATCGGTGACCTCATCGGTGAGATCATGGTGAATGCCGGGGTCGTCGGCGCGGTGGTCGACGGTGCCGTCCGCGACGTCCAGGCGCTGTCCGAGCTGGGCCTGGCCGTCTACGCGCGTGCGGTCACCCCCGCCGGACCTTTCAAGGACGGTCCCGGCACCATCGGTGCGCCGGTGGCGGTCGGCGGCGTGGTGGTGACAGCAGGTGACGTGCTCGTCGGTGATTCCGACGGCGTCGTCGTCGTTCCACGGCACCGCGTGATGGAGGTCGTGGAGGCGGTCGACGGGATCGGCGAGAAGGAGGAGTCGCTCCGGCAGCGTATCCTCGCCGCGCGCGCCGGCCACGCGGCGGTGGCCCTGTGACCACCATGGTGCCCGCCCTCCGGATGGAGGAGCTGCGCCGCTGCTCGCGGCGTCCGGCCCTTGGCCCGGCACCGCCGGGGGCTGTCTCCCTTGCCATGGGCGAGCCGGACTTCCCGACACCGTCACCGGTGATCGAGGCCGCCGCGGCGGCCTTGCGCAGAGGAGACACGCACTACGCCGACCAGAAGGGCCTGCCGGAGCTGCGCGCGGCGTTGGCGTCCAGGCTGCCGGCGCATCCGGGCCGGACCTGGACCGCGGAGGACGTCGTGGTGACGCACGGCGCGACTGCCGCGCTGGCGTCCGCCGTGCTCGCGATGATCGGCCCCGGCGACCGTGTCGTCATTCCGGAGCCCGCCTACTCGCTCTACGCCGACCTGGTCGCTTTGGCCGGGGGAACGGTGGACTTCGTCCCGCTCGCTCCGGACCTGCATTGGGACCTCGACGCGTTGGCCGCCGCGCTTCCCGGGGCGGCGATGATGATGTTCTCGAATCCGTCGAACCCGACCGGCATCGTGCACCGCGAGGAGGAGCTCAAGGCCCTCGGGAAGCTGCTCGACCGCTCCGACACCTTGGTCGTCAGCGATGAGGCGTACCACCGGCTGGTCTATCCGGGACATGTGTTCACCTCGGCGTTGGAGGTCGAATCGCTGCGCGATCGGACGGTGTACGTGCAGACGTTCTCCAAGACCTACGCGATGACCGGTTGGCGCGTCGGGTACCTGACCGGGCCGCGTGCGGTGGTGGACGCGGTGGCGCACGCGCACCGGACCTACAACGGCTCGTTGAATACGGCGGTCCAGCACGCGGCCCTTGCTGCTCTCGATCTGCCGGACAGGGTCGTCGATGCCATGGTCGACAGGTACCGGCAGCGTCGCGAGTTCGTGTTCACCCACGTGTCCGGCATTCCCGGGCTGCACCTGGTTCCGCCGGAGGGAGCGTTCTACGGGTTTCTTCGCTACGACGCCGACCTGCCCTCCGAAGCGGTCGTTCGCGAGCTCGCCGAGCGGGAGGTGATGGTACGGTCCGGCGCCGAGTACGGGCCCTCGGGCGAGGGGCACATCCGGATCTCGTTCGCGGCCTCCGAGGAGGACCTGCGGACCGGCCTGGCCCGCCTCGTCCGCTATTTCGGCGATGAGAGAATCCCATGAGGTTCGGCGAGGGCGGAGGGGTCATGACCGAGCAGCATGCCTCCCGGAGCGGTGGGCGCCAGCCACGCAGTGACACCCGCCGCAACCGTCGGCGCCTCCTCAAGGCCGTCGGCGAGCTTGCCCGGGAGGCGCCCGATCAGCTCACCATGCAGGCCGTCGCGTCCCGCGCGGAGGTCGGCCCAGCTACCGCCTACCGTTACTACTCCTCGCTGGACGAGGTGCTCGCGGCTTATGTGCTCAGCGTCGTCGAGGAGCTCCGCGATTTCAGTGCGGCATCGACCGCGCAAGGGCGACCGCTGTTCGATTCCGTCGTGAACAAGTGGGTGGACCTGCTTGCCGAGCACGGGCCGGCACTGGTGCAGCTCCGATCCAGGCGAGGTTATCTGGAGCGGCTCCACGACGGGAACGAGATCATGGTCGCGCTGCGGGATGCCTGGAGCCGGCCGGTGGAGGGGCTGCTCGACGACATCGGCCTCCCGGACAAGATGATCGAGTACGCCGTGTTCCTCGCCAACATGATGTTCGACCCGCGGGAGATCCAGGATCTGCTACAGGAGACAGACCTGTCCCGCCCGGAGGTCATCACGCGGCTGACCGAGGCGTACGGCGGCGCGCTGCGTGGATGGGCCCGGGCCGGCTGATCGTCCCGGGCGCAGACGCCCACCCGACGAACTCGGCGGCGGGCGCCGGCGGTGCGCGGCTGTCCCCGTGCGCGGCTGTCCCCGTGCGCGGCTGTCCCGTGCGCGGCTGTCCCGTGCGCGGCGCACCTGCTGCTGATCCGGCACTTCAGTGGTGGCGAGCATGGCCCTTCATGACGTCTCTTATATGATACGGTTCTCTCAAATCAGAGGTACCTCTCTCTTTCTCGATAGGGGTAGTAATGGTGAAGCAGCAGGTTGAACGCGAACCCGGCGCGACGCACGCATCGACCACCGGGGCGTGCCCGCGACCGATGCGGGTCCCCCATGACTGACGCCGCTGGCGAGGTCGGGAGCCGTATGGCCCAGGCGGCCCAGGAATGGCTGGACTCCCTGGACGCGGACCAGCGCACGGTGGCGGTCGGACCGGCGCCGGGTGCCGACGGTGTGGCCGAGGCCGAGCGCACCCACTGGTTCTACACACCCACCGATCACGGCGGCCTCACCTTTCACCAGCAGCGTCCCGCCCAGCATCGGCTGGTGATGCGGCTGGTCGCGAGCGGACTGTCCGAAGCCGGGTACACCACCGTCGCCACCGTGCTCGGCCTGGAGAACGTGCTCGACCGTGTCGAGGGCTTCTCGGTGAACTGGGGGCGGGAACGTACCCGCGACCCCGGCATGTACTACCTGCGGGTGTTCGGCGATCCCGGTGGGCCGCGGCCGTGGGGCTGGCGGTTCGGCGGCCACCACGTCTCGCTCAACAACCTCGTGGTCGACGGACGTGTCGCCGCCACCACGCCCTGCTTCCTCGGCGCCGACCCGGCCGCCTCGCCGCTCCTGGGTGGCGCGACCCTGCGTCCGCTGGGGACGGCCGAGGAGCTGGCCCGCGAACTGGTCCGATCCCTGCGCCCCGCGCTCGCCGCACGCGTGCTGCTGCTGGGCCGTGCCCCGAACGACATCGTCGCCGGCAACAGCGCCCGGATCGACGACCGCGTGCTCAAGCGCCGCGAACTCTGGCGCCCTGGCCGCCACATCCCGGACCGTGCCGAGGAGCCGGCCACCGGCCTCGACGGTGCCGACCGGCAGGCGGTGGCCCTGACCCCGATGCCCAAGGGCGTGCCGGGCGCCGAGTTCGACGCCGCGCAGCGGGAGTTGCTGCGGGCGCTGATCGGCACCTATCTCGGCCGCGTCCCGGACGGGGTCTCCCCGCTGCCCCGCTACGACGACCCGGCGGCGCTGGACGCCGTGCACCTCGCCTGGGCCGGCGCCACCACGGCGGGCGAGCCGCACTACTACCGCCTGCAGGGCCCGCGGCTGCTCATCGAGTGGACCAACATCCACCGCGGCGTCAACCACGCACACGCCGCGTGGCGGGATCCGGAGACGGATTTCGGCGGCGACGTCCTCGCCGCCCACCACGCCGCCCACCACGCCGCCCACCACGCCGCCCACCACGCCGCCCACCACCCGCGATGAGAAACGGGACGTGACAAACATGGCCACAGCTGCCCACACGACGCGCCCCACGCTGCGGGGATCCTTTGGCATGTGCGCGTCGACGCACTGGCTGGCGTCCGCGACGGCCCAGTCTGTGCTGGAGCGGGGTGGCAACGCGTTCGACGCGGCGACCGCCGGCGCCTTCGTGCTGCACGTGGCCGAACCCCATCTCAACGGGCCGGGCGGTGATCTCGTCGCCGTGTTCGCGACCGCGGCGGGATCGTCTCCGCTCGTGCTGGTGGGACAGGGCCATGCTCCGCGGGGAGCCACGATCGAGCACTTCCGGGCCGAAGGGCTGGATCACGTCCCAGGTGCGGGTGCCCTGGCCGCCGCCGTTCCGGGCGCTGTCGACTCCTGGCTCTGGCTGCTCGCCGAGTTCGGTACCTGGGAACTCACCGACGTCCTGGCCTACGCGATCGACTACGCGGAGCGCGGCGTTCCGGTCGTCCCTCAACTGGCACGTGTGCTGGCCACGGTCGAGGGACTCTTCCGGACGCACTGGCCGACGTCGTACGCGCTGTGGATGCCCGGAGGACAGGTCCCACAACCGCATGCGACCCTCGCCAATCCCGTCTACGCCCAGACTCTGCGCCGGCTGAGCACCACCGGCGACGGCGAGACGAGAACCGCCCGGATCGAATCCGCGCGGCGCGCCTGGCGAACCGGGTTCGTGGCGGCCACCGTGGCGAAGTTCGCGGCGACGCCGCACCGGCATTCCTCGGGCGGGGACCACGCCGGCGTGATCACCGCCGCCGACTTCGCCGACTTCCTTCCGTCCGTCGAGCCCGCGCTCACCGCGCAGTTCCGGGGGATCACGGTGGCGAAGGCGGGCTTGTGGTCCCAGGGCCCCAAGCTGCTGCAGGCCCTCACCATGCTCGACCACTTCGATGACGAACACATCGATCCGTCGACCGCCGCGGGAATCCACACCATCACCGAGGCTCTGAAGCTGGCCATGGCCGACCGGGAGGCGTTCTACGGGCATCTGGACCCGGCGGAAGCGGAAGCAGTGGTGCGGCGGCTGCTGTCCACCCGGTACAGCAAGGAGCGCGCCGGTCTGATCGGCCCGGTGGCGTCAACCGCGTTCCGGCCCGGTGACATCGGCGTCACACCGTACATCCCACCGCTCGTCACCGACCGGCACGACGTCCGGGCCGACGGAGTGGGGGAACCCACTGTGGGACAGACCGGGCAGACCCGGGGCGACACCTGCCACATCGACGTCGTCGACCGCTGGGGAAACATCATCTCCGCCACACCGTCGGGAGGGTGGCTCCAGTCCTCGCCCGCCGTGCCGGAACTCGGTTTCGCGCTCGGCACACGGCTTCAGATGACATGGCTGGACGCGGCCGCCCCGTCACGCCTTGCGCCGGGACGGCGGCCTCGCACGACACTGTCGCCGACCCTGCTGCTGCGCAACGGCAGGCCCGTGGCCGCGCTCGGCACACCGGGGGGTGACCAGCAGGATCAATGGCAACTGATCTACCTGGTGCGCACGCTCGCTCTCGGGCTGGATCCGCAGGAGGCGATCGACGCACCGGCGTTCCACACCACGGCGGTACCGAGTTCGTTCTGGCCACGGACCTGGACGCCGGGCGGATTGGTGATCGAGGAACGAGTGGGCGGGGCTGTCATCGACGAGTTGCGCGAACGTGGCCACGACGTGACCGTCTCCGGACCGTGGAGCCAGGGCCGGCTGTCAGTCGTCACACGTGATCCGGACAGCGGCGTCCTGCAGGCGGCGGCGAACCCGCGCGGTGCACAGGGTTACGCGGCGGGGCGCTGAGTATGCGACAGCGGGTGACGCCTCTGGGGCTGATGCTCGCCCTCACCTTCGCGACGGGTGTCGTCGACGCTGTCGGATACCTGAGCCTGGACAAGGTGTTCGCGGGCAACATGACCGGCAACGTGGTCATCCTCGGCATGGCGGCCACGGGCGGGACGGGGCTGCCCGTCCTCGGTCCGGTCGTGGCGCTGGTGTTCTTTCTCGTCGGCGCGGCCGTTGCCGGGCGGATGCTGCGCGCCGCCGCGCCGGACTGGAGCCGCCGGTGCACGGTTCTGCTGGGCGGCGTCGGACTGGTTCTGGCCGCAACGGCGCTCGGCCTGGCCGTGGTCGGGGTGGCAGCCCCTGCCGCCCGCGCGTCGATGGCGTCGTCGCTCGCCCTGGCCATGGGGGTACAGGCGGCGACGGCCCGTCACCTGGGCGTGAAGGACGTCACGACGGTGGTCGTCACCTCCACGTTGACCGGCCTCGCGGCCGACTCCCGGCTGGGAGCGGCCCGCGGTCAAGCGGTTGTGCGTCGAGGCGCGGCCGTCACGCTCATCGCCATCGGCGCGGTCACCGGGGCGGCGCTGTGCCAGGTGCACGAAGGTCTCGCGGTGGCGGCGGCAGCGCTCGTCGTGCTGGCGGTGACCGGCCTCGGCCACGTCTCCGCTCGCTCCGCCGACCACCCGGCGGCAGCTGTCCCGACCTCACCAATGACCCCGATCAGCCCATAGAGAAAGGCAGGGACGTCCATGACCGCGCCTCCGGCTCCACCGCTCCGCGTAGGAAAGTCCGCTGTCGGGGTCGTCAGCATCCTGGCTGGCGCCATCGGGACCCTGGAGTCGGTGGTGTCACCGACACTTCCGCTCCTGCAGCGCGAACTGTCGATCAGTCCCGCCCAGGGCGCACTGCTGAGCATCGCGATGCTCGTCACCGGTGCTCTCACCGCGCCCATCGCAGGCGTGCTCGGTGACCGCCACGGCGGGAAACGGGTCATGATCTGGCTGATGGTGGTGGTCTCGGCCGGCGGCCTGGTGTCCTCGCTCGCGCCGAACCTGCCGGTGCTGCTGTTCGGGCAGGCACTGGAAGGCGCGATGGTGGGCGCGATGCCACTCTCGTTCATCCTGATGCGCAAGCTCCTCCCAGCGGAGGAGTCTCCGGTGGCCATCGGCGTGGTCAGCGGCTTCTTCGTGGGCGGCGGCATGCTGGGGACACTCATAGCCGGGCCCATCGCGGAAGGGCTGTCCTGGCACTGGATGTTCGCGATACCGACTCTCGCGGTCGTCGTGGCGACCGTGTTCGTCCACCGGGTGCTGCCGGACGATCAGCCGACCCGGTCGGACGCCAGGATCGACTGGCCCGGCGTGGCCCTCCTGAGCGGCATCGTCCTGACGTTCATGTTCGGGCTCGCGACGGCGCCCGACATGGGCGCCCAGCCGCTCCTGCTCGTCGTCGCCGTCGTGCTTCTGGCCGCCTTCGTGACCGGATGGATAGCCGTCGAGCGCCGTGCGGCCTCGCCGATGTTCGACCTCCGCCTGCTCGCCAGGCCCGCGATCTGGCGATCCTATGTGCTCACATTCGCCATCTGCGTAGGTGCCGCGCTGTCGATCTATCTGGTTCCGCAACTGTTCGCGGTGTCCGGCGACGGCTACGGCTTCGGGGCCAGTTCCACCGACATCGGGCGGTACCTTCTGCCGGCCGCCGCGATGGCGGCGATCAGCGGGCCGCTGGGCGGGCTCGGGACGCGACGATTCGGCTCGACCGCCGTACTCGCTGTCGGAATCGGCGTCATGACGGCAGGTCTGATCGGCATGGCGTTCATCCATACCGAGGTCTGGCACCTCGTCGTCGGCAAGGCGCTGCTCAGCCTGGCCAACGGCGTCTGCATCACGGCGCTGGTCATCAAGACCGCCACCTCCGTCGACCATGGCAGTACCGGCACCGCCACGAGCCTGGTCCTGGTGATCCGGGTGCTCGGCTTCGCCACGGGCGCACAGATCGGCGGTGCCGTCCTCACCGCCGGAACCCCGGCCGGGTCGGATGTCCCGGCCGAGTCCGCCTACGTCGCCGCCTTCGTCATCGCGAGCGTCGTCACGGCGCTGTCGCTGTTTGTCGTCCGTTCCATGAGCAAAGGAGTCAAGGAATGACGGGTACCCGTACCGCGCCGAGGCGCAAGGTCCTGATATCCGGGGCCAGCATCGCGGGACCCACCCTCGCGTTCTGGCTCAACCGCTACGGATACGCGGTCACGGTGGTAGAGAAGGCGGGCACACTTCGCAGCGGTGGTTATCCCATCGACGTGCGCGGTACCGCGCTCGAGGTCGTCCAGAGGATGGGGATCCTCTCGAAGCTGCAGGACGCACACATCGACCTGCGCCGGCTGACCTTCCTCGATGAGGACGGCAGCGAGGTGGTATCGCTCAACCCGCATGCCGTCACCGGCGGTGTCGAGGGGCGGGACCTGGAGGTACGGCGCGGGGACCTCACCGACGCTCTCTATTCGGCGGTCCGTGACGACGTGGAGTTCCTGTTCAACGACTCCATCGACACCCTCGACCAGTCCGGGAACGGGGTCGACGTCACCTTCCGCGGAGGCGGCAGGCGCACGTTCGACATGGTGTTCGGCGCGGACGGTGTGCACTCACGTACCCGGGAGTTGCTGTTCGGTCCCGAAGAGCAGTTCCACCGGTACCTCGGCTACTGCTTCGCGGTGTTCACCGTGCCCAACACCTTCCGGCTCTCCCGCGAGACCGTGATGTGGAAC
The DNA here is from genome assembly GCF_016863655.1 of Virgisporangium ochraceum. Lineage (GTDB taxonomy): Bacteria > Actinomycetota > Actinomycetes > Mycobacteriales > Micromonosporaceae > Virgisporangium > Virgisporangium ochraceum. The sequence goes on from NZ_BOPH01000105.1 coordinate 106,650, forward strand.
AGCCCGGGCAGGGCCGCGGCGCTCTACGCCGCAGGGAACAACGACGAAGTGCACGCCTTCCTCAACTTCGCCCAGCCGGAACCGCCATTCGACGCGTTCTCAGACCCGGACGCCCAACGGAACCTGGTCGCCACGGTCTTCGCCGACGCGGGTTGGGAGGTCCCAGGCATGCTGGCCGCCATGCGCACGGCGGGCGACGTGTTCTTCGACGGGGTCAGCCAGATCCACCTGCCCCGCTGGTCCAGCGGCAGGGTCGCGCTGGTGGGGGACGCCGCGTACGCGCCCTCGTTCCTCACCGGGCAGGGCACCAGCCTCGCGCTCGTCGGCGCGTACATGCTCGCCGGTCACCTGGCCGACCGGGACCACGTCGAGGGCTTCGCCGCCTACGAACAGAACCTTCGTGAGTTCGTGACCATGAACCAGGGGCTGGCCGGCAAGGGCGGTGCCACCCTCTTCCCTACCACTGCCGAGGAACTGGAGCAGCGCAACAACAGGCTGCGCACGCTCAGCGCCATGCCTCCCACGAACGGACAACCGGCCCACTCGGCCCTCACCCTGCCCGAATTCACCGCAAGCACGTAACAGACCTGAACGGCGTGCCGCCGTCCGTCGCGCGCCCGCTCACAGATGGGAAAACAGCATGCTGACCGAAACGCATCCGAACGCCCGGTGGCTGTCGGATGTCTACCGTGGCGGTGCCGCGATTGCGTCTGATCCGAACCTCGAGGAGGACGAGCGGGAGCGCCGCCAGAAGGAGCACACGCAGGCAATCATGAGTCGCATGTCGCCGAACATGATCATCCACACCGGCGGCGTACGGCTCACGGTTACCGCCGGAGTGGACTTCCTGACGAAGTACCACAAGCGCCGGGCGATGCTCTCGGACGTGAACGTGCAGCCCTTGGGCTTCGATCAGATCCTCGCCGACGACCACTACGGCATCGTTCACGGCACGTTCCGCACGGCACGCGGCGACGTCGTGTGGACACGCGTGGGGATGGGAGCGTGGCGGTTCGAGGACGGCATCGCCGTCGAGCACTGGGAGCTGTCCAACGGGCCGAAGTGGGACGAGTTCTTCCTCGCGGGCGATCCCGATTTCAACGGCTCGGCGCTCGAGTTCTGGACACGAGGCGTCTAGTACTGCTACGGCGGCGCCAGTCGGACCAGTGCGGCACGTAGCCTGTGGTTGCGCGTGCGGTGTTGACGAGTTTGCCGAACATACGGCGGATCCCGTTGCTGGTCAACGGCATCCGCTCGGGTTCGCCGTCGCCGGTTCACCTTGCGACGTCTTTCGCGGCTTCGTTGGCGCGGACACCAAAGAGAAAGGCGGCGAGCACGGTCAGGGTGATGTGGGCGTACCAGGCGTCGTAGCGGCGGACGTGGTACTGGGCGATGGGGACCTCGTTCCAGGCGGCCTGGAACGACTCCCCCACCGCCCAGTGGGCGCCGGCCACCCGGACCAGGTGACGCAGCCGGGTGGTCCGCGCGCAAGCACACGTAGTAGGCGATCTCCGTCGGGTCACTGACCGAGCGTCTTGCCAATACCGAGCCACGACGGCCGTGCGCGCCGCTGCCACGCCCCAGCCCGGACCTTGCCGACCAGCGTGTCGACCCGGGTGGTGGTGTGCAGGCCGGAGGCGACCTCGTCGTCGCATCGGGTAGCCATCACGTAGGCGAACGGAACCCGGCCTCAACCGCACGTTCCACATCGCCCGGGCCTGCGCCGACTTGGTCGCGACCTCGACCTCGTCAGGGATCCGCGTCTTGCGGCACCGCTCCCGGTCGGCTGCCCATGACGCCGGCACGTACGACTCCCGGTCGATCAGCGCCCAACCTTTCGCCGACGCGTCGGCAAGGAACAGTCAGGTAGCGCGGACGCATTGCTGCGTCCGCTCCCCCTCAGAACCGGGCGTGCCCGCTTTCCGGGCACCACGGCTCAAAGCAAGCCCCGGCACGCGATCGGCGGCAGAAGAGGACGTCGGCTACGGTCACGTGGCGTTCCGAGTCAGAAATCCAAGTATTCGTATTCGATGCTTTCCAGCCAGCCGGTCAGGTCCGCGAGTTCGTCGCCGGTGGCGCCGTAGGCGGCCCATTCATCCTGCTCGTCGAGCCGGAGGAAGCCCTTTCCCGCGAAGGCACGCCGCAAGTAGTCGGTGAAGGTCAGGCAATGCACCTCCTCACGGACCAGGGGATCCGCTCCGGCGTGTGGTAGCCGGATCGAGTACGGGGCGCCACCGCTGATGTTGGCCTTGTGGAGGTAGTCGGCGGCGATGGTGAGTTCCAGCGGTCCGGCAAGTTCGGGATGCAGTTCCGCCGACTCCTCCTGCCATTCCTCGACCGAGTACCACGCCGTGCTGAGGTCGTTGATCTCCAGCGGGTCGGCGATCGTCAGCTGTTCGGGTACACCGGGCGGGAACGGGGCGTCCCAGGTGCCGCGCGGAACGAGGTCGATCGTTCCGACGATGCGCCAGTAGGCGGCCAGCGCTGGCGGCGCCGCCGAGCCCGTGACCTGCTCCAGTTGCTGCAGCCGGTCCTCGACATCAGCGGCAGGCCCGGGTAACGCCTGCTCGGTGCTGACCGGCCAGCCGCGGGCAACGAGGGCAGAGGTCAGGTTGGACGCGTTCCGCTGGACACGCTCCATGGTCAGGATGGCTACCTGCTCGGCCTCCGCGCGCCACACGTCGTCGAGGTGAGCGGCTGCGCCAAGGTCGCGCCAGACGCCTCGATGGTCCCCATTCCGGTAACGTGCTACCAGTTCTCCCGGCCGCAAGGGCCTGTTGGCAGGCGCCTTTCTCTGCGTCGCCCGCTCAGCTCTGGCAGCATCCAGCGCAGGACCGGTGACGGCGGAGTCGGCGTACCTGAGCACTTCACGGGCCTGCCATCCCAGGCTCTCGTGGTCGCGAAGACCGACGCACAGGTCAAGCCACCGGTGATCCTTCGACACCAACTCGCGCAGCGTTTCCGAGTGCCACTCCGGGCCTGATCCGGTGAACGACCACGGCGCCAGCAGACCAAGAGCCTCGGCGGCAGCCGTCAACCCCGCCGTGGTGGCCAGGCACTCGTCGGAGAACAGGTGACCGACGTTGTCCCAGGCCGTACCGTCGTCGGTGAACATGACCTTCAGGGCCATGAAGCGGCCAAGGTGGTCGTGGTCATGGATTCCGCGCCGCAGGGCATCGCGGGCTTCGGCGGTCCCCATTTCGAACAGCGCGTGGGCGGCGGCTGTCGCGACGGGCTGGACAGGGCACCTTCCCCACAGTCCGATCAGGGTCGGAACGGCCGGTTCATACCGCAGGCGGCCAAGTTCGCGGACCCGGTCTGCCACCACCTGCCAGTCGGCCACGCTCTGGACGGCGGAGATACCTCTGTCGTGGTAGGCCTTCACTTCGCTTGCGTTGAGACTGTTCCATCGCTCGATGCTGATGCGGGTCTGGTTTCCGACATCCGGCCATCGAGCGAGAGCCGCCAGGAGCGACTCCAAAACACGCGCGCCACCGGTGTCACCTTCGCCCTCTCTCTCCACCACGCCCGCAGTATGCCAGCGGCCAGATGAACCGGAGAATCCAGCTTCGACCATCACTCCAGAGAACATCGACTCATGCACGACCACGTGCGCTCTCATCAGGCACGAGCGGACGTCGCCCACTCGAACGCCGCTACGGTCGGTAGCGATCGGCTCGCAAGCATGAGCGTGCATACGACCGCCCGCAATGTCGTACGGTGGAGTCTGTGACGCGTAGCGAGCTCCTGCGGGACCTGCTCGACCACGGCCGGAACTACGCCGCGTCGCGAATCGAGGAACATGCCGGCGAACTTGACCTGCCGCTCGCTGACGTCCTGGTCGTCGCCGGCCATCCGGTCCCCGGACACCTGCTGCCACCGGACCGCAACCAGAAGGTTCTGCGCGCGTTCGCGTACCGCGTGACGTACTGCACCCATGCACAACTGGCTCTGCTGCGTGACTTCCTGGACGCATTGCCGGTATTGGGCACGCCGCCGGACGCCCGGCCGGCCCGCGATCCGACCGAACCGGATCCGTTCCCGGCCGTCCTGCAGGCCATCATGGACAACCGTGGCCTGGGCCTGTACGAGCTTCCGTTCGTCGGGCTGGCGCGCAGCACCATCCTCGGAATGCTCCACGGAAGGTGGCACCAGCTGAGGCAGTTGCACGCGATCGCGGGGCCGCTGGGATGGCGCCTGGCAGACCTGGCCGCCGTCGCCGACGAGTCACTACACCCGATCGACTTTCACCCGATCCTCTGCCATCACGTCGGCGCGGTGCTCCTGGCGGCAGTGCCCTGCACCACCGAGCAACTGAAACACGCCGGCCGCGAGGCCGACCTCCTGAACGTCCATAAGAATCGCGGCGTCTGGCAACCGGTCTCATACGGCGTCGAGGAATGCCCGGACGCAGAAGCCATACCACCCGAATCGCCCGCGGACGAGCGACCGCCCCCGGTAGGCCCGCAGCGTGACCGCCGGTTGAACCACGGCAGCAGACCCTCTGTGCGCCGAAACGCCTCGGGACGGATCCTGATTCGCCGCAATGCCGCGGCCACGCCTCCTCGCCATCAGGAACCGTGAGACGCCCGGCGGCATACTGCCGACCGTCATCAGGGAAAAGCCGAATCTGACGCTGCCGTCGCCGATCTGGCACTCACGATCGCCCTGACCGCCGAGTTCCCACGAGCGCGCGGCCAATCGCGCGTCGTCCCGGCCGGAGTCACGGCCTGCATCGCAGCCCGCGCAGCGGCATGAGTGCGCAGCTGATCAAGGGGTCACGTCAACGGCCGCCGCTCGTGACCGGCGGCGAGCGGCGGGAGCGAGCGCCGACGGGCGCGGCGAACCGCACGGCCGGTTCGATCGGCCGTGCGCCGATGAGCCGTTGCTGGAAGCCGCGGCCGGAGGTCGTCATGTCCGAGGTGACACGGCGCGGCGAGATTGGCCGGGACGCGCCGGTCACATGCGTGGGAGTGCAACGCGTCCCTGCGGCCGGCGATCCCCCTGGGGAGCCGCCGGCCAGGTAGACCCGCGGATCAGATCGGGATCGCCACGTCGATCCAGTTCGTCAGATCGGTCGAGCGTTGCAGTCGCGCGGTGGGGTTGCCGTTCATCATCGCGAGGTATTCGCCGTTCGGTAGCAGGGTCATACCCCCGATCTGTCCGGCGAGGCCCCGCGGCGTGATTGTGTCCCAGGCCTTCGCGCCGGGTCGTAGCACGTACAGCGCGGGCATGGGCTCGGCCGGGCTCGGTGAGGCACCGATCACCTGGATGCCCGGGCCTGCGGGGGCCGCGACGACCGTGCCGTTCGGAAATGCCCAGACGGTGTTCGCATCGGTCGGGAAGGGCTGTGGCGGCTTGATCTCCGGGAACGTCGCGCCGTCGTCCGTGCTGCGGAACACCCGGATCGAGCCCTGGTGGTCCTGGGTGCAGGTGACGGTGGCGGCCTCACCCACGACGGAGAGCCGGAACACCGCGCACCCGCTGGCCGGTATCGTGGCGTTCTTCCAGGTCCGGCCTCGGTCGTGGCTGGTGGCCACGGCGGGTTGCCCGTCCTTCGTGCCGGCGACCCAGGTGGTGCCGGTCGTCCGGGACAACTGCATCTGCGAGCGACTTTGCAGATCTGGCTGGTGGGCGAGCGGGGAGAGCGTCGCGGTGACGGGGTCGAGGGCGACGACGGCGTCCACGGGGGCGTCCTTGTGGTAGTAGTCGGACCACACCGTGCCACCGTCCGGCACCGCCTCGACAGTGTTCGTCGAGATCGTCACCTTCTGCCAGGTGCGCCCGCCGTCCTGGCTGACCACCGGATCGACGTTCGGCCCGGCCACATAGGGGAACGGGATCTCGTCCGCGAACAGCATCTGGCCGTCGAGCACCGTAGCACCCAGGAGGCGGCGGTCCGTCGAGCGGCGGGTCCAGGTCTTTCCGCCATCGTCCGAGCCGACGATGGGAAACTGACACGTCCGATCGCTGTTCACCTTGTCTCCGCACGGGCTCGGGAGGCTCGCGTACTGGTACTGCTGGTCCGCGGACATCACCAGCCAGTTGGCCCGCGGGTACCTCGGGTCCGGCTGCTTCGTCCCCACCGGGTCGACCGCCGGGCCGGAGCCGAGCACGGCGGTCATCCCTACCACCGTCGCGGCGACGGCGGCGATCACCCCGCCGGCGCCTACCATGATCTTGTACCGTCGTTCGCGACGCCCGGCCAGGAAGAGCGACTCGGCCGACAGCCGGGTCGGCGGCTCGCCCTCGGCGGTCTTGGCGAGCAGGTCGTGCAGGTCAACCATCGTCATCGTCCGTCTCCCGCGGGGATCAGCAAGCTGAGTTCTTCGTCGGTGGCTCGAAGCGCTGCGCGCAGCGCCTGGAGCCCGCGGGCGGTCTGGCTCTTCACCGTCCCCTCCGAGCAGCGCAGCGCGGCGGCCGTGGCGACCACGTCGAGCCCCTGATAGAAACGGCACACCAAGGTCGCCCGCTGCCGGGGCGGCAACTGACGCAGCGCATCGGCGAACACCATTTGCCGGGTGACCGCGTCGGTCTGGTCCTCCTGCCCGGGCGGCTCGGGCACCTGGTCGGCGACGCGTTCCCGCCGCCGGAAGGCCCGCCTGGACTCGCGCAGATACGTGCGCACCAAGCAGGTCCGCGCGTACGCATCGACGGCGCTCGGATCACGCAGCCGGTGCCAGCCCGCCGCGAGCGAGATGAACGTCTGCTGCGTGAGATCTTCGGCCCAGTGCCGATCCCCGCACAGCAGGTATGCCGTGCGGCGCAGTGTGACCTGGCGAGCCGCGAAGTACTCGGCGAAGTCGTCCTGGTTCGTCATCACACCTCCTCTCCATCTAGGTGGCCAGCGACCCCTCCCCCGGTTGCACCCCCGACAACAACGACGTACCGGCGCGAAACAAGTCACGGGCCGCCTTCTCTACCTCATCGCCGCTGAACCGCGGTCCGGGCCGAGACAGCCGATACCCTCCGCCCGCAGCGGCAGCCCACCGACGCTGGGGATCACCGGGAGGCCGTCGAGGGTGGCTCCGGGATCTGTGCCGGGCCGTGGGCCGCCCATCAGCCCCGGTTCTGCCGGTGCAGAAACTCGACATCGGCAGCCGTAAGCTCGCCCGGCGTGGCCGGTAGCCAGGCCGGGTCGGGCTGGTGCGGCGTCAGGCTCAGAAGCCGTAGGCCGTCGCGAAGCTCCGCCGTAGGCCAGAATGGGCCCGGTCGGAAACTCGGGTGGGGCCACGACCGTCGGGTATCCGGGCACGGCGACGAACCGGTAGGTGACGCCGGCCCATGTCGGGCCGTCAGCGATCGGCCGGACGTCGACAGCCCCGAAGGGCTCGAAGCGGTCGGGAAACTCGTACGGCCGCAGGTGGCGGACGACCTTCGGCGGGACCTCCTCCACCGGAATGTCGCCAAGGTCCATCGCCACCGACCCGACCCGACCGGAGGCGAGGAACCGCAGCGCGCGCCAGGTGGTGACGCCGGCGACGGTGGGGCGACGTAGAGACCGTCGGTTCGCATCGGTGGAGTGTCGATACTTGCGACCAAGTGGTGCCTACATCCACGACCAAAGCCATCCGCGTCTGCCGACTCGTCGGGTAGCCGGGGAACGGTACGCGTTGCCGGCACCACGGCTGCGTCGTGGTGCCGGCGGCGTGGTTACGGCTTCGGCGGCACGTGGCAGGTGGCAACTGTGGAGGTGTTGTCGGATGCGTCGACCGCCACGATCTGTGCGTCACCGCGGAGTCGGACCTTGTAGTCGACGACGCCGGTGCCGGGTTTGACCTGCGGCTCGGCACCCGGCGCCTGGGTGAGCTTGATCGTCGTGCCGGCAGGGTACGGACCGAAGTTCACGGCCGGGTCGCCGGTGTCCCGGATGTACAGCTCCACATCAGGATCGACGAGGTCCTTCCCGCCGAGAACGTAGAAGCCGTCCGGGTTGTCCGACTTCGGCGGGTTGTCGGCGGGGTTGCCGCCCGGCGTGCAGGTCGCTGTCGGGGCGGTGGTATCAACGACCCGCATCGTGGCTGTGTCCTGTCCGACGTTTCCGCCGCTGTCCTTGGCTGTGCAGGCCACCTTCGTGTCGCCCATCGGGAAGAGGCTGCCTGACGGCGGCACGCAGACCGGGTTCAGGTTTCCGTCGAGGTCATCGACGGCGCTGGCCGGATAGTTGATCACCGCGCCGTTCGGCCCGGTCGCCTCGACGGTCTTGTCCTCGACGGTCACCACGGGCGGCTCGTCCTCGAGCACGTGGACCGTGATGTGCTGGACGAAGTCCGAACCAGCCGGGACGCCGCCGAGCTGGAACCGCACCGAGCACTCCAGGGTGGCACCCTCGGCGGCGTCAGCGGCGACCTCGACGGTCTCGACGAACTCGGCGGCCTCGCCGCCAGGCACCGTGACCTCGTCCGCGTCGAAGGAGACGGTCAACGCCGGGTCGCACTCCAGGATCTCGGGCGTGACCGTCACGTCGAGTTTCTGCAGTCCTGACAGGATGGCTGCCGACACCTGCGCGGGCGACGGGCTGAGCAACTGCCCGCCGGTGGCGGTGACCAGGTCGCTGGCCTGATCCAGGGAGTCCAGGCCGGGGGCGAGTTCGGTCTGCACGTCGACGCCGACGACCCGGGCGCCAACGCCCTGCAGCGCATTCTCGGCGGTGTCGTAGCTGTGCCCGTTGCTCGGGTCGTGGCTCGGCGCGTCGCCGATCAGCACCACCACGGGGCTGCTGTCGTTCCGGAAGTTGAAGCTGGCCACCTCGACCAGCGCGTTGATCCAGTCTTCGGGCTCGTCGTCACCGCCGCCCGTGGTCAGCCCGTCGACGGCGGCCTTGACCTTGCCGGCGTCGCCGGTGAGGGTCTGGTGCACCTTGAACATCTCGGGTCCGTCGGTCTGGTCGCGGTAGGACGCCACCGCGAAATGCGCCTCCGACTGTGCCGCGTGGACCGTGCCGATGATGTCGAGAATCGTGCCTCGCACGTTGTCGATCGCCTCGTCCATGCTGCCGGTGGTGTCGATCAACAGAACCACGTCGGGCTTCGGCAGGATCGTCGGGGTCTGCACCACCTTGTCGACGTCGAACGACTCACCCGGCGCGACCGTGCGCTCGACGGACTTGGGTTCCACCCCTCGCTCGGGCTTGGCGCAGGCCGGCGACCCCGCCGCCAGCAGCGTGGCGACGGCCGCTGCGAACACGGCACATCGGGCAGACAGGCGGCGCCGAACCGCGCCATTCAGGACGAACACGGCAGTACTCCTCAGTGACCCAGCCGCAATGGGCGCGGCGATTGATCACGACACTACGTTGGGTGGTGGCGTAGTCACGTAGGGTTCGGAGCGACTGGGTGGTCACAAACCTGACAGCCGGCAGACGATCGACAGAGCCCACTCAAATGGCCTGAAGACGACCGCACGCTCCAACAGCACCCTCCACGGGCGAGATCGCAGGGAGACCAACTCCCGAAGATCGGCAGATCCTCGACGATCAAAACTCCGGACATCGGGTGCACCTCCATGATCAGGAGTTACACCGTTTGTTCCACAGTCCCTCATCCCCCCATACCGCGCCCGAACCACACAACATCATCGCTACCTGGGTGGGGAAAATGATCTGGCAACCCTGGGGATCAAATCCCGACGCCATCACCGGCACCGTGGCCGAGTCACGGCGGCAGCAACCGAGCGCGCCCGCCCACGCGACCGACCTCACCCGCGACGAACTTTCCACAACACTCGCCGCAGCCGAAGCGGCGAGGCGGCTGGAGATCACCAGGCCATGCTCGCAGGATCCGAGTTGGGCAGGTTCGACGCGGCGGTAGCGGTCAACGGAGATCTCCACTCGGCACAGGTCCTTCGCCGCACTCGGGAACAACTGGCTGACCGTCGACCCCGTACTGTTGCGCGGCGACATCGCCTACAACCTCGCCCGGGTGCTGTGGACCCGCATCGATGGGTGATCATTCAGGGCGCTCATCCGGCGTTCACCGCCGAGATGAGCCGCATCATCGGCTCAGCACCGAACGCCGACCCAGGTGTACGCATGCCGCCGACGGGGAACGATCCCGGAACCACTCCGGCCTGATCAGCATCGCCTCCCCGGAATTGGACTCAGGAGGCGCGGCATCCATCCCCGGCCGGGTGGCTGTTACGAGTAGCCATGGAGTGCGCGGGGACGGTACGGGGCTTCCAGAACCGCTACGTCGTCGTCGCTGAGGCGTAAGTCGACGGCCGCCAGGGCGTCATCGAGCTGGCCTGGCCTGGTGACGCCGACGATGGGCGCGGTCACCGGTGCCTTGCCCAACAGCCAGGCCAGCGCGATCTGCGCAGGTGGCCGGTTGTGCCGGTCGGCGATCCCACGCAGCGCGTCGATGACGTCCGTGTCGCTCCCGTCAACACGCTGCCATCCGTCGGCCCGTTCGGCGAGCGCACGAGGCGTGTCACGCCGACCGCCGGCGAGCAGCCCCCGGGCCAACGGACTGTACGGCAGGACGCCGATGCGCTGGTCGGCGCAGAACGGGATCATCTCGCGCTCCTCCTCACGGTAGGCGAGGTTGTAGCGGGTCTGCATCGATACGAACGGGGTCCAGCCGCCCGTCCGTGCGGTGAACTGAGCCTTCGCGAACTGCCATGCGTACATCAAGGACGCGCCCAGGTATCGAACCTTGCCGACTCGCACGAGATCGTCCAGCGCCGCCATGGTCTCCTCGATCGGTGTGTCGGCGTCCCACCGGTGGATCTGGTACAGGTCGATGTGATCAGTGCCCAACCGCCGCAGCGAAGCGTCGACAGAGTCCATGATGTGTTTGCGGGACAGGCCACGGTCGTTGGGACCGGACCCCATCGGGTAGAAGACCTTGGTTGCAAGGACATAATCGCTGCGCCGAGCGAAGAGCTTGCCGAGCAGACGCCCGGTGACCTCCTCACTCACCCCTCCCGAGTACATGTCAGCGGTGTCGAAGAAGGTCACGCCAGCATCGACGGCGTGCCGCACCATCGGCTCAGCCGCATCCTCCGACAGGAACCACGCCTCGGCGGCCGGATCTCCGAAACTCATCATGCCCAGGCCGATCCGAGACACCTTGAGACCCGATGAGCCGAGCCGGACGTACCGCATCCCGATACCTCTCCACCAGTAACAAGGGACGGCTGCCAGGAGGTCCGCAACCGCGTCCACGAAAAGGATGACGCCCGAATACTTCCAAACCGCGGATCAGATCGTGAAGGGCTCATCGAAGGCCCAACGCCTGATTCCGTTCAGACAATCGAGGCCAGGAGCCCACAATTCCTTCAGATGGCCGGCAAGCAGCGCCAGTACCCGTGTGCAGACGCACTGTGATCGGCCAGATCCGGAAGCCGAGGTCGCGTCGCCGGAGCGCCGGGTGAAGAGCGCCGGAACGCCGCTGTCCTGGAAACCCACCCGTCGGATCTCCCCCGAGGGGGATATTGTCGGCGACCGTGACTGATCAGCAGTGGTCATTCGGGGGAGACCTGGCAGTTGAGCGGATCGGCTACGGCACCATGAAGCTCACCGGCTGGCCGCGCGGCGAGCGACCCGGCCGAGACGACGCCCTGGCCATCCTGCGCCGGGCCGTGGAACTCGGCGTCAACCATCTCGACACCTCGCACTACTACGCGCGTGACGGCGTGGCCGCCAACGAACTGATCCGCACCGCGCTGCACCCGTACCCGGCCGACCTGGTGATCGTGACCAAGGTCGGCGCGCTGGTCGAGGGCGACGACATCACCCGGCCCCCGGAGGAACAGCGCGGCCTCACCCCCGACGGCCTGCGCCGCGGCGTGGAGGCGAACCTGCGCTCGCTCGGCGTCGACCGGCTGGACGTGGTCAATCTGCGCATGGGTGACAGCGAACACACCGACGCCCCGTTCGAGGCCGCACTGGAGACCCTCGCGGCCCTGCGTGACGAAGGCCTCATCCGCTACCTCGGCGTCTCCAACGTCGGCCCGGATCAGGTCGCCCGGGCGCGCGCCGTCACCGACATCGTGTGCGTGCAGAACCTGTACAACATCGCGGCCCGCGACGACGATCCGCTCGTCGACGCCTGCGCCGAAGCCGGCCTCGCCTACGTCCCGTTCTTCCCCGTAGGCGGGTACCGCCCCCTGACCGCCGACCATCTGACCGCCGTCGCCGACCGCCTCGGGGCCACCGTCCCGCAGGTGGCGCTGGCTTGGCTGCTGGCCCGCTCGTCCAACATCGTGCTCATCCCCGGCACCGGCTCGCGCGAGCACTTGGAACAGAATGTGGCGGCCGGCCGGCTCCGGTTGACCGAACACGACCTGGCGCTGCTCGCGGCGTGAGACCGGCCCCGGGCGGGGCCGGGCACCGTCATGGGTGTCTCCAGGTACCGATCGATGTCTAGGATCGCCCGGTCCCACCCTGCCCGCTATCGATATGAGGCGTCGCGTTGGCCGGATCTCTGCTGGCGGTCACCGCCTTCGTACTGCTCCTCGTCTACCTGACCCTGTTCGTGGCGCTGCACCTGCAGCGCACCGGATACAGCCCGATCCGCAACGCGGTCAGCGAATACGGTGTCGGGCTCGCCGCTGTGGTGGTCACCATGGTGGTTCCGGCGTTGCGGCGGGTCTTCGGTCTGTCCGAGCGTGTGTATCTGCTCAGCACCAACGTGTGGTTCCTCATCGTCGCCCTGTGCCTGACGGTCGACGCGTGGTGACCCGGGCGCGCGATGACCCATGGCCGGTCCGGTGCGGTTCACCGCGCTCCGGTTCCGTGCGGTTCACCGCGGTCCGGTTCCGCGCCGGGGCGCTGCCACACTTCTCGTCGGGCCCGGTCGCGGCGGCGGTCGACGATGCGGTCGCGGCCGACGACGTGTTCGGCCCGGTCGGCCGCCGGATCGAGGTCGAGGTCCGCGCGTCCGACCGGCTCGCCGCCCGCGCCACGGTCGTGGAGAACCTGCTGATGACGCTGCTCGACCGGCGCGTGTCGACCCGCGGGTCGAGGCGGCCGTGCGCCGGACCTACCGCGACGCCGCGAGCCTGCACGTGGACCGGCTCGGACCCGAGCTGGGCCTGAGCGCCCGGCACCTGCGGCGCGGATTCCTGTCCACGGCGGGGGTTCCGCCCAAGGAGTTCCAGCTGCTGGCCCGGTTCCAGCGGTCGATCCGGACCCTGCTCAACCCGGCGCGGACGAGCTACCTGCCCGTCGCGATCGAAGCCGGTTACTGGGACCAGAGCCACTTCATCAAGGAGTTCCACCGCTTCACCGGCCAGTCGCCGGCCCGTATCCCCGAACCCCGCTGCGGACTACCGAGGGCCTGAGTGCGTCGGCTATGTGTTCGGGCTGGCGCCGGGTAAGTGTCCGCGGCTTCACCGAGGGGCGGCGCTGCGGTCGTGAACCGCCGCGGCAGTTATCTGCCATCATCGGCGGCATGAGCCTGACGGACTGGCGGCCGTTCAACGAGAACTGGCTCCGCGACCTGCGCTGGCGGCTGATCGGCCGCCGCCGCTTCCGCGCCGTCGAAGAGCTGCCGCTGGACGAGGTGGCCGAGGTTCGGGTCAGCTCGCAGCTGCGGCCCTACGACCCGGAGTACAAGGAGTCGACAACCTATACCTGGCTCAGCGTGCGGACTGTCTCGGGTGCCCGCTACGTCAGCGGCCCGGCCGTCCAGACCCAGGAGCAGCGCGAGGCCATGATGGAGGCCTGGCGAGAGCACTGTCCGCGCGCGACGGTCGCCTACCACCGCAGAGCCCCTTACCCGGCGGGCACCGGCGACTGAGTGGACGTTTTGTAACGTTTCCGTAGATCGTCATCGCTCGATGTAGGGATGTTTGCGCAGCGTATCCGAGCGATCTGACCGACGAGCAGCGGGCGGTGGTCGGCCCGTTCCCGGCTGCGTGGAAGGCGAAGCATCCGTCGGTGTCGGGGCATCAGGGCCGCTATCCGCTTCGGGAGATCGTGAACGCGATCTTCTATCAGAACCGGACCGGGTGTCAGTGGGCGTACGTGCCGCACGATTTGCCGCCGACGTCGGCGACGTACTACTACTTCCTGTCGTGGCGCGATGACGGCACCGACCAGCAGATCCACGACCTGTTGCGCTGCCAGGCGCGGGAGAAGGCCGGCCGCAATGAGGATCCGACCGCGGTCGTGCTGGACACCCAGTTGATCCGCGCGGCCAACCATGTTCCGGCCGCGACGACCGGAAAAGATGCGGCCAAGAAGGTTCCGGGGCGCAAACGCGTCCTTGCCGTGGACGCGCTGGGCTTGATAATCGCCGTGGTGGTGATGGCCGCGCCGGCCGCCGACAACCAGATCGGCGTAGCCCTGGTCGACCGGGTCGTCGAGCACACCCCGACCGTGACCAAGGCGTGGGTCGATGCCGGGTTCAAAGACGACGTCCAGATCCACGGCGCTGTCAACGGAATCGACGTCGAACAGGTCAAACGCGGTGATACGAAGCCGGGGTTCGTGCCGTTGTCCAAGCGGTGGATCGTCGAACAGGTCCACGGCACCGTCATGCTGCACCGCCGTCTCGTGCGCGAGTACGAAACCCGGCCCGCGTCCAGTGAGTCCTGCACCTGGTGAGCGGCGACAGCGAACCTCGTCCGTCGGCTGACCGGCACCACCACCCCGACCTGGCGCCAACCGTTGCCCGACGACGGATGAAGCACAAGGGGTGAACCACGAACGAGTCCTGGAACTGATCACCACACGGGAACCGGTGTCTCCTATGCATGCTCACGGCGGCATGCGCGTGCACGTCGCGTGTCATGAACGCAAGCAGTTCTCCACGCGGTCGGCCAGCTCTGAGATCGTCAGTAGGCCATCGAGTTCCAGAGTTGCGGTCCGGCGGATCAGGGGCTCGACCTCGGCAACGTACCGGGTGATGTCTGCCTGGTGCTCCGCGGTCTTGCCGTAGGGATTGTTGGTCCGTACCCGCACCCGGTCGAGCAGCGTCTCCAACGGGACGAGGAGGTAGATCACGTGCTCAAACCGGTCGTGGAAACGGCCCTGGTTCTGCGCCGTTCCGCTGACGGCGATGGTGGCGTGCTCGGCGAGCAGCGCGCTCATCCTGGGCTCGTCCCATAACGCGCCGGGCAGCTCCCAGCCGTCGTAGTCGGTGTCAACGGTCGTGAAGCCGCGCCGGGCAACGGCTGCGAGAAGGGTGCTCTTACCCGCGCCCGACATTCCCGTGAGCAGGACTCGCGCCATGCCCGAGGCTACATCGCGGAGTCACAGTAGTCGGCATGTTGGCGCACTCGGACCGGTCGCTTCGGCGGCTACGAAGATCAAGGAGCCGGCCGTCAACCTTGCGGGTTCATGGCGCCGACTCGTCGACAAACGACACGGCTCACCTCAGCTGGACCGTCGTGACATCCCGCGTGGCGTGCCCATGCGATGGAGCGCGCTGTCCGCGGCATGAGCGTGCGTGTCGGGCGCCCTAGAGTGCGGCCTTGTGCCGCCGGTGGATCAGTTGACGGTGCGGCCGTCCAGCGTGTCGACGACGAAACATGCGCACTGCAGGATCTCCAGGAGAGCAGCACGCACCCGTCCGATCGCGTCGTCGTCCACATCGAGGTTGGGCCTGACCCGGTTTGACGGACATCTGAGATCAGGAGCCGGACGGCTCCGGGAGGATGTCCACCATCATGGAGAGCATGGGTAAGAAGCGGTCGCGGCCGCGTCGGGTGTTCACGGCGGAGTTCAAGGCCGAGATCGTCGAGTTGTGCCAGCGTGGGGACCGCACGGTTGGTCAGGTCGCGAAGGATTTTGATCTGACCGAGACCGCGGTCCGGGCGTGGGTAAAGCAGGCCGAACTCGACACCGGCACCCGCTCGGACGGGCTGTCCCGCGATGAGAAGGCTGAACTTGCCCGGTTGCGGCAGGAGAACCGCAGGCTGCGCGAGGACGTCGACATCCTCAAGCGGGCCACGGCTTTCTTCGCGAAGGAGACCCGGTGAACGTCTATCCGTTTCATCGGCGCGGAGCAGGCCGGCCGACGCAACGTCAAGCGTGCGTGCGAGCTGATGAAGGTCTCCAGATCCGCCTACTACCAGCACATCCACGGCGACCGGTCACCGCGCCGACAGGTCGACCAGACCCTGACCGAGCAGATCACCGCCGTCCACGAAGCGTCGAAAGGCACCTACGGCGCCCCGCGGGTCCACGCCGAACTCGCCGCCGACGGACACCGCCACGGCCGCAAGCGCGTCGCCCGCCTGATGCGCACCGCCGGCCTGCGCGGCAGGTGTCCACGCCGGTGGCAGACCACGACCGTCCCGGACCCAACCGCTGCGGCTCGCCCGGACCTGATCGACCGAGACTTCACTGTCGACGCCTACGCGGTCGACACCCGCTGGTGCGGCGACATCACCTACGTCAACACCTGGGAAGGCTGGCTCTACCTCGCTACCGTGATCGACCTCGCGTCGCGCCGCATCGTCGGCTGGGCCGTTGCCGACCACCTGCGCACCGACCTGGTCGACGCCGCCCTCACCGATGCGCTCACCCGCCGCCGGCCCGCCTCGGGACTGGTGTTCCACTCCGACCGCGGCTGTCAATACGTCAGCGCCCAGCACGCCCGCCTCGCCGCACACCACGGCATCCGCCTGTCCGTCGGTCGGCGTGGGCAGTGCTGGGACAACGCCGTCGCCGAGTCGTTCTTCGCCACGATCAAGACCGAACTGCTGCACCGACAACCATGGCCCACCCGCCCCGCCGCCCAGCGGGCGATATTCGAGTACGTGGAAGGGTGGTACAACACCCGTCGCCGGCACTCCAGCCTCGGCTACCTCAGCCCCGCCGCCTACGAAACCAGCGTCAGCAACGTAGCCTGAAGATCACCACATCGACCCTGTCCGCCGAATCGGGTCAAGTCCACCATGCACCGCATCCGGCTGAAGGGGTCACGGTGCGCCGGTACGACGGGCGTTCTCCGCGATCACGCGGATGAGTTGCGGCCACGCACCGCGGGGGAGGTCGTGGCCCATCCCGGTGATGAGGTGGAGGCGTGCGCCGGGAATGGCCTCGGCCGTCGCTCGCCCGCCGGACGGGTGACACATCCGATCCTCGGTTCCGTGGATTACGACGGTCGGCACGGTGAGCAGTCGCAACGCTTCGGTCCGGTCGCGGGCCGCGCGTACCGCGCGGTGCTGGCGACGGCGGCCGTCGCGTGCGTGGGGATCGCGCTTGAAGGCAAGCGCGGTGACGCGCCGCAGCTCGTCGAGGTCCTGGGTGAAGCCGGTTGAACCGACCGTCGAGAACACCCGAACCCGGCGTTCGATCGCTTCCTCCTCGGTCCTGGGAGGTCGGGCAACGAGGTGACGGAACACGCGCAGCGATGTGCGCCCTTTCCCGCGGCGACCCGTCGTCGACATGATCGAGGCCAAGGAGCGCACCCGGCCGGGATCCTGGATAGCCATCAACTGGGCGACCATCCCACCGAGCGACGCACCTACCACGTGCGCGGATTCGACCCCGAGGGCGTCGAGAAGGCCGACGGTGTCATCGGCCATGTCCTCCAGGGTGTATCGGCGTCCGGGTAGGTGCGTCGAGCAGCCCGCGTCGCGGTTGTCGAACCTGACCACGCGAAAGCCCTCGGCGGCGAGCTGGCGGCAGAAATCCTCCGGCCAGTGGATGAGCTGGAAGCCCATACCCATGATGAGCAGCATCGTGGCCTCGTGGGGGTCGCCGAACGTCTCGTAGCAGAGGTCAACGTCACCGACTGTCGCGAGCCGCGGCTCGTCGTGCCGACCACGATCAGCGGCGCTCATGCCACGGGCCTCCACCAAAGGGGTTGCCGCCATGACCGATGGCCGGCGGCACGGATGAGAAGGAGAAGCGCCC
The DNA here is from genome assembly GCF_016863655.1 of Virgisporangium ochraceum. Lineage (GTDB taxonomy): Bacteria > Actinomycetota > Actinomycetes > Mycobacteriales > Micromonosporaceae > Virgisporangium > Virgisporangium ochraceum. The sequence continues at coordinate 124,462 of NZ_BOPH01000105.1, forward strand.
ACTGTACGGCCCATACCTCGCATCACGGCAGCATTTATCCGCGCATCCCGTATCCGCACATCGGCTTCTTATGCGCACCGATCATGGTCCGACGCAGGTCTACAGAGATCGCTTGGGTCCTCCCCCGACGACGCGAGCGTGCCGGGCAACGGCGATCAAAAAACGGTGCAAGTTACAGGCCAGCGGCGACGTGGGAGATGTTCTGCAACTCCTGCCGGCGAGTCGCGCCTACGTAGATGATCAGTGCATTGAGCTGGATGTTCTCGCAGGGGCGACCAGCCATCACATTCGTGATCGATCCGTCCTGCCAGTCGCTGCGGTTGACCGGACGCTTGAGCGACGAGGCCAACCTCGACGACGGCGCCATGCGGCCGCCGATTTCGCGCTGATCGATCTCACGGCTGAACGGGAGGCGAGGTGAGCCACCCCGGGAAGTTGGGGGCCCGTACGGGTGGCCTGGGTCCGGTGGAACATCGAGGACTGTTCCGGGCTGCCAAGATCCACGTCGGTCTTGACCTTTACCGGGTCCGCGGCTGGACCATCTGGTACCGCCACACCACCCTGGTCCTACTCGCCCCTGCCGTCCTGGCCACCTGCGCCGCCGTCACCGAACCAACACCGCCCGACCCGACCCGCCACGGCCGCCATACCCGACCGATCGCGTTGACCATGGCCGAGACCTGACACCTCGTCGGCGTTCTGATCAACCAACCGATCCGCGACATCGTCCACGGGTGGTGATCGTAGGCGGGTGGACCCGTACACGACGTCAACTACGCGGCCTTGCGTCCCGGCGGGTAGGGAAACACCCGATGTACGTGCGTGCGGGGCGACCGTACGGTCGCGCCATGACCGATTCGTACGGCGGCAGTGGCGTCACCACGGGTGGCGGCTCGGCGCGGGAGTGGCTGGTGCCCGGCACCCACACCGACGCCGGCGGCGGGCACACCGACGTCAGCGGACCCGTCGACGACGGCGGGCGTACCGGGGCCGACGGCGTCGACGGCGTCATGCCCACCCCCGTAGGTCCCGGCATCCGGACCGACTATGACGGCGACGGCACGCTCGACACGCTCCTGCGCGACACCGACGGCGACGGCGTCGTCGACGAATACTGGCGCGACTTCGACGAGGACGGGCGTTACGAATCGGTCGAGTACGACACCGAGGGTGACGGCGATCCGGACCGGAAGGTCACCGACGCCGATGGCGACGGCCGGGTCGACCGATGGGACTACGACACGAACGACAACGGCCGGTACGACGTCGCCCTGATCGACCGCAATCACGACGGCATGCCGGACCTCGAACGGGTAGATACCAACCATAACTTCCGCGTCGATCTCGAACGGTACGACGACGACTACGACGGTGACTTCGACCGCGCCCGCGAGGTGATCGAATGACCGGCCCCTATGGCGACCGCGACTCCGCCACGAGCACCGGCTCGGCACGCGAGTGGTTGGTGCCGGGTACCCACACCGACGCCGGCGGCGGACGCTCCGGGGTCGACGGTGTCGACGGGGTCATGCCGACCGATCCCGGCCCGGGTGGAATGCGGACCGACTCCGACCACGACGGCAGGCTCGACACCGTGTACGTCGACCGTGACAACGACGGCACGGTGGACGAAATCTGGTTCGACCGCCACGAGGACGGGCGGTACGAGCAGATCGAGTACGCCGCCGACGACGGCACGCCCGAGCGCATGGTCACCGACACCAACGGCGACGGCAAGGTCGACCAGTACCGCTTCGACACCAACGGGGACCACCGCTACGACCTGGTCCTGATCGACCGCAACCACGACGGCGCGCCCGACTGGGAGCGCATCGACCTGCAGGGCGACAACGACGTGGACATCGAGCGCTACGACGACGACTACGACGGCGACTACGACCGCGTCGAGTACAACGACTGATCCCGCCAGCCCGGCACCGGCACCGGCACCGGCACGGAAACGCCGGCCACGCCCATTACCAGCGACGCCTCGCCCAACTCACCGGATAGATCACAAAGTGTCACGGGAGTACCAGGCCGCGGCTCGTATCTGCCGCTGCGAGGCGCCCTCACCGGTGGTTAACACGCTGGTGCCGATAGATCGCATGCCCGGAGAGTCTCGCGGAGCGGCAAGGGCGTCAGGGTCGTGGCCGGTCGATCCGGTAGACGTAGTGGCGCCGGTCGTCGATCGGGTTGTCGGGTTCAAGCTCGCCCTGCGCGACGCGGGTCAGGCCAACCTTCTCCAGGGTTCGCCAGGACGCGATGTTGTCGGCGTGTACCGGAACGATCACGCATTCGGCGTCCTGATGCGAGACCCACAGGTGCTCCAGCGCCGAGCGGATCATGCGGGTGCCGATGCCGCGTCCGACGTCGGCCAGGTCGCCGATCAGGTAGTCGATGGTCATCGCCCGCGCCGGCACCGCCATCGTCGGCGCGAGCTCTTCGACATATTCGGGGTAGTCGTGCCAGAACGAGCGCTGCACCAGTCCGAGCGGTGCGCCGTCGAGGAACGCCAGGCAGTCCTCGTTCGGCTCCTCGCGGCGCGCGGACGGGCCGAAGTCGCGCTGTACCGCCTCCACCGACGTCTCGTGGTTCCACCAGCGGGCCACGTGCGGTGCTGCCAGCCAGCGGGCCAGCAGCGGGAAGTCCTCCGGGGTGACGAGCCGCCAGGTCAACATGACGCTGACGGTAACACGGGCCTGTAACCGTCAGCATAGTATTTCGGCATGGACGAAGAGCTGCCGATCCTCGGCACCGAGCCGCTGGTGGTGGAGTACGCCAACACCCTGCACGGCGGGGACCACCTCGGTGCGCCGTGGTGCGCCGCCGCCGGCGTCGCCCCGTTCCGCGACATCGTGGCGGCCCGGTCACTGCGGGATGGCATCCATGCCCTCTTCACGGCCGCGGCCACCGGCGCGGCGCCGCCCTACGCCGCGATCGCGCTCGTCAACGCGGTCGCGGCCGCCGCTCCGACGTACCCGCAGCTCGTGCCGCAACCGACCGGCGGGCTAGCGGCCGACCGCCGGGACACCACGACCGGTGACCGGGCCCTGCTGGGCAGCCTTGCCACCGCATGTGTCGAGCTGCTCACCGACGGCCGCGCCCGGCTGCTGCGCCGCTGCCTGACCCCCGACTGCCACCTGTTCTTCCTGCAGCACCACCCGCGGCGTCGCTACTGCCACGACTCCTGCGCCCACCGCGACCGCCAGGCCAGGTACTACCACCGCAACAAGGGAAACGGCCGCCGGTCCGGCACGTCGGAGACGGTGTGAGACGACCGTTCGTCCTGTTGACGGTCCTCCTCGCCGGCTGCGGGCGTCCGAGGACGCCTTACGCCTCTCGATCGCGTCGGCCACCGAAGGTCAGTGATCTTCTCATCTGAGGTCCCCTCCGTTTAGTCGGAGGGCTGGGGTCATAGGGACCGCGCCGCCTATGGCCGGACGTGATGTAGCCGGCCGGGTCGAGTTGGCACGCAGGGAGGCGTCCATGTTCAGTTGCGCCTTGCGGGTGACCGAGATTCCGGTTGCGTCCTGCACCGGTCATGACGCCGGGACGACTCGGGCGGCTCGCCGCCCATCGCTACGCCCTCTTGGGCATCTCCACCTCGTCCTCCGCTACCGCCGCGTTCTTGCCCCGCCAGGTTCGGCATCACCGCGGTCGCCGGCGCCGTGCTGGCGGACGGGCGTCGACCTGGTCGCCGCGGGCGTAGCCGGGACGCTGGTCGGCGTCCTTGCAGCATTGAGGCCCCGTCGCCACGACATCGCAGCCGTGTCGCGCGGCGCCCCTGGCCGGCAATCACGACAGTGACGATGACGGGTGTCTGGAATTCCGCGGCGTGGGTTTGCCGGCCTACACAGGGAATGCGATCCGGATGACGGTGGACTCGGCCGCAGCTGGGCTCGAGGACCGCTGGTGGACGCCTGGCTACCAGAGTTCTTCACGTATGAGTGCGCCCAGGTTGGCGGTCAGGGTGGTCGCCTGCCAGCTGAGGTTGTCGAGTTCGGCGCGCGTCGTCGTCGCGTCGCTGGCTGCGGCCCTGAGGCCAAGGGATGTGACGTAGTTGAAGGTCTGGCGGATCTCCTCGGTCGCGTAGTCGACCAGCACCTCGCCCAACTGGCAATACACTGCAACAAGCCGTTCGGCTACCAGCAATGGTTCCTGTTCGACACCACCTGGGCGGGTCGCACCCCGACCTGGCGCGCTCACTGCTGCGCTGCGCCGAACAGTGGGAACCACTCGACTGGACCCTACGCGGGCGGCTGACGCCGCCGGCGTAGGTGGTCAAATTCCCGCCCGGGCCCTGGTCACCGGCCTTCGGCGGGCTGGTCGACCGAGATGCGCACCGGCTTCGCGAACACCGGTGACGCCGGCACCAGCGCCGCCGTCACCGCCAGAACAACACCGAAACCCGCGACCGCGACCTTTTTGATGGACATCTGTTCCTCCTCGGGATCATGCGACTGTGGCAACGTTCCACGACCACGGGCGGAAATTGCCAGGCAACACTGAAGAAATTTGCCCGAGTGGAGAACCTGCACCCGTAGCGCCGGATCGGCCGCGATCTCGGCCGGCGCGAAGGGTTTGGTGACCCGCCCGCCGGACGCAGAGCCTGGTCTGGCCGAGGAAGCACGGCAGGGCCGGGTTGCCGACTGGGACGCCCCCGGAAGTGGACGGCGTCAGGTGATCCACGTGAGCTGGCGGGATGTGCTGGCCGATCTACGCTTCATCCGCGTCGATGCTCGCGGGCAGGAACGAACATGGCTCGACCACCTGAACACCTACCTACGGAGAGTGGTCCGGTTGCGGTCCATTGCTGAGAGCTGGACGTACCGCGTCGCGCTCAACGACGCACGTCCTGCGGACGGCGGCGCACGCACGTTCCTCGAGTTCGTCACCGACGATCACGTCTACTTCCACCCCTACGGGGTCAGCGGCTGGCCCACCGACCCGCCGAGCTTCATGGCGTTCCGGTGGCAGGGCGCGGTACGCCGGATCCACCGGGTCATCAAGGCCGACGTTCCGCCCAGCCTGCTCGACCGCTGGCCCGATCTCCCAGCCACCCGACGACACGGCACGCCCACACGCCGTCTACGACCTCGGCCCGCAACTTCCGCCCACCGAACCCGTTCCCAACGGAGCGCCCTACCGCGCAAACCGCCTATGCGTCCTCCTCGACCAACTTCAGACGGAACCGACACTGGCCGCTGCCGTAGCGAACGGTAAGCACCTCGCCGGCAGCTAACCGCACGAGGTCACCGTTCTCGAAGTTCGACCGCTCCCATACGCTCGATCGGCGGCAGATCGGCCTGAATGGCCGTCGCTTCAGCGCCTCAGAATCTCGAGCTCGTCGCCCCAGCTGTCGATGACAGGGGTAAGGACGTGGACCTCGACCTGACTGTCGAAGGCCGCGCAGGCCCTTTCGACACGCTGGAAAGTCGCCCGGACCGCTGATGGGTCACCATCCAGGGTGGCGGCCAGCAGGGCGAGCAGTTCCTCGGCGTGCCACAGGGTGAGGGGGTGTTGACGGAGTTCCCAGGGCAGGTACTTGTGGTAGGGGCGCACCCGTCCTTCCAATGTGAAGACGACGTCCAGGAGCCAAGGCATGGACTCCGCGGCGTCCAGGCGTCGTTCCAGCGATCGTCCGTCGCGATCGTTCTTGAGAGCGCGATAGGCGAAATTGAGCCAGCCGTCGAGCCGGTCATGCTCGACGAGAATTGATTCGGCTTCGTCGATGGTGACCGTGGCTTGCCGATGAAGCGCGGATGCCAACCGCCCTTCGGTGCGGTCCAACAGCATCGGCGCCCAAGCGAACGACCACCGGTACCACCATCCATTGGTGCCGAACGGCGGCACCCGCTCGAGGTCAGAGATCGCGACGATGGTCTCGTCCAGCGCCGCGGAACGGCTCGTCTCGGGCCCGCGTCCGCCGGTGTCGGCCAGGACGGTGAAGACATCGAGATCGGACCGCTCCGTCGCCATGCCTCTGCCTGCCGAGCCCGACAAGACCAGTCCCACCAGGTCCTCTCCGTAGTCCGCCTCATTGCGACGCACCAAGTCCGCCAGCACATCGCGGTGCTCGGAAGAGAGGTTGGGCGGCAGTCGCAGGGCGGCAGTCTGGTCTGTCACAGTCGTCACGCTCGCCCTCGGAGGTCGGCACTTGCAAGCAATTTGCGGTACGGACTGCGTGCTCTTCCTCAGCATGACGGCGCGTCTCCCGCCGGCCGCAGCACCGGGAGGACCAGCTACGACGGTGACCAGATCGTCGAAGCCGTTGCGCCCGCCCGGCGGCAGATCCGCGTAGCGCGCGTAGCGTGGCAGATCCGCGTAGCGCGCGTAGCGTGGCAGATCCGCACGCCGCGCTCGTCCCGGCCAGATCCGCGTGGCGCGGCAGACATGCGCACCTCATCGCAACCGGCGGGGCTGGTACTTTGCCCTCTTCCGGCTTCCTGGGAGGACACCGTGAACTCCATCGAGGAGATCCGCCTTCTGTGGGGGCAGTTGATACCTGAGACGGGGAAGATCGACGCGGCGGTGCCCGAGAATGTCCGTACGTTCCTGACCGATGTCGGGCTACCCGCGAAGCCGTTGTGGGACCTTGACTTCACGCGCGGGGAGGCATTGAGGCCATTCGAACGCGACGGTCGCCGATGCCTTCCGATCGCCGGTTACCCAGCCATCCGCAACTCGCCCTACGTATATGTCTTCGTCGCCGACCTGGCCACAGGAGCGCTGCTGCAATGGCTGTCCGACGCGATATGGGAATCACCACCCGATCCGGCCGAGCATCCTCCCGCGTTCGTGAACTCGAGCGTCGAGCAGTTCCTGCTCACGGCCGGGCGTTACCTCGCCATGATCGACATTCTGAGCGCAGGTGCCGGAGACAGGGCAACCACCGAGAGGTTCTATCGCAATCTGGAGTCGGCGGACCCGGACGCCCTCGCGCCATCGGGATTCTGGCGATTCAAGTTCGATGAGCTGGCAATATCGGATGCATGACAACGCTGGTCGCGTCAGCCGACGCCCAGGGCGGAGGTGATTCGTCACATCCCCGACGTCGAAGCGTCGAGCTACGGGCCGGGAATGTCGAGGCCGGCGGCGTGCTCATAGCTCGAGATCAGGTCGGCCAGGCTGGCGTCGTCGACGGAGGCAGCTATCCCGCGCTCCGGATCGATGCGAGTCGGTACGCACCGTATCGGCCAGCATGCGCGCATCCGCAGCGTCACTCTTGCCCGACGACGCCAGACGTTCCCGGAACCGGTCCGCCTGCAACGGATTCAATCTCCGCGATGACCAGCAGTCGAGGTCCCGTCGCCGACGATCGTCACGCGGTACGTCTCGGCCAGATCGGGGAACCGCTGCCCGAACCACGGATAGGTGGACACCATCGGCCCATGCTCGGTCAGCGGTCACGAGCCGATCGCTGCGACAGCCCTGTGGTGCCCAGGAACTTCCGACCCTGGTGCGGGGTCTCCGTGTAAGCAGTGCCCCGACCGCCCAATGCTGGTCACGGTGACCGTGGCGGTGCAGCCCACGGAGGCCGCGGGCGGCACCACGGTCGATCAGAAACGCAGCCAGCGCTGCGCCGGAACCGGCCCGTCGTGGTCAAACTCGCACGTCCACTGGTGGACGTAGCCCTGGCTGTGGGCTCCGAACTTTTCGAGGCACTTGCTTCCGTTGCGGTTGACGAAGCTGGTCGGACCGTCCGCGGACAGTGTGGTGAACGGCATCGTCCAGTGCTGGTCGACGTACTGGGGAAGGCACCGGTACTGGAACGCGGGCTTGTCCTGTCCGGTCTGGACGACCAGGCACAGTCCGGACCCGCGGTTCTTGAGTTGGTACCAGCTGTTGCGCCACTGGTCGGTACCCATGAAGACATAGTCCCACTGCTGGAAAGCGAACAGAGCACCGCATTCGGCCGTGAACGCGATCCGGCCCTCGGCCTTGTCCCGAACGCCGAGGCAGCTGCCGTCGCCGTTGCTGATGAACGCCGGCGCTGCGGCGGCCGCCGCCGGCGTCGTCGTGGTCGTGCCCGCCAGCAGGACGAGCGCGGCAGCCAGGATCACGGTGGTACGACGAACGATTCTGTGCATGAACACAACCCCCGTTGTGATCGAACCTGTCGGTAGCACGCACCGTTGGCGTTCGGGCGGCGTACCGCGCCGGTGTTTTCCCGACGTTTGACGGTAAGGCCGCGGTGGGTCCCGGGCACAAGGGGCCGGCTGCGTCGGCAATCTGTCGCAACTATCGGCTTTGGCATTTTCTACGCGGCCGGTGTCGACAACCGTCACGTAGATCGAGATCCGGTTCAGTATCGACGTACGAAGAACAACTGGACGAACACCCAGCAGGAGGCGACGAGTTCAACAGCATCGCGGCCACGGCCCTGAGCGGCCACCTCCCAGCCCCGGCGGTGAAGCATCATCGATCAGCGTCTCTCGACACCGTCTGCCGACGACCGTTGGGTACCCCTGCGCTCCAGCATCGAAGGCTGGATCGAGTCGCTCGCGCTGACCTACGCCGCGGCGAACATCGCGGACACCGTCACCGGCTGACCGGCCGGGCCGTCGACGAGATCGACCTGACCGCCATGCACCCGGTGACGGAGGTGAACGGCATCAACACCGGCTGGTGGTACCGCCCTGGCCAGCAACGGGGAGGCGACCCGGCTCGGGCAACGGATCGAACGGATCCCTCTGTCCGTGGCCGGCCCCTGCAAGGCCTGCACGCCAGTCGCTACCGTCCTGCCGCGGTCTGCCTGAGATGACGCCGCCCGGCAGACCATCGCGCTTGACCTCCTGGCGCGGACATCAGCCGCGGAGGTCACCGGACCGGCGCACGAACAGATCGGCTCGATCGACGTCACACAGATCCGCCACGGAGTCGCGGGCGGCTTCCACAACTACGTCGCGTTGCTTCGGTCTCAATCCCCGTCGAAAGCCGATCTCTACTCCTGGACGTCCTTTTCCATGACCGCACGTTGGCAACAGAGGCCATCGCAGCACTCGAAGCCGTGCCGACCACCGGTGTCGCCACCGATCTGGCCATGCTGATCGACAATACGATCGATGATCTGTCCAGCCCTTCGCACGAGTCCGCATCGGCAGCGAGGTAACCCTGTCCAGTGCACCCTCGTCGACATGTCGGCGCAGCAGAGCAGCCGCGTCACCGGGCCGGCCCTGCTGTGCACGGACCGGCTGATTCCGGCAGTCCTGCTCTTGCGTGAGACCGGCACCGGGCGATTGCTCAGGTCATAGCTGCCTGCATCGGAATCCGTTGAGGTAGATGGGGTTCGGCGGTACCGGGGTGCCGGTTCCCACGAATCCGAAGGTGAAGGTGCCGCCGGGCGGAATGATGGCGGTCGAGGTCGGACGGAGGGTCACGGTCGAGCCGGTGATCGTCACGGCGGCGTTCCAGATGTTGTTGATCGTCTCGCCGTTGGTGAACGTCCAGTGGATCCGGTCGACCTGCACCGGCGCGCCGCTGACGTTGCGGATGGTCACCTCGGCCTGGAAACCGCCCTGCCATTGGTTGACCACACGGTAGCTGTACTCGCAGATCGGAGTGTCGGCCGGCGTGGTGACCGTGATCTGCCCGGACGGGTCAGAGATGTTGTTGGCCGCGTCGACGGCGACGACGACCCAGGTGTACGTGGTCGCGGGCGCGAGGTTGACCATGGTGGCCGTGGCGCCGGTGAACGGACCCGTCGCCACGGTGCCGGCCGGGTTGCGCAGGTAGTACGCGGTGACGCCCACGTTGTCGGTGGCGGCGGCCCAGGTGAGGGTGACGGAGGTCGCGGCCACGGCGGTGGCGACCGGTGTGCCCGGCGCGGTGGGCGGGGTCTGATCCTGCGGCGGCGCGGTGGTCACCGTGATCTGCGGCGACGGCTGGGAGTAGTTGGGAACCGCGTCGAAGGCGCGCACCTGGAACGTGTTCGTCGAGCGTGGTGGCAGGTCCGTGATCGTGATCGAGTTCGTGCCCGTGGTCCAGATCCGGATCGGCGCGGCGGAGCCTGGCGGGACCACGGTGGTGACCTGATAGCCCACGACCCCGACATTGTCGGCGGACGGCGGCCAGCTGAGTGTGAACCCGTTCGGCGTGATTGCGGAGGCGACCGGGGTGCCCGGCGCGCTCGGCGGCGTGGTGTCGATCGGGGGGACGTCGTCGGAGATGCGCACATCGTCGAACGACGCGACCGCACCGCGGGCGGCGAAGCCCACCTTGTTCGCCGAGCCGGTCGCAGTCGGGATGGCAGCGACGACCTGCACGCCGGGCGAGGTGCCGGCAACCACCGCGCGGACCTGGTTCGGGAACGACAGGTCCAGAGTGGCGACCTGCCAGGTGCCGATCACCGGCGTGTAGGGCGCGGAAGCGAACACGCTCGTGGCACCGTTCTGGCGGCGGCCCAGCTCCACCCGGTTGGCCGTCAGCCTGAGGAAGGCGTAGTTGTCCGCGTCGAGTGCGTGGAACAACAGCGAGATCGAGCCGTCGGAGCCGAGCCGGCTGTGCGGCTTCAACCTCGCCTGGACGATCGTGCCCAGCGCGGTACCGCGTCCGGCCTCTGCCGCGATGGCCCGCGCGTCACTGCCGGCAGAGGACTGCCGCAGCGCCGGGTTGCCGTCCTCGGCGGCGACAGCCCAAGCGCCGTTGGTCAAGGTCCAGCCGTCGGCGTTGCCGTCGGAGAAGCTGTCCTGGAAGACGGTGGCCGCACTCGCCGCCGGTGCGCCGGCGAACACCAACGCGGCGGCGGCCACACTCACGGCGAAGCCGACCAGCACTCGCCACCCGCGTCGCGAGGAGTCCAGCATGTGCCGACGATAGTTCTCCCATTGGCAACCGTCAATTTAATCTTCGGTCGCTGCTTCGCACTTCCCGCCAGTCAGCCGCGGACCAGGCCGCAAGGGCCGGCGATCTCACCCACCAGGACGCGCGGCGCCGACGGTCGCAGGCACAGGAAGCACTCCTGGTCGGTGTGCGCCTGTGCGGCACGGAGGAGATCACCGGCTTTCGAGGAATCGCGTCGAGGGCTGTTCGGGTCGTGGAGCCGGGTCCTCCAGCGCGCGAGTCCGGCAGGTGGGTCGTGCTTCCCGGCCGTCGATCGACTGGTCGTTCGGTCCTTTACGAGCCGGGCAGCGAGCCATGGCCGGTTCCCTTCGGCCGTTGGCTTACCGCGTGCTGACGTTCATGTGCGCCGTCGGCGATACGGTAAGGGACTCATGCGATGTCCGGAAGCCTGCTCCCGCAACCCCTCGCGTCTTGGAACTCAGTCTTCGCCCGCGGTCAGATCACCCGGCATGACCGTCGCGATGAGGCCGGCCACGAACTGTGGCACATCCTCCGGCAGGAGCGTCAGGCGCGGCTCGTCGTCATCCGGGCCCTGGAAGATTTCGATCGATTGCACGCCCGGGTCATGGGCCGACTCCGCGACGCCAATGATCGTCCATCGGCGATGACGCGGACGGGTGTTGGCAAAATGACTGAAGCGCGGCTCGGCCATCGGTGCTCCTGCCCTCGCACTCACGAATGGAACCCACAGCTTCGGCCCAAGGGGCCACAGTGTCCTCCGGGTTCTCCCGGAGACCAACCCTGAACTTGCCGATCGGCTCCCCCAAGACACGCGTCAGTCCCGCCTACCTGCAGGGCGGCACACCGCACTACGTCGACGCCGTCTTCTGGATCTGGAGCGCCGACCACACGGCGGCACATCGTTCAACGCGCACAGCGCTGCATGAGTGGTCGGCAACGGTGCAGAGCCGTAGGCCTCGAACAGCGCCGCCCGACCGCTTGGGCATTGCCAGTTGGGCCGGCTGGGCAGGATCCAACGGGTAGGGTGACGGCCGCCGGACCATCGACGAATCTGTGAGCTTCTTCGGCGAGTTCCTCACCGCCCCACCGCGAGGCCATGGCGCTCGGTCAGGCGGTTTCAACAGACCAGGGTGATTTCATGCACGGCAAGTTTTCCCGACCCGACCCTCGACCTCTGTGACCTCGATAGCTCCATATACGAGAGTGGCTCCTTCTCAGGTCTGAGGGTTAGGGCGTACGCTGAGCAGCTTTCGCCATCCGGACCGTCTGCATCGCCAACTCCGATCCAAAGAAAGGTTGGATCAGCCTTGACGGCAGGATCTCTGTAGCGCATTTCTGGTGCGATGAATATTTGTTCTACCGTGAGGCCCGGTCGACCGACATAGACGATTTTGGTCTCATTCTTCGAATGAAAACGCGTGGTCCGAGACATCCCCGACTGGACTTCTAGCGTGTCAGCGAACCTATCGTTCGCCGTGACAGGACGGGTCCACCGAGACACGCAGTAACCGGCCAGGAGCACCACGACCAGTAACAAGCCCACAATAAGAGCGATCGCAAACGGTCGTCTCACCCGCACCAGAATGCTGCCGAACCGCTGCTACACAATGTCTAATCAGCCCCTTCAGTTCGTTGCCAACTCACCCATGTAGGGATTCCTGACGAGTTCCTTCTGCGCCGTTGTGGTCCAGCACGCTATTCTGCCCGGAATTGTAACCGTAGGCGAGGAGCTGTACAACGAGATCATGGCAGCCTAGGCGCGGGCCGCTCCCCCCAATGAGCAGAGATCGAGCGACTACCTTGCGAGGCGGGCCCTATTCAACGCAATCTGCGGACCCGACCGGACGGCTCAAGTCGCGTCGGTAGAAGCTGTTCTGACCTAAGCTGTGTTCAGCTTCGTCGTGGAACTCGGAGTTCCGTCTCCCCGGTAGACACCATTACAAGCGAGGACGATCCAGCGTGAAAAGAGTGGTCCTGTGGTTGGGGAGCATAGCGTTTTTATGTTCCTCAGTCTGTGGCTGTTCCTGGGCGTCATAGCGCCATGGCTGGAGTACCAATCAGACACAGACCCCCGGGGCGACTGCCCCTGCTACGACAAATGGCCGTTCAACGGGCAGGAATACTGACATCGGTACGAGCGGACGCGCCCGGTCGCGTCACGACGTCGCCCTGGAGGTCGTAGATCGTCAGGCCGTTGAGTACAGCCAGATCGGCGACGAGGTGGATGACCGCCGGCACCGCCGGGCCATCACCCGCACCAGATCATCGCCCGCATCCCGATCGACGGCGAGCACGTCAAGGTCGAAGCTCACGGACAGATGCTGCCCCAACAGCCCGGTCCGGATCCACTTGCCGGCGGCAAGCAGCCAGCCGCACGATCACCGGCACTTGCGCGCATGTCACCTCACCTCACCCGATGAGTCCCCTTGCATCGGCGTGGACCAGGAGCGGGTGCCGTTCCTTCGGCAGAGCCCGGGAACGCCGCGACCACCAGCACAGCCGGATCACCACCCCGATGTGAGGCCACTCTCCTCGACGGTCACGTACACACCTTCGGCACTGGTTGGATCGTGGCGCGGAACGGCCAGGCCGTGACCGGAAATGGCGCGAAATGCGGAGCACACGGCCATGCGCCGTACCTACTGTCAGCCGCATGACCTGTCGACGCGCCCTCCTGGCTCTGCTGCTGCCGTTTGTCCTCGTCCTTGGTGGGTGCGGCTTGTTCAACTCCGATGATGCGGCGAACGCGGCCGTCGATACGTTCCTCGGCAAGCTCTCCGACGCCGACTACGCCGGGGCCGCCGCCCTGGTCTGCGCGCCCAGCCGTTCGCGTACCACCGCCGACTCGCTAGAAGCGGAGTTCGACCGGTACCCGCGACCGTGGACCTTCGCGATCGACGCCTCGTCGTACGGCTCCGGCGACAGTGGCACCGCCAACGTGACCATCACCCCCGCCGGCGCAGCGGCACAACAGTACAGCGTCGGGCTGATCGATGAGAACGGCTGGGAAATCTGCGACATCACCTCCGGATGGCTGTAGCCCCGATTCCCTCGTCCCGTGCACGGTCACACCGCAGTCCGCGGCGGCCATCGTCAGGCAGTTGCCATGCAGCTTCGAACGATCTTCACAGGATCACGACGGGAGCCTCACCGGCCGGCGGCTAGAGTCGGCCGGTGCGCAGGTTGATGATCATCTTCGTTGCCGTCGCCGTCCTCGCCGGCTGTGCCGAAGATCCTGTTCAGGACGGTGCTGAGCGCTGGTCCCCTACCCCGCAGCTGAGCGCGGGCCCGGGGTGGGACGGCAGGATGGCGGTGGACTTCACGACCGACGACGTCTCCGCACCGGGCTTCAACGACTTCGTCGAGTCGAACCGCCCCGAGTGGGCGAAGTCCGCCGCCACCGCCGGCGCGCAGCTGCTCGACCTCGACCGCGGCTTCGACGGGCCGGTGGAGGTCTACCTGCTCGACGACGGCGAGGTCGTGACGTTCACGCTCACGAGGCTGGGTGACGACTCGATTAGCGCACAGCGGTACCGGCTCGTGTTCGACCGCGGCGACGACGGGCTGCACCGGTTCGTCTCGGGGAAAGCGTCCCAGAAATGCCAGTCCGGCCGTGGCCATCAGAGCTTCAGCGGCGACACGTGTCAATGAACATCCAGGCTCGCCGCGCGTCCGTCCTCGCCCGTGACACGCGACAGAGGCCATGCCAGCTACCGAGAGCCAGCTCGCGCCCCTCCAGCCAGGGCTGACGACCGACAACCTCAACCGGTCAGGCCGAGGGGACACCGGTTGCAGCAAATGACGGCGCCGAAGTGATCAGAACGGCGGAGTCGCACCCCATCCGAGGAGAATGCGCTTGGCGTAGGCGCGGTGGCGGCGGTCGGGATCGTTGGCCAGGACCTCCCTCAGCGGAGGCAGGAGTGCGGGACGGTGGCTGGCGAGCTCCGGCGCGTCGAGGACCAGTCCTGCCGCGACGATCGCGGACCGGCGCACATCGTCGTCCCGGTCGTTGAGGTAGCGGCGGACGGCGTCGAAGATCGCCGGCCGAGCCGCCCTCAATGCGATGACCTCCGGAAGCTCTGCCAGGGCGAAGCCGTGTTTCGCGGCGACTCGTTCGACTTGTGCGCTGACGTCGTCGGCCATGGCGCCAAGCCAGTCCAGCAGCATCGCCCTCAGGGATCGGTTCGTGGTAGGGAGGGCCGAGAAGTTGGCGTTGATGGCCGGGATGGTCCGTGGGTCGTTCAGGATGCCGGCGATGTAGAGGGCGGCGGGAGCGGTAGCGGAGTAGATGGTGTTCTGGTGGTTGACTCGTTCGAGGTGACGCAACGCTGCTGCCCTGACGTCGGGAGCGTCATCGGTCAGCCGGGTCAGTGCCCGGGGGACGTCCTCGGCGCTGCCGTACGCATGGCCCAGCAACGACCAGTTGGTCTGCCGAAGCAGGATCCGTGGGCTCTGCAACCGCGCGCTGAGCGTCCCCGCCTGGACGGCTTCGAAACTGTCCGCCACGCCTGCAGAGTACTGCCAGCGGCGCCACGAACGACGAATCCATCCCCCGACCGGACCGCGGCATGAGCGGATGCTGGTCTTGTCGAGAATGATCAGGTCGGACCCTGCAATTTCTCGCTGATCCAGCGGCGGATCCGAGACGGCTCGGACGCCGCCCGAGCAGTTCGCCGCCGCGGCAGGCGACGAACTCGCCCGGTCCTGGCCATGCTCCGCGAGCGCGTCCGCGGCATCCACCCCTGACGCTCGACCAGCGGTCTCGGCATCGCGCTCGAAGGGCTCGCCGTTCGGTCGGCCATACCGACCACGGTCGTCGGCGAGCCGGGACCGGCACTTCCCGAGCCGACCGACTCGTCGTGGAGATCACCGACGGCGGTGTCGGCGATGCGGCCGTGTCCGTCGGGACCGGCCTACGCGGCCTGGCCGATCGCGTGGAAGCCCTCGACGGCACCCTGCACGTCGGCGACACCCCGGCCGGCGGCACGCGCTGACCGCCCGCATCCCCTACCTATCTCGGGGCCCTCACACCTGAAATAATCGACTTGTATCGATCTTAACGAGATGAGGTGACGCGACATGGCCATTCGGCAGACGCGGCCGTCGGCGATGAGCGGTACGGGTCCGTACGTCACGACCCCCAGGGAGGATCTCGTCACGGTCATGCTGGCGAGCCTGCTGATCGGCGGGTCGTTGGCGGACGCGTGGGCGCACAGCAACCTCGCCTCCGAGTTGGAAACCTTCTTCACGCCGTGGCACGGGCTCCTGTACGGCGGGTTCGCCGCGACCGCCGCCTGGACGATCTGGCTCGCCTTCCGCCGCCGGGGCGGTACGCCACGCTGGTGGCGTGAGGGCTGGCCGGCGGGTTACGCCCTCGGCGCCCTCGGCGCGGTCGGCTTCCTCGCCGCCGGCGTGGGCGACATGCTCTGGCACACGATCTTCGGGGTCGAGGTCTCGCTCGATGCCGTACTCAGCCCCACCCACCTGCTGCTGGCCGTCGCCGGCACGCTGCTCGTCACCAGCCCACTGCGCTCGTGGTGGGCGAGCGGTACCACCCGGTCGCGGGCGCTGACCGGTCTCGCGTCCCTGGGGCTCGGCTCGATCTTCGGCGTGCTGCTGCTCAGCCATACCACCGCGTTCCGTTCCACGGCGGCCACGCGGGCCTACGACTTCGTGACCGGTTCACCCAGCCACCTGGAGGCGTCCTACGGCTCCGCGCGCTACCTGGCAACCACCCTGATCCTGCTCATCCCGGTGCTGCTCGTGCTGCGCCGCCGAGCCGTCCTCGGCACCGCGACCGCGGTACTCGGCGCGATCTTCATATTCCAGCTGGCCCAGTTCAACTTCCCCGCCACGCTGACCCTCGCCGGGATCGGCGCCACCCTCGGGGCGTTCGCCGTCGATGTTCTGGCCGTACGCCTCGACGCGGTCCGCGGCCCGGACGCCCCACTGCGCCTGCCGATCGTCGGCGCCCTGTTCGGCTCGCTGGTGTGGTCGGGGCACCTGCTGGGCCTCGCCATCGGCGACGGGGTCCGCTGGCCGGTCGAGCTGTGGACCGGCAACGTGGTGCTGGCCGCGATCGCCGGCGCGATGATCGGCCTGGTGGCGAGCCCGCCGAGCAAGCCGGTGACGACCGCCTGACCCCTACGCGCCGGTTCCTCGTTCACGCCGGCGCGGTGCCGGGCCTGCCCAGGTGCCGGGCCGGTGTGAACGAGGAACCGGATCGAGCTGTCGACCTCGAACGGCGGGACCCGGAAGCGGCTGCCGGGATTCGCGTGCAGGGTCTTCTCGGTGGGGCCGAGCGCGTCAAACAGTCTCAAGACCGAGTCCGTGGATTGCCTGCGCCGTCCCACCGCGGCAGGAACTCGAACGGCACCGTGATGCGCGCCGCGGTGCCGCAACGAGCCGGATGCCCATCTCACCTCCCTGGGACAGGCCGCAGCAGGCTGACAAACCCATTAGATGAGCATGTGTTCACGAGGTCAGAGGCGCTCCACGCGGTCGGCCTGCGGGCCCCGGTCGCTCTGACGCACCGTGTACCGGACCCGGTCGCCCTGCTGCAGCGGTTCCGACCCGGCGACCACGGACACGTGGACGAACAGGTCGTCGCCTCCGGCGTCCGGGGTGATGAACCCGAACCCGCGGTCGCCGTCGTAACGTGCGACGACGCCCTGGCCCGCGCGTGCGGGCACGCCCCGTGACGGCGGCCTACTCCTGGCGGGTGACGGCCCGGCCGGTGCCGGGCGTCGCGGTGGCGGCACGGGCTCGGCCCCTCGGACCAGCCGCACGTCGCGGGCCTGCGGGCCCTTGTCGCTGCTGACCACCTCGTACGCCACGCGGTCGCCCTCTGTCAGCCAGGTGAGGCCCTCCGCCAGGGACCGGGCGTGGACGAAGACGTCCTCGGCGCCGGAGTCGGGGGCGATAAAGCCGAAGCCCTTGTCCTCGTCGTACCAGGAGACGGTTCCGTCCGCCCCGTCGGCACCGCCTGCCGTGGCGGACAGGCCGGCCCCAGGACCGAGCGGGACGACGTGCGCGGCCTGCGGGCCGCGCTCGCCCTCGACGACGACGAAGGCCACCCGCTGCCCGTCGCTGACCACGCCACCGGTCACGATGGCCGAGCTGTGCACGAAGATGTCGGGGCCGCCGCCGTCCGGCGATGCGAACCCGTACCCCTTGGTCGGCTCGTACCAGGTGACCGTGCCGAGCAGTCCCACGGCACCGCCAGCGGCCTGCTCGGCGGTGACGCGCACGCGCAGCGCCTGGGGACCGCGGTCGTTCTCGCCGGCCTCGAACTCGACGGCCTGGCCTTCACGGAGCACCTTCGAGCCGCCGTCCCCGACGATCTCGGAGGCGTGCACGAACACGTCTGGTGAGCCGTCGTCAGGCGCGAGGAAGCCGAACCCCCGTTCGGCGTCGAACCAGCGGACGATCCCGTGCGGCATAGGAAAGCTCCAGATCGTAGAGCGGCATTGCTCCCAGTCTCGCTGACGTCGTCGTGGCCGGGACCACCGGGACCGGCCACGGTCAGGCGGCTGTCAGGAAGTCGTAGGAGGCCAGGATGCTGGTGGGACGCGGGTGGCGGTCGCGAACGACTCCGACCGGCTCGTCGCGCCGGCCCGCCCGCCGCGCGGCCGACGCCGAGATCGACTCCATGGCCGAGCGCATCGTTGCCTGATGGGCCTGCTCCGCGCCGACGGTGACCGGTCCAGACGCGCCGACACCGTGCCCGGCATGCGGCGCCCCCGCACACGCTGCTCTGCGTCTGCCACTGCGGTCATCCCGCTCCTACGACTACAAGCGCCAGGACGTGACGTGCCCCTGTCTCGTCGGCGCAACGTGGCCTGGTTGTGGTCAGCCCTCGGTAACCGACGGCACATTGACAGCGGCAGATGTGACCGTGTGATCTACGGCGGAGGTTGGTCCCCGTCGCCGTAGTGATGGCCCTCCCGTCCGTCACGGACGTGACAATGGGACATGTTGCTGGGTGAGAAGAGTGCGACGTGGTGTGGTGTTCCGTGGTGTGGCCGGCTCGGCCTGAAGTGTCCGTCACGTACCGCGATGTCATAGCAGCCGTCACCGACGGGGTACTCGGTGACGACGCCGGTCAACCGATGCCGGGCGATCCAGGCCATTGCGTCCTGTCTATTGGAGAACACGCCTGACGCGAACGGCGCACCGTCGCCGTGGAAGATCCACACGTTCGGTGGCTGCTGGTCGTCCGTCACCCGGGCAGCCTCGGCCACAACAGCGTTGTCCCGCAAACAGATTCTGGACCAGCCACACCGTCGGCGGCAGTCGCACGGCATTGGTCGCCCGGCCGCGGGAACCTGGACGCCCTCAACGACATCCTCCGAGGCGGCTTCGGCACCCCGGACAACGGCTGGGTGCTGAGGTGGCTCAACTGCGACCTGCCCAGCGCCGCCTCGGAGACGAGGCGACGGCCCGACGCCTGGAACGCCTGTTCGCCACGTGTCATCCCTCGAACCGTCGCGATCGCGTGGAACTCGTCCAGGATTGGTCGATTCGGGTTGGGTGGTGGTGCTACCTGCGAGTGCGGCGAGGCAGCCGGGCCAGGCCGCATGTAAATGCGGACCGTTCGAACAATTCGGCCGTCAGCCGGACGCCGGTTATCGCCTCGGCGAGAGCGAACGCCGCAGCACCAGGCTCGCCCAGGTCGTCGTCCTGCCCCATGCGCATTCCCACGGTCCGCATGAGCTCGGCATAGAGGTCAGGATGGCTCCCGGAACGGTGCCAGGCGAACAGCGGCTCGAAGTCGACCACCAGTTGGCCATCGTCGACGAGGCAGAACCGATCCGCCGCATTGACATTGCGGAAATGGGAAACCAGGCGGCTGCCGGCGGACAACCCTGCGAAGAGTTCCTCGGTCACGCCGAGATAGCCGTTCACCTCTACCGCCAGGGCCCACTGCCCGACCGAGGTCGCCGCGATCAGCTGAACGTCTCCCTGATGCGCGTCCCACACGGCGTAGCTCGGGTCGACGAGCTCGCCGACACCGACGCGATCGACGCGGTCGCCGCCCACTCCAAACCTGTCCAGCAGTCCTGCCGAGGTCTCGTTGCCGACGAGCGTGACGCAGTACGCCTCAGCCAGATCGGGGAACCTCTGCTCGAACCACAGATAGTCGACGTCGGTGGGCACCATCGGCCCATGCTCGCACTCCGAGACGACGAAGTTTCACAGTCTCGGTAGATCAGCAAGGCCGCGCCGTCGCGGCATGTAAGGAAGCCGGGCAGCCCACTCGGTCGCGACGCTCCGTAGTGACCGGTGCCGGGTCAGGAAGCGCTGCCCGCGGGGGCGCCGGGTTTGGTGTGGAGGATGTCGCGGGCCTGGTCGGCGGCGCGGGCCATGTTTTCGGAGACGAAGGTGACGAAGCGTGCGATGTTCTCCAGGCGGGCGGCGGCCGGGGTGTCGCGGCCGAGGATGTCGACGCCTTGGCGGGCGATGTCGCCGAGTTGGGCGGTCGATCGGGCGCTGGCCATGACGGATTGGTACAGGACGTCGTCGTCGACGACGTAGCGTTCGCGGCGGCGTTCGTCGCGTTCGCGGCGGATCAGGCCCTGGCTGTCGAGGAACGCGACGGCCTTGGAGACCGATCCGGGGCTGATCTGCAGTCGCCGGGCGATCTCGGCAGCGGTGAGGCTGCCGGTGTCGGTGGTGTAGAGGCTGGCCAGGGCCCTGGCCGTCATCCGGGGAAGGCCGGACTGCATGAAGATGCCGGCGAAGGTGTCCTCGTACGCGCGCACGGCGTCGGTGTCCCGGTCGGTGTCGCGCCCGTCGGCCGGCCGCGACGCCGACGTTTGCCCGGGCGCGGCCTTGGCACGGCGGCGGGCGCGGTGTTCGGTGGCGTGGTGGGCGAGGTCGCCGCGGTACGCGACCGGGCCACCGTTGCGCATGACTTCCCGGGTGACGGTGGAGGTCGGGCGATCGAGGCGCCGGGCGATCTCCGCGTAGGCGAGACCGTCGGCCAGCCCGAGCGCGATCTGCTGGCGATCCTGCTGGGTGAGCCTGCCGCCCGGCATCACGGTCTCCTTCACAGTCGACAACGGTCGTCACCATAGCGTTCACCTCTCCCCATTGCAACGATCAGTCGAGTACTCATTGCGTTGCATCCTGGCCCATTGCAATGATTACAGGCGCTTTACCAGTGCTTATGCTCCTTCAGTGCAACATTGACGTTGCTCCAGCAGTAAAGGCAACGTAGCTTTTCGGTTGTCAGAAACACTCGATCGAAGGAGCTCACGATGAAGACGTTCACCACCCCGGCCCCGATCTCCGCCGTGCTGCACGTCCCCGCGGGTCGTGTCCGGTTCATCGCCGCCGACCGGGCCGACACCACGGTCGACGTCCTGCCCGCGGACGCGACCAAGGGCCGCGACATCAAGGCGGCGCAGCGGATCGGGGTCGCCTACACCGACGGTGTCCTGCGGATCGCGGCCGCCGACCCGGCGAGCCGGACCATCGGCGCCACCGGCTCCGTCGAGGTGACGGTCCAGCTACCCGCCGGCTCCCGGGTCCGGGCCACGACGGCCGACGCCGACGTCCGGGGCGTCGGACGCCTCAGCGACGTCACCGTCGACAGCGCCAGCGGATCGATCACCCTGGACGAGACGGCAAGCGCCCGCCTGACCCTGCAGGCCGGTGACGTCAAGGTCGGCCGCCTCGGCGGGCCGGCACAGATCAGCACCCGCAAGGGCGACCTGCACATCACGGAAGCCGTCCACGGCGCCGTCACCCTGCACACCGACCACGGCGACATCTGCGTCGGCGCTGCCCACGGCACCTCCGCCACGCTCGACGCCGGCACCGCCCTCGGCCGCATCCACAACACCCTCACCAACACCAGCGGTCCCGCCGCCGACCTCACCATCCACGCCACCACCGCCTACGGCAACATCACCGCACGCACTCTGTGACGGCCGGCCACCACGACAGGAGCAGGTGAAACGCATGACGAAGGACAGCAACGTCCCGGCCGCGTCGACGTGGTCCGGCATGGTGCCGGTCGACGACACGGCCCTGGCCGTCACCGACACCGGGGGCACCGGCACTCCGGTGATCTACCTCAACGGACAGTTCGCCACCCAGGGGTACTGGCGGCGGGTCATCGCCGAACTGGGTACCGAATGGCGGCACATCACCTACGACGAGCGGGCCCGCGGCAGATCGAACCGCTCGGCGGACTACTCCTTCGAGGCCGCCGTGCGAGACGTCGACGCCGTGCTGTCCGCCCGCGGGGTGGACCGGGTGCTGCTC
This sequence comes from Virgisporangium ochraceum, assembly GCF_016863655.1. Taxonomy (GTDB): domain Bacteria; phylum Actinomycetota; class Actinomycetes; order Mycobacteriales; family Micromonosporaceae; genus Virgisporangium; species Virgisporangium ochraceum. The sequence goes on from NZ_BOPH01000105.1 coordinate 146,539, forward strand.
GTGGGCTGGTCCTACGGCGCAGTGGTCGCCGCACACTGGGCCCACCGGCACCCGGACCGCACGATCGGCGCGGTCATGGCCGACGGCGCCTACCCGCACGACTGGCTCGACGAGGCCATGGAGCAACGGATCCGGAAGTTGTTCCGGCGCATGGGCTGGTTCCTGCCGCTGCTGCGCCCGACCGGTCTGGTCCCGCGGATGACCGCCGAACAGCAGGCTGACAGCAACATCGAGCTCGGCAGGCTCTCCCGCGTATGTGAGCTGGGACCTGTGCTCGACGCCCTCGCCGTCCCCACCCGGTACGTGGTCGCTTCGGGGGCATCCCTCGGAAGTCGCGGCGACGAGCAGGAACGGATCCGCGCCGGCCTCGACACAGTCACCGCCCGCAACCCGAACGTCCGGATCCACGCGAAGGTCGCCAGCAATCACGGTGCGCTGCTCAAGAAGGACTCCCCGGTCATCGCCGCGGCCGTCCGCGAGGTCGCCGCCCTCGTCGGCCACCCGCGCTGAGAACCCGTCCCGGAGGGGCCACCGGCATCAGACGACGACGGCGGCGCGACGTCGCCCGGCTGTCCACAGTGGACGAGCATCAGGAAGTGGCTGATGTGCATCACGCAGATCAACCACTTCTTGACGCGGGGTGGGAGCGCCGCGGACGGCCGATCGGCGCTGGGCCGACACCGCCTCCTGACGTTGTCGTGCTACCGGCCGCGCCAGGACATGCAGATCGGCCAGAGGGCGTTCCGCGCCCGCAACGTCAGCGGCAGATCCGGATGCCTTGTTGGTCTGGTGCCGTTCGGGATGGCTTCACTCGGCCCCGATGTCGGACCGCTGTGCGGGCGTCGTAACGTCCCCCATCGTGGTCACGATCGAGAGTCTGGCGCTGCGGCTGGAGCGGGTCGAGGCGCGACTGGCGCTGCACAGGCTGGTACACGACTACTGCGTCGGCGCCGATCACCGTGACCTGCAACGGTGGACGTCGGTGTGGACTACCGACGCGGTGTGGGAGACCAGCCCGGACCGCCGCTTCGTCGGTATCGAGTCCATCTGCGACGCCGTCCAGGAACAGTGGCGGAGTTTCCCGATCATGCAGCACGCCACCGCCAACCACGTCGTCGACCTCGACGGCGTCACAGCGAAGGGCCGATGCGACGTGGTGGTCCTCGTTCAGCTGCCTGACGGCCGGTGGATCGCCGGCGGCGGCTGTTACGAGGACGACTATCGCAACGCCGACGGCACTTGGCGCATTGCCTACCGGCGGGTGGTGCGGCCGTTCGATCTGGCCCCGCTTGCCCCGGCCAACGGACCTGGCGAGGTCAACGACATACCCGACTGAGTCTCGCCACCGCACCGGGCCGTTCCGTGAGGGCAGGCGAGCGCTCAGCGGCATGAGCGGACGATCAGACACAGTCCCAGAAGAATCGACCTTCCCGTTGATCTTGGCTTAGGAAGGCGTATCCGGTGCCGCCACCGAAGTTGAGCGCGAACGCGTCCTCACCCCAGCCCTCGGCGCCATCCAACTGGAAGAAGAACCGCCACGAATCATCTATCTGTGGCGGCGTCCATGGTTGCCAGAACAAGGGCTGACCACCGACATAGCTGCGGCAGCTCACATCCGGAAGCTCACCGTCCTCCGTTGACGCACCTTGCAGCGCCGCGTCGCGGTAGGCGACGTGTCGCTCGAACGCCGTGGCCTCCGCGTCGTTCGGAGCGCTCAGGTCGAGATGTAGCTCCACCGGCTCCCGCGCGAACCAGTCGGTGCCCCGTCGCGACAACGACGGTCCGGTACCCCGGATATCGCCGTTCACAAAGGGCGGCACGCGTCCATGCGGTTGAACCAGAAGAGCGTTCTCGCCGCCGTCCAGATCGTAGGTGCCGTCTTCATCGCTGAGGAACAGGTACGCCATCCTGCCGCACGACCCCGGCAACGGAAACTGCCCAATGAACGTCATCGGATCGCCGGAACTCCGCGACGCCGGCCAGAACGGCTCATCCACCCAGAATGGCTGTCCTCCGAGCTTCGCGACCGGCCCGTCGATCGGAGCGGCACTGGGCCGCCACGACATCTCCCAGCGGGGCGTCAACCACCGATCGAAGGGGCCAGCCGCCGACACCAGCGGTTCAAAGCGCTCCGCCCACACCACCGTCATCACCTCGGACCGATGAACCTGCAACGCCACCGTACGGGAATCCGCCCCGTCACCTCAGGCATCCGCTCATCGGCGCGACCGCGCACCGGCCGTGCCCACCGGTCGAGGCGAGGAACGGAGCGTCACGATCGCCGGCGACCGAGGCGCCCGGTCTGCGGCAGATCAGCAAGGCCGCGCTCCTCGCGGCATGTGCGGATGTCGCGTCTTACTCGATCAACCGTCGGATCTCAACGCGAGCTCCAGCCGCTTCGCCAGGGCCGACGGTCCGATCCTCCAGGCTTGCTGCGACGCAAAGACGAAAGCTCTTGCACGCTGCGCGCGCAGAGCCCGGAAGCCGGGCTATCGACTTCAATGCCAGTAACGGACGTGTGACCTGGGACTGACGCCAGGAACGTCACCACTCCCCGACGAACACCGCCTTCATTCTGACGGCCGCCTCTCAGTCCGGCGCCTTGTCGATCTGCCCGGTGACGTGGCAGGCGATCTCGCGGAGCACCTCGATCTGCTGGGGCGTGAGTCCGTCGATGACCAGGCGCCGCACCGCCGCGACGTGGCCCGGTGCCGCGGCGACCACGACCTCCCATCCGGGCTCGGTCAGCACGGCCCGGGTGTAGCGCGGGTTGTCCGGGTCGGGCTCGCGGCACAGCAGGTCGCGTTGCTGTAGGCGTTTGACGACGTTCGACAGCCGCGACAGGGAGCTGCCGATGTGGGCGGCCAGGTCGCTGAGCCGCATCGCCCGGCCCGGTTCCATCGACAGGAGGCTGAGCACGAAGTAGTCGAACAGGGTCAGCCCGCTGTCGCGGAGCAGTTGGGCGTCGAGGGCGCCGGGCAGGTTGAAGACAAGTTTGGCCAGGGCGAACCAGGCCTCGCGTTCCTGGTCGTTGAGCCATTTCGGATTGTCCGGCACGCCCGTCAGCCTACGTCGAGCTTCAACCGTGAAGTGAGTCGCACCACACTCGGTTCAAGCTTGAAGCATCCGAGGTCTACCGTGAGCTTCAAGCTTGAACCCAACCTGCGAGGAGGAGCCGTGACCCTGTTCCGGCTGGACGCCAGCATCCGTACCCACGGCTCCGCGAGCCGCGAGATCGCGGACATCGTCGAGGAGGAGTGGGTCGCGGCCCACCCCGGCGACCCGGTCACCCGCCGTCACATCGGCGTCGACACCCTGCCGTCGACCGTCTGGGCGGCCGCCGTCACCGCCGGCATGACCCCACCGGCGGAGCAGACCACCGAACAGCGGGAGGCCGTCGCCCTCGCCGCGACGCTGGTCGACGAACTGCTGTCGGCCGACGCGATCCTGTTCGCCGTGCCGCTCTACAACTTCGGCGTCTCCCAGCACTTCAAGGCCTACATCGACCTCATCTGCACCGACCCCCGCGCAACCGGCGCCCAGTTGCTGGCCGGCAGGCCGGTGGTGCTGGCCACGGTCCGCGGCGGCGCGTACGGCAGCGGCACCCCACGGGAGGGCTGGGACCACTCAACCCCGTACCTGCGTCGCATCCTCGCCGACTCCTGGGGTTCCGACCTGACCGTCGTCGAGCGGGAGTTCACGCTCGTCGGCGTCAACCCCGCCCTGGACCCGTTCACCGAAACGGCCGCGCAGATGCACGCCAGCGCTCTCGACGCTGCTCGCGAGGCCGGCCGTGCCCTCGGCGCGCTGCCGGTACCCGCCTGAGGCCGTGCCACGATCGGATGGTGACGCCCGTCCTTCAGCGGCGGCCGGGTGCCCACGGTCCGCTTGACGTGGACACCCGGACTCCTCGGTCAGCTGGTGTCGATCGGTCATCGCCAGTGAAGTCCATCGCGTCCGGACCAGAGCGCGGAGTCGGGGCGGGAACGCGAACGGACGCGCTCGATGATGATCGCCGACGGCCAGCGCCTCCGATCCGAGTATGCGTTCGTCGCGGCAGATCCGGTAACCGGGCTCCCCAACACAGTTCTCAGTGCCTACACGGACGGCGAGGAGCAGACCATTCATTGTTCCCAGCAATTGTGGAACCTGGCCGCGGCCGTACTCACGAAGATCGGGACATAGCGTTCAGGCGACGGCGTTACGGTGCGCTGGGAACCTGTCGATCTCGATGTTGGCTGAGGATGGCGTTGCTTGGATGAAGTGGAGCCCGAGACGCTCCTGGTCTTCCGACCTGCCGCACGGGATCCGTCGTGGCGACCGGGATGGGATCCGATCATTGTAGGTGAGCAGCCGGTGCGCCTTGAGGACCTCGGTCAGTCCGCTTTCATCTGGCGCAACTTCCGGGTGCAGGCCGAGTTCAGGCTGGGCGGCGCTGACTTCAGCGAGTCCGGTGTCCCGGTGTGCGTACTGGATTTCGCTCTCATGCTGCAGGCCGCCAGAGCGATACTGCGGGAGGACGGCGCCGCGGCACTGGAGTTGTCCGATCGCGTCGGGGAGTGGGTCTTCGACCGTCAGGAGGGGGACGACCGGGTCAGATTGCGAAGGCGGTACAGGCTCCGCGACGGATACCGGTACCGTGCGGCCGACGGCTCGTGTCCGCTCGAAGCGTTCGATGGCCTCGTCGACCGGTCCCTGACCGACGCCCTTTCCCTGATCTTCTCCGCTCAACCAGCACTTCGGCGAAACCCATACCTTCGTAGGCTCGCAGCGGAATCGGGCCACCCGGACCCGGGATGACGGTAGCCGGCCACCACGACCGGCCACCACGTCCCGGGCCACTCGGTTGTCTTCGGTAATCACTCGCGGAGCGGCAGATGAGGATGGCAGTGGCCGGCTGTGCCGGGCAGCCTCAGCCAATTCGGGAAGGCCAGTGGGTCGATGATCGCGGCGTCCATTGGCACATCCGCGCCGCTGGTCGGAGACTCGAACTGGGCCAGCGCGAGCGTTTAGCCGCAAACCGTAGGAATCGCGGGAACCGTGTGCTCGATGAGCCACGCGCGTACGAGATCGACTGAACGAAGGTCAAGCGTTCGTAACTGCCGCAAGGCCGAGGATCTCGGGGTGGCCGGCGACCGCGCGCCACCGGGCGGCCGGGTCGGGTACCAGCCGGCGGGTCCGCAGATCGAGCAGTCCGGTGACGGTGCAGACCTCCGCGACCAGCACAGCGGCGCGGTTGTGGAACTCGCGGCGAACGCGGAACGTCTTGCCGCCGCCCCACTCGAAGGCGCAGGAGACGGTCACCTCGTCGCCGCCTCGGAGTTCGCGGTGGAAGCGCATGGTGGTCTCGATGTTGACCGGGCCGACGCCGGAGCGCAGCAGCGCGTCGGTGTCGACGCCGGCCGCCCGGACGCAGGCGTACAGCGCGTGGTCGGCGTACTGGACGTACACTGCGCCGTTGACGTGGCCCTGCGGGTCGAGCTCGTACGACCGCACCTCAATCCGTACCGAGAACACGTCAGGCCCGCCGCTCGCTCAGCCACTTCCGCGACCGCTCGCTCGCGTACCGCAGCCCGTCGCGGGTCTCGATCCACTCCCCCCGCGCCCAGCCACCCGCGGTCTGCGGTGCGAACCCGTGCCGGCGGAACAGTGCGCTGGCCTCCTCCCGGGTCAGCCCGCGCAATCCCCACTCCTCGAGCAGGGCCACGATCCGGTCGTCCTCCGACAGGCCGCCATCACCGTCGAGCGCGTCGGCCAGATCGGTGAAGCCACGGGCGATCACGCGCAGAGCCGCCGCCGCGGCACGGGTGTCCACCTTCCTAATCGTATACCAATCGCTAGCAATCGGATAGCGATAGGACCGTTCGGGATCAATACCTGCGCCTCAGCAGACGCAGCTCGTCCCCCAGCCTTCGATGACAGGGCTCACCTGGTCTTGACGTGTTCTCGCCGGCCTCAGGTGTTGTTGGAGCCGCGACGCGTTGGGAGGGCTCGGATTGATCGGATCCTGGATCAGGGGGCTGCGGAGGACCATGCCGTGCTGTCGGGCAGGACGGTTGCGAGGGCCCACTGACGCATTTCCAGATGAGTGGCGACGGCCAGGAGTTGCCCGGCAAGTGCGAACGCGGGCTCGCCGGGCTCCGGCGGGCGGTGGGCGACGAGTCGAAGCATGGTGTCCCAGCAAGCCACGAGGTGAGCGCCCCAGCGGTGGTGCCACTGCCATAACGCTGCGGCGAGTTCCCGGGTGTGACCCGCAGATCGGTAGAAGTCGACCCAGGCGGGCGCCACGCCAGAATTTGGCAGGTCCATTACGATCGTTGGTTCCCGCCGCTCCTACGAGGCGCCCGGGTCGGCGCGTCACCCTGCGCCGGGTGCAACCCGCTCACTGATCACCGGCGGGGGTTTCCGGCCCTGCCGTGGCCGTCGTCGTTGATCATCGCTGCGGTGGTTGCCAGCTCAGGCCGGCGCGGCGATAACGTTCCTCGATGCGCGCGGCAATCTCCTCGTCGGTGCTGGGTGGACGCAGCGGGGCGTAGGCCGCCGCGGCCTCGTCGGCGCGGCCGGCAGTGGCCAGTACGATGGCGAGCGTGTGACGCAGCGCTCGCGTGTTCGGGTCGCGCTCGCCCCGCTCCACGATGCTCGCGTCGAGCAGCTCGCGGTAGGCACGCTCGGCGCCGTCGAGGTCGCCCGCCGCATATCGGCGCGACGCTGCGAGCTCGGGCGATTCCGGACCGGCGGGCGGCGGTGCGCCGGTACGCCACCCGTGAAATCGAGGGCACATGTAATCGGCCGTGCGGGGCAGGATCACACAACCGCCGAGCACGATCCGCCCGGCCGGGGCCTTGGCCGCGCCCCGCTCGTTGGGATGTCCGTACATGATCGGTCGACCCGGCAGCCCGCAGACGGGGCACACCACGCGATCTTCCGGCCCGGACCCCACCATGCCCGCAGCATATCGAGCACCGTCACGGGCTCTGGGCCGATATCCGATCGATAACGCACCGTACCGTCGTGCGCTGTCCGCGGCAGATGTTCGCGCCTGATCAAGACCCATCAGGGCAGGTTATGGCCCGGCGATCTCCGCTGCGGCTTGGAAGAGTTCGGCTCGGACTGGTCGGGCGTTGCGGCTCGGCCGGAGAGTCGGCGCAGGCGCTCGGCTGCGACGGTGCGCACCTTCCGGATTCGGCCGTCGTGTGCAAGGACGGTAAGGACGTGCGGGTCGTCTACCTCCGATGCGAGTCGCCGCTGCACCTAGTCCGACCTGACTATGACGGTTTCATTTGGTTCTAGCGTGTCGCCCCACCTGGTCCACATCGGTGAACTGGCCCTGGACCTGGGGATCAGGGCGATAAGGGCGCTTACCTGCTTCGCCACAGCCACCCTGGTACGAGCGAGCGGTCAGGCGGGGACCTATGCCGCAAGCTTGGGCGACCGAGTCGCGGCAGATCAGGAGTTGGTCGCCCGCTGGGGTGTCGGGAACACCGAGGACGGAGAGCAGATCGCCGACATGCCGTCCCGTCCAGGCGCCGGCGGCCTCCGACGCAGCCCGTCAGCTCTGCCGGGGACCGGGTCGGCGTCATCCAGCAACAGCCGGTGCCACGGGGCCGGCCTCGCATACAGCGTGTCTCACCCGCACCTGACCGAACGAAACGGGCCGCCGCCGACATCCCTCGTCGGTGGCGGCCCGCTGGCGCCGGCGGCTCAGCTGATCCTGGCGACGGCCGAACGGAGCGACTTCTTGTACGCGTCGACCATCGCCTGGTCGATCGGGCCCTGGCCGCCGTCATAGGCGAGCGCGTCGATGTCGAGCCCACCGGCGCGCAACTGCCGGGCGATCTGCGCGTTGAGCGCGAACGCGGTGTCGTCCCACATGCTCAGGCCTTTGGAAGCCGGTCCGCACCTGATGTTGTTGCAGTGCCCCCAGGCGCCGGCCACCGCGACGATCCGGCGACCCCGCACCTGCACGACCACCTGATACGCGTACTCGTCGGATGCCTGATCCGGCGCGAACGGCGGAATCACCCGCACGAAGTCGCCCTGGATGGTGCGAACGGCGGCAGCGCGCTGTCCGGCCGCCGTGCCGCCGATCTGCCCCGCCAACGCCGTCTGCCCCGCGAACCCGGCACCGAGCACCGCCATCGTGACACCGGCGACGAACAGCATTTTGCGCTTCTTCAAGACCTCTCCCAAGGGGGCACGTGTCGTCAATGACGCGCAGCAGTGTGGCACGGGTACGTCGATCCGTAAGGCGTTGCAGAGGCTAGGGCGATGATCAGTGCCCGTCCGGGTAACTCACTGGCGCACGACGGCCTTGCTGGATCCGGGGTGAGATCGGTGCGCCGATTCCACGCATCACGCGCTCGACCCTGCTACGGGCCACGTCGAACCCGGCCCGCCGCAGCGCGATCCAGGTCCGCCGGGCGCCGTGATGGGCGTGTAGCCGACCCGCGCCGTGCCGACACCGGCCCCGAAACAGTGCTCGCCGCTCGACGTGGATGCCGTTCCTTCCGTTCGCCGTCACCGGCGATGTCGACGGCAGCGAGGTCGGCGCCCAGCGTCCGGCCCCACCCGGCGACGCCTACGGCCAATCCAAGAAAGCGCTTCTGCTGGTCACGAGTGGGGGTCGGGGATGACATCCGTCCACCTGGTGGACCACCGACGCGTGGGCCGAAGGCCTCGGGGTTGCAGACGCCGGGGGTGGCGAACCCGGCAGGGCCGGCGGCCACGGCCACCGCGTTCAATGAGATCATGTGCGCGCTCATCGGCTCCGGAAGCCGGATTCGCACAGTTCGCGGGCAGGTGAGTTGGGACTTCGCAGGTGCCGTCTCGGCTGTCGGATCGGCGGGAGCGGGGGCGTCAGGTTTCACCGCGACCGATCTCCACGCCAACTCGGGTTCCAGACGGCCGAGGAGGGCGCCGCCATCATCGGCCGAGCGGCGTGGCCGGTCCGGACGGCCGGACCGGTGGCTACTTCACCGCTCACGGCCCCCTCCCCTGGCGACCGGGCCGGGAGGCGCCGGGCCGGGCCCGCGTCCGTCCGGTCGGTCGGACCTCGAGGCGCCGATAACCCTTGTGGGTGAACGGTATGGCCGCGCTCACCGACCTCCGGGCGGCGTCGCGCACGCCTGTCGCCGCCCGCCCGCGTCCCGAACCGGTCGAACGGGCCGAGCACCCTACGTCCGCGTCAACGCCGTGCGGGTGCGGCCGTGCTGCCGCGCACGACCAGGGTCGTCGCCAGCTCGACGTGGGTCTGGGTGATGGTCTTCCCGGCCGTCAGGGCCAGCACGAGCCGGGCCGCGGTGGCGCCCATCTCGCTGATCGGCTGCCGCACCGTGGTCAGCGGTGGCCCGCACCAGCCGGCGTAGGAGATGTCGTCAAAGCCCACCACGCTGAGCTCGTCGGGAATTCGCAACCCGGCCAGCCGGGCGGCCTCGTACACACCGAAGGCCTGCAGGTCGTTACCGCAGAGCACGGCCGTCGGTGGCTCGTCGAGACGCAGCAGCTCCGCGGCGTGCGTCCGGCCGTCCTCGAACGAGAACCACATTCCGGAGCGCAGGAGGTTCCCGTCGAGCGGCGCGCCACCCGCGGCGAGGGCAGCCCGCACGCCGTCCAGGCGTTCGCGCGCGCACAGGCGGTCGAGCGGTCCGCTGATCACGGCGATCCGCTGGTGGCCCAGGTTGAGCAGGTGCCGAGCGGCGGCGAAGGCGCCGCGGCGGTTGGCCGCGGCCACCGAGGGCACCGGCTGCAGCGGCTCCACGATGGGATCCACCACGACGACGGGGATCGCGCCGGCGGCCAGCAGCCCACGCTGTTCGGGTGCGACCCCCATCTGCACGGCGATCATCCCGGCCGGTCGGCGCGACAACAGGTCCCGCTCCCAGTTGCGGCCGGTCGCGGCCTCCCGCAACACGTCGGTGAAACCGACGGCGAGGTCGTGCTCGACCACGACCTGCTTGACGCCGCGCATGATCTCGATCGCGACCTGACCCAGCGCACCGTAGAAGACCACCTCGACGCAGGCGGCGCGGGTGACCTTCTCGGGACGCCGGTAGTTCTGCCCGCGCAGCAGCTCCTCCACCCGGCGACGGGTGTCCGCCGCCACCCCCGGACGGCCGTTGAGCACCTTCGACACCGTGGGCGGCGAGACACCGGCCAGCTGCGCGATCGCGGCCACCGTGAGCGCACCGCGGCGGCGGCCGGGTTTCCCGGTGGCCCGGGTCGCCGAGGGCGCAGGCGGGGCGGACGCGCTGACCGGCGTATCCGGACGGTCCGACGCGCCGGTGTCCCGGGCTGGCAGCGGGCGGCGCCGCGAACCGCGCCGTTCGGCGACCTCCCGCAGCAGGCGGACGCGCACCCGGTCGGCCTCCTGCGCCGCGTCGGCACCGGCGGGCACGGTCTGGACCAGGTACTGGCGCTTCTTCGAGGCAGGGTCGACGCCCGCGTAGACCCGCACCCGCAGCGAGCCGCTCGGCAGCGTCTCGATCTCACCCCGTGCCCGCGGCTCCGCATTTCCGGTGGCCATGGCGACACCGTAGCGCACCAATCCATCGATGGCTCCACATGGCTCCATGCACCGCGCGCGGCGCCCTGTCTGGTCAGGCGTGGAGCCATTCCGGCGCGGAGTAGTGGAGCTATTGCGCCGATGTCCTGCTCCACGAAGTCCAATAGTTCGCTGCTCATGGTCGTGCTCGTCTCGAAACCCGCACCGAGAGAAATGGTCATTGCGGAAGCAGACCGGTTCTGCCAAAGTGAGCTTCCGATGGATGCCCATCGATTGTTATCGGGTGTCGGCACCGGGATCACGGTCAGTCCCGCGGCGGCGCAACGACCGGTGCGACCGGGTCCACGAGACCGAGCGGGCGCGGTTTAGCACCGACAGCCAGAAGGACGAAACAATGACGCACGACCAGAACGAGCCCGGGCGCGGCGAACGACTGCTGAGCCGGAGAACCGTCCTGACGACAATGGGTGCCGTCCCGGCCCTCACGGTCGCGGCGTCGGTCGTGGGGGCCACGCCGGCCGCGGCGGCCGCGGCGAACATCAACCCGTCGTCGACCCGCCAGACGATCCGCGGCTTCGGCGGCATGGCCCACGCGCTCTGGATCGGTGACCTGACCGCGGCCCAGCGGGACACGGCGTTCGGCGCCGGCGAGGGCCGGCTGGGATTCTCGGTGCTACGGATCCCCGTCGGCGAAACCCAGTCCGACTGGAGTCGCGACCTCGCGACCGCCCAGCGCGCGGTCGCGCTCGGAGCGACCGTCATCGCGTCGCCGTGGAACCCTCCCGCCAGCATGATCGAGACCTTCACGCGCGGCAGCCAGACCAACGCCAGGCGTCTGCGCTACAGCTCGTACGCCGCCTACGCCCAGCACCTGAACGACTTCACCGCCTACATGCGCAACAACGGCGTGAACCTGTACGGGATATCGATCCAGAACGAGCCCGACTACGCCGCCGAATGGACCTGGTGGACCTCCGCCGAGATCGTCCGGTTCCTTCGGGAGAACGCCGGCTCGATCAGCACGAGGGTCATCGCGCCGGAGTCCTTCCAGTACATCAAGTCGCTGTCGGACCCGATCCTCAACGACCCCGCGGCGCTGGCCAACGTCGACATCATCGGGGCGCACCTGTATGGCACGTCGTACGCGAACTTCCCGTACCCGCTGTTCAAGCAGAAGGGCGCGGGCAAAGAGCTGTGGATGACCGAGGTCTACTACCCCAACAGCAGTGACTCCGGCGACCTGTGGCCCCAGGCACTCGACGTGGGCCAGCACATCCACCACGCCATGGTCGACGCGGAGTTCCAGGCCTACATCTGGTGGACCATCCGGCGCGGCTACGGCCCGATGCGCGAAGACGGTCAGATCAGCAAGCGCGGCGCCATGATGGCGCACTTCTCCCGGTTCGTGCGTCCGGGCTACGTACGGATCGACGCGACCGCGAACCCGACGTCGAACGTGTACGTGTCGGCGTACCGGGGCGGCGACACCGTCGTCATCGTCGCCGTCAACAAGAACACCTCCTCGGTGAGCCAGCAGTTCACGTTGGCCAACAGCACGACCTCCGGCAGCGTCGCGAACTGGCTGACCGACGCGAGCCGGACCGTCGCGCCCCAGGGCGCGCTCACGATGTCGAACGGCTCGCTCACCGTCAACCTCCCGGCCCGCAGCATCATGACGTTCGTGGTCGGCGCGACCGTCGGCCCGGCCCCCACCACCTACCGCCTCGCGAACGTCGGCAGCGGCCTCGTGCTGGCGCTCTACCAGATGTCCACGGCCGACGGCGGCCGTGCCATGCAGTGGGCCGACAACGGAACCGCCGACCACAACTGGGAAATCATCACCGACGGAAGCGCGGTCCGGTTCCGCAACGCCTACAGCGGCAAGGTCCTCGGCGTGCAGAACATGTCCACCGCCGACAACGCGAATGTCCTGCAATGGGCCGACAACGGCACGGCCGACCACCGGTGGACCATGATCGCCCAGGCCGACGGAAGCTACAAGATCGTCAACGTCAACAGCGGGAAGCTGCTCGCCATCCAGAACAACTCCACCGCCAACGGCGCCTTCGCCGTTCAGGAGTCCGACAACGGCACGAGCGACAACCTGTGGCGACTGGTCCGCAACACCTGACCATTGTGTGCTCAGCCCCTGCGTCGTGCAGGAGGGGTCGTGGCCGGGTCGCCGGAATGCGGCCCGGCCCTGCGGGCCGATGTGGTCGGCGGCGAGGTTGCGGGCGGCCTGGACGGCCGGGCCCGCGTCCATCGGCGAGAACCGGTGAATGCGGTGCTGCCATGTCAGATCGCCGATGAACCTCGCGACGATCGGCGCCCCGTAGAGGACGGCCAGAGTGGCGGTGAACGCACCGGCGGTGTCGCAGCAGGAGCCGAGTCCCGCTCCCCGCAGGGCGATCAGCGTGAGGTATACGACCGTGCCGAGGGCCGCTCTCCGGGTCGGGTCGTCGACGAGTGACCACGGCGGGAGCCCGCGGGCCGTAGTGAATCCGTTGCGCGGCACGGCCAGGAGCGTCGGCTCGACGGTGCGTGTGCTGGACTCGGCGTCACCGCCAGTACGGCGAGCGTCATGACCGCGATCTGGCCGAGGCTGGCGCCAGCTTGGGCAGGTCGAGGGTGCACGGCTGATCGCCATGGGCGTAGACGAGGGAGGCGTTGCCGCATCGAGGATCGTTGACGTAAAGTGCGAGGCCTGTCGAGGGTGCGGGCGGGTTGTGGTGCTGCGGATCCAGGTGCTCGGCCACGTGGCCGCCTGGCATGATCGTGAGCCGCTCAGCCTCGGATCCACCGCCCAACGGGCCGTCCTCGGCCTGGTCGCGGTCGCTGGCGGGCAGGTGGTTCCGCGCACTGCGATCATGGACGTCCTCTGGCCCGACCGCACTCCCCCGGCGTCCGCCGTGAACGTCATCCAGACGCATGTCCTGCGGCTCCGCCGCCAGCTGGAGCCGGACCGGCCGTCGCGGGGCCGGTCGGGCGTGCTGGTTCAGGTCGGCGACGGCTACGCGTTGCGGGCCCCGACGGCGGCGGTCGACCTGCTGCGCTTCCGGCAGCTGGTCGAGTCGGCGGAGCGCAGGCAGCTCGCCGGCGACCCGCAGGAGGCGGCGGCGTTGCTCGACGAGGCGCTCGGGCTGTGGCACGGTCCGCCGCTGGCCGACATACCGGCACTCGCCGGACATCCCCACACGGTGGCACTGGCCGCCGAGCAGCGGGTGGCACTCGCACGGTACGGCGACCTGATGATCGCCCTCGGGTCGGCTGCCGACGTCCTGCCGAAGCTGGAGCAGGTGGCGGCGGCCAACCCGCTCGACGAGGTGGCCCAGGCGCGCCTGATCCGGGCGTACGGCGCGGCCGGCCGGCGAGGGCAGGCGTTCACGCTCTTCGGTGAGGTACGCCGCCGGCTCGTCGAGGAGCTGGGCGTGGACCCGGGGCCTGAGCTGGTGCGCGCACACACTGACCTGCTGCACAGCGTCGGGTCGGGTAAATCCGCCGACGACCACCGTCGCCCGGCGGCGCCCGCGCAGCTTCCCGCCGCGATCCGCGGCTTCACCGGGCGGGTCCCCGAACTCGCCCGGCTGCACAAGGCGATCACCGGGTCCGCCGGCACCACGATCGTCGCGGTGTCCGGCACCGCCGGTGTCGGCAAGACGGCCCTCGCCGTGCACTGGGCGCATCAGGTCGCCGACCAGTTTCCCGATGGGCAGATCTTCCTCGACCTGCGCGGGTTCCACGGCAGCGGCCGGGCGGTGGAGCCGGCCGAGGCCGTCCGGGACCTGCTCGACGCGCTGCAGGTGCCCGAGGATCGCGTCCCGGTCAGCGTCGCCGCACAGACGGCCCTGTTCCGCAGCCTGGTCTGCACCCGGCAGATGCTGTTCGTGCTCGACAACGCCCGCGACACGGCGCAGGTGCGCCCGCTGCTGCCGGGCGGGTCGCGCTGCCTCGTGCTCGTCACCAGCCGCAACCAGCTGGCCGGTCTGGTCGCCACGGACGGCGCCCAACCGGTCGGGCTCGACCTGCTCGACGCCGCCGAGTCCCGCGATCTGCTGGCCGCTCGCCTCGGCGCCGACCGCGTGGCGGCCGAGGCGCCAGCGGTGGCGGACATCGTCAACCGGTGCGCGGGCCTGCCCCTGGCGCTGGCGATCGTGGCCGCTCGGGCGGCCACCAACCCGCACTTCTCGCTGCGGGACCTCGCCGGTGAGCTGTGCGACGAGCGGATCAGGCTGGACGCGCTCGGCACCGACGAACACGGCAGTGTCGTCCGCAGCGTGTTCTCGTGGTCGTACCGCGCCCTCGGGCCGGCCGCGGCCACGATGTTCCGGCGGCTCGGCTCGCATCCGGGACCGGCGGTCTCGCTGCCGGCGGCGGCGAGCCTGGCCGGGTTACCCGCGTCCGATGTCCGGCCGGCCCTGGCCGAGCTGACCCGCGCGAACCTCGTGACGGAGCCCAGCCCCGGCCGGTACAGCTGCCACGACCTGCTCCACGCATACGCGGCCGAGATCGCCCGTACCGTCGACGGGCCCGACGCTCTGCACGCGGCGCGCGGCCGGATGATCGGCCACTACCTGCACACCGCGCGCACGGCCGACCGGCTGCTGCTGCCGCACCGCGAACCTCCGGTCGTGCTCGACCGGATGCCGCCCGGCACCACGCCGGAGACGCCGGAGGACCGGGACGCGGCGATGCGGTGGTTCGCCGCCGAGCACCGGACGCTGGTCACGGTCACCCGGGAGGCCGCCGCCACCGGATTCGACGCGGACGCCGCGCGACTGGCGTGGACGCTGTGCACCTTCTTCCAATGGCGTGGGCACTGGCACGACCAGGCCATCACCCAGCGGCTCGCTCTGCGGGCCGCCGAGCGCCTCGGCGACGACACCGGGCAGGCGCACGCGCGTCATCACCTCGGCCGCGCACACGCCAAACTGAGCCGCCCCGACGACGCGCAGTACCACTACCGGCAGGCCCTGCACCTGTTCGGCCGGTGCGGCGACCACGCGGGACAGGGCCAGACCCATCTCGGGCTCGGCGCGCTGTTCGAACAGCGGGGCGACTCGCGCACGGCGTTGCGCCACGCCCTGCGGGCCCTCGACCTCTTCCGACTCGCGGGCAACCTGCCGGGCCAGGCCAACGCGATGAACTCGGCCGGGTGGTGCCACGTCCAGCTCGGCCACCACGAGCAGGCGATCGCCGCCTGTCAGGAAGCGCTCGCACTCCAGCAGGAGATCGGCGACCGCGACGGCGAGGCCGCCACCTGGGACAGCCTCGGGTACGCCCACCACAGTCTCGACCGCTTCGACGAAGCCGCCGCCTGTTACCAGCGGGCCATCGACCTCCGGCGCGACCTCGGCGACCGCTACTACGAGGCCGCCAGCCTGCACCGGCTCGGCGACACCCGGCTCGCCTCCGGCGACCCGGCGGCGGCCGCGGAATCCTGGCGCGCCGCCCTGGACATCCTCGACGCGCTCGGCCACGCAGACTCCGCCGGGATCCGCGGGAAGCTGGCCTCCTGTTCCTGACCGCGTCGACCGCGGCTGCGTGACCGGTCGGCGTTCGGCCGACATGTATCCGGCATTCACCGGGGGTCCCCGGCCGCGCCGTCAGGATCGCCGGGACCCGGTCAAGTCACCGTCCAGTCGGGGTCCAGCGGATCATGCAAACCTGTCGATGTCGATCAACCCCCGTCCGACCGGAAGGAATCGGTACATGGCGGTCATCAGTAGGAAGGACCCGGGGCGCCGCGGTGTCGGCAGGCGCCTGGGTTGGCTCGGTCTGGTCGCGGTTCTGGTGGCGAATCTCCTGACGGTTGCGCTGGGTGGCGCACCCGCCAGCGCGGCCGGCGTCGCCTGCCCGGACGTTCAGTGGACGCACGTCGGCGGGCGCCCACCCAACTGGCGCGGCCACGTCTACACCCTGCACGCGGTCACGCCGACGTTCAACGTGAGCGACGCGCGGACGGTGATCAACGGGCTCGACACGCCGGCGTCGGCCACCTTCACCTCACAGCAGTCCCGCACGTACGAGCTGTCTGTGACGGCCGGCTTCAGCGCGTCGTTCTTCGGCTTCCTCACGGCCAACGTCAGCGCGACGATCGTGCAGAGCCGCACGACGTCGATCGGGGTCTCCGCGACGGCCACGGTCCCGGCGCACGGCCGGGTCGACGGCCAGTACGGCATCGAGGCGTACAACATCACCTACACGGCGCACCAGTACCGCTTCATCGGCTCGAACCTGCCACCCCCCGGCAAGAAGAGCTGCATCGACGAGGGCGTCAAGTCCGGGACGACCAACGCACCCACCACTGTGGAGGGCTGGCGCCTGATCGCCGGGTAGCCACAGCCCTCGTCGTCTCGTCGTCCGTCATTTGTCGGGAGCCCGGAGTTTCCCACTCCGGGCTCCCGTTCGCGTGCGCACTTCAAACCAGATGGTTGACGCGGATGGTTCCGGGCAGCGAGGAGTGGATGCGGGGCGAAGGGGTGGAAGCGGTTGCCCGGACCGACTACGGCACCTACCTGACCCTGCCGGTCGAGGCCGACGCCACGAGCCGGACAGCACGTGACCGGAAAACCGGTCGGCGTCGGTTGGGGAGCCGTCTAGGCTGGCCCGTCGTGCGATCACTTGACGAGCGCGAGATCCGGTCGTCCTTCGTCAACTGCAGCAAGGGCGAGGTCGGCCGGATCCGGATGCCCAGCGGACTCGGCGGCATCCGCTGGGCCGACCTCGACTATCTGGGCTGGACCGACCCCGGCGCGCCGTTGCGGTCGCTGCTCGTCGTTCCCCGCGCCGATGGCGTGACCGGGTTGGTACTGCGACGACCGGAGGCCTCGGGTGCGAAGGCGAGCGCGGTCCGCTCGACCATGTGCCGGGTGTGCCTGACCGAGCACGGCGCATCGGGGGTGGCGCTGTTCGTCGCTCCCCTGGCCGGTGCGGCCGGGCGGCGGGGGAACACGGTCGGCGAGTATCTGTGCGCGGATCTGGCGTGTTCGTTGTACCTGCGCGGCAAGCGTCAACCCAGGATGCGGCTGGTCCGCCGCGAGGAGACGCTCACCATGGAGGAACGCATCGACCGGGCGATGGCCAATCTGTCGTCGTTCGTGGATCGGGTCACCGCCGGCTGACGCGCACCGCCGTGTACCACTAAACCACGGCCGCGAACCGGTCACGGACCAGAGCCGCGGCCTCGGCCGGCGGCAACGGGCGGTGGAAGTGGAACCCCTGGCCGACCGAGCAGCCCATGTCGATCAGGGCGGCCGCCTGCTCGGCCGTCTCGATGCCCTCGGCGACGACGTTCATCCGGAACGCGTTGCCCAGGTGGACCACCGCCTCGCACACCGAGCGCGCCTCCGGGTCGTCGGCGATGCCGGTCACGAACGAGCGGTCGATCTTCAGGACCGTGACGGGTAGGCGGCGTAGGTAGCTCAGTGCCGAGTAGCCGGTGCCGAAGTCGTCGACGGCCAGCTGGATGCCGAGGTCCCGCAGGGCCTCGAGGCGGTCGACGGTCAGCTGGTCGGGGCTCAGGATGACGCTCTCGGTGATCTCCAGGGTGAGCCGGTCGGGCGGGAAGGCGGTGTCGGCCAGGATCTTCTCGACGGTCTGCACGAGGTCGGCCTGGGCGACCTGCTTCGGCGACAGGTTCACCGTGAGCCGCAACGGTTCCGCACCGGGCAGGGCGGCGCGCCAGTCGGCGGCCTCCTGGCAGGCCCTGCGGAGGACCCACGCGCCCAGCGGGACCACCGCGCCGGTCTCCTCGGCGAGGTCGATGAACGCCGCGGGGCCGAGCAGTCCCCGGGTCGGATGATTCCAGCGGACCAGTGCCTCGACCGCCCGGAGCTCGCCGGTGTCCAACGCGACCGCGGGTTGGAAGAACACCACCAGCTCGTCGTCGGCGATGGCCCGGCGCAGCTCCGCTTCGCGCGCCTTGGTGTCCATGACATCCGAGTAGTACTCGAAGCGACCACGACCGGCCCGCTTGGCGGCGTAGAGGGCGGTGTCGGCCCGCTGCAGCAGGGTGTCGCCGGACGTATCCGGGTCGTCGTGGACGGCCACGCCGATGCTCG
Organism: Virgisporangium ochraceum; assembly: GCF_016863655.1. Taxonomy (GTDB): domain Bacteria; phylum Actinomycetota; class Actinomycetes; order Mycobacteriales; family Micromonosporaceae; genus Virgisporangium; species Virgisporangium ochraceum. The sequence continues at coordinate 165,100 of NZ_BOPH01000105.1, forward strand.
CCTCGATCATGAGCACCTGGTCGCCGAAGATCACCGGCGTGCGCAGGGCGTTCAGCAGACGGGCGGCGGCCGCTCCCGCGACGTCCCGCGACGGCAGGTTCCGCAGGACGAGGGCGAACTCGTCGCCGCCGAGGCGTCCGGCCAGGTCGCCCTCACGGATGACCGCACGCATGGCGTCGGCGGCGGCGACCAGGACGGCGTCGCCCGCCTCGTGGCCGAACGTGTCGTTGATGGGCTTGAACCGGTCGAGATCGATGAGCAGAACCGCAGTGTACCGGCCCGCCCGGATCGGCTGGTGGGAAAGCTGCGCCAGGCGTTCGGTCACCAGGACGCGGTTGGCCAGGCCGGTCAGCCCATCGGTGACCGCCAGCTCGCGGTTGTCGCGCAGGGCGTGCAACTGGCGGGCCATGACCAGGAGGGTGAGCACTGCCGAACCGAGGATCATGCCGCCGTACGGGTTGAGCGGCAGATGTGACGCCTGTGCGGCCAGCAGGAGGTACGCGGCGACGCTGGCCACGTACGGAAGGACGAAGACCGCGTTGCGGTTCCCGTGTCTCGGTGCGGGACGGTGTGGCCGGCGGTACTGCTGATCAGCCGCCACCACCAGCAGAAAACAGCCCGCCAACCACAGCAGGTCCGGCCAGGAACCGCCGGTGAAGCCGCCATTCAGCTGGATCCAGCTGTAGGAGACGTCGGCGGTGGCGGTCAGCGCGATCGACCCGGCGAGCAGCCGCAACGGGGCCGGTACGTCGGGCTGGTGACGTCGGAGCATCGCGGTCGACATGGCAAGCACGAGCAGCAGGTCCCCGATCGGAAGCGCGGCCGTGAACGTGCGCTCCCACCCCGACATGCCCGGCGCGTTGAGGATCGGGCCGAGCAGCAGGTACCAGATGGCGATGAAGCCGCCGGCTCCGACGATCAGCGCGTCGAGCGCCAGCTTCTGCCGGTCCTGCCGGCGCCGGTGCTGTCCGGGCAGCATCAGCAGCCCCGCGAACATGAACGGGGAGAAGAGCAGGAAGCAGTAGTCGGCGACCGAGGGGTAGCCGGTGACGTGCAGGACGTGGGACTGGACGAACCAGGCGCAGTGCGCGGCGAGTTGGCAGGCGAACGCCACGGTGATCACCCGCCACGCGCGCCGCGTCCGGACCTCCTGCCGCTTCGACAGGGCCACCCGGGCGGCCAGCACGGTGAAGACGACTGCCAGCGGGACGTATGAGGCGTCCGTCACCAGCGAGCTGAGCTCGTCGCCGCCCCACCGGCCGAAGAACCAGGCCTGTTGCACGACGAGCAGGACCGCGCAGGCGAGTACGCCTGCCGCGGCCACCCGGCCGGTCCTGATCCAGGTCAGCATCACCGATCTGTTCGGCGAACCGGGTGCGATCGTGAGCCGTTTGGACCGAACGTGTCACGCCGGTCGTCACCGACCGCCACCGTAGCGAGAGGACCGCCGATAGACTTCTGTCCATGGCGCGTGCTGACGGGGGTGCCCGGTTGGTCTTCGTGACCCTGCTGGTCCTGTTGGTCCTGTTCACCGGCGCAGCCGTCGTGGTGCTGGTGCGCCACCCGTTCTTCGACGACGACACCGACACGTACTCGCTCTGCCCGGAGGAACGGTCGAGTACCACGCCGGTCCGCCCGTCGCGGATGATCGACGAGTCCCGGCCCTACCAGGGACCGGGTCCGCACCACGTCGTGGTCGTCGGACCGTCCGATGCGACCGAGGCCCTCCCCGGCGACTGGCATCCGCCGCGTGCGACCGGCTGGGCACACCGGGTCGACACGCTGGAGCTCGTCGCCTGCGAGTACAGGTACGGGGTCGGCGACGAGGGTGACCTCGGCTCGTGCGGGTGGAAGGCGGTCGGCGGCAGCGCGATCTACACCGTCACCACGCAGAGCGCGAAGTACGACTACCACATCTTCGTCGCCGCGACCGGGCGGCTCCTCGCGTCCTTCACCGTCAAGGGCGTCTACCGCGAGTGCGTGGAAACGACGGTCCGCCACGGTCCCGGCGGTCACGAGACCATGCCCGCCAGCACCGACCTCACCGAACTGAAACGGCTGCTCGAACCGTTGGTCACCCGCCACGTGACCTGACCCGGCATGGCGGCCGCCGCGCGCGACCGTCGCCGATCCTCCTGCCGGCCGCACCTGGCAGCATCGACGCATGGACAAGGAGATGGAACTTCGGGTCTGTTGCGGCGTGGTGGTCCTCGACGACCGTGAGCGGGTACTGCTCATGCGCCGTCGCGGCGAAGGAACCTGGGGACTACCCGGCGGCGGCGTCGAGGTCGGCGAGACGTGGCAGCAGGCCGCCCGGCGCGAATGCCGGGAGGAGACCGGCTGGGACATCGATCTGCACGACCTGCTCGGCCTGTACAGCGATCCCGCCACCCAGACACACCGTTACCCGAACGGACGGGTCATCCACTGCGTCGGCGCCATCTTTCTCGCCACACCGCGCGGCCAGACCGGGGCACCGGACGGCGAGGCCGCCGAACTCGGCTGGTTCGCACTCGATCGGCTTCCCGCTCCCCTCTTCGCACCGGACGTCCCGGTCCTCGACGACGCCGCCCGGCGTCACGACCGGCCCTTCATCGACTGATCAGCCCGTGTTCGACCGTTGTCCGGTCACGGTGTCTCGTACGCGGACCGATCGAACTCCACTGTCGCCGTTGATGCCGGCGGGCGGCCTCCGCGCGCCCGTCCGGCACCGACGACTCAGACCAGCCGTACCTGGTAGTTGGTACCGCTTTCACCGCTGTGCGTCCTGTTGGTTCCGAAGGCGATACCGAAGGAGCAGACGCCTCGCCCGGTACCGAAGTTCCCGTCGTAGAACCACAGAGCCTTGCAGAGATTGCACAGCCGCCAGCCGGGCTGCCCTCCACCGGAGGACGCGAACTCGACCTTGTAGTTCCCGCTCCCGACGATCGAGTGCTGTCCGAGCCCTCCGCTGATTGCCGGGCACGAGGAGGGTCCGTTGGGTTCCTTGGCAAACCACAAGGTCTTACAGAAGCGGCAGTAACGCCAGTCGATCGTCCCGTTTCCAGGGTCGGTGGCGAACAGGACCGAGTAGTTCCCGCTGCCGTCCTTGGAGTGTCCGAGACCGGGCCGGCCAGGGCAGGCGTAGAACGCGTAGTCGCGGAACCACAGCTGCTTGCAGTAACGGCACCAGCGCCATTCACTCTGCGCGGCCGTTGCCTGGCTCTCCAGGGTCACCGCCAGAACCGATCCGGTGGCGACAGCCAGCCCGGTTCTCCCGAGTGTTCGAAGCGCATCTCTCCTGGACTGAATCACGCGACCTCCCTACGGCGAAAAGCAACAGACACAAAGCGTAGGACGTGGTCAAGGGCGTGAAAACGACGCCAGGCGTATGCGGCCCAAAGGGGAAGCAACATGACAGGAAATGAAAAAAGACCGTCCGATGTGGACGGCCAGCCGATCTCGGGCACGGTAATCAGACGCACCCGGGCCGGGGTGCACATGCGCGGCGAACATCTACGCGGGGTTACTCATTCGGAATGGACGTCTCCGGAAGCGGCCCCGGTGAGACCCACGGCGTTCCTCTGGTCCCGGCGCCTGACATCGAAGCTAGGCGTTCACGTTGCAACCGTCAACAATCTGCCTAGCATCCGGACCACCACCCACAGGACCTGGTGATGCCGACGCACGTCAGGTGCTAGATCGAGCCACCGACGATGACGTTGGACAGAGCCCAGTTGGTACGGATAGCGGAGATCTTGGTAAAGCGCACCTTCGAATAGCATTCCGGGCTCGGATGAGCGGCGCACCCCAGGACCGCGTAAGCGTCGCCCGCCGCGATCACCCCGATCGCGACAGCGTCGGCCCGCTCGCCGTACAGCGAGAAGATCGGTCCACCGCTGTCGCCCTTGCCGAGCGCCACCGTGCCGTCGACCTGCTTACCCAACGCGGAACCCTTGACCTTCCAGCCAATGTCGTTGGTGTACGACATGTCGGCGTCCTTGACCTTGATGTTGCAGTGCGCTCCCGTCGCCGACCCGGAGGTGCACAGGTACATCCCTCGGAAGGTGTTGTTCCAGTCCACGATCGGCCTCATGGACTCGATGTCGTCGTTGACACCCAATGGCTGCCGTACGTCGCTCACCCCGCCGTCCCACGTCCGCGGATTGACGTCCGCCGGCGGGCGCACCTTGATCAGAGCCGTGTCCAGCGACGCGTCGATTCCCTCGATCGTGCCGATCACGGCGGTGCCCAGGCCGTCGCGGACCGGCGTGCCGTACGGCACCACTGCGCAGTGCGCCGCGGTGAGCAGGTAGCGGGCCCCGCTGACGGCCGTCATCGGCCAGCCGGTCGAGCACCAGGACCCGCCGTTGGTCACCTTGCCCCCGGCACTCCACGGGGTGACGTCCTGCCACCGCGACGCCACCGGCGCCGGCGGTACCGCGGTGACCGCCACCGGGAAGTAGGGCGCCCAGAACGACTGCGCCTGGGCGGCCGCCTGCTGCGGGTCGATCGGCGCGGACGGCAACGGCCATACGCCGACGTCGACGTGCGTGCCCTCCGGACTGATCCGCACCTCGGTGACCGAGACGCCGAGGTTGTATCCCTGGTACAGGGTGTCGAACAGTTCGCCGGCGACGGCAGCCAGCTCGGCGTGGGTGTGCCGCGGTCCGTCGTAGACGAGCACCGACATCCGGGTCCGCAGCCGGTCCACGATCGCGCTGACGCTCGGCGGCGGCGACCCGTCCCAGTACACCGCGACCGTGCACGTCTCCGGCTCGACGGTGATCCCGGCGAACCCGCCCAGCATCTCGCCGGCCGCGAGAAGCTGTTCCGCGCCGGCCACCAGCGGCTGCTGCGCCCGCATCAGGCTCACCGTGAGCAGGTCGGCGCACCGGGCGTCCGTAGGTCCGGTCGCGATGACCGACGGACCGGGCCCACCCGGGCTCGCGGTACCGGTCGGGTCCGCTCCGGTGGACGGCGACGGGCACGGCGCCGCGGTAGGTGACCGGCTCGTCGACGGGCTGCGGGTTGCGATGATGGGATCGCCCGGATCATCGCGCGGCGGCCGGTCGGGCACCGGCACCGCGGTGTCCGACGCGGAGGCCGTCACCTTGGGAGGAAGCGTCAGAGTGCTGTCGGGCGACCCGGTCGGCGAGGCCGACGGGCTGCCGGTCGGTCCTGGGCAGCCGGCGACCGTCCCGGCGCCCGCGGTCAGCGGGACCAGCACCGCTGACGCCAGTACGGTGAGGGTGCCCAGCACCGGCCACCAGCGCCGCCCCGGATGTGACCGCACCGGTGGCCGCGGCCCTGCCGCCGCGAACGGCGTCAGCCGTCGCCTACTGCTGTGTCGCGAGTGCATCCCGAGTCCCGGCCCTTCTGTCCGCGCGTGGGTGGCCATGGCTGGGTTCGCGGGATGCCGGCCGACGGATCGGCCGCTGTCGGACTCCTGACAACGCCGACGGGGTCTGAACGTCCCCGTTCGGTCGGCGGAGGACCTATCCGGGTCCGCGTCCGGTGACCAGGCCGGACTCGTACGCGTACACCACCGCCTGCACCCGGTCGCGGAGGCCGAGTTTGGCCAGGATGCGGCTCACGTGCGTCTTGACCGTGCCCTCCGACACGTACAGGCGGGTGGCGACCTCCACATTGGACAGACCGCGCGCCACCTCGACGAGCACCTCCCGCTCGCGGGAGGTCAGCACGTCCTCCGGCGCCACCGCCACGGACGGGCGGGCCGGGCCCAGCACGTGCCGTTCGAGGAGCCGGCGGGTGACGCTCGGCGCCACCACGGCATCACCGCGGGCCACCACCCGGATCGCCGACAGCAGGTCGGCGGCGAGCACGTCCTTGAGCACGAAGCCGCTGGCGCCGGCACGCAGCGCCGCGTAGACGTACTCGTCGAGGTCGAACGTCGTGAGGACCAGTACCCGGGTCGGGCTGCCGGCGGCGCAGATCCGGCGGGTCGCCTCGACGCCGTCGACGCCGGGCATGCGGATGTCCATGAGGACGACGTCGGGTCGCAGGTCGACGACCGCCGACACCGCCTCGGCGCCGTCGCCGGCCTCACCGACCACGGTCAGGTCGGGCGCACCGGCCAGCACCATCCGGAAGCCGGTCCGCACGAGAGTGTGGTCGTCGGCGATGAGGACCCGGATCACGAACAACCACCGGTCGGTAGCACCGCCCGCACCTGGAACCCGCCGGTCGGGGCGCGGCCGGTGCTGGCCCGGCCGCCGAGCAGCCGCACGCGTTCCCGCATGCCGCGCAGCCCGTTGCCGCCCGGGGTGTCGGTGCATGCCGTGCCGTCGTCGCTGACCTCGAGCAGCAACGTGTCGGGACGGTAGGTGAGCACCACTTCGGCCCGAGCGCCCCGGCCGGCGTGTTTCATGGTGTTGGTCAGCGCCTCCTGAACCACCCGGTAGGCCGACAGGTCCACGGCCGACGGCAGCGGTGCGGGCGTGCCGTCGATGCGCAGCCGCACCGGGGTACCGGCCCGCTCGACGCTGTCGATCAGCGCCGGCAGCTGCGCCAGACCGGGCGGCGGACGCCATCCGCCGACGGGTTCCCCGCCGTCGCCACCCAGCGCGTCGACGACCAGGCGCATGTCGGCCAGGGCCGCCCGGCCCACCGACACGATCGCGTCCAGAGCTGCCCGGGTCTGTGCCGGTTCGGCGTCGAGGGAAGCCGCACCGCCCTGTGCCTGGATGACGATCATGGCCAGCCCGTGTGCGACGACGTCGTGCATCTCGCGGCTGATCCGGCCGCGCTCGGCCGCCACGGCCAGCGCGGCCCGCTGGTCACGGTCGCGCTCCAGGTGTTCGGCGCGTTCCCGGAGATGAGCGAGGTGTTCGCGGCGGCCACGCGCCGTCGATCCGAAGGCCCAGGCGACGACGAGCGCCGAGCCGACGACGAACAGCCCGGCCCAGGGCACGTCGGCGGGCGCCGGCGGCTTTCCACGCACGGTCCGCGCGGCGTCCCGGCGTTGGTCGCCGGGGCCCGCATCCCCCCGTTCGATCACGTGGAACGCCAGGCGGGGAATGCCCGGTACCGGACGCCCGTACGCACTGTGGAACGCCGTCCACCCGCCGAGGGCCAGCAGCAGGACCGCCAGCGCGGCGAGTGACCGCCCCCGGTCGTACCGGGCCGCGACGGTGTACACGCAGATGAGCACCGTGACGTCGACGAGCGACACCGGCGCGACGGTGGCCAGGCGAACGCCGGCGGCCGTTACGGCCAGCACCAGCGCCGGCAGCGGCCAGCGGCGCCGGACCGTGACCGCGGCCAGCCCGGCGGCGACGGTCGCCCACCACACCGGCGACGGGTGCGAGCCGACAGCCACCAGGCACGCCGCCAGCACCGTGGCGGCGAGTACCGCGTCGTGGACCATCGGATGCCGTCTCATCGCGTTCCGAGCGTACGGCCCGATTCCCGGGTGCCGCGTCTGTCGTGCGAGGGATGCGCCTCTTCCCCAGGACAGACGCATCTGATCCGTCGCGGGCCGGACGCGTCCGGCCCTCTGCGTCGGGACAGTGGTCGCCATGACATCGACGTCCCCTCGACGGGGTCTTTCCCGACGTGGCGCACTCGGCCTCCTCGGCGCCGCCGTTCCCGTGGCGGCCGGCGGGCTCGTCGCCGTGACCAACACCGCCGAGGCCGGCCCACAGGCGCCCGCCGTCCCCGCCGGCCTGCGGCCCGGCGGCGAGTTCGACAGGATGGCCGCCGACCTCGCGGCGCAGGACAGATTCTCCGGGACGGTACTGCTCGTGCACCGTCGACGCCCGGTGCTCGCCCGCTCGTACGGCCTGGCCGACAAGGCACGGGGTGCCGCCAACGGTCCCGACACGATCTTCTCCCTGGGCTCGATCACCAAGCTGTTCACCGCCGTGGCGATCGCGCAGCTCGTCGAGCAGGGGAAGGTCGACTACCACGAGAGGATCGGCAGCTACCTCACCGGCCTGCCGAGCGAGCTCGCCGCGGCCACCGTGCACCACCTGGTGACCCACGCGGGCGGGCAGCGCGACTACATGGCCGACCCGGAGTACTGGAAGGTGGCGCTCACCTGGGACACCGTCGAGGAGGTGTGGGAAGGGAGCATGTCGTTCGCCCGACGGGATCCGGTCCGGTTCGTGCCCGGCTCGGCGTACGAGTACAGCAACTCCGGGTACCACCTCCTCGGCGCGATCGTGGCCGCGGTGTCCGGGCGGTCGTATCACGACTACGTGCGGCACCACGTGTTCCGCCGGGCCGGCATGACGACCGCCGACTTCTACACCACCGCACACTGGCGTGACGACCGCCGCATCGCCCGCCCGTACGCCGGCCAACCGCCGGCGGAGCGGGTCGACAGACTGGACGCGCACATCTTCGTCGGCTCCCCCGCCGGTGGTGCGCACGCCTGCGCCCCCGACCTGGTGCGGTTCGCCGACGCCCTGCGCGGCGACCGGCTGCTCTCCGCGCCGTTCACACACCTTCTGCACGGGGCCAAGGCACCACGCGGCCGACGAACCACCCCGTTCGGCGTCGAGGAGACGAGCTTCGCCACCTACGCTCCGATGGCGATCCTCAGCGGCAGCCAATGGCTGTACTGGCACAACGGCGGCGCGCCCGGGGTGTCGACCGAACTGGCCTGGTACCCGACCTCGGACTGGACGACCGTCATGCTGTCGAACTACGACCAGGCCACGATGTCGCTCAACGCCCTGTCGCGCAAGCTGATCACCACCTGACGACCTGCCGGCGGCGCGCTTCCTCGACGTACGCCACGAGGGCCTGCGGGTCCGCGAGCGCGTCGCGGCTCACGACCGTGTCGGGGTCGGCACCCTGGAGGATCCGTTTGACGGGCAGTTCGAGTTTCTTGCCGGTGCGGCCGCGCGGGACGGCGGCCATCCCGACGACGGCGTCCGGCACGTGCCTCGGAGACAGGTTCGTGCGCAACGCCTCGACGACACGGCGGCGCACATCGTCGTCGACGGCAAGCCCGTCCCGGTGCACGACGAACAGAATGAGCTCGCCGGGACCCCCGTCCGGGTCCTCGAGGTGGACGACGAGACTGTCGACGATGTCGGGAAGCTCCTCGACGACGGCGTAGAAGTCCGCCGTTCCGAGCCGGACGCCGCCACGGTTGAGTGTGGCGTCCGACCGGCCGGTGATGACGCAGCTGCCGCGGTCGGTGAAGCGGATCCAGTCACCGTGCCGCCAGACACCGGGGATGTCGTCGAAGTACGCCGCGCGGTACGCCCTTCCATCCGGGTCGCCCCAGAATCCGACCGGCATCGACGGCATCGGAGCGGTGATGACGAGCTCACCGAAGTCACCGACGACCGGAGCGTTGTCGTGGTCGAACGCCGCGGCGGCAACGCCGAGTGCCGCGCCCGACATCTGCCCGGCGAGCACCGGCTGCAGCGGCCCGCCCTGGACGATGCCGCTGCAGACGTCGGTCCCGCCGCTGCCGACGTTGAGCAGCACCCGCGGCCCGAACCCGTTCTGCAGCCAGGAGAACCCGTCGACGGGCAGCGGCGAGCCCACGCAGCCGATCTGGCGGACCGCCGACAGGTCGACCTCGTCCCACGGTGCGAGCCCCTCTTTGCGGCAGGCCATGACGTAGCCGGGGCTCACCCCGACCAGCGTCGCGCCGACCCGCGCGGCCAGGCGCCACTGCGCCATGAGGTCGGGGAAGAACGGGTTGCCGTCGATCATCACCGGCACCGCCCGGAGGAGCAGGGCCGAGACGAGAGCGTTCCACATCATCCACGAGGTGGTCGTGTACCACAGGAGCCGGTCGCCCGGGCGCAGGTCCCAGTGCAGGGCGTGGTTCTTGAGGTGTTCGACCAGGATCCCGCCGTGGCCGTGGACGATCGCCTTGGGTCTGCCGGTCGTGCCGGAGGAGAAGAGCACGTAGAGCGGGTGGTCGAACGGCACCGGGTCGAAGAGTGCGGGACCGGTCGGCGCCGCGGCGAGCAGGTCGTCCCAACCGACGAGCGCCGGGCTCCCGAAGAACGCGGCGTCGAGCGCACCGGCCCCGTACGGCACCTCGACGACATGGGTGAGGGTCGGCAACCCGGCAGCGACCTCGACGACCCGGGCCCGGCGGTCGACCGACCGGCCGCCGTAGACGTACCCGGGCACCGCGAGGAGCACGGTCGGTTCCAGCTGGGAGAACCGGTCGACGACGCTGCGGGCGCCGAACTCCGTCGCGCACGAGGACCAGACCGCTCCGAGGCTCGCCGTCGCGAGGAAGGCGACGAGGGCCTCGGGCACGTTCGGCAGGTAGGCGACGACGCGGTCGCCGTGGCCGACGCCGAGACGTCGCAGCCCGGCCCGGGCGCGGGCGACCTGGTCGCGCAACTCACCCCAGGTGAGCCGGATCGGCTCGCGGGTCTGCGAGTACGCGAGCACCGCGAGGTCGTCGGCATCGGCGGCCGGGTCCTCGACGAGACCCACCATGTGCTCGGCGTAGTTGACCGTCGAGCCGGTGAACCACCGCGCGCCGGAGACCGAGCGGGACGTCAGGACCCGCTCGTACGGCGTCGAGAACCGGACTCCGAAGTACGCGGCGACGGCGCCCCAGAAGCCGTCGAGGTCGTCCACGGACCAGCGCCACAGCTCGTCGTAGTCCGCGAACGCCAGCCCCCGGTGCCGCTCCAGCCACCCGAGGAAGGCACCGACCCCGCTCGTCGCACGGGCGTCGGACGGGACGGGGCGGAGCACGTCGCCCTCGGCGACCGGCCGTGGTGTCGACGGGGTCTGCGAGGTCATCGGCCCGCTCACGCCGTGGCCGAGGCGAGCATCAGCGTGGCGAGTTCGAGGAGGGAGTCGACGACGAGGTGCGGGCGCTGCCCCTCGGCGGCGGCGTCGGCGTCCGTCCGGCTGCACACGCCGGTCGTGATGAGGACGCCGACCGCACCGACCCGCCGGGCCATGGCCACCTCCAGCGACAGGTCGTCGCCCACGACGAGCATCCGTTCGGGCGGCACCCCGAGCCGGGCGGCGGCGGTCGACGCGGCAAGGAGGGACGGCTTGCCGACGACCTCGTACGTCTGCCCGGCGATGTGCGCGAGACCCGTCGCGATGAATCCCGACACCCCGGCGGTGCGCCGCCCTTTGGTCGCGAACGCGGGTGCATCGCTCGTCACGAGCAGCGGCGCGCCGGCCCAGATCGCCTCGGCGGCCGCTTGGAGCTTGGGTTGGTCGAAGGCGGTGTCCCAGCCGACGACGACGGCCGCGACCGCCGTGCCGTCGCCGGGGGTCGCGAGCCGTACCCCGGCCTTTGCCAGCACGTCGACGACCCCGGTCGCGCCGAAGGCGAGGACCGGCGCGTCCCCGAACCGCTGCCGGACCACGTCGGCCGCGACGACGCTCGGGGTGAGGACGTCCTCGTCGGGAAAGTCGAAGCCGAGCTCCCGCAACGACTCCGCGATCCGCCGCGGCGGCCGGTTGGAGGCGTTGGTGAACGCGACGAGCCGGCGTCCCGACGCCCGCAGCGCCGCCACCGCCTCGACCGCGCCCGGCAGCGCCGTGCCGTCGTGGCCCGCCGGCTGAGAGGACAGGATGAGGCAGCCGTCGACGTCGAAGACGAGTCCCTCGACCCCTGCGAGTCGTTCGGAGAGCCTGTCGTCGCTCACTGTTCCTCCTGCCCGCCCGCGGCCCGGCGCAGCAGGATCCGTTCGTCTCCCAACGTCACGTCGAGGGACCGCCAGTTCGGCAGCGCCGACACGGCGGCGACGAAGCCGGCCGCGGTCGTCACCGGCGGGCTGGGCGACCAGGCTGGCGCCGGCCCGGCGGCCTCCATCGCGTCGATCTGGTCCGCCGGGAGCACCGAGCGCAGCAGCACCTCGCGATCGTCGGCGGAGCGGCCCAGGGCCGCGGAGACCTTGGCCCGTACCTCGTCCGCGGACGGCTCGGCCTGCGGCCGGTCGAGTTCCCGGTACCGCGGTGAGGCCTTCGCCCGCTCGACGACGAGCGGGTCCACCGGTGCCGGCGGCGTGCCGAAGTGGCCGAGCACGTAGCGCACGATCTCGTCCGGCATCCGCGACCAGCGCTCGGCGCCGGCAAGTCCGGCGAGAACGTTCATGACGGCCTGGCTGCCCACGTACTGGCTGTACGGCGTGACCATGATGGGGTAGCCGAGCTCGGCCCGGACCCGTCCGGCCTCGTCGAGCACCTCGGGTAGCAGGTCGGTCCGGCGGATCTCGGCGAGCTGCCGGCGCAGCGTCCCCATCATCCCGCCCGGGATCTGGTGACGCTGGTAGGCCAGGTCGAGCTCGGTCGGTCGGCCCGGTTCGAGGCCCTGGGACGAGGCGATGACGGCGATGACCTCCTCCGCCCGGCGCAGCGCGTCGACATCGACGTCGACGTCGACGCCCACGGCGTCGAGGTTGTCCACGAGGCGGGTCGCCGACGGCTGGCTGGTGCCGTTGGCGAGGGCTCCGATGGCCGTGTGGAGCACAGTGACCCCGGCCTGGGCCGCGACGACGTACACCTGCGGAGCGAGGCCTGTGGTGCAGTGCGAGTGCAGCTCCAGCGGGGTTCCGCCGAGGGCGCCGAGGATCTCCGGCACGAGGTGCGCGGTCCGCTCCGGCGTGAGTAGTCCGCCGGGGTCCTTGAGGTAGACCACGTCGACGTTCGGGTCGTCGGCGTAGACCCTGGCGCACGAGGCGTACAGCGCGTCGTCGTGCACGGGCGAGATGGTGTAGGTCAGCGCCGCGACGACCTGCTCGATGCCCTCCTCCTTGGCCATTCGCGCCACCGCGGCGGCGGCCGCGGTGTCGTTCATCGGCTCGGCGATCTGCAGCCGGCGGATGCCGGCCCCGGCGATCGCGCGCATGGACATGCGCATGAGCGCGGCCGGCGTGCGGTCCCAGGTCATGAACCGCATGCCGGTGGTGATCAGCGACAGCGGCGTGGTCGGTACGACGGCGCGCATCCGGGCGATGCGCTCCCACGGGTTCTCCCGGTGCCAGCGCACGCCCACCGACAGGTGGGTCGAGGAGGTGTAGTCGACCGCGACGAGACCGGCCGCCTCGAGGTGCGGGCCGATGGCCTCGACCATGCCGCAGGTCAGGCCGGCCGCTCCCCACAGGCTCTGGTTGCCGTCCCGGGTGCTCGTGTCGACCAGCCGGACGGTGGGTCGGGTCATGCCGGTGCTCCTGCGGTGTCGCGAGGTTCCTGGTCGGCGGGCGGGCGCGGGAAGTCGTCGTGGACGGCAGTGTCGCTGGCTGGTGGCCAGACGCCGGCGAGCCAGCCGGTGGTCACCCCGCCGGCGCGGAAGTCCGGGTGGGCAAGGACCACACGGTGCACGTCGGCGCACGTGGCAACGCCGTCCACCCGGATGGCGTCGACCGCGGCCAGCGCGCCGGCGACCGCGGCCGCGCGGTCGTGCCCGCGCACGATGACCTTGGCCAGGAGGCTGTCGTAGTAGGGCGGGAACAGGTAGCTCTCGTAGACATGGGTGTCGACCCGCACGCCCGGCCCGCGGGGGAGGTCGAGCCGGGTGATCCGGCCCGGCGACGGGCGGAAGTCGTGCCAGGGGTCCTCGGCGGTGAGCCGGCACTCCACGACGTGTGCAGGCGGCACCGGTGGCACCTCCGGCAGCCCGTGCGGGCGCCCGGCGGCGAGCAGCAACTGGGCCGCGACGAGGTCGATGCCGAACGCCTCCTCGGTGACCGGGTGCTCGACCTGGATGCGGGCGTTCATCTCCAGGAAGACCACGGTCGCGGGGTCGTGCGGCGAGGCGGCGTCGACCAGGAACTCGCACGTCCCGGCGCCGCGGTAGCGCAGGTGCTCCGCGAGCCGGCGGGCGCTGTCGTGCAGGAGGGCCCGGGTCGCCTCGGACAGGCCGGGCGCCGGGCACTCCTCGATGAGCTTCTGATGCCGGCGCTGCACCGAGCAGTCCCGGTCGCCGAGGATGAGCACGCCGCCCTCGCCGTCACCGAAGATCTGCACCTCGACGTGCCGGCCGGAGCCGTAGAACTTCTCCAGGTACAGCGCACCGTCGGCGAACGCGGCGCGTGCCTCGGCGGCGGCGACGTCGACCAGGCGGGCCAGGTCGTCGGGGCCGTCGACGCGATGGATACCGCGCCCGCCGCCGCCGTGGACCGCCTTGAGCAGCACGGGGTAGCCGATCTCGGCGGCCGCGACCCGCGCGCTCGCGGGATCGTCCACCTCGGACGCCGGCGCGACGGGGACGCCGGTGGCCACGGCCATGCGCCGGGCGGCGGCCTTGTCGCCGACCTCCCGCAGGGTCTGCGACCGCGGGCCGGCGAAGGCGATTCCTTCCCGTTCGAGCAGCTCCGCCAGCTCGACCTTCTCCGAGAGGAACCCGTATCCGGGATGGACGATGTCGCAGCCGGTCTGCAGCGCCGCCTGCGCGATGAGCTCCGGACGCAGGTACGACCGGCTCGCCTGCGCCGGGCCGAGCCGCACGACCCGGTCGGCCAGGCGCGCGGCAAGGGAGTCGACGTCGGCCGCGCTCACCGCGACGACCGGCTCGAACTCCAGCCGGCGGCACGCGGTGACCACGCGGACGGCGATCTCGCCGCGGTTGGCCACGAGTACCCGGGGCCGGGAGACGGCCGGGCCGGTGGGGAACGACATCCGCGCCGGCCTCAACCCTGGAGCCGGAACAGCACGTCGCCGTGCTCGACGGCGGTCGCGTCCGGGACGCAGACCTCGGCGATGACGCCGTGAACGTCCGCGGAGACGGGGTTCATCAGCTTCATCACCTCGATGATCGCGACCGTGGTGTCCGGCGTGACGGTGTCGCCGACCGCCACGAAGGGCGGCTGGTCCGGCCCGGGGCGGTGGTAGAGCACTCCGAGCATCGGAGCGGTGATCACCGGCCCGGCGGGCACGGGCGGAGCCGACGCGGGGGCTGCCGCCGGGGGGCCGGCGGGGGCGGAACCGGTAGCGGGAGCGGACGCGGGACCGGTGGCGGCCACCGGTGCCTGCCCGGCGGGGATGCCGAGGACGGTGCGCGACACCCGTACGCTCACCCCGGCGGAGACCACCTCGGCGTCGGCGATGCCCGACGCGTCGAGCTGGGCGACCAGCGCCAGCACGTCGGACCAGGACGGCGTGCCCGCGCCCCCGGGTGCGGCACCGGTCATGAGGTTCCACCCTTCCCGGCGCTGAGGCTCCTCAGCACCGACAAGTACGACGCCGCACCGGCGGTAGTGGTCCTGGCCCTGACGGTTTCGCGGGCGGACCCGTTCACCGTCTCCGGTCGGCTCTGCAGCAGCATGAAACGGTGCCTGCCGTCGGCGTCACGCGCCAGCGCCCATTCGATGTCCTGCGCCGAGCCGTAGTGCTTCTCCACTCGGACGGCGAGCTCACCGAGTTCGTGCAACAGCTCGTCGCTGATGCACTGCACGTCCGCAAGCTCGGCCGGGACGTCGACGATCTGCGTTCCCGGCCCGGTGGCGGAGGGGACGCACCGGTGCGCCTTGTGCGTGACCGTCCTGCGAGTCACCGTCAAGCCGATCTTGCTCAGCCAGAACTCGTCCGGGGTCACCTCACCGGAGACGACCGCCTCGCCGAGGCCCCACGACGCGTTGACCGCCATCACCGACGGGTCGCCGGTCTTCGGGCTGACCGTGAACGCCACCCCGGCGACCTCGGCGTCGACCATCTCCTGCACGCCGACGGCCATCTTCGACGCCTCGCCGCGGTGTGCCTCGTCGAGCCTGGCGCGGTAGGCGACCGCCTGTGGGGTGAACAGGCTGGCCCAGCAGTCACGAACCCGGGAGACCACGTCGTCGGCGCCGCACACCCACAGATAGGTCTCCTGCTGACCGGCGAACGAGTTCGCCGCGCCGTCCTCGGCGACGGCCGAGGACCGGACGGCGACGGGTACGCCCTCGCGGCCGGCGCGCCGGCACAGTTCGGCATAGGCCGCGCGCAGCTCCTCCTCCAGCCCCGGCGGCAGTTCCGCGCCGTGGATGATGTCGACCGCGCGGGTCTGCAGGTCGCGCAGGTCCGCCGACGAGCCGACGTCGACGGCGCGGGTGAGGTCGCCGATACGGTTCCGCAGGCCGGCGTGGTCGATGACCTCCTGCCACGCCTGTGCGGTGACGGCGAACCCGATCGGTACCGGGATCCCCGCGCTGATGAGCTCACCGAGACTGGCGCATTTGCCGCCGGCGCTCGGGCGGTCGGTCATGCGCAGCTCGTCGAACCAGACGATACGACGACCCACCACGCTCGGTCCCTCCACGGAGTCGGTCGGGTCGGCGGAGGCCGTGGCGGCCCCCCGAAGGCCGTCAGTCATCGAGGATGGTCACCACACCGACGTTGCCGTCCACCCGCACGCGCTGCCCCGTGCGGATCGTCGCCGTCGCGCTGCCGGTGCCGACGACCGCCGGCAGGCCGTACTCGCGGGACACGATCGCGGCGTGGCACATGATCCCGCCGATGTCGCTGACAGCACCCTTGATCCGGGCGAACACCGGCGTCCAGGACGGCGCGGTGATCGGCGCGACGAGGATCTCGCCGTCCAGCAGTTCGTCGAGATCCTCCGGCGACAGGACGACGCGGGCCGGGCCCTCGGCGACGCCGGGCGAGCCGGCGAACCCCTCGAGCACGTTGCCCTGCTCGCCGCCGGCCGCCTGGGCGAGCCACTTGGCGACCTGCTCGTCGGTGATACCCCACAGCATGATCGTCATGGGCTCGACGATGGCGCTGGGGGCCGGTCCGAGGGCGGGCGGGGGCGTCCAGCGCTTGAGCGCGGCGAGGATCGCGCGCCGCTTCGCCACGATCGGTGGCCAGTGCGCCGGACCGAGCGCCTCGCCGCCGCTGGACCAGGAGAACTGCAGGTCGCAGACCGCCTCGGCGATCTCGGTGCGCTTGAGGAAGAAGATGTCGTCGACGGCGCCGACGAAGCCGAAGCGGACCAGGAGCGCGCCGAGTTCGCGCATCTTGCGCCAGAACTCGGTCATGTACCAGTGCTCGATGTAGAAGTTGTGGTTCTCGACGTAGGGAAAGACCACCCTGGACAGACCCAGCGCGTCGTCGAACGCCGTGCGCTCGTCGCCCTCGGGGATCAGCGCACGGTACTGTCCGACGACCCGGTCACGCTCCGCCTCGACCTCGTCGAGCGGCCGGTCGAGGTTCTCACCGTTGCGGATGCGGCCGACGTACTCGCCCACCATCGTGAGCGGGAAGGTCGGGTCGTCACCCCACGACCGGTGGTGGTGGTAGAAGCCGTTGCCGTAGGAGAAGTTGAACCACGGGTCGGCCGAGACGTCCCATTCGGCGAGCCAGGCGGCACCGGCCTCACTCCCCCGCAGTTCCCCGGCGAGCGCCTCGAAGCTCGTCGCCGCCGCGACCGTGTCGGCGACGCCGAGCTCGATCGCCTTGGCGGCCAGCCGCTTGAGTTCGTCGTCCGGGCGGAAGAGCAGGACGTCGACGCCGCTGACCATCTTCGCGACGGTCTGGTCCGGGATCTCGGGGAAGTGCGCCTTCACCGTCATGAGGAAGTTGAGGTAGGCGGCATATCCCATGTTGAGCATCTCGCTGTGCAGGCTCCAGACCTGGTCCAGCGAGGCGAGGATCGCCTGGTAGGCCACGAGCAGGTCGTTGGCCTCGGTGATGCCACGTCCGGCGAGGACGTGCTCGACCGGCTCGAACTCACCGAGGGCGGGCAGCGTGATGGCCTTCAGCTCCGCGATGTGGTTCTTCACCTTCGTTTCCCACGACGCGTACAGCTGCGGCCAGTTCTGGTAGTAGTGCCCGACCCGGACGGCGAACTCGCCGGCGCGGCGCTCGACCTCGGCCGGATCCTCCACAGCCAGGGAATGCATGTACATGTAGCCGTTGAGGCAGCGCACATCCAGGCCCAGCGCCGGCGGTAGGGCGAAGACCCGGGTGTTCATCACGCCGGTGCTCATGTAGGCCGTGTCGGCCGTGACGATGTCGAACGGTGGCATCGGCTCCGGGAAATGCATGCCGTTGCGGAACCACGTCTTGGCCGCGTCCTTGTCCCGACGCTGCGGAAGGAACAGGTTGTAGTAGCAGTACATCTCCTGCCAGCCCTCGGCTCCGGGCGGCGTCTCGATCTCGTACGGGTCCGGGAAGCGGACGTCGGAAGCCGTGTCGGTGCGGGGGACGTCGGTGGCGGTCATGCGCGAACTCCTGCGGTGGAAGGATGCGGCTCTAGGAACGTGCCGCAGGCGGGGCGACGGTCGCGTCCGGGTCGATGCCGAGATCGGTCGCGATGGCGCGCCAGCAGTTGAGACTGCTGCCACGGCCGATCCCGGACCCGGAGTGCATGGAGGACGAGCAGTTGTAGAGGTTGGGCAGAACGGTGCGGTATCCGGACAGTTCCGGGACCGGCCGGAACCTGCCGGACTGGCTCGCCATGGTGGTGCCCTGGCTGTAGCCGCCCTCGATCATGTCCGGGTGGGTGGCCTGGATGTCGCGCGGAAGCAGGATGTGCACCCCCGCGATGTTGTCGCGGGTCATGTTCGGCGCGTACGTCGGCCACGACTCGACGAGCAGGTCGACGACGCTCTTCTCGATCGCCTTCCACTGCTGCCGGTCGAAGAACCGCAGCGGTGCGACGAACTCCTCGACGCCGACGACGTGCTTTCCCTCGGGCGCCCGGGACGGGTCCCAGAGGGTGTCGGTGCTCGACAGCGCGAAGAACCTGCTGCTGTGACCGCGGGTGAAGATCTCGGCCTGGTAGCGGCTGCCGAGCCAGTCCGGGTCCTTCGGGCCCCAGTAGAGCCGCGGCTGGGCGCCGACACCCGGGTCGCCGACGGCCGAGGCGTAGTCAGGGGCCTCGTGGACGGCGACGTTGATCCAGGCGAGCTGACCGCGGTCGTAGTGCACGTTGCGCAGCCGGTTGGCCGTTCGCCGGGGCAGGGAGACCCCGGACGCGAGGGTGAGCAGGGTCTGCGGCAGACCCAGCCCGCTGACGACCAGGTCGGCCTCGACGACGTCCCCGGACGCCAGCCGGATGCCGCTCGCCCGCCCGTTGCGGGTGAGGATCCCGGTGACCGGGGCCTTGCCGAAGTACTCCACGCCGCGCCTGCGGCCCGCCGAGACGAGCGCGTCGGTGATCGCCTGGGTGCCGCCGATCGCGATCGCGGCCGGCTCCAGGGACAGGGTCAGGCCGAGGACGTGGACCAGCCCCTGCAGGCCCGGGACGTCGTCGCCGTAGCAGCCGGTCGACGTCGTCGCGGCACGCATGAACAGGGTGCGCAGTTCGTCGGATTCGAAGAAGTCGTAGGCGAGCTGGCGCAGGCTCATGAACTGGTGGACCGGCTGGATCAGGCCATCCGGCGACAGGTGGGCCTCCAGCGGGTCCTTCACCCCCCACGGCGGCGGGGCGGTGAAGCGGTGAGCGCCGAAGGCCTGCTTGAGCCCGTTGGTGTACGCGTCGTGGATGCGCAGATAGGTGTCGGCGTCGGCGTCGGAGAAGCGCCGGATCGCCTCCTCGGTGCGCTTGACGCCTTCCGGCCACGGCTCCTGCGTTCCCCGGTCGTCGACCACCCGGGCGGCGGAGTACCCGACGAAAGCGGTGCGGTCGTCGAACACCATCGCCTCGTTGCCCTCGGGGAACGCGTAGCGCAGGCCCTCGTCGTAGAGGTTGAAGTCGCGGTAGGCGGGGTGGGAGTAGAACCGGGTCCAGTGCGAGTAGAGGTTCATCCGGAAGCCGGTCAGCGGACCCTTGCCGCTCATCGCCGCACCACCGAATCGCCCGCCACGCTCGAACACCGCGACCGACATGCCGGCCCGCGCCAGGTACGGCGCGATGATCGTCGAGTGGTGACCGCCGCCGAGGACGACGGCGTCGTAACGGGCAGCAGGGCTCACGGGTCTCCTCCGAGCACTCGGACGCCGGTCGGCGCGCCCTCGACTGTGAGGCCCGCCACGAGAAGGCGGCAGCCCTGCTTTCATTCAATGAGATACTGCGCAGGTCAGCCGGCGGTGTCGTCCTAGCGTTCCGGCAGGGAAGGGAGTTGGTCGCGTGGCGGTCGTGAGGACGGCACCCGGCGAATCGGTCACGTTCCGCGCCCTCGGACTGCTGGACGCCTTCGACGGGCAGCACCGCGTGCTCAGCCTGACGCAGATCTCGCGGCGGACCGGCGTCCCCCTGGCCACCGCGCAACGCCGGCTGCGCGACCTGGTCGACGGCCGGCTTCTCGCCCAACGGGCCGACGGGCTGTACGAGATCGGCACCCGGATGTGGCGGCTGGGACTGCTCACCCGGCCCACCTCGATGCGCGAGGCGGCGCTGCCGCACCTCCAGGATCTCGTCGCGCGGACCGGGCACACCGTCCACCTCGCCGTGCCCGACGGGCACGCCGCGCTGATCGTCGACCGGCTCGCCGGCTCCCGGACCCTGCCGACCCGTCACCTCCCGGGCGCCCGGCTCCCCCTGTACTGCACCGCGGTGGGGATGGCTCTGCTGGCGTTCGCGGACCCGGCCACGCAGGACGCCGTGCTGGAGGCGATGGTGCCCCATACCCCGTTCACGGTGACCGACCCGGCCCTGGTCCGAGCGCAGCTGACGAAGACCCGCCGCACGCGGCTGGCCGAGAGCAGGCAGCAGCATCGGCTGGGTCGCGCGTCCGTGGCCGTCCCCGTGTTCGGCAGCGACGGCGAGGTCAGCGCCGCCATCGCCGTCATCGGGCCGCTGGACCGCAACCTCGGCGCGCACGTGGAGTCCATGCGCGCGTGCGCCACCGCCGTCGCGCACGCGGTCGGGGTGCTGGAACAGGAGTGGTTCGAGGACTGAGCCGTGCCAGGCTCCCGTGACCTGCTCCGCGAAAGGAGGGAAGCACATGACCGACCGCCCCACCCGGACGGTTCTCGTCACCGGCGCCGCCGGCGGGCTCGGGCGCGCCTTCGCGCTGGGGTTCGCCGGGCGGGGCTGGGACGTCGCGGTGGCCGATCTCGACGCCGAGGGCGCCGCGAAGACCGCCGAACTCGTCACCGAACTCGGCACGCGCGCCTGGTCGGGCCGCCTCGACGTCTCCTCCCCCGAGCAGACGACAGCGGTCGCCGCCGAGGTCGCCGCGTTCGGCGGCGGAACCATCACCGCCGTGGTCAACAACGCCGGTATCTACGCCACGCTCAAACGTTCACCGTTCGAGGAGATCGACCCGGACGAGTTCGACCTCGTCATGCGCATCAACGTCAAGGGCCCGTGGCTGGTGACAAGGGCCGCCAGCCCGTACCTCGGCGCGGGCTCCAGCGTGGTCAACATCGCCTCGGCGACCGTGTTCAGCGGTTCGGAGAAGTGGCTGCACTACGTGGCCTCCAAGGGCGCCGTCATCGCCATGACGCGGGTGATGGCCAAGGAACTCGGCCGGCGCGACATCACCGTCAACACCGTCGCGCCGGGCTTCACCCTGACCGAGGCGAGCCTGTCGGTGATGGAGAACGCGGCCCGGTACGGCGTCGAACGCGGGTCGATCAAACGCGCCAGCGTGCCGGCCGACATCGTCGGCGCCGCGCTGTTCCTCGCCTCGCCCGACGCCCGCTTCATGACCGGCCAGACGATGGTCGTCGACGGCGGCCGCCAGTTCCTCTGATGGCGCCGCGTCCCACCGGGGCTGCTGCCGGCGAAGGCCGGTCAGGCGAGGTCGAGGTGTTCGGTCACGCTGGTCTGGAGCACCCAGGCCAGCGGCGTGGTGGCCCGGACCTCGTGACGGGCAGCCACACCTGCCGGGCATCGGCCAGTGGCCGGCTCCACACCACCAGATCGGGAATGCGACCACCTGTCACGCCGTCGGCACCGGGGATGGACAGCCCGACCGCCTGCGCGATCTGGCCGACCGGCCACCCGGCCACCCGGCCGCCAGCAGCCACGCCATGATCCGCGTCGCGATCAACGC
Source organism: Virgisporangium ochraceum (assembly GCF_016863655.1). Classification (GTDB taxonomy): domain Bacteria; phylum Actinomycetota; class Actinomycetes; order Mycobacteriales; family Micromonosporaceae; genus Virgisporangium; species Virgisporangium ochraceum. The sequence goes on from NZ_BOPH01000105.1 coordinate 186,921, forward strand.
GTGTTCGCCATCGGCCGGTGGCGTGATCGACAGAACCCCGTCCGGGCCCAACTCGTAGCGGTGCCCGTACGGGTCGGCGGCGATCATCGCGGTCAGGTCGTCGAGCGTGGCAACAGCGGGCATGTGTCTGCCGACAGCATCCGCGTTCATCCTGTCACTCGCTGGCGCTCGTCCATGCCCCGCAGCCTATCGATGCGATGGGCGCCACCGGGTCGCGCGAACCGGGCAGGTTCGGTGGCCTCAGGCGGTGAGGGGCGCGTCGGCGTTCTCGGCCAGTAGTCGTTGGCGCACCAGGTGGCGGCCGAGATCGGTCAGGCCGACCATCAAACCGGGTTCCGGGTGCACCGCCCAGGCCGCGCCGCCGAGCACTGCCGCGGTCGCGACGTGTCGTGGATCCGGGTCGCTCCTGTCGCCGGTGACCACCACGGCACCGTGGCGGTCGAGCTCAGCCAGGGTCTGCCGCACCGAGACGGCGGCCATGCCCGCGAACAGGTCCGGATCGCCCGGCGGCAGCCGCTGCGCATACTCGTCGAGCAGCAGATCCCACAGTGCCTCCACGTCGACGGGTTCAGCGGCCGCGTTCGCCGTGTAGAGCAGGCCGAGGAAGCGCGGCGTCCATGGCTGGAGCCAGGCGTGCAGCCGCTCGGCGCCCTTCTGTGTCGAGGCCGGAGCAGATGGGTGGACCAGCGCATGGGCGAGATCGGTCCACAGGTCGAGCGTCTGCTCTGTCTCGGCCCGGCCGGCGAGGACGGCGTCGACCAGGGCCGCGCCGTCGCCACGGACGATCCGGGTGCGACGTATCTGGATGACGTCGAAGTCGATCGACAGCCGCCACAGCCGCGTCACTGTCGGTGCGTCCGTGCTCACGGCCGGCTGGTCGGCCAGGCCCAGCGCGGCGAGCAGACCGGCCCGGTCGCCCTTGCGGACCTCGCCCCGATCGTCGACCGGTCGACCGCCGTCGCCGGTCCACGCCGCCAGGGTGGCGAGCTGCCGCAGCAGCCCCGACCCGTCGGAGGTGACGTGCTTGGCGAGGACCGCCGGGTCGGGCAGGGTCACAGGCGGGAACACCGCCTGCTGGTCGCAGCCGCAGTCGCAGGCCCGGTCGGGCCAGGCCAGATGCTTGACCGCCGGTGTTCCGGCCCGCAGCACCGCGACCTGCCCGTCGTTGATGAGTACCGTCCCGGCCGCGTACTCCGGATGCTGGTCGATGAGCTCACCGAGGACCTCACGGCGACCGTCCGCGTCACGGGCGCTGAACCGCCGCGCCCACGCGTCGAGCACCTCCGGGTCGGCGTCGATGCGGATCCCGTCGGCCGCCGCCGCGGTGAACACCCTTTTGGCCAGCCGCCACCGGGACGTGTCGGCCATCGCGGCCGGATACTTCGGGGCCAGCCGGTCCAGCTCCTTCAGCAACGTCGGCACGCGCGTACTGGCCGGGTGCAGCCGCCCGGTCGCATCGAGGAAACGCAGGTATTCCCTGACGGTGTCCACGCCGTGCCCGGCGAGGTCCCACAGGTCGACCTGCCGCGGCACCACGTACGTCATGAGCAGATCGTGGACGTCACCGCTGCGCCACCGGGTCGGGTCAGGCCGGTCGAGGTAGTCCGCACGGCCCTGCAACAGGATCGAGATCCGGTCCCGCCCTGCCTTGCCGGCCGGGATGAGCCCCTGCCCGTCCGCCCACGCGATGAACTCGTCGATGACCCGCTGCTCGAACCGAGACGACACCCGCTGACCGTACGCGAAGCAACACCGGCCGATCCCGGCACGTCCCCCTACGGAGGTAACGGCGGCGAGTGTCCGGATGCACCGGTCCTTGGCCGGTGGGGTGGTCCGTCGACTTGCCCGCACCGTTGAGACCGACCAGCGACCGACTTTCCCGCCGGCACCACCAGGTCGACCCCGCGCAGCACCCACGGATGGCCGTCGTCGTACCGGAACCACGTCGCGCAGCACCAGGCCCTCGCGCAACGGTCCGAGCTCGGCCGGCTGCTCCGCCACCGGCAGGTCGGGCGCGGAGCGGACCACGTCGAAGTAGTGCCTGAGCATCAGCAACGCATTGTGGAGCTCGGCTCCTTCACCGGCGAGGGCCGCCAACCCGACCTGGATGCCGGCCGCGGCGGCCACGAACACCGACACGTCCCCGATCGTGAGTCCACCACCGGCGGCGGCGAGGAGCGCCCAGGCCACACCGGCGCCGGTACGGACAGCGTCATCGCCGGCCGGTCGGCCCGCCACGCGAGCGCCACCGCCGAACCGAGCCGGCGCCACAGGGCGTCCATCGAGTGTCCTTTACGACGACGGCGACCGCCCGGCCGCCGCTCCTCGTGGCGCGGCGACCGGACGGTCATCGGGGACCGATCCGGATCAGCAGTAGTACCAGGCCTGGCAGGTGGTGCCGAGGACCTCGTGGTGACAGCAGTACCGGCAGGACTTCTGGCCGCAGCAGCGCTCGGTGTAGCAGTGGTTGGCGGCTGCGGTGATGCGCGGGACGAACCGGCCGACCATGCGGTCACCCAGCCGGTTGAGGGCCTTGATCATTGTGCCTCCTTCGGAACCGTTGCGGTGCATACCGAACCCCGGACCCCCATCCATATTGGACAGACGTCCGGGGAGCTCAGGCGTTGGCCGGCGCGAGATCGGGCATGGTGGTGCCGCTCGTCACGACCACTCCGGACCCGTCGACCACGCCGATCGCGGGGTATCCCTGTACGGTGAACGCCTTCTGGAGCGGGCCACCCATCTCCTCGCGCACCACCCGCGCGACCGGGGCCAGGTCGTCCACATAGGACTGTGCGTCGCCCTCGTCGTCGCGGCCGGCGACGACGGCCAGCACGCGGTGCCGGCCGCCCGGGTGATCGGCGGCGCCGGCCACGAACTCGGGCAACCGCTCAGCGCAGGGCTGGCAGCCCAGGGAGAAGAAGCCGACGAGCTCCGACCCGTCGCGATCGTCGGCCGACAGCGTCGCGCCGTCAACGGTCGTCGCGGTGTACGCGCCCACCGACTGCCCCGCGGGCAGCATGGTGGCGCCCCGCATCGGCCCGGCCGTCCCCATCTTGCTGATCAGCTCCGTGTGTTTCCGCAGGCGCCGGACGAGGTCGAGTGTGAACAACAGATTCACCACCGCCAACAGTCCGACGAGGACGAGCGCGGCCACCAGAAATGCCATTCCGACTCCCCGAGGTTGGAATCCTGAACGCGGCGTTCACCGTTCGGGGGGCGTCGAAGATCGAGATCTCGCGCCGACTCGGTCATCGTCGACGTGTGCAGTCTGTGCGGGACACGCGCCCGGCGACACGTAAGGAACCCGCACCTATATGGCTAGATCTGCCAGTTGTCCTCGCCCTTGGCGAAGAGCGCGTAGATCCCGGCCGGATCGTCGGCGAGCAGCCGATCGATCTCCGCGGCGGTGACGACGGTGTGGCCAAAGGCCGGCGACGTCGTGTGATCGAGCCCGGGGCTGAACAGGCGCAGCTTGCTCTGCTTACGGTAGACGCTGAACGGCAGACCGGCTTCTCGCAGTCGAATGGTCAGCTGCCAGTCCGCGCGGGTGGAGTACTGGACAAACGCGCCGCGCGCCTGGAGCTTGGGCAGTACCTGGTTGAACGAGTCGTCCGTGATCGGGTTGCCGGTGACGTCGATGATGCTGAGGTTGGGCATCTCCAGGAGCGGCCGCAGATCGGTGACGAGGTTGCGGGACAGGTCGAAGGATCCGAGCTGTGTACTGCCGGTCAGTCCCGCGATCGAGGTCAGTCCGCTGTCGGAGATGCTGAGGGCCTCCAGCCGGGCAAGGCCGGCGAGGTGGCTGACGTCGAGGTCGCCGCACCCTGACAGGGCCAGGACCTCCAGAGCCGAACAGCGTTCGAGACCAGCGAGGTCTCGCACCTCCATGGCCGAAAGCTGGGTGACCGCCGGCCACTCGGCCTCGTCTGTCGGGAGCCGTGTGAGCAGGGCCGGATCCCGAATCGGAGTCATTGTCGGGATCATAACGGCCGATCACTACCGGCCGGGCCGGGCAGTTTGCTGACCGTCGTTCGTCGCTGATCAGGCAGCGCCGATCATCGGGTAGTCAACCGGTGCGGTAACTGACCGGCTGCCAGTTCGGCCGCGAGAAGCTGACAGCGCTTACCGCGCCGGCGCTCGCCCGCACGACGGACGCGGTGCGGGACGTGCTGGCCCACGCACGGCCGCCTCCTTGAGGCACATCACCCCGTCACGCCTTCGCGGCGGTCCGAACGCGGCTGACGTCGATGGTCACGTGGCCGTCGCCGGGCTTGAGCTCGCCGAGGAAGAACCCTGTGGCGAGCCACATCGGGCCGCCGTCGGGTACTTCGAACACCGGGTGCGTCGGTATCGACCGCGTGTTCCCGGCGTCGGGGGCCGCCGCGTCGACGTACCCGAGTCCCTCGTTGACGACCGACACGATCGCGCCGTCGGAGAGCCGGATCTCGTACCGGGCCCAGATATGAACGGCCCCGTCGGACCGCACGACGTTCCAGTCGGCGCCGCCGGGCAGGATCTCGCCGGTCAGCGACGGTCCGGTGACGGTGCCACCGACGATCGGGATGACCCGCCGGACACCGGCGTGGGTCCTGCCGACCTCACGGACCTCACCGAGATCGGCGGCGATCGTGAACGCGTACTCGAGGGTCAGGGCCATCGTCGTCCATTCTGCTCGGTTCAGGACGCGGACCCACGGCCTTGCATCGACCGATTTTGAGCTCTCGGCGTCCGACGGCATAGTAAGGCGGTTCCGCATCACGGGGAGGGTCGACATGCGGCTCCTTGCACTCTCGGCTGCCGTCGTGGCCGCGTTCGGCGTCGGCGGCTGCGGTGGCGACCTCAAGTCCGGTGCGGTCGTCGGCGATCCGGAGCCGGTGCGGGTGTGGACGATCGCCGCCACGCCGGTGACGCAGCCCTACGCGGTCGCCGGCATGGTGGTCACGTACACCACGCGCGCCGAGCGCCTGTACCTCGTCGGCATCGAGCCGTCGACCGGCGCGGTGCGGTGGGAGAAGGAGGCGAGCCTCGGCTGGCTCAACCTCGGCGCGGCCGCGCGGCCCGCGCTGGTCGGCGACCGGGTCGCCTACCTGCGCCCGACACAGAGTACGGACAAGCTGGCCGAGCTGGTGCTCGCCGACCCCCGCACCGGTGCCGACGTGGCGAAGACCAGCCCCGCGGTGTTCACCGGCGTGTTGTCGCCCTGCGCCAACAACACCGACGTGTGCGTCACCTCCGCGCCGAAGACCGGCACGAAAGCCGTCCCGAAGCGGCTGGTCGCCGCCACGGGAGCCTTCGAGCGCGACGGCACCGACGCCGACTCGATGCGGGTCCTCGCCGACAAGGGTTTGGTGGAACTGGGCGTCCGCCCCGCGGAGGTGCTGGCCCTGCGCCGTGACGGACGCATCGTGTGGAAGCGTCCGCTGGCCGAGGCGTTGCCGGGCGGCTTCACCACCGACGGCGGCTACCGGTGGCAGCACATCGCCGACCAGCGGCTGTTCGTGGGATCGGTGTGGAAGAAGCCCGGGTACACGGCCGGCTACTACTCCCGGGATCTGGCCACCGGCAGCTCGACCGTCGCCCTGTCGGAGGAGACCGGCGAGGTGAAATGGCGTGACGACGGCAGCTGGTACGGGTGTGCCGGCATCGACATGCCGCCCGGGGCCGGGGTGCGCTGCCGCTACCGGGGCACCGTCCGGTTCGCCGACGACGAGACCGTGTTCGACGCGCTGAACGTCACCATCGAGGGCTTCGACCTGGCCACCGGACGCACGACCTGGACCCGCGACCTGGGTCCGGTCGAAGGGCTGGCCGGTGACCAGGGCCCCGGGGCGTACCCACCGGTCGCCGGCGACGGTCAGATCGTCGTGCCGGTCGACAACGCGCTCGCCGCGCTCGACCTGCGCACCGGCAACACCCGCCCGGTCGGCGAGGACGAGCCGATGTGGTGCTGGGAGTCGATCCGGTACGACTTCCGCGAGACCTACCGCACCCCCGACGCGAAGACCGCCAAGCGACGTCCCGGCGGCGCGGCGTTGACGGTGTGCAACCGGGTGGGCGCCCCGACCGAGGGCCGGCCGTTGTGGGCCGTCACCCGGTGGGTCGGTGTACAGGCCATCGTCGGCCGGCACGTCGTGGTGGCGACCAGGGACGGCTTCGCCGGCTACACCGTCGACGCCGCACCGGCGGCGCAGCCGAGCGCCTCACGCAGCGGCGGCTGATCGACCCCGCGACGGTGGGCATCCGTTGCCGCGGTTCGGTCACCGTCAGCGCGGTCGTCGGTCCGCTCGACGCCGCCATCAGCATGGCCGCCGACGCGGCGACCGCCAGCCGCGGTCCACGCGCGGCGCTGAACGCCACGGGGACAGCGAGCAAAGTCGCTGAAGCTGGCGCACCGATCGCTGCTGTGCCTGCCTCCACGTCCTCTGTTCGATCACACACAGGACCGGGCCGGCCGTGGGCATCCGAGTGGGCCCGAAGCGGGCGCTGAGCCAGACCTGGGTCGACAAGCGCGGCCGCACCGAACTCCGAACCTCATGTCGGTCGCAATTGTCCCGCTGCCCGATGTGCAGGAACGCGTGCAGGAACGCCAGTGACCGCAAGCCACCGCCGGTCGGGGCCAGACGGCCCGAACGTCGATGCAAATCCGGCTCCGGTCAGCTCGGACCTGCCCACTGGATGGTGTCGCCGTAGTCAGCCACGCTCTGATAATGGTCCTCGTACTTGTAGTTCTCGGTGTAGTCGCCGTTCGTGGTGCCGGCCACAGCGGTTGTCCGCAGTGTCGGCATGCTGTGGTCGACCGTGATACTCGAGGCGATCCCGCCTGCCGAAATGTCCAGTATCAGGTCCCACGACACGGTGGAGTGGCTGACCCTGGCCATGACGACGACTTCGACCGACCGACCGACCTCCAGTGGCAGGGACCGCCGGTCGAACTCGGGCGCCGCCGGGGCGGAGCCGTCGAGGTCCAGAGTGGCGATCAGCGGCGGGATCTCTCCGCCCTGCTGGACCCGGAGGGCTCCACCGGCGTGGACCGCCCCGCGGGCTTTGACTCGCGCTCGGACCCCCGTGATCGCCGTACCAGGATCTACAGCGGTGACGGTCAGGGTCAGGTCGGTGGTGCGGATCTCGGCCCCACCGTTCTTGATCAGCCACTTCATGACCGCCGTATGGCGCTCCGCCTGGTCCGCTCCAGGCGGGCCCGCCGCATTGAGCGACTCCAGGTCGGCATCTGTCATCCTGCGCGGAATGGCCCAGTTGGCAAGTCCCTGGTTGGAGACGACGACTCGCGGTGGTCCCGTTCTGGGTGCCCGTGTCGTGGGCACCGGAGTGGGCACGTGGCCGGTTGGTTCGGAGGTCGCTACCACCGACGGTGTCGACATCCCACCGCTCTCGGTCTGCGTCACCGTATCGTCGGACTGTGCGGTGGGCGCCATCATGTAGGCCGCCCCACCGATCAGCGTCGCAGCGAGCGCGACTGCCGCGGTGGTCAACATCCAGGGTCGGACCGTCCTCATGATTACCCTTCACGTCGGCAGGCCGCGGCACGGCCTCTGCGGGTGGGGACATGGAGTGTGCGTTCCTCCCGGCTGAGTTGCCGGCCGACGGCCGTGCACAGGCCGGCCAGTGCCTGAAGTCCGCGTACGGGTACCGGCCACAGCGCGAGCTTCGTCGAGGTGTACGCGGCGAAGACGTGACGGCTGTCCGGACTGAACGCGACCGTTCGATTCGGGTCGGAGGCGCCGTCGAACCGGGCGATCTCCGCGTAGGTCTCCAGATCCCACAACCGGACGGTGCCGTCCGCACTGCCGGTGGCGAGAATCTGCCCGTCGGGGCTGAACACCGCGCTCGACAGCGGTGCCGTGTGCCCGGTGAGGGTGGCCGCCGCGTGGCCGGCCGGAAGCGACCACAGGCGCGCGGAACCGTCGGAGCCGGCTGATGCGAGGAAGCGGCTGTCAGGGCTGAACGTCACAGCGGACGGCGCTGCGCCCCGTCCCGACGGATCGTGCAAGGTCAAGATGATCCTCCCGTCGTGGATCGACCACACGTGAACCGCCCCGGTCAGGTATGCAGTGGCAATCATGCGGCCGTCCGGGCTGAACGCCGTGCTGGTGACCTCACCGTCCGGACCGCTCAGGGTGAGCATGAGGTCACCACCGGGTACCCGCCACAGCCGTGTTAACCCGTCGGAGCCAGCCGTGACAGCGGCCCGGCCGTCCGGGCTCAGAGCCAGGGACCGGATCCTGTCGGTGTGGCCGGCGAGGACCGGTCCGGGCCGTCCGGACGTCGCCTCCCACAGACGTGCGGTTCCATCGGCACCGGCGGTCAGCACGGATCGACCGTCGGCGGTGAAGGTCACGCCGGTGACGGCGCCGTGGTGACCTGTCAGCACCGGTCCAGCCCGCCCGCTGTTGACGTCCCACAGGCGGGTGGTCCCGTCGCTGCCGGCGGTGGCGACGGTTCGGCTGTCCGGGCTGATTGCGACAACTCCGACGGCGTCGGTGTGGCCGGTCAGGACGGGGCCGGGACGGCCGGAGGTCAGGTCCCATATCCGGGCTGTCCGGTCGGCGCCGGCGCTCACCGCCACCCGTCCGTCGGTGCCGTAGGCGGCTGTCGACACCACGCCGGTGTGCCCGACGAACGTCCTCGTCGGACGGCCCGCCGTCGGTGTCCACAGCCTGACCGTGTGGTCGGCACCGGCCGAGGCGAGGGTCGATCCGTCCGGGCCGAACGCCAGCGCGGTGACGTCGCCGTGGTGACCCGCAAGGGCGGCGACGGGTCGGCCACCGGATGATGTCCACAGTCGAACGGTGTGATCTCTGCTGCCGGTGGCGAGCACCGCGGAGTCCGGACTGAAAGCCAGCGTGTTGACCGGCGCCCTATGCCCGGTCAGGGTTGCAACGGCGGTGCCTGTTCGCACGTTCCACAGCCGGGCCGTGCCGTCGTCGCCGCCGGTGGCCAGCAGCGATCCGTTCGGGCTGATGGCCGCCGTGATGACCGGCGCCCCGTGGCCGACGAGTGTCGCGATGACCGCGCCTGTCCTGAGGTTCCAGAGTCGCGCGGTGCCGTCGTCGCTTCCGGTGACCGCAGTCTCGCCGTCTGGGCCGAACGCGGCTGTCCGTACCCGTGCGGTGTGACCGTTGAGCGACCCGATGGAGCGTGCGCCCGCGACGTCCCACAGATACACCGGTGAGCCGTTGCTGGTCGACATGAGCGTGGCGCCGTCAGGGCTGAACACGACGAGGTTGGTGCTTGTCAGGTGGCCTGTGAGGGCACCTGCCGGCCTGCCGTCGGGTACCCGCCACAAGCGGATGGCCCGGTCGTCGCCGGTGGTGGCGATCAGGTCGCCGCTCGGGCTGAACGTCACGTGGTTGACCCGGTGCGGCACCGCGGCATCGGACGGCGGTGCGCCGACGATGGCGATCGTTTCACCGGTGGCGGCGGACCACAGTCGTGTGGTGCCGTCATCGCTGCTCGTGGCGACCCAGCGGCCGTCCGCAGCTACGGCGACCGCGGTGATCCGGTCGTTGTGCCCGGTGTAGGTGGTCAGCAGGGTGCCGGTGGCGACATCCCATAGTCGTGCGGTGCCGTCCCAGGAGCCGGTGACGAGTGTCCGCCCGTCAGGTCGGTACGCCAGGCACCACACGGTGTCAGAGTGCCCCCGCAGGGTCCGCAACAGGCCACGGTTGGCGGCCACGACAAGGCTCGTTGCCGCTTCAGCGGTCGCCGCGTGTTCGAACGCCTCCGCCGCCAGCAGCGCCGACAGGTCCGGCTGGCTCTCGGCCAGGCTGGCCGACTCTGCGGCGAGCTGCCGCGACTCGGCGGCCTGCTGCGCGGTGACCGCAACCTGCCGCTGCCACAGCGCGAGCGAGCCGACGACCACGGCGACTGCGAGCAGCCCGACCAGAGCTGCGATGACGGCCTGGACACGCCGTGCGGACCGGCGCCGGGCCGTGCGACTGGCGGCAAGAAGCTCCGTGACGGGTCCGGGCAGCGGCCGTTGCTCCCACCACGTCAACCCTTCCTCGAGAGTGCTTCCCCGCAGCAGGTCGTCGGCCGAACGGCCACGGCTCCAGCGCCGGGCGTGCTGATCGGCGCGATCGAGCCAGTCCTGAAACAGGCGGTCAGTGGCGACCCACTCGCGGAGGGCCGGCCAGTCGCGGATCAGGGCCTCGTGGACGAGCTCGGCGACCGGACCGGGGTGTGGCTGGGTTTCAGTAGGCAGTGCAGTCCGGGTGGTCACGATCCGGGCTGCGACGAGCGCCTGAAGGACGTTGTTCGCGTCCGGCACCAGCTCTTCCAGCGCCTCGACGGGCACCGAGCGACGAACGGCGGGGACGGCGAAGTCAGGGTCGGCGGGCCGTACGAGGGCGATCAGTACGCCGCGGACCGCGCGCCGTTGAGCGTCAGCGAGTCCGTGGAGAACGGTTTCACACCAGGTCGTCATGCCGCCCGTGACCCCGCCGATCTCACGATAGGCGGTGCTGGTGAGAGCACCCGCGACCCGGCGGTGCCACAACTGTTCCAACGCCAGCTCTACAAGTGGTAGCACCGTGACCGGTGCGTGGTCGGATGGGCCCATCGGATCGACGGCGAGTACGTCGGTGATGATCTGCTCGACCAGCGCGTCCGGCACATGCAAGCCGGCCTGTTCGGCGGGGCGGACGATGATGTCGCGAAGCTGCCGGCGGTTGAGCGTCGCCGGAACGTTGACCAGCCCCGATGTCGCTCGCCGCAGCAGCGCCGGCGCCTGTGCTGCCAGCTGCGGATAGAAGTCGTCCCGGACGATCAGGACGAGTCGCAGCGCGGGAACCGCGTCGAGTGCGGCCAGCAGATCGCCGTGGACACCCGTCGGGCTCGCACCGACACGGTCCTCGGCGGGCGCCTGGACGAGTAGTTCCTCGAACTGGTCCACCACCAGCAACAGTCCTGCTGCGGTGGTCGCCATCGCGCCCGCTTCGGATGCCTGAGTCGATTCCCGTCCGGACAGGCGAGCTGACACCGCGGCGGCCAGGCTTTGCTCGCCCGCAGCCGCGGGCAGACCGGCCTGCCTCAGCTCCGATCGCAGGTCACGACCGGGTCGGGCGACGACCTGGATCCATTGCGCCCCACCGGCGATGCCGCCCGCTCGGACCGCGGGCAGGACGCCAGCCCGGACCAGGGACGACTTCCCCGCTCCGGACGGGCCGAGAAGCACCACGAGCCGAGACCGGCGCAGGGCATCTATCACGCGCTCGATCGCGTCGTCACGACCGTGGAACCATCGGACGTGCTCCTCGGTGAACGGCTGGAGGCCCCGGTACGGGCACGGCGCATCGTGGGCGAGGCCCGGCGCCAGCGACGCCACGACCTCTCGTAGCACCTCGGCGCGGGTGGCGAACGCGACCGCGGTGCCGCGCAGGTGCTGATCCGCGCCGATGATCTCGGTGAGCATGCCGACGACGACGCCCGACGCCTCGTCGAACACGGGCCCGCCGCTGAACCCGACAGTCAGGTCGTTCGCGTCGTGCAGTTGCAGCAGGGTTCCGGCGGCGGTGCCGGTCGGCACGAGGTCCCCACCGGTCGCCCGAGCGTGTTGGCCGTTGGGCTGTCCCTGTGCGGGAAACCCGAAAGCGGCCACGGAACGCCCCCGACATGCCGCGGCGGCACCCAACGTCGCGGTGGGCACGTCCGTGACGGGTCGCTCGAGCCGCAGCAGCGCCACGTCTTCGGCGCTCGAGTCCCGCCATCCGTCGACCTCGACACTCGCTCTCGCCGGAAGCAGACCGTCGTCGTGACCCGGACGCAGCATGCGCACCTGAACGTGACCACCTGGCGCAGCGTCCGCGGCGACGACGACATGCGCGCAGGTGGCGACGAGGTCAGGAGTGATCAGGAACCCCGCGCCGACGACGGTCCCGTTCGGGTCGACGATCTGCGCCACCGCCCGAACCGGAGGCGGCCAGAACGTCGCGCCCTCCGACCCGGCTCCATCTGTCGTGGCTGTCATCCAGCGTTTTCCCGAGGGTGTTCCACCACTGTGTCGCGCAGGTCTTCGCCGCTAGCCGGAAACGGCGAGGGGGGAATCCGACACACCTGCCTCGCGCCGCCACGTCATCGTCACCTGGAGGTGGCAGGTCGCCTGCGCGCGCGTGATCACCACCCCGGACTCGGTGGCGAGTTCGACTCCGAACTCCACCTGGAGCTCGTCCGGGCCTGCCTGACGCAACTGGTTGAGCACGGTGCGCGCCATGCTGGCCACCGGGCCCAGTGCCGTCCCAAGGGTGGACGGAAGGTCACGAATCGTGTCGCCGAGTCGTCCTGCCTTCACCGGACCACCGGCCGGCACCGGTGCCTCCACCAGGATCGACGAGCCGTCATCCAACACCACCCGCGCAAGCGTCACCATCAAGCCACCCTTGAGATTGAGTCGGGCCCCGCCCGCCAACACCTGCCGCGAGTCGGCCGGACCGGACCGGCGTCGGCACGACGTCCTATTTGTACTGAACCGCAAGCGCCGCTTCGTGCTCAACGGGCGGGCGGTCCGGCGATTCACCCGGAGGCGATCAGCCGTTCGGATCCCCAGCGGCGGTGCCGCGATGTGGCAGCGTGCCACCGCTTACGGACGGACCGGGCGGTACTCGACCTCCGGCCGGCCCGGGCCGCGGTAGCGCGGAGCCCTCACCACCATCTGTGTCTCGGCCAGGTACTCCAGGTACCGGCGCGCGGTCACGCGTGACGCGCCGGTCCGGTCCGCTACCTCCGCCGCCGACATTCCGTCCGGCTCGGCGGTGCGTAGGGCGGCCAGTACCAGGTCGAGCGTCGTCGCGTCGAGGCCTTTCGGGAGGGACGTGGCCGGGGTGGCGCGCAGGGTCGCGAAGACCCGGTCGACCTCGTGTTGGGCGGCGACCTCTCCGGTGCCGGAGACCTGGCTGCGGTACTGGGCGTAGCGGTCGAGCTTGTCGCGGAACGCCGCGAACGTGAACGGCTTGAGCAGGTACTGGGTCACCCCGAGCGCCACGGCGGCACGGATCACCGTCAGGTCGCGGGCGGAGGTCACGGCGAGGACGTCGACGCCGCTGCCGGCCGCCCGCAGGGCGCGGCAGATCTCCAGGCCGTGCCGGTCGGGCAGGTTGAGGTCGAGCAGCACCAGGTCGACCGAACCGGTGCGCAGGACCGCGAAGGCGTCCCTCGCCGTCAGGGCGACATCGACGACCGTGAAGCCGGGCAGCCGCTCGGTGTAGACCCGGTGCGCCTCGGCCAGCAGCGGCTCGTCCTCGACGACGAGGACCCGGATGTCCGGACTCATGTCCGCCTCGGCAGCCGCACGGTCACCAGCGCGCCGCCCACCGGCGCGGTACCGACGTCGTACCGGCCGCCGTAGCGCCGGACCACCTGACCGACCAGCGCCAGCCCGAGGCCGCGACCCTGCTGCTTGGTGGACCAGCCGCGCCGGAACGCCTCCGCGACCTGCTCGGCGGGCAGCCCCGGCCCGGAGTCGCCGACCCGCACCACCACCTCGTCGTCGTCGGCCGACACGTGCACCGTGACCCGGCGCGGCGGCTCGGTGCCGGCGACCGCCTCGAGCGCGTTGTCGACGAGGTTGCCGACCACGGTGAGCAGGTCCCGCGACGGCACCGGCTCGCCGTCGAGACGGGCTCCGTCGTCGACCACGAGCTCGACGCCGCGCTCGGCGGCCTGTGCGGACTTGCCGAGCAGCAACGCGGCCAGCGCCGGCTCGGTGACCGCGCCGACGACCTGATCGGTGAGCTGCTGGGCGAGCGCCAGCTCCGCGGTCGCCAGCCCGACGGCCTCGTCGGTGCGGCCGAGCTCCACCAGCGTCAGCACGGTGTGCAGGCGGTTGGCGGCCTCGTGCGCCTGCGCCCGCAGCGCGTCGGTGAGGCCGCGGACCGAGTCGAGCTCGCCGGCGAGCATACGCAGGTCGGTGTGGTCGCGCAGGGTCAGGACCGTACCCAGGCGCCGTCCGTCGAACCGGGTGACGCGCTGGTTGGCGACCAGGACCCGTTCACCGGCGACGACGACCTCGTCCTCGGCCGGCCGGCCCGAGACGAGAAGCTCACCGACCGCCGCCGGCAGGTCCAGGTCCGCCACCGGACGGTCGGTGCCGGCGTCGTCGCGGAGGCCGAGCAGCCGCCGGCCCTCGTCGTTGGCGAGGGTCATCCGCCCGTCCCGGTCGACCACCACCAGACCCTCGCGGACGGCGTGCAGCACCGCGTCGTGGTACTCGTACATCCGGGTCATCTCCGCCGGTCCCAGACCATGGGTCTGCCGCCGCAACCGACGACTCAACAGCCAGGCGCCGCCGGCGGCCAGCACCAGCGCGGCGGCGGTCGCGAGCGCGAGCGCCGGCGCCTGCCGCGACAACCGGCGGTTGATCTCCTCGGTGGTGATGCCGACCGAGACCAGGCCCACGATCGCCCCGTCACCGGCCCCGTTCTCAGCGCGGACCGGCACCACCGCCCGCACCGACTCCCCGAGGCTGCCGGTGAAGACCTGGACGACCCGGCCGCCGGCCAGCGCCGGCTCGATCGCGCCGGTGAACCGCTTGCCGATCAGGTCCGGATTCGGGTGGCTGTACCGGGTGCGGTCCGGGGACATCACCACGACGAAGTCGGTGTGGGTCGCGAGCCGGGTCGACTCCGCGAACGGCTGGAGCCGGCCCGCCGGGTCCACCGACGCCAGCGCCTCGGCCGTGGACGGTGAGCGCGCGACCGTCTCCGCGACCGCGACGACGGTCTCGACCGCGGCGTCGCGGGCGTCGTCGCGCGCGAGGGCCACCGCGCCGGCCAGGCCGCCGCCGACGAGGAGGGTGACGACGACGACCTGGAGCGCGAACAGCTGTGCGGCGATGCTCCATCGACGTGTCATCGGGACGTTCCGTTCCTGGGTCGGGGCGATGAACAGAATGACCGTAACCGTGAGTTCGGCTGAGACCCAGACCACATTCTCGGCATGGCCACCCAGAGCACCGACCGGCGGGTCAGCCGGGACCGCACCCACTACCTGTACATCGCCGTGATCGTCGCCGTGATCGCCGGCATCGCGCTCGGCTTCGCCGCACCCAGCGTGGCCGTGGAGCTACGGCCCATCGGAACCGGCTTCGTCAACCTCATCAAGATGATGATCAGCCCGGTCATCTTCTGCACGATCGTGCTCGGCGTCGGCTCGGTCCGGCAGGCCGCGAAGGTCGGCAAGGTCGGCGGGCTCGCACTCGGGTACTTCCTGGTGATGTCGACGGTCGCGCTCGCGATCGGCCTCGTCGTCGGGAACCTCGTCCATCCGGGTGCGGGGCTGAACCTCAGCGACAGCGTCGCCGCGGCCGGCCAGAAGGCGGCCAGCGGCGCCAGCCACGAGAGCACGGCCGACTTCATCCTCGGGATCATCCCGACGACGCTGGTGTCGTCGTTGACCTCCGGCGAGGTACTCCAGACGCTGATGGTCGCGCTGCTCGTCGGGTTCGCCGTCCAGCTCATGGGTGCGCGTGGGGAACCGGTGCTGCGGGCCGTCGCCACCGCCCAGCGGCTGGTGTTCCGGATCCTCGCGATGATCATGTGGTTGGCGCCGATCGGGGCGTTCGGCGCGATGGCCGCCGTCGTCGGTGCGACCGGCACCGACGCCCTCAAGAGCCTGGCGCAGATCATGCTCGGCTTCTACGCGACGTGTGCCGTCTTCGTGTTCGTGGTCCTCGGCGTGCTGCTGCGCACGGTCGCCGGCATCAACCTCTTCGCGCTGCTGCGCTACCTCGGCCGGGAGTTCCTCCTGATCCTGTCGACGTCGTCGTCGGAGTCGGCACTGCCCCGCCTCATCGCGAAGATGGAGCACGCCGGCGTCAGCAAGCCGGTCGTCGGGATCACCGTGCCGACCGGGTACTCGTTCAACCTCGACGGCACCGCGATCTACCTGACCATGGCGTCACTGTTCATCGCCGAGGCGATGGGCGACCCGCTGTCGGTCGGCGAGCAGGTGTCGCTGCTCCTGTTCATGGTGATCGCGTCCAAGGGTGCCGCCGGGATCACCGGTGCCGGTCTGGCGACGCTCGCCGGCGGCCTCCAGAGCCACCGTCCCGACCTCGTCGACGGGGTCGGCCTGATCGTCGGCATCGACCGGTTCATGTCCGAGGCGCGGGCTCTGACCAACTTCGCCGGCAACGCCGTCGCCACGATCCTGGTCGGTACCTGGACCGGCGAGTTCGACCGGGACCGCGCCCGCGCTGTCCTGTCCGGCGAGGACCCGTTCGACGAGGCGACGATGCTCGACGAGCACGACGAGCACGACGCCGATCCGACGCCGGAGCACCGGCCCGACCTGACCAAGGCGCACAGCTGAAAGCCCCGCACCGACGCGCGGGACGGGACGGTTCGGGAGAACCGTCCCGTCCGCCGGCGGCATCGTCACAGACCTGCGCGACGTATGCGGGCCGAGACCATGGCCGCCGTCGTCATACCCGCGCCGGCGGTATCCGGGCCTCGTACCGTTCGGCGATGATTCCCTTCACGTCTCCGTCGTAGTTGCGTACCTTCAGCTCGTCGCCGCGGAAGTCGATCCGCAGGGTGTGGTCCCGGTTGCCGTGGTTGTTGTCCCAGATCGTCAGCTCCGCCGTGCCGTTTCCGGGGTCGTCGTAGCCGATCGCGAGCACCTGGTGCTGGTCGAACGGGTTCCTTCTGGCACCGAAGACGATTCCGACGGGCCAGGCCGCCTGCTCGTCGAGGCGACGTGTGAGGGTGCGCCACTGCTGCTTCGTCCGGGTCAGCAGCACGTCGGCACCGCCCAGCCCGAAGATGTCCAGCCGCGACCCCACCAACAGCCGTAACGCGGTGCCGAGCGGAGCGCCCACCGCGTCGAGGAGTGCGGCGGTGGCGAACTCGCCGACCTTCGGCATCACGTGCAGCGTCATGAGCCAGTCCAGGAACGTGCGCACGTTGAGGTCGAGGCTGTCGAGCAGCCGGTCGAGGAGGTACCCGTCGAGCGGGCTGTCCTCCGGCGGGATCGTCGTGCGGGGGTCGACCGGACGACCACGGAGGTACAGGTCGTTGGCGGCGAAGGCCATCCCGCCGCACCGGCCGTAGGTCGACCCGATCGGGTCGAGGCCCAGGTCGACCAGACCACCGACGAGCCGGGCCAGCGTGCGGTTCATGACGAGGTCGATCACGGCGTCCGGCAGGGTGAAGTCGGGCAGGCCGGGTATCGGGTTCGGGATGCGGAGATCCGTCAGCACCTCCAGGTAGCCGGGCAGGGCGGCGCGGGCGACCTGTTCGATGAGCTCCTCGCCGACGAAGGCGGCGTAGCGCGCCGCGATCTCACCGGTGATCGGGAAGCCGTTGGTGAACCGGAACGCGTCGGTCGCCGCGACGAACGGTCCCATCCGGATGAGCAACGCCCGCGCGGACGTGGCCGGTCGCGGCCGGAACCGTTCCCGCAGCGAATCGACCGAGACCGGCCGGTCTGTGACCTCGGGGTGACGCCGTAGCGCCTGGATGAAGCCGTACGTCCGCACGTGTCGCTCCTCTCGTCCTGGTCGGGCTACCTCGGTTCGACGTGCCGTCCGTGCGGATGTATGTGCCGTCGGGCGGCACATACATCGCCGGGCGGTGTCACGCCGTCCGGGTCAGGTAGCGGATCTCGCGAGGGGAGACATCACATGAGCGTGGGGCTGGAGATCGAGAACCCGTTGAACGGAACGGGCCAACCGGTCGCCGACCAGAACGGCACCGTGAGCCCGCTGGTTCTCGGCACCGACTCGGTGGGCGTGCGCGGCGGCGGCACGGCCGCCCCGGTGGAGATCGCCCGTGACGTGACCCTGGAGTACAACGGAAGCCCCCGCCTGGTTCTGCACTCCCGGGGCAACGGCACGCAGCGGTTCAGCATCCGGGCCACGAACGACCGCGACGATTCGGGCGGACGACGCCTGGTGGTGCGCAACGAGAGCCAGGGCGTCGACATCCTGGTGTTCGACCTCGAGGGCATCTTCACCGACAAGGACATCAAGATCGAACGCAGCGGTAGCCCCCGGATCACGTTGTACTCGCGGGGTGACGGTACGCAGCGCTACAGCATGCGGGCCACCAACGACGCGGATCCGGCCGGCGGGCGGCGGTTCGTGGTCCGCAACGAGTCGGCGGGAGAGGACGACCTGATCCTCGACTCCGCGGGCCGGCTGCGGGTCCGCGGCGACATCATCCTCACCGGCGCCGACTGCGCCGAGGTGTTCCCGATCGACGACGCGGAGGACCCCGAGCCCGGCACCGTCATGGTGCTCGGTGACGACGGCCGGCTCCGCGGCTCCGACCGCGCGTACGACCAACGGGTCGCCGGCGTCATCTCCGGCGCCGGGGACTACCGGCCGGGGCTCGTGCTGGGCGGCGGTTCCGCCGCGGACACGCGGCTTCCGCTGGCGCTCAACGGACGCGTCTTCTGCAAGGTCGACGCCGTGGTGGCCCCGGTGGGCGTGGGTGACCTGCTCACCACGTCCACTGTCGCCGGCCATGCGATGAGAGCGACCGACCGCGACCGCGCCTTCGGCGCGGTGATCGGCAAGGCGTTGCGGCCGCTGGCGTCGGGACGTGGCCTCGTGCCGATCCTGGTGGCCCTGCAGTAGGAGCGGTGACGATGCGACCGGACCACGACTGGTACCCGGACAAACGACCGGATCGGAGGAGCCGTCCGGCGCCGACGGAGGCCGGTGGCCGCGACGATCCGCCGGCCGGTTCGTCCGGCGAACGGCAGCGGCGGGACAAGCTGGCGACGATCGTCGGGGTCGCGACGGTCGCCGGGGTGATCTTCGGCGTGGTGACCGGCATCGTCGCGCTCCTGCCGGACCGCGACGAACCCGTGGTGGCGTACCGGAAGCAGGTGCTCGCGACGTGCCAGCGGGTCCACAGCATCGTGACGACGGAGCACAACGAGATCCTGCGGCCCGACCCGCGCCCCGGCGTGACGAACCCGGAGGACATGATCCGGATCAACAAGGGTCCCCTGCTCGCCGTGATACGCGGCAACGTGTCCCGGGTCCGGACGGAGTTCGCCCAACTGGCACAGCAGGAGGTTCCGGAGAAGCTGCGCCAGCAGTACACGGCGGCGGGACAGGCCCAGGAGGCCTGGCTCGCCCACTACACCCGGGTCGCCGCGGCCATCGAGCAGAAGTTCCGCGACGGCGACACGCTGCGCCGGCTCAACGAGCTCGGCCTCAACATCCTGGAACGCGGCGGGCAGGTCGACACCGGCCTCAACGCCGCGATGACGGTGCTGGCCGGGGAGGACTGCCGATGTACCCGATGAGAGACGACAAGGACCCCGGCCACGGCGACCGGTCGGCGTCCCGCTCCCGGCACCGGTGGTTCGTGGTTCCCGCCGGCTCCGCCGTTCTCGCCGCCGCCGTGGCCGTCGGCGCGACGACGTGGGTCCTCAGTGGACAGACCGACGACGCGCCGTCGAGCTACCCCGGCGTCATCGCGTCGTCGGGTGCGTCGGTCACCGGGTCGGCGGCGTCGGCCCCATCCGCGGCTCCGCCCCCGATCGGCGGCCCAGGAGGGCAGGCGGGCGGCGACAAGCCGGACCGGCCGCCGACACCGACCGCCACCAGGACCACGAAACCACCGACGACGGGGTCCGGCGGGAGCAACCCCGACACCTTCGTCAAGGGCGACTGCTTCGTCAACGAGGGCACCGAGAACGATGCCGAGGTCCGGAAGGTCGCCTGTACCACGGCGAAGTCGTACGAGGTCGTCGCCAAGGTGCCGTTCACCACCGACGAGAAACGGTGCGACACGACGGCCGGTGCGGGCAGGTGGAACGCGAGCTACGTCATGGACAAGAGCCCGGGCACGAGCGGCGACTACGTGCTCTGTCTCAGGAAGAGGTGAGGTGGGTCCAGGTCACCGGCTCGACCGGGTCGGGTGTGTAGCGGCACACGTAGCCGGTCGTCACGGTGGTCCGCAGCATGAGGCCCAGTTCCGGTTCGGTGGCCGCGATCTCGTCGATCGCGCGTTTGATCGCCTTGCGGACGGCGGTCCTGGCCCGTTCGCTCTCGTCGACGAAGGCGCGGCTGCGTCCGCCCCTGCCGGTCATGCGTCGAAGCTCGTCCAGCAGCGCGTCGAGCTCCGACTGCAGCCGTTCGCTGCCGACGTGGTCGCCGCGGGCGTCGGCGGTCGACAGGGCGTCGGTCAGCTGCTGCACCCGCCGGCGGTACGCCGCCCGCGCCGGCCCGTCGGCCAGTGGCTGCGACGACGTCGCCGCCAGTGCCGCTCCCGCCGGCGTGCCGGCCAGTTCCAGCGCCGGCACGGCCCGGTCGGGGTTGGTCAGCAACCGGACGAGATACCGCACCCCGATGCGGTCGGCCACCACCACGCGTCGGTCGTCCACGGTGAGCGCCCAGTAGCGGTTTTGCCGCCGGATCGTGCCGTCCCGGGCCACGGTGCGGCCCAGGATCCCGCGCCAGGCGGCGGTCCGGGCCGCCATCCCCATGCCGTCGGCGTCGGCGCACGCCCGCTCGACGAGCTCGCGCGCCCGGTCGCGGTCGCCGGGCCCGCACCGGGCCATCAGCGCCTCGGCGAGGTCGGCCCGGGTCACCGCGGTGACCGGCAGGTTGCCCAGGTCGCGGTTCGCCGCGACGGCGCGCTCCAGATGGGCGACGGCGAGGGACCGGTCGCCGAGCACCAACGCCGCGAGCCCCAGTACGCGTTCCACCGAGCCGAAGCACGTCACCGCCAGCGACGGCATGACCGGCAGGGCGGCGTAGGGAAGCAGCACCGCGTGGGCGCGGCGGGCCAGCTCGCGGTTGTCGAGCGCCCGGGCCGCCTCGACGATCGCGAGCATGCCCGCGAGCCACGTGCTCGACTCCGGCAGCACCTCCAGTCCGGGCTCCAGCAGCCGATCGAGCGTCTGCTCCGCCTTCTCCCGCTGGCCGTCCCGGGCCGCCAGGCTCGCCGCCGTCGCCTGGAACGCGAACTCGGCCGGGTTGAGCCCCGGCGAACCGGCGATCTCCTCGACCATGGGCAGCATCTCGACATCGCGGCCCTGCAGCCAGCGGATCGACATCAGGTGTGCACCGAGAATCCCCATCGCGTCGGGGTCGCCGACCCGGGCGCCGAGGTCGTAGCAGGCCGACGCGGACGCCTCGGCCTCCTCCAGCCGCCCCGACCGGATGAGCAGCATCGTCGAGATGGCGTCGACGATGTACCGGATGCTCAGGCAGCCCAGCGCGTCGGCGCGGCGGCCGAGCTCGGTCAGGGTCCGCTCGGCCCGGTGGTCACCGAGGTGGAACAGGTCCACCGTGCGCCAGCACAGGCCCAGCAGCGCCAGCATGCCCTCACCTGCCCGCGACGCGACGGCGATCAGCTCGTCGGCGAGCGGCAGGCGGTCGGCGGTGTGGCGCGGCGTCAGCAACGCGTGATGCACCAGCGAGAGCGCCTCGGCCAGGACGCCTCCGTCACCCAGCCGACGGGCGTCGTCGAGGGCCGCCACCGCCGCGTCGACCGGACCGCCCTGGTAGACCGCCTCCGCCGCGAGGCGCAGGCGCAGCCGGTGCCGCAGGTGCGCCTCGTCGGGCGGAAGCGCGGCCAGCGCGCGCCGCTGCAGCGCGGCCACGCGCTCCCGGTCCCATCGATCTCTGTGCTCGTTGATCCACACACCGCCGAGACCGGCGGCCGCCGACGCCATCGCCACGACGTCGCCCTCCGCGTCCGCCGCCCGGGCCGCCGTGTCGAACAACGCCCGCGCCTCGGCCAACCGCCCGCACCGCAGCACCGTCTCGGCGTGCTCGACCAGCAGCGGCGCCCGGGGTTCGTCGGTACCGGCGCGCTCATGGGCGGCCACCGCCGCCGCGAACAGGTCGGCCGCCGGCTCGTATCCGAAGCTGTCGAGCATGGCCCGGGCGGCGGCCCGGCAGGCCGTCACCGCCAACCGCGCGTCGGTGGCCGACCGGTCGGCGGCGAGCAGCGCATGCCGTGCCCGTCGGGTGAGCCGGTCGACGTCGCCGGCCGGGCCCGACAACAGGTCGGCCGCCCGCGCGTGCGCCTCCGCCTCCTCGGCGGGCCGCAGCTGCTCGACGAGGACCTCGCGGACCAGTTCGTGCGTGAACGTGAACCGGCTCCGGCCGACGAGCTCGACCAGACCGTCGGCGGCCGCCTCGGCCAACGACTCACGCAACGCCGCCGGGCTGATCCGGTTGAGGGTGGCCGCTTCGAACACCGACGGCGCCGGTCCGAGCAGGGCGGCCAGGCTCAGCTCGCGGCAGGCGTGGTCGCTCAGCCCGCGCACGGCACGGGCGATGACCTCACGGACCCCGTGCCGGGCCTCGTGCGGACCACCCATCGCCATCACGCGGCGCAGGTGCAGCGGATGGCCGCCGGTGACCCGGAACAGCGTGGTCAGCAGATCGTCGTCGATCGGCTCGCCCCAGGCGCGCACCAGTGCCCCGGTGTCGGCCCGGTCGAGGCCGCCGAGCGTCACCGGAATGGTCTCGTCGTGGAGATCCGGGTCCTGCGGTTGCGGACCCGCCGCGGCGTCGCGGCGGGTCAGCAGGAGCAGCACGGGACGCCAGGGAACCGACCGGGCGAGGAAGCGCACCAGGAGGAGCGCGCTCGCGTCGGCGGCGTGGATGTCGTCGACGACGACGAGCAGCGGCGCCTGCGCGCTGGCCGCGTCGAGGATCCGCAGGATCGCGGTGAACCGGGCGAAGCGCTCCGGCTCGACCGCGTCGTGGGCGGCGCCGAACAGGTCGGCGCCGCGCCCGCCGTCGACCGCGCCGAGGATCTCGGGCCAGGGCCACCACGGCGGCGCCCCGCCGTCGGGCCAACAGCCGCCCCAGGCGACAGTGAATCCGGCCCGCCGGGCGCGGGCCGCGACCTCACGGCACAGGGCCGTCTTCCCGATCCCCGCCGGACCGGTGACCAGGACCGCGCTGCCCTCGCCGCCTGCCGCCGCGACGAGGACGTCGTCGAGCACCTGAAGCTCGCGCTGACGGCCGACGAAGCCCATCGCACGCGAGTGTGCCAGGACGTGGCACAGAACGTCGATCGATGTCACGTAGATGACGAAAAGGACAAAGTTCGCCGCGCGAGGGAGCTGCCGTGACCGATCAGGTGCTGCGGGTCGCCGTTCTCGGTGACTCCGCGATGTGGGGACAGGGCCTCGCCCGGGACGACACGTTCGCCCGGCTGGCCGCACGTCGCATCGCCCAGGAGGACCGGCGGACGCTCGTCCTGGCGCCGTTCTCGGCCCGGTCGGGGGCCAAGCTCGAGGCGGCCCGCACGCGCGACCGGGAACGGCGGGTCACGCTGCCCTCCGGGGCCACCAGTACGGTGCCCGACGGCGACCGGTACCGGTTCTACGACACCTACCCGGCCCTGTTCGTCGCCGACGACCAGGCCACCGCCTTCCTCAGCGGCCGCGACGAGAGCATGGTGCGCGACCTGTGCGGCACGTCGAACCGGGCCGCCTGCGGCGAGGTACCGGCCGTGTTCCCCACCATCACCTACCAGCTGGACCAGGTCGACGACGCGCGCGCCCGTCGCATCGACCTGCTCATCGTCGACGGCAGCGTCAACGACGTCGGCATCGACGAGGCCCTGGACCCGCTCGACGGAAGCTCCCTGGACGAGATCGACCGGGCCGTCCAGCGGTTCGCGTACGAACGGACGCTCCGGATGCTCGAGCGGGCCCGGGCGACCTTCCCCCGGGCAGTGATCGCGGTGACCGGGTACTACTCGCCGTTCTCTACGAAGACCGACCACGACCAGCTCGTGGCGATGGCCAAGCACATGTCCGGTCGGCCCGGCTGGCAGCTGTGGCTCAACGACGTCCTCACCACCGGGTTCTCCCGATGGGCGCTGCCGTTCAACCTGGGCTGGTTCACCGGCCTGTTCACCGAGGACGTCGACGAGCTCGCCAGGGAGGTCGTGCGGCGGTCGCAGTTCGCACACACCCGGGGCCTGTACTGGATGCGCCGAGCCGTCGCCGAGGTGTCGCCCGGCACCGGCACCTTCTTCGTCCATCCCGGCTTCCGTCCCGAGAACAGCCTCTTCGCCGACGGCACGCCGTTCCTGCACGAGGGGTACCGGGCGCCCGGCGACGGCCGGCACGAGGTCCGCGACGTCGCCCTCGAGGCCCGCGCCGCGGCCATCCCGAGGATCGGCCGGCTTCCCGAGCTGCAGCGGGCCGTTCAGCTCACGAACCTGGTGGGGACCGACCTGCGGGACCACGTCCGCGACCGCGTCCTGCGCGAGCTGACGGCCATTCGCGACTCCCTGGACGGTCCTACCTCGATGCTCGCCCGGCTGACCACCGTGATCGAGGACGGCGCCGGACAGTTCCAGACCAACGTGCGGACCGCCGTCTCGGCGGTCAACCGGGAGATCGGGCGGATCGAGGTCAGCGTCATCGCCTCGTTCCTGCACCCGAACGAGGCCGGCGCCCGGCGGTACGCCGACCGCATCGTCGCCCGGCATGCGCGGCACCGCGAGACCTCACTGCGCCGCGATCTCACCCGGATCGGCGGTGACCCGATGAGCGTCCGGACGACGCTGCGGCGCTACGGCCTGCGCCCGGAGACGGGTCTGCGGGCCGCGCTGCAGAACATGGTCGTCGACGTGCTGGCGGTGGAGGTCGAGGCCGAGCAGACCGTGCCGGGCCCGATCACGATCCCGCTCAGCGCCGTGCCGATGTTCCTGCGCGTCGCCGCCGACCGCCGGTACCGCATCGACGGCCCGGTCAACGGCCTCGGGGTCGTCGACACGTACGGCGACCTCCACCTCGGCGACATCGACCGGCTCGTG
Source organism: Virgisporangium ochraceum (assembly GCF_016863655.1). Lineage (GTDB taxonomy): Bacteria > Actinomycetota > Actinomycetes > Mycobacteriales > Micromonosporaceae > Virgisporangium > Virgisporangium ochraceum. The sequence goes on from NZ_BOPH01000105.1 coordinate 211,691, forward strand.
CTCGAAACCGACGGGCCGACGATCTTCCGGCTGCGCTCCTTCCGGTTGTCCGTCAACGGCACGACCGTCTTCGCGTCGGCGAAGGCGGCTCCGCTCGGGACGGTCACCTTCGGATATCCGTCGACCTGACCTCGAAACCGGCCAGCCACAACGCAGCCGAAGCGGTTCGCCAGCATCGATCTCCACATACGGTGCGGTGGCGAGGGTGTCCAGATCGTGGACGCCCTCGCCCTCGTTCATCTAGATGATTGATTCCAAGGCCTGGCACGGGATGACTGGGCGTTTTGCCTGTTTGATGGCTGTTCCGCGACCCGCACGGGACCATCGGCCATCAACCGATGCCGATGGGTGGGAGGCTACGAACATCACAAACGCTTGTTGATGTTCATAGCCTCCCACCCGCTCACGATCATCGACGTATCGGTATGGCGGAGCTCCCGACATTCATCACGAAACAGGCGGACGGACGTCCGAGCCCTCGGAATAGATCATCTAGTTGAAGGTGCCGCTGGAGGAGCGGCGGATCATCGCGGTCGAGGAGCTCTTCGACGCGGAGCTTGCCGCCGGACGCCACCTCGCGATCGTCGCCGACCTGGTCGACGCGGTCACGACCAATCCGGTGCGCGAGCGCCTCACCGGCCAGCTGATGACCGCCCTGTACCGCGGTGGGCGGCGGGCCGAAGCGCTCGCCGCCTACCGCCGGACCCGCCAGTTGCTGACCGACGAGTCCGGCCTGGAGCCCGGGCCGGACCGGTTGCTGGCGGCGCTGACCGCCGTCACCGACGGCGAGGCGGTCTACGCGCCCAGCGTGCTGCGCCGGTTGGTGGAGGCGTACACCGAACGGCCGGTCGCCCGCCCCTCGCTCGACGCCCTGACCGCCAGGGAGCAGGAGGTGCTGCGCCTCATCGGCCGGGGACTGTCCAACCACGACATCGCCGGCCGGCTGGTCGTCGCCGAGGCGACCGTGAAGACGCACGTCACCCGCCTGATGGCCAAACTCGGCCTGACCAGCCGCGCGCAGGCGGTGGTGATGGCGTACGAGTCCGGCCTCGTCCACCCGGCGCGGTAGCGCGATGTCCACCCCTGACCGGACGACCGCCACCACCCCCGCGCCCTACGCAGCGGTCATGGCGTTCGTCCGGCGACCGCTGCTCTGGGACGTCGTCTTCTACCTCGCGCTGGTCGGGCTCACCTGGTTCGCCGGCGGGAACCACGACCCGGTCACCGGTAAGGACTTCGAGGGACCGGCGTACCTGCTGAGCGCTCTCATCGTGCTGCCGTTCGCCGGCCGCCGGTACTTCCCGATGACCGCGCTGGTGATCTCCAACGGCGCGCACATGTTCTACATGGCCGTCGGCTACCACATGGACCTGGTGTGGTGGGGACCGGTGATCGGGCTGTACTTCGTCGTCGCGCACCGCCCACGGTGGATGGCCGTCATCGGGTCCGTCCTGACGTTCACCACCACCACGTGGAGCGGCACCAACTACGACCTGGTTCCCATGCACATCCTGGTCGTGCAGAACCGAGCAGCTACGGCGCGAGCAGGAGGCGCGCGAGCGGCAGGCCGTCGCCGAGGAGCAGGTGCGGATCGCCCGCGAACCGCATGACGTGGTGGCGCACCACATGTCGGTGATCTCGGTGCAGGCCAACCTTGCCCAGTACGTGTTCACCACGGACCCGCCGACAGCCCGGGCGGCCCTGGACACCGTCGCCGCCGCGGGACGCGAGGCCCAGCAGGATTTGCAGCACCTGCTGACCGTGCTGCGCCCGTCCCATGAAACCACCGACGACCGCGACCTCGACACCGACCTCGACCGCGACGGCCCGCCCGGGCTCGCGCGCCTCGCCGCCGCGCCGAGCCGGTACCGACCGACCTGACCACCGACGACGAGCCCTTCGAACCGCGCCTCCGCGACCCGGCCGACCTCGCACGAACCGTGCTCGCCAGCCGCCGGTAGCGGAGGATCCGTGTGGGTTGGGCATCGGGGATGTCACGTGGCCCGGACGCCTGCCCGGAACACGGCACGCACCGCGGTCAGCGCGGTGAGGTCGGTCAGCGGGTCGCCCGCCACGGTGAGCAGGCCTGCACCGGATCCGGGGCCGGTCAGCGTGGTGGCGTCGATCGGGTTCTGGCGTTCATCCGTTCTCCGGGGTCGACCGGTGCGTCAGTGATGGCTTCCGGCCGGCTCTGGTGACCGCCTCTCCACGGCTGAACCACAGTGCGAAACTCCAGATCGCGATCCACGCCGCGATCTGCGGCCAGCCGAACCCGCGCACGCCATCCGCGGGAGTGGCTCCCACGGGGAAGCCGTGCGGGTAGATGAACAGCACCTGCGCGATGTCGACCGCGGCGCCGAGCAGCAGGTAGGCCAGCAGCGCGCGCCACGCCCAGCGCTCACCGCGTCTCAACGCGACGTGGGCGACCCAGACGGCCACCGCGAGTCCGGCCACGGCGAAGACCCCACTGCCGAGCATGTGACCGCGCGAGTGCGCGTGGACGACACCGAGAACGCCATCGGGGTCGACGCTCGGCGGGACCGAGGCGTACCAGATGCACAGCGCCGGGTCCTCCTGCACGGCGAGGAAGGCCGCGACGGTGATCATCCAGGCGGCGGCGCGGTGCCGGTCGCCGCGGCGTGCCCGGTACGCGACGACCCCGGCGACGGCGATCCAGACGGCGGCCCAGGCTCCTATTCCCAGATTCGCAAACGACACGGTCGCCACCCTTCATCCGGTCGACGCGGTCCCGTCCACGGTCGCCCAGCGGTGGGCCCGTGGGGATCGGGACGGTGCCCGATCCGCCGGGCAGTCGCCCGATTCCGCCGGGAACACAATCCCCACCGGGTCGGGCTTCGTCCTCATCCTTCGACCTGGTCGACGTTGCTGGCGAGCGGCCGCCCGTCGGCGATCTCGTTGTCCATCCGCGCCCTGAATCTCCTGGGCGATCTCATCCGGCCGCGCCGCAGGGAATTGCGGTCGATCGACATCGGACACCGGCACCGAGGGGTCGTGTCGGGCGTCTTCCGGGCCACGCCCCGCGCCAGCTGCGCGCGGACAGGGTCAGGCCGGGGTCGGGCCGGGGTCGGGCCGGGGGCCGGGTGCGGGCATCTCCGCGGTCCTTCGTACCGGTGTCATGGCCAGGACGAGGCAGACCAGCAGGCCCATCGCCGCGAGCGGGAGCAGCGGTTGCAACATGGCCCCGAGCAGAACCGACTGCGCCTGGCCCGGGCCGCCGTTGCTGAGGTGGGACACCGTGTTCAGCAGGGCGTTCGCGGAGGTGACCGCGGCGACGGACAGCGCGGCCACGCCGGTCGAGAGCATGGCGGTCTGGATCGGCCGGCCGTGGCGGGGGAAACGCCGGATCGCGAACGCGGCCGCCCACCAGCCGCAGACAAGGCCCACGCCGGCACCGACGACGGCGGCCGGCAGGGTGGCCGCGGGCGCGTCGTGGTGGACGATGAACGCGACCGCCGGATCGTCGGGGTATGTCGTGCCGCGCCCCTGGAACCGGAGGGTGAGGCCGCCCTTCACGGCCCAGAAGCCCTGGGTGTCGCCATCGATGCGTACCGGGCTGACCCGCCAGCCGGCCGCGGCCAGCCGGTCGTGCGCCTGTGCGGCGGTCGTCGGCATCTGATCGCGGGGCGTCGTCAACGGCAGATAGACCCGGTTCACCGCCGGATCGGTCCCCCGCGGACGGTCGAAGAGCTGCGCATGTATGGGGTCGGACTGGAACGGACCGCGGTACGTGGTCACCGCGTCGTCGGACGGGTCGGACGGGTCGCATCGCCAGTCACAGGTCTTCTGCCCGGTGGGCATGCGCTGTGCGGCGTCGGGAACGGCGACGGTGACCGCCGCCACGACCTCGGCCCTGGTCGGCAGACTCGTACCCCGCTGCCAGCCGGCCAGGGCGCCGATCCACCCCGCGAGTCCGGCGACGGACACCGCGGCCGTGGCGGCGATCACCCGGTAGCCCAAGGTGGGCGGCACCCTGAATCGGTACGCCACGCCGCCGTAGACGATGTCGACGACGTCGCGCGCCGACGGCCGGCGCTGGCCGGGGGCGACGGAGTCGAGCAGCGTCGTGAGCATTTCCAGGCCGCGGACGCGCCGGTAGTGGCGCGGGTACGCCCGCAGCAGTCGACGGTAGGCGCGGGCGAGCGGGTCGGCGGCGCTCATCAGGCCGACCCCAAGGCGGTACGGGAACCGTAGGACCGGATCCGGGCGGCGGCGACGGCGGCGTTGGTCTGCAACCGGGAGACTTCCGCGGCGAGGGCGGCGGCGCCGTGTTCGGTCAGCCGGTAGTACCGGCGCAGGCGCCCGCCGACGGCCTCCTCGCGGTCGAGGGTCACCAGACCGCCATCGGCCAACCGGTCGAGCGCGGCGTAGAGCGTGCCCGCGCGTAGCCTGATCCGCCCGTCGGACAAGTCAGCGACGGCCTGGATGACGCCGTAACCGTGACGTGGCCGTTCGGCAAGCGCGGTGAGGATGAAGAACGTCGGTTCCTGCATGACCATTCCGGCAATATACCGACCGTCGGTATATTGCCGCCAGTCGGCTGGTGATCAAACGGAGATATGGGCCGCGAAGGCACGCGGCTGTTCGCGCCCTGGCATACCCGCACCGGCCCCAGAGTGGGCGTCGGCCGGCTCCTGTTCGACAAGGAACGCGCCGGCACCAGGCGTCGCAGCCGCTCGCTGGACTCCGAACCGGGCACGGATGACGGTCTGAATTCGCGCGGCCTCGACGGAGAAGTCCAAGAAGCGCTGGTCCAGTGCCCGCAGGGTCTCGGCCCTATCGGATTCGTCGGAGGCGCGGATGATCTGCCGACGGGTGTGCTGCATGAACACGTAGGTGCCCTGGCCGATGCGGGCCACCTCGTCGAGGATTTTGGTCCTGGTCTCGAACGCGGCCCGGCCACGCTCGCGCCGGGTTGTCCAGCTGGACACGACAACGGTTCCGAGGATCGTGACGAAAACGGCGGTCGACGACGCCTGGAGGAGAACCAGCCACAGTTGCTCCGAGAAGGTCACGACGCAGAGAGTAGCGACCGTCCCCGATACGACAGCGGGGTCCGAATGCCGACCGTCGAGCGGATGCGATCGATGCCGCCGATCGATCACACTGCGTAAGTGAGCACTCGCCGGACGCCGTGGCTCGTCGCCGCCGTGGGCGTCGGCCTGGCCGGATTCGCCGGTCTGGCCGGCGTGACCGTGTTCGTGGCGGGTCAGGGCATGGACGGCTCCGGCGACTGGGCCGGCGTCCTGTCGCTCGTGCTCGCCGGCCTGCTGGCGCTGTGCTCGCTGGTGGTGTGGCTGGTCCGCCTCGCACGCCGCGTCGACGACGGTGGCCCGCCGGTGGCCGACCGGCTCCGGAAGGCGGTCCGCGTGCAGTGGACCGCCGAGGCCGCCGCCCGCCGTCTCACCCAGCCGCGGCCGTTGCGGCTGACCTGGCACCCGACCGCCCGTCCGGTGAGCGTTGCGGCCCCGGGCACCGGGACGCGGTCGTTGCGCGGGTCACTGGCCGACCGGGACGCGCTTGCCTCGGCCCGCGGGCTCGTCGACGCCTTTCGGACCAACGGCCAGCGGCAACTGGTGGTGCTCGGCGCGCCCGGCGCCGGCAAGACGACGCTCGCGGTGCTGTTCACCATCGCGGCCGCGGAAGCGGCCGACGGGCCGGTACCGGTGCTGCTCACCGTCGCCGGCTGGAACCCGGCCGAGCCCATCGAGACCTGGGTGGCCGGCCGGATCGCCGCGGACTACCCGGCGGTCGCCGGGTTCGGACCCGCCGCCGTCGCCACGGTACGGCAGCTGATCGACGGCCGGCTCGTCCTGCCCGTCCTCGACGGCCTCGACGAGATGCCGCTGCCCCTGCTCGGCCCGGCCCTGGAGAGCCTGGACCGGGCCGCCGGCAGCGGCCTCCCGATGGTGGTGACGTGCCGGCACGAGGAGTTCGAGCAGGCCGTCGGCCAAGCCGGCGCGCTGTCCAACGCCGCCGTGGTCGAGATCGACCCGGTCCGCGCCGCCGACGCCGAGGCGTTCCTGACCGACCGGGAGGTGTCCGGCAGCACCCGCTGGCAACCGGTGCTCGACGAGCTACGCCGCAACCCGACCGGTCCGATCGCGACGGTCCTGTCGACGCCGCTGATGATCGCCCTTGCCCGTCGGGTGTACCAGCGTCCCGGCACCGATCCTTCCCAGCTGTGTGCCTTTCGCACCGTGGCCGAACTCGAACGCCACCTCCTCGACCGCCTGCTCGAGACCGCCTACCCGGGCCCGGACGCCGGCCGGCGGGAACGCCGCTGGCTCGCATACCTGGCCCGGCACCTGCGCGACACCGCCCGGGACCCGGACCTGCTCTGGTGGCGCCTGGCCCGCGCGGTCCCCGACGGGGTGTTGATCGGCATCGTCGCCGCCGCGCTGACCGTCGTCGGATCGCTGACGGGCCTGGCAGTCGACGGCAGCGCCCCGAATGCGGCGTTCGGCGCGGCGATCGGTCTCTCGGTGGGCGTGCTGTGCGGCCGCCACACCGTCCGCGTGACCCGGGCGACGGGACAGGTCACCGGCCGGCGCTGGATCTGGGCGACGGCACGAAACTCCATAGTGGACGTGACGGTCGCGGTGACGACCGTGGCCGCGCTGTTCTCGGTGCTCGTCACGGCGTTCCTGGCGGTCCGGGGGCTGCTCGACCCGCCGGGCGCCGTGGCGGCGAACACCCTGCTCGTCATCGTCGGCACCGATCTGGTGATCCAGCCCGGCTACGCCGTGACATTCGCGGTGATCGGCTCGATCTTCGCGGCGGTGCTCGCCGGCCTCGGCGCCGGCCGCGGCGGCGAACCACGCCGGAGTTCGCTGCGCCCCGGGCGCCTGTTGCCGAGCCTCGGATTCGGGCTGACGCTCGGGCTCCTCGTGGGCCTCCTGACGATTCCACTCGGGGGTCCATATCTTCCGCTCGCGTTCATGCTTGTCATCGGGATTCCGGTCGGTCTGGGTCGCTGGCTCACCGGCACACCGGCGGCCGACGTCGTGACCTCACCCCTGTCGATGCTGCGCAGCGACCGAACGGCGCTGCTCGCGACCGTCACCGTGGTCGTCGCCGGTACCGCGGTCACCGCCCACTTCATCTACGCCGCGCCTCTAGGCCTGCACCCGGTGGTGACGCTGACGATCGCCGCCGTGTTCGGTCTGCTCGCCGCGTTCGGCACCGGGGCGGCGTGGTTGTCCTACACGATGGCGCGGCTGTGGCTGGCGGCACGCGGCCACCTGCCGTGGCGGCCGATGCGCTTCCTCCGGCGGGCGCACGCCGCTGGCGTCCTGCGCCAGGCCGGCCCGTCCTACCAGTTCCGGCACGACCTGCTCCGCGTCCACCTGGCGCCGCCGGAGCCGCCTCCGCCCGACCGGACCGATCCCCGGGCCCGCCGGTGGTGGCCCATGGCGGCCCTGCTCGCGGTCGCGCTGCTGCCCGTCACGTCGGTGGTGCTCCCCGAGGCGTACGAGGCCGACCTACCGGACCACGACGACACCGTGACGTATCTGCTGTACGGAACCGACGGCACCCTGGTGAGCGGCTCCGACGACGGCACGGCCCGGTTCCACGATCCCGTGACCCACCGCATTCGCCGCACCGTCCGGGTCGGCGACGGCATCAACGTGGGCTTCGCACTCGCCCTCAGCGCGGACGGGTCGACCCTGGCCGCCGATGTCACGGCCCTGGCGTCGAACCTGGACGAATTCTCCCCCCGGGAGATCGGTATCTGGGACGCGGCGACCGGCCAACGGCGCACGGTCCTCGTCGCCGACACCACCCTGGATTCATCCGGCGAACTGGCCCTCAGCTCCGACGGCTCCGTGCTCGCGTCCGCCGAGGAGGACGGCGTCCGCCTGATCGACGTGGCGAGCGGCCGGACGGTCGGCACCCTCCCGGTCCCGAACGCCTCCATCCTCCTGTTCCATCCACGCCTGCCCACGCTCGCGTCGACCAATGACGACGGGATCGCGCTGTGGGACACCACGACCGGTGCCCGCCTCCACAGCCTCACCAGGGCGGCGGACTCCGCCTTCGCCTTCAGCGGCGACGGATCGACCCTGGCCACGATCGAAAAGGATGCCGACGGTCACGAACTCGTCCGGTCGTGGGACGTCGACACCGGTCGGGTCCGGTGGCGCCGCACCGTCGACACGAGCCTGGTCCAGGTCGAACTCAATGCGGACGGATCGACCATGGTCACCGCCGACGAGGGCGGCCGGGTATGGCTCTGGGACGCCGCCACCGGCGATCGCCGGTCGGTCTGGCGGGTCGACGCCGACGAGATATCGACGGTGGCGATCAGCCCGGACGGCACCCGGTTCGTCACCGGTAGCTACACGGGCCGGATCCGGCTCTGGCGGGCCGACCGCTGGGGACGCTGACCACCGCCGATCCTCCCGTACATCGCTCGGGTAGTTGTCAGGGTGCGTGCGGCGACGAGGATGCCGAGGTAGGCGGCGCCGCGCTGAACAGGTGGCGGTTGGCGCGGCTCCACCGGACCCGCTCGGCCACCCCGTCGAAGTGGCCGGAACCGCGCCAGGCGAGAAAGGGCTGGTGGCCCTCGTCGGCGAGTCGCAGCGACCAGTCGAGGACGGACTGCTGCTGATCGATGACGGCGTCGGCCAGGCCGGTCAGGTCGGTCAGGCCGTAGGCGGTGGCGAAGCGCTCGAGGCGGGCCCTGCGGTCCGGCGGCGCCGGGTAGCGCAGCGACCGCAGGCACTCGGCGTCGTCGCGGAACGGGGCCACGTACTCCAGGGCGTAGGCGACGTCCCACAGGGGCGGATGCGGCAACGCGTAGTCCCAGTCGATGATGCCGACGGGTTCGGTACCGCGCCAGACGAGGTTCCACGGGCCGAAGTCGCCGTGGCAGATCAGCTCGCCGGGCGAGGGAGGATCGGCCGCGCCCGTCGTGGCGATGGTCAGGGCCCATCGGGCGCCGGCCGGCCGGTACCCGGCGACCGCCTCGTGGTACTCGCGCAGCAGCCGGGCCATCGCCACCAGTCCGCGGTCGTCGACCACCTTGGCCAGGCCGTCGGTGCCGGACTCGCCCTCCAGGTACGTCAGAACCTCGCGACCCTCGTCGTCGATGCCCAGCACGCGCGGCGAGTACGGAAAGCCCACCGACTCCAGGTGCCGCAGCAGCCCGTGCACCGCCGGCGTCCACGGCTGCACCGGCCGGCGGACGGTGTCGCCGATCCGCACCACGGGACGGTGCGGCTCGTCCTTGAGGATCTCCGGTTCAGCCATGGCACAGAGCATCGCCGATGAGCGCGCGCATCGCACGGTCCCGGCGTCCGGCCACGACTCTCGCCGGCCGGGTCAGCCGTCCACACGGCAGGTCAATCGCGGGCATGGGCCGCCCGGGGCGGCCCATGCCCGCGCCGGATCAGGCGTAGCGGTACGCGCGGATCACGGTCGTCGTGACCGTGTTGCCCCGGCTGTCGGACGCCGTGGCCCGCAGCGACACGAACCCGCCGTTCCGCGGATGGGTCAGGTGTGCGGTGAGGCCGTTCATTCTCGCCGGCACCCAGGTGCGGCCGTCGTCGTAGGAGACCTCCACGCGGGGGCTCCTCAGCGTGCCGGTGCCCGATCCGGGCTGCGGCGTGAACAGCACCGGCACCGTGAACGGGCGGCCGGCGGGTGCGGTGTTGCGCCCGTCGAGCCGCGGCGCGAACCGGACCGTCCACAGTGGAAGGTTGGTGTGCGTACCGGCCTCGACGGGTCCGGACCGGAACGTCCAGACCGCGTCGACCGTCGGGGACAGCGGACCGGTGCGGGTCGACCGGAACTCCAACCGGTACGCGGCGTCGGCCGACGGCACGGACGTCGGCGCCCCCGGCGGACCCAGCGGAATCTCCATCCCGTTGCGGAACAGCCGGGTCGTGGTCGTCGCGGTGGCGTCGCCGCCGGGGCGGCCGGCTCCGTCGGCGAGCGGGGCGGGCCGGATCACCATGGTGTCACCGTCCCGGCCCACCCCGGCAAAGGCGCTGCCGGGCGTGGTGGCGACCGCGGGTGCGAACACGCCCCGGTTCCACAGTTCCCGGTACGACCGGCCGGCCCGGTAGGACACGCCGCCCTCGGTCAGGTTGGACTGCACCTCGTTGCCGTCCGCGTCCTGCTCCCTGAAGTCGCCGGCCACCGTCACGCCGGGCTCGGTGTTGTAGTACTCGGTGCGCGTGAACGGCAGCGGGACCGGCATGAACACCGACGCCGACGCGCCCATCTCCGCCGCGATCATCCGCGTCCGCTTCAGGCCGGTCGACCCGTCCCTGCCGGACGCCGCGAAGTCCGCCGTCACCCGGGCAAGTTCGCTGTCGACCACGGTGCGCTGGAACCCGGCGAACATCGAGCCGCGCTGCGGGTAGGCCAGCGCGTAGTGGTACGGGCTGGCGAACGTCGATCCGGTCGCGTCGGCCCGGGCGAAATCGGCGCCGACGAACACCCGGAACTTCTCGAACCGCGTGTCGCCGCCGATGCGGCCGGCGAAGACGGTCGAGAAGTCGTCGCCGAGGAAGGTCACACCGCCCGCGTCCGTGCCGGCCCCGAGGTGCGCGGCGACCTGCCTGGCGTCGGAACGGGGAACCGTGACGGTGATCGGCTGGCCGACCCGGGCGTCCAGGTCGACGGTGAGCGCGCGGTTGAGCACCAGGTCCGGCTGCGCGAGCAGCGTGCGGACCGGGACCTCCTTCGGGTTCGTCGTGCTCTCCGCCACCGTGCCGACGAGGGTGTAGCTGTCGCGCGGCAGCCGGAACGTGCGCGTCCCGTTCACCGTGGTGAACCCCGTGGTGATCACCGCCGCACCCGCGTGGGTCATCATGGTCAGCCCGAAGGCCGGCGGTGTGCCTCCCTTGCGGTCGGTGGGCCGGATGGTCAGGTCGTAGCTCTCGACCTCCTTGTGCACGGCGACCGGCGTGCGGACGGTCACCTCGCCAGCGCTCGCCATCAACCAGCCGCCCAGAAGCCCGTCCGGCGCGTCCGTCCGGGTGTCCGCGGTGACCGTCACGTCGGCGGTGCCGCCGGCCGGCACGGTCAGCGTCGCGGTGCTCAGTGCGAACACCGGCGAGGCGCTGTCCAGCCGCAGGGCCAGGGTCACCGCCGCCCGGCCGGAGTTCCGGTAGGTGACCGTCCTCGTCAGCACGGCGTCGTCGGCGTGCGGCCAGCGCTGGATGCCGAACCCGATGGTGGCCGGTGCCGCCGTCACCGTCGCGGTGACCGCGCGGGCGAGGTCGAGCCGACCGGCGCCCTGCGCGTACACGTCGAACGCGGCGTTGGGCGTCGCCGAGCCGACGAGCGCGGCCTTGAGTTGCTGGCCGGTCCAGTCCGGGTGCCGCTGGGCGAGGATCGCGGCGCCGCCGGCCACGTGCGGCGCGGCCATCGAGGTGCCGGACTTCGCCGTGTACGGTCCGCTGCCCGGGCTTTCAGCGCTGCGGGCGGCGGTGATGTCGACGCCCGGTGCGGTCATGTCCGGCTTGAGCGATCCGTCGGCCGTCGGCCCGCGCAGTGAGAAGCCGGCGATCCGCCCGTCGCCTCCGACCGCACCGACCGTGAGCGCGGCCGGCGCGCTGCCCGGCGAGGAGATCTGTCCGGACACGTCGACGGCGCCGATTCCGCTGTTTCCGGCGGAGACCACGAACAGGGTGCCGTACCGGTCCGACAGCGTCTGCACGGCCTCCTCGACCGGGTCGACCACGGCCGGGTCGTCCTCGCCGCCGAGGCTCAGGTTGACCACCCTGGCGCGCTGCTCGGCGGCGGCCCAGTTCATCCCGGCCAGGATCGCCGACTCGGCGCAGCCCTCGACGCCGCAGACCTTGCCGTCCAACAGCTTCGCCCCGGGCGCCACGCCCCTGTAGCGCCCGTCGGACGCCGCACCGGTGCCGGCGATCGTCGACGCCACGTGGGTGCCGTGGCCGGTCAGGTCCCGGTCCGGCTCCGGCCCATCGGTGAAGTTCATCCGGGCGGTGACCTGTCCGGCCAGGTCGGGGTGGGTGTCGTCGACGCCGCTGTCCAGCACCGCGACGGTGGACCCGGTGCCGGTGTACCCGGCCGCCCAGGCGGCGGGGGCGCCGACCTGGGGCACGCTGGCGTCCAGGGCCGGCCTGCGCATCCCGTCCAGCCAGATCTTGCCCTTGATGTTCGCGGTGAGGGCCTGCCATGACCGGGCGGCGCCGGCGCGCTCCTGCCGGACGGCGGTCGCGCCGATCGCGGCCAGGCTGCGCTGCTGCCGCAGGCCGGTGGCGGACCTCAGCGCGGGAGTGTCGCCGGTGACGATCAGCGGCAGGTAGCCGGTCCGGTCGTACCCCATGTCGAGCAGCCCGGTCACGTCGAACAACCGTGGGTCGAGCCGGCCGGCGGTCAGCGCCGGGGCCGCGTCGGACGGAACCACCCGCACCCGCCCGTCGCCGGTCGAGACGGTGAACGTCACGCCGTCGCGGTCCGGTCCCCGTTCGACGAGCGGCCGGTCGCCCTCCATCGTGACCCGGTCCCCGGTGACCAGCGTGACCGTGCGCCCGCCGGCGTGGTGCCCGACGGGCTGTCGTTCGGCCTCGGCCCTCGGCCCGGGCAGGAGGGTCAGCGCGATCGTCGATCCCGCGACCAGACCGGTCAACGCGAGCGCCGGCGGAATGCGGCGCCCGAGCGGAAAGTGCATGGATGCTCCCTTCGTCGGGGAGCAAGACGACCGCCGATGGCAAAAGGTTGACTGCCGACGTCGACCGGAATGCGCTCGAGGCGCGTACGCGCCTCGATGTGCGGACCGCGGCTCAGAGCGTGGCCAGGACGAACGACAGGACGAACCCGGCCGTGGTGCTCAACGCGACCAGTGGGCCGCCCTTCTCGAACGCCTCCGGCATGAGGGTGTCGGCCAACGACGCGAGAACCGCGCCGGCCGCGAACGCCAGGGGCAGCGAAATCGTCTCCCCCGACGTGTTCGACAGCGGTCCGGCGCCGAGTACCACCGCAAGGGTGAGCAGTGCCGCACACGCGGCCCAGGTGCCGAGGACGAACCGCTGCGAGCGTCCCTGCGCCCGCATCGACGCGCTGCCCACCAGTGCCTCGGGAAAGTTCGACACGAAGATCGCCGCGAGCAGGGCCAGACCGCCGGTGCCCTCCTCCAGCGAGACCCCCAACGCGACGTTCTCCGGCACGCCGTCCAGCGTCACCGCCGCCAGCAGGGCCAGGCCGGCGGCTCCGGACGTCGACGCCGTCGAGGCCGGCCGATCCTGGGCCGGCGCGTCGAGATCCAGCTTCTCGCTGCCGTGGGCCTCCTCGTGCCGGCCCTGCGCCACGCGGTCCAGCCAGCGGCTGAGGAACGTGAACACGGTGGCACCGACGACCAGGCCGAGGGCGGCCCGCCAGATCCCACCGCGTTCATAGGCGTCCTCGAACAGCTCGAAGGACAGAGCGGTGATCAACGCTCCCGCGGCGAACGCGAGCATGCCCGCGAGTACAGCCTTCGGCAGCCGGATACGGACACCGGCCAGCGCCCCGAGGACGAGAGCACTGGAGGCGACCGCTCCGAATATCAACGACTCCACGAGGGCGTACTACCCGGATCCGTCGGAGGTAACGCCGCCCGTCGGTGCCGACGCGTTGGGCGGTGTCACGGCAGGGCGTGCCAGTGCGCGATGCTCCGTAGCCGGCTGGCGGCGAGTCGCCAGTGCATGCCGAGCTGGTTGGCGTCGAGCTTCCGAAGCTGGCGACGCGAACGCCACCCCGGTAACGGGGTCTCGACGGCCCGCAGGAGGTCGTCGAGCCGGTCGATGGGTGTTCCGGGGCCGACCAGCTCCAGGAGTCTGCGGTGGTCGAACGCCGTCCCGATCTCGAGGACCATGTCGCGGCACACCAGGAACGGCTCCGGAACCCATTCCGCCGGCGCGGCATGCAGCGACTGCAGGATGAACTCGAAGTCGGCGTAGTCGTCCACGTCCGGCACCGGTGGCGACTGCGCCATCGACGTGCGGATGTCCTTCCAGGCCGGAAGCCTGGTCAGGTCGTGGTTGTAGTCGGTCACCAGGAACGTCGCCATCGACCCCGGTGAGTCGAACAGCAGGAGGCGGCGTCCGCGGGCCAGGAAGATGACGTCGTCGTCCCCGTCGACGCATATCCGGATCGTGAAACCCTCCCGCCCGCTGGGGAACACGAGCCCCACGGGACGGAACGTGGTGCGTTCGGACAACGTCTCCGCGGCGAACCGGCTGGGCTGACGCGCGTCGCGCTCCGCCCGGGCCCGTTCCCGTTGCACGCGTTCGTTCTCGGCGCGCTCACGCTCCGCGCGTTCGCGCTCCCGGCGTGCACCCTCCGCCCGCTCCCGGCGTTCGCGCTCCGCGCGCTCGCGGGCGGCCTCCTCGGCGCGCTCGCGGGCCCTCCGCTCGCGGTCCGCGCGTTCACGGGCAGCCGTGTCGGCCGCCGCGCGCTCACGGGCCTCCCGCTCGCGTGCTTCCCGTTCACGCTCCGCCTGCTCGGACCGCGCGCGGGCCGCCTCCCGAACGGGATCCCGCCGGGAGAGCTCCTGATACGCGGCATTGATCAGCTTCATCTGCCGGTCGCGTTCGAGCCTGTCGGTACCCGAGTCGGCCCAGCCCCGGTCGGGATGCCATTTCATCGCCAGGATGCGGCGGGCCCGTTTGAGGTCCTCGAGAGAGGCGCCAGGCGAGACACCGAGCACGACATACGGATCGGGTGGGTCGGAACTCATGTGGCTGGTCGCTCTGCCTCGACAGGTCTGGGGGCTGCGTACACGACAGTCGATCACAGCGTCCTATACACGGGCTACACGCAACCTCCGGGGTGGGTGGCCTGTCGACCACCCACCCGGGTCTTCGTCGAGGCGTTCTACCTGCAGCGGCCGCCGGCGTTGATGCAGGCGGCGATCCTGGCCATCGTCTCGGTGGAGTTGACGTTGGCGAAGTCGTTGTGGTCGGAGAACGGGTTGTGGTTCTCCTCGGGGAACGAGTCGAGCTGGTACTGGCCCTTCTTCTGGACGCTGCGGGGAATGTCGTAGGCGATGGTGATGCGTAGTTGCGGTACGGCGACGGTCCCGCTCGGGCAGGCGCCGGTCACGGGGTCCGCGAACTTCAGGTGGTCGCGGTGGTTGGCGCTGTCGGTGTTCCTGCCGTCCCAGCAGCTGGCGAAGTTGTGCACGCGCATGACCTGGCTGCCGGCCGGGCAGATGACGTACTTGGCCGACAACCGGTCGGTGAAGCCGCTGCAGGTCCAGGTGGCGCGGGCGTTGGCCGGTCCGCGGCTGGTCGGTTTGGCGTCGCCGACGATGGCCTTCAGGAACTTCGGCATGGGCACCACCCGGTCGACGGCGTTGCCGCGGTACTCGATGGTGACGCTGGCCGGTCGCACGATGCCGCCGACGTTGCCGGCGATCTCCAGGTTCGGACCCACCACACCGGGCAGGTCGGACGGGGACGCCGTGGGCGCGGGCGAGGCGCCGCCCGGCGTCGCGGTCACGCCACCGCCGTTGGTCAGCGCGCACTGCGCGAAGGACTCCAGTGCGGTGGGCCGGGCGGCATGCCGTCCGATCGCGATCGCGATCCGGTCGAGCGTCGCGACCCGCTTGTCCCTCAGCGGGCCGAGGATGGCGTTGCTGACGAAGTTCGGCCCGCCCTGGCCCTGGGTGGCGACCAGGCGCTGGTTCGCCTCGGCGATCTGCTTGTCCAGCAGGTCGAGATTGCGGTTCACCTCGTCGAGCGCCTGCGCCGGAACACCGGGCAGCCGGTCCCGCACCGTCGGGCAGTTCACCGTCGGGGTGACGGCCAGCGGCGTGGAGGCCTGGCCACGGGACGTGCGGCGCGCGGCGTGACCGGCGTGTGCGCCGTCGTAGCTGAGATCGCAGTCGGCCAGTGACTCCAGGCCGGTGGGTCGAGGACCGGTGCGGCCGATCGCGATCGCGATCCGGTCGAGGGTGGCGATCCGCTTGCTGCGCAACGGGCCGAGGATCGCGTTGTTGACGAAGTCCGGCCCGCCCTGTCCACGGGTAGCGGCCAGCCGCTGGTTCGCCTCGGCGACCTGCTGGCCCAGGAGGGCAAGGTTCCGGTCAACCTCGGCGCGTGCCTGCTGCGGAACCGCCGGCAGCCGGCCGGCGACCGAGGGGCAACTGACCGTCGGTGTCCCCGACACGTCCGGCGCCATCACGTTGGCCTTCCGGTCGATCCGCACGACCGGCCAGAAGTACGACGACCTGTCGCCGTTGCGGCACGTCGTGTCGGACTCCTCCAGGCTGGAGTCCGACGACTCCGCGCTGATGGACAGGTTCCCGACGAAGTCGTGGACGTGCTGAGCGCCGTTCTTCACGCCGGGCTGGGCCACCGGGTTGTCCGGGCTGAACTTCCGGTTGCCGTTCGTGCCGCAGTCCACGGTGAACACACCGGTCGAGCCGGTCGGCAGGACCTGCGGCGTCCGCACGTTCGGTGCGACGTCCTGGATCCGTACGAACGCCGACCTCGGCGCGGCCTCCGCCGACGCCCGCGCGTTCCAGACGCTGGTTCCGATCCCCGCGACGGCCAACCCGACCGCGGTCACCACGACCAGTCCCACCCGCAACCGCCGGGGAGGGATGCCTACCGTTCCGTGTCTCATTCGCTCTCACCTCGTTGTGGTGTTCCGTGCCGGCCGGGCACGACGGCGGCATCCGGGGATACGCGCAACGAACCACCACACGAGGAAGACAGCGGTACCGGTAACCGGTCTGTAAGAAGATCCCGCTGCCCGTAAGAACTTCACAACATGTTGCGGCACCCCGAGCGCTCCGCCCTGACCCCGTGCGTCCGGACCGACCCGGACCGTGCCCACATCCGCGCGCACACGGCACGCGGGGATGCGCGAGCACCGCCGCATCGGCGACCCTCGCTCATCCGTCGACGAAACCCCGGCGGGCAGGGTCGACGGGCACTCGGCGTCCTGGCCGGAGATCGTGGTCCGGTGGATGCGGCGGCCGGTGCGGGTCTCGTACAGGGTGATGGTGAACTCACCGCGGTACATCGGAACGGGTATCGGGGGTTGGGCGAGTCCCGGCCGCTGCGGGTCTCTGTACCCGCACCGGTCGATCGTGTTCTGGCTCTTCTCGTCGACGGCCATGCAGGCGACCGCCCGGACCTCGCTGGACTCCTGCGGCCTCCAGGCCGCGGAGAGAACACTGCGGCGTTCCCGGCGTCGACAATCTCCGGCGGGGTGCTCCAGCGGCCGGTCTGGCGCAGGTTGTAGTCGGTGGCGTACAGCATCGTGAGGTGCGGCCCGGCGCCGGTGTAGCCGGACGCGTCGGGGTACACGGTGCCGTCGCAGACGTCGGACAACGCACTGGGCGAGTACGGCAGCTCCCCGGTCTCGGGACCCAGCGACCGGACGATCAACCAGGCCACCGACGCCACCACCGACGCACCGATCGCGCCGGCCACGATCAGGCCACGGCGCCGCCGGCGGGGTCCACCGACGCCGGGGATGTGCCGAGCAGTTGCCGGTACAGTTCGTCCTCGCCGGGCTGAGCGGCGCGGGTGTAGACCTCGCGGGCGAGCGGCCCCGACGACGCGGGCCCGACGTCCTCCACCAACGCGGCGAGCGCCGGGGGCAGGATCCAGCCACCGTCCAGGCGTGCCTCGATCGGCCGGGTCACGTCCACGGCGGCCGCGATCAGATTCCTGCTGTCGTCGCGGCCGCGCAGGACGCTGCCGCGCAGTTCGGTGAGCTGATGCTGGTCGAGCCCGGCGAAGTCGGCGATCCCCCCGGCCAGACGCCAGTCCCGCGAGTCGTTCTCGGGCCCCGCTCCGCTCGCCATCGACGCCTGTGAGGATACCGGTTCCGGCCCGGGCAACCGGGGTGCACCGAGGGTGCCCTGGGGACCGATCAGCGCGTCAGGTAGCTCACGACGATGTCGGTCCGGTCAGCCCGAAGTCGTTCCGGAGTCGGGTCGACGCCCCCACGGCTGCGTCGGTTGCAGGACCGCCTCGCTGAGAGCCCTGCGGCGCAGGTGGGTGATCTGCCGGTACTCGGGGTCGGCGACCATCTGGCTGAACGCGCGGCGCGTCGGGTAGCGCACGAGAAGCACGGCGTCCCATTGCTGCCCGTCCTCGGCGACCAGCGCGGTCTCACCGTTACCGGCGTAGATGACCTCGACGCCGTAGCGCGGCGCGAACGTCCGCTGGAACGCTTCGCTGTATTCCCTGTACGGCTCGCGGCCACCCTCGGCGAACCGCAGAAGATTCAGCATGACGACCGGGCTGTCCGGGTCGCCGGCCAGAAACGCCGCCAGGTCCTCGCCGGTCGGATCCACCGCCATGACCACCCCTCTCCGTCGGGCACCAGTGTGCTCACTGCCACCGCGAGATGAGCGTGTCACGTTCGTCCCGTCGGACAACGTCACAGGGACCGACGGTTGTCAGCAGGAACGGGTGTTCCTACCGTCACGCCATGCCCCGTTCCTGGACGTTCGCCGTCGCCCGTGCCGACCTCGCCCGCACCACACTGGTCGACAACGACGTTCCCGACCCGCCCGAGGGGGCAGCCCTCCTCCGCGTGGACCGGGTCGGGCTGACCGCCAACAACATCACGTACGCGGTCCTCGGAGACGCGATGCGGTACTGGGAGTTCTTCCCGCCCCAACCCCGTGGACTCGACGCGGAGTGGGGGCTGCCGCCGGTATGGGGGTTCGCCGACGTGATCGCGTCGACCGTTCCCGGAGTCGACGAGGGCCAGCGGTTCTACGGCTACCTTCCGCCCGCCGGGCACCTTGTCGTGCGTCCGGAACGGGTCGGGGCGACCGGTTTCCGGGACGCCACCGCCCACCGGGCGGACCTGCCGTCGCCGTACAACGCCTACCGCCTCACCACCGGTGACGCCGCGTACCGGGCCGACGACGAAGATCTGCTCGTCCTCTTCCGGCCGCTGTTCTTCACCTCGTTCATGCTGGCCGACCAGATCGTCGACAACGGCTTCTACGGCGCGTCGTCGCTCGTGCTGTCCTCCGCGTCGAGCAAGACCGCGTACGCGGCCGCGTACGAACTGCGCGGCCGCGGACCGGAACTGGTCGGCCTCACCTCGCCCGGCAACGTCGCCTTCACCGAGTCCCTCGGCTGTTACGACCGCGTGGTGTCCTACGCCGAGGCCCACACCATCGATGTCGTTCCCACCGTCTACCTGGACCTGTCGGGCGCGCCCGCGGTCCGGGCCACGCTGCGGCAGCACCTCGGCGACCGTCTCACCCGCGACATCGCAGTCGGACTGACCAACCAGATCCCCAACGCCCAGGCCGCCGACGAGTTCTTCTTCGCCCCGGTCCAGATGCGCAAGCGCGCCACCGACTGGGGCCGCGAACACCTCGACCAGCGGTTCAGCGAAGCCTGGCACCGGTTCACCGGCACCGTCCGCAGCCGGGTCGACGTCCAGGTCGGCGACGGCCCGCAGGCACTACCACACGCGTGGACCGAGGTCCACACCGGGCGCACACCACCCCGCGTCGGTCACGTCATCCAGCTGTGAACAGGGTGGTCCACAGTGAAGATTCCGACGCCCGGCTCCTGGACCTGCTGCAGCACGACGAAGCTCCCCGGTCGGTGGAGATAGCAGCCCCCAGCCGGTGGAACGCGCTTGTCGGCGTGATTCTCAGCGGTTAGGTCGGGCTCGCGGCGGTCGGCTACATCCAGCGTCAACGACTGCTGCGCGGTCCCGACGGGCGCAATGCCGGCACTCTCGACGGCGAGGAGGTCGGCTACCTTCTCGGCAGCCACGAACGGGCAGTCGCGGCCGCGTTGGCCGGCCTTCGCGCGGCCGGGTCGATTCGCATCGAGTCTCACGGCTGCCACCTCCGAAGGGCCGGATAGCGGGCGAGATCCTGTGCACCGTCACGCTTCCGTCACGTCGGCGGGCATCGCTGTTCGCACGGCGTACGACCGCGGCTCGGTGAACGGGGCGGTCGCCACTCCCTACACTTCCGGAGTGAATCAGCTCAGGTGCACGCACTGCGGCACGGTTGGCCTGGAGCCCGGCTACGTCGAGGACACCGGACGCGCCTCCTTCGGCTTCGCCCGATGGGTTCCCGGGTTCCTGCAACGCAACGGCTTCGGCGTCGCCAAGGCCTCCGGCCGGCCGCGGTGGCAGCTCGACGCGTTCCGGTGCCCGAAGTGCGCTCACCTGGAGCTGTTCGCCGCCAACCCGCTCTGACCTGACCGGACCGCTGACCGTCGTTCGAGTGGTGGTCTCCACTGCCCTCGCCGAGCACTTCCGGTTCGCCATGCGCAGCTTGTCGTTCTCCCCGTCACCTGGAGCATCGCGAACTCGCTGGCGGTCCGGCGCGGCCAGGACTGGGCGGCCGACCGGTCGTGCCCGATACGGGCTCGACCTACCCGCCGCTGGTGAGGTCGAACAGCAGGACGTTGCTTCCGCCCACGGCGAGGTAGCGGCCGTCCGGGCTGTAGCGGACCGCACTCGGCTCGAACGCGACGGAGATCGTGCGCACCGCCGCCTCCGGTGCCCTCAGGTCCCAGATCCGCACGGGGAACGTCGAGGACACCGGTTCGGAGCCGGCCGTGGCCACGTGCCGGCCGTCGGGGCTGACGGCGACCCTGTAGACGTTGGCGGTCTCGGAGCGGTCGAGGGTCGCCGTGCGCCGGCCGGAGCGGGCGTCCCACACGATGGCGCCGCCGGCGCCACGGCGGCCGGTGACGACGGTGCGGCCATCCGGGCCGAACGCGACCGCGTACGCCGGTCCGCCGCGCTCGGCGATGACCTGCCTGGGTGATGCCGTGAGGTCCCACAGCCAGAAGCCGTCGGCGCCGGCGGCCGCGAGCGCGGTGCCGGCGGCGTCGAGCGCCACGGACAGCCCACCCTCATTACCGACGGCCGCGAACCGGCTGATCTCCCTACCAGTTGTCACGTCCCAGATCAGGACCTCGTTGTCGACGGCAGCCGCCACCTGGTTTCCAGTCGACGCCATCGAATCGACCGCGGGTCCGACGGTCAGCGGCTGGCCGTACCGGGACCGGTCGGCCACGTTCCAGATCCGCACCTGGCCGTTGCCGCCGGCCGTGACCAGGCGCCCGTTGCCGGCAAACGCCACCGCCCGGATCACGCCGACCTCGGCCGGATGCGAGTTGCCCACCTGGCTGCGACTGGCCACGTCCCAGATCTGAACGGTCTCGTCACCGTCGCTGACGGCCAGTAGCCGGCCGTCCGGGCTGAAGGCCAGGTCCCGCACCGTGCCTGCCCCCACCCCCAGCACGTGCGGCGACGGTGCCGCGTCCGGGTCGCCGTCGCGGAGGGCCGACAGCAGACCGGGCGCTGCCACCACGACGATCGCCAGTACGAGCACGGCGAGCGCCGCCGACACCGGGATCCGCCACCGCCGCATGGCATCGCGCGCCGCCGGCGGTGGCTCCGATGCTGCCTCCGGTGGCGGCTGTTCGTCGGGTCGCTCACGAACGGGCGGCGGGACCGGCGGCGTCGGCAAAGCGCCGAGCGCGCCTTCGGCGACCACGAGCTCGGGCTGCTCCACCGCCGTCGGCGCGACGCCCAACTCGCGGTGCAGCAGGGTCGCGACCAGCGGCAACCGGCTGGCACCGCCGACCAGGAACACAGCCGCCACCTCCTCGGTCGCCACGCCGGACGCCGTGACCGCGGCCCTTGTCGCGGCAACGGTTTGTGCCACGACCGGCGCGGCAAGCCGGTCCAGCTCCTCCCGCCCCACCGGAAGGTCCTCCTCGAGCAGCGGCACGTGCACCGACGTGTGCGGCGCCCGGGACAGCATCTCCTTGGCCGTGCGCACGTCGTCCCAGAGCAGCCACGCGGCCCGCCGCTCGGCCGGCGTCGACGGCACGGTCAGCCGACGCCACACGTCCTGCGCCCGCGCGGCCACCACCGCGCCGAGGCCGGCCACGACGGCCGCGTCGATGTCCGCACCGCCGACATCGGCCAACCCTTCGGTCGCGAGCACCTCGAACCCGTCCGGCGTGCGACGGACGACGGCGGCGTCGAACGTCCCGCCGCCGAAGTCGTACACGACCGCGCAGGCACCCACCGGCCAGCGCGCACCCTGGACGCCGACGAAGTAGCCGGCGGCCGCCACCGGCTCCGGCACCAGCCGATCCACCACCAGCCCGACCCGGTCCGCCGCGGCCGCGAGCACACCCCGACGCAGCGGACCCCAGCCCGCCGGACAGGTCAGCACCGCGGCGCTCACCGGCGCGCCGGCCACCCGCACAGCTTCGTCACGGACCCGACCCAGCACCGCCGCGACCAGGTCGACCACCGGTACCTCGGCCTCACCCAGGAGCACCGACTCCGACACACCGACCAGCCGCTTCGGCGCCGGTTCGAAGCACTCCGGGCGTGCCCGGGCCGCGTGCCTGGCGTCACGACCGGTCGACAGTCCCGCTCCGGGGACCGCACACACCCCGGACGGCAGCACCGGCGACCCGTCGAACAGCAAGGGCCGCACCCGCCCGTCCGGCCCGGCCAGCGCAGCCGTCGTGTTCGAGGAACCGACATCGATCCCCAACCGGAACCCAGCCACCACACGACCCACCATATTCGCCAGGAGCGATGCGGCCCGGACGCAGGAAAGAGCACGGCGCGTCCGGAGGGCCCGGTGTCGGGTCAGGATGCCGCGCGAGCCGCCGAAGCCCGGGCTCCGACCCGCATCCCGCTGCTGTCGGTGGCGTCGTACCGGGAAGACCGGTGGCGCGCGCAGGAA